>WTGF01000069.1 GCA_011525385.1 Chloroflexota bacterium | reverse complement strand
ATCCTCAATCTATATCGGCTCATTTGAATTTCAACCGAAATCGATACACTACCGATTGTCAAATTGAATTTTAATAGAATGCCTGATTGTCTAGTAAACAAACTATCAAACATCAAGCTAGAGAGCGAGCCACATGACAAAGAAGAAACCGAATATGCGCGATGTTGCGCAAGCGGCCGAAGTTTCGCTTTCGACCGTTTGGATGGTGATTCACAAGAAGCCGGGCATTTCCCGAAAAACGGCTGATCGTGTGCAAAAGGTCATTGACGAGCTTGGCTATGAGGCAAGGTCGAGCGAGCGGCGGGCGGTTGAGCCTGCGCGGACCATCGGCCTCTTGATCGAAGAGAATTCCATTCCCGCCATCAGCGATGTCTTTTACGGCGATGTTATCCGCGGCATTCAAGCCGAAGCCGATACCCTCGGTTATCAACTTGTGCTGTCGGTCTTTAAGCGCGAGATGCAGAGCCTAACCGGCGATCGGCCCTCGCCGCTGGAGCAAATCTCCGGCCTGGTTATCGCCAACGATGGCGATATTACGCCTGCGGCGATAATGAAGCTAATTTCTCCGACGTTGCCGGTTGTACTGATAGAATCTCACATTGATGACGCCAAATTGTCATGTGTATTGGGGGACAATTTCTATGCTGGTTACGAAATAACCAACCATGTTCTCGATCTTGGTCACCGGCGCGTCGCGGTGCTGAGGGGTCCAACCAAGTATAGCAGTCTCGTCGACCGCTTGCGCGGCTGCCTGGCGGCCATCGCCGAACGCAAGCTGAATGTGCCGGAAGCCTGGCTCCCGGAGCCGATTCGCGGGCATCCGCTGAAGGGCTATATGCAGATGCGCGAAATCCTGGCGTGCGGCGACGAGAACCTGCCTACCGCTGTCATCGCCATCAGCGACAAGACGGCGTTCGGCGCTATGGAAGCGATTCGCGAATTCGGTTTGCGCATTCCAGAGGATATTTCTATAGCCAGCATCGACAATACCAGGGAGAGCGCCTTCTCCCGCCCGCCGTTGACCACAGTGCAAATTCCAAAATACGAGATCGGCGTGCTTGCCCTGCGTAAACTGCACGACATCATTGAAGGGCGCGACAGACTGACCTACAAGACCGTGGTGTATAGCGAGTTAGTCCTGCGGGAATCGACGCGCCGCCTCGACAGCTACAAATAATGCTTGTTCTTGGCCGAGCGCAATAGATTCGGGTTGATCTTGCCGTCGTGATTAACCACGGTCTGGTAGCGCCCTATCCGCTGCCGATTCAATTCCGGCGTATCAAAGCGCGCCGAGTTAACGCCGCTAACCGTACGCGGACGCGTCGAGGTGATCAGCCATTCCAGCAGATCCGCACGCAGCTCTGCCAAAACATCTTCATATTCGGCATCAAAATAGCGGTTGCGCATCTCCCAGGGATCGGTCCCCAGGTCGTATAATTCGCCGAATCCGTCGGGATATTCCTCCGGGAACATGGCCCGTGGATAATGCACCAGCCGAAATTGACCTTTGCGGATGCTCTTGCTCCAGGCGAATTCGGTGACGCCGATGCGTCCGTTCTGTTTCGGCGCGCTCCGCTCGCCAGCGAGCAAGGGCGAGATATCGCGTCCGTCGCTGGTCTCCATAGGGTCGGCGCCCGCCAAGGAACAGAGTGTATTAGAGATATCCACCAACTCGACAACGTCGTCGACCGCGCCGCCGGCTTTGATCCGCCCCGGCGCCCACCATATCAGCGGCACGCGCGTGATAGCGTCGCTGCAGATGCCCGGCGCCTTTTCCATGATGCCGTGCTCGGTTGCGTAATCGCCGTGATCCGATGTGTAGACAACAATTGTGTTTTCGGCTTGTCCGCTCCCTCGCAGGTAATCCAACAATTTGCCCACCGCCGCGTCTACTTGACTGACCGCGCCCAGGTAGCCGCGCAGCTTGCGCATGCGTCCCGCTTGGAATGTCTTTGGCTCGAAGAGCTGCCATGCGCTTTCGCGCCAGCGTCGCGCGGAAGCGATCATATGCGGCGCTTTCTCCGCCGTCGCCAGATCATAATCGGCATTGGGCGGCAGGCTGAGTCCGTCGGGATCGTAGCGATCCCAGAACTCTTGACAAGGCGTCGTGCATTGATGCGGGCGCGGGAAACTGACATGAACCAGGAAGGGCTGCCCCTGCGACGCTGCCCTTTGCATGGTTGCGATAGCGGTGTCCGCCAGCCAGCCTTCCTGCGATTCGTCGAATTGCAATGGGCTGGGGCGAGCGTCGACGCTCTGTCGTCCGCGTTCGCCAAATTCCGGCAGCAGGATGTGATCCTCCAAGCGCTCCAGGCCGCGCGCGCGCAAAAAAAGGGTATAGGCCGCCGAGCGACCGACGACGCTGCCAGCGGCCCAGGAGTTGCTCTCGTGGAAGACATCACATTGGTCTTCCACCCAGTATTCCGGGCAGTGGATCTTGCCCATGGCGGCGGTGAAATAACCGGCCGAGCGAAAGTGCCCGAAGATATTGGGCAGGCCGCCGGGGTTGGGTCCGCTCAAACTGTAGTAGCCGTGATTGTGGGGATACTGGCCGCTGAGGAAGGAGACGCGGCTGGGCGTGCAAATGGGGTTTTGGGTGATGGCGTTGTCGAAGCGACAACCCTCGCGCGCCATCCGGTCCAGATGCGGTGTCTGGGCATCCGGGTGTCCCTTGTGGCCTAGCACTTTGGCATTGTGCTGGTCGGAGACGATGAAGAGGATATTGGGTTGGGTCATTGCGATATGCCAACTCTTTGCGCATTCAACCCCCCTCTAAATCTCCCCCCATTGCAATGGGGGGAGACTTCCCCTGCTCGTGGCCAAGTTGGTCGAGAAATTCGCCCGATTTAGAGACGGAAATTCACCGATGTCGAAACAGGCGCGACGCGCAGCCCCCTCTCCATTGCTATGGGGAGGGGGTTGGGGGTGGGGTTGGTTCAGGGTTTAAGCTACCCGCCATATTGCGCGTCATAGGCGGCTTGATAAATCTCAGCCAGGCGGTTTACGCCCAGGCCCTCCAGTGTGGCGACGAAGTTATCCCAGCCGGCATCAAGATCCTGCCGTCCCAGGACAAATTCCGCCGTCATCTGCGCCACGTAGTCGGTGATGCTCAGCCGCAGCTCGGTGACTTCAGCCGCCTGCGCCCTTGTCAGCGCCAGCGGCGGAATCAAATCCTCGATAGCGCGGGCGTAAGGCTCGTAGGCGACTCTGGTCTCCTCAAGGAGCACGACCTCCAAACCGGCGGCGTCATCGCGGCGAACCTCGCCCAAACGCAAGTGATTGGGACGGTAGCTCGGTCCGCGCTGCGCCCAGTGGACGTTTTGCAGCGAACCGAAGGTGGAAAGACGGCGCCAGATTGATTCGAATTCATCGCCGCCCAGCGCTGGTTCGCCCTCTTCAGCCCATCTCCACTGGCCCGCTTCGCCTTCTGCCGCTTCCCACTGCGGGATGCCGAAGACAGAGCGCAATGTTGTTTCGCGTTCATACAATCCGTCGCACCACTTGAAGGCTGCTACTGGATGTTCGGTCTGGCTGTTGATGGTGCATTGGCCAGAGCCGACGCCCCAGGGATTGAAGGGGGCCTGTCGCAGGCCGGTCGGCCCTTCCAGCGAGGGTACGGCGACATATTTGATCCAGCGGTCGCCGCCGATATTGGCGAAATTGGCATGAGCGCCGGCTACAACGACGCCGATCGTGGGCGCATCGCCGCCTTCAACCTGCTGCTTGACCTGGTCCATCGGCTGCGTGAAGCTCTCTTCACCGAACAATCCCGCGCTAAACAGTTGTTTCAGATAGCGCAAGCCCTCGCGGTAACCTTCACTGGTGACGGTCTGGGAAATCACGCCGTCGTTCTGCTCGAAGAAGCGATTCTGTCCGGCAAATTCGCTCAAGACGAAGGGGTTGAGCAAGAAGCCATCGATGTTGGGGTTCCAGCCGGTGGTGGCGGCCGCCAGCGGAATCTCGTCATTGGGGTCGCCATTGCCGTTGGCGTCTTGTTCTTTGAAGGCGGTCAGGACATCGACGAAGTCCTCGGTCGTCTGCGGAACGCCCATGCCGACGTTCTCCAGCCAGTCCGAATTGATCCAGGCGCGCTGCGAGTAGAAGCAGTGATAGCATTCGTTGACTTGCGGCAGACCGTAGATCTCGCCATCGGGCGATGTGATCAGCGGGCGGACCTGGGGCGAACCGGCGAAGACGTCGTGGATGAAGTGGCCATGTTCTTCGATCAAGTCGTTGAGCGGCAAGAACAATCCCTGAGGGCCGAAGAGCGCCAGGGACGACGGATCAACATTGAAGCCGACGATGATATCGGGCAGGTCGCCGCTGGCGATGGTCAGGTTGAGTACTTCCTGCATTTCGTTGGGCGGGGCGATATCGAAATTGAGATTGATACCCGTGCGTTCGCTATACCAATGGGTGAAGGTATTGGTATTGAAGTCCTCCACAATGGCGTGTCCCAGCATCAGAATGTCGAGGGTGATCGGTTCTTCGACGATGGGAAACTCGCCGGGTCCCGATACCATTTCTTGCCCCAAAGCTGTCAGTGGCAGCGCAAGCGCGACTACCAGCAGCGCCATGACGATTATTTTTTTGCTCATGTCATTTCCTCTCTTGTACAATCTTCTGACCTTGAAAAGTGAAGGAAAAAATCGATAGCCGAACTCCTTTCGGTGTCTTGCAATATGCCTACTTTACCGAGCCAAGTGTCATGCCTTTTACGAAGTGCTTCTGCACGAAGGGATAAAGTAGCATGACAGGGACACTGGCTACGACAATCAGCGAATACTTGAGCAGCTCGCGCAAGCCCTCGCGGGCGACCAGATCTTCGATATCAATCAGCATTGAGGCGTCTATTGTGTTTTGAATCAATATCTCGCGAAGGACCAGCTGCAGAGGAAAGAGGTCTTGGTCTTTCAGGTAAATCAGCGCCTGAAAATAGGTGTTCCAATGCGTGTTCACGGCGTAGAACAAAGCCAGTACGGCGATAATCGGGCGGGCCAAAGGCAGGATGATGCTGCGGAAGATGCGGAAGTCGTTGGCGCCGTCGATGCGCGCCGCTTCGTATAACTCGGGCGGGATGGTCGTTCGGAAGAAGGTGATTGCGATCAGCAAGTTGAAAGGACCGATGCCTGTCGGCAAGATCATCGCCCAGCGCGTATTGAGCAAGCCCAGATCGCGCACCACCATATAGGTCGGTATCAAGCCGCCGCTGAAGAGCATAGTGAAAATGAAAGCGATGATGATGACGCGCCGCCCGACCAAGTCCTGCCGGGAGAGCGGGTAGGCGGCGATGATGGTCATCGACACATTAAAGATGGTGCCAAAAAAGGTATAGAAGAGCGAATTGGCGAATCCGTTCCAGACCTTTTTGTGCTCGAAGATGGTTTCGTATCCCAGCAGGCTGAAATCGACGGGCCACAAGGTAACCTTGCCGGCGATCACAGCGTCCGCTGAACTGAAAGAGGCGGCGACGATAAAAATCAAAGGCAGCAGAATGATTATAGTAACGATCAGCAAAAATGTGGTGTTGCCCAGCAGGAAGACACGGTCGACAGCCGATTCGCCGACTTTGTTGATATGGCTTTCGTAACTTACTATCCCGCGCATCTGCTGCCCCTTTTACCAGACGCTGTTCCCAGTCGTGCGCCGCGCGGCGTGATTCACCGTTATCAAAAGCAATAGACCGACAATGCCTTTCAGCAAGCCGATGGCTGTTGAATAGGAAAAATCGAGAATCGGCGATAATAGCCCGACCTTGTAGACGTAGGTGTTGATGACCTCAGATACGCCGAGATTCAGCGGGCTCTGCATCAGGTAGACTTTTTCAAAGGCGACTTCCAGCACTCGTCCCGTGGTCAGGACCAGCAGCACCATGGCCGTCGGCAGCAGCCCAGGGATATCGATGTAGCGGATGCGCTGCAGGCGATTGGCGCCGTCGACCACCGCCGCTTCGTGCAAGGCCGGGTCCACGGTAGAAAGCACCGCCAGATAGATGATCGCGCCGAAACCCATTTCTTGCCAGACACCCGACCAGACAAAGATATGACGGAATGCGCCCGGGTCGCCCATCCAATTTGGCGGCGCTTGCCCGAGCAGATTCGCCAGCGACGCCGTAAAGCCAACGCGCGGGTGTAAGAACTGAAAGAGCATGCCGACGATCACCACGGTCGAGATGAAGTGCGGCGCATAGGTGATCATCTGTACGCTGTTGCGAAACATGCGCGATCGAACTTGATTCAGGCTCAGCGCCAGGATGATCGGGATGGGGAAGACGAGCAAGGAATAGAAGCTGAGGACAACAGTATTGATGATGACCGGTTCAAACTTGGGCGAATTGAAAAAGCGTATGAAGTTGGCCAAACCTACCCATGGGCTGCCTTCGATGCCGAAGGCGGGCGAATACTGCCGGAAGGCGATCTGCGCGCCGTACATAGGCGCATAACGAAAGACGATCAACCAAAGGACGGGCAGAAAGAGCAGGACATACAACTGCCAGTTGCGGCGGACGCGCAGCCACAAGCGAAATGCGCGCTCCTCAACCGGGGAGCGGCCGCCCTTACGATGTTTCGACTTGGAAAACACGGCTGTCAATTGACCATGATACGAGTACGCGACGCGAGTATATCACGGTCGATGTCAGTTGTCTAAAGCGGAATCGGTTATGGAACGAAGGTTCGGCTGGTGTTAGACGGCTGCGGCCGGCTTCGTCTCGAAGAATCTGTATCCGCCGATGACGATGGTCGCGCCGATGGCGCAAGCCAGCGCGCAGAGCGCGAAGAAAATTTCCGGCCCCAAATGATCAAAGGTCCAGCCAAAGAGCGAGCCGGTCAGCAGCACGGCGACGGCCGGCATAGTGACTTGCAGGATGGCCTGGTTGGTTGCGACATTGCCGGGATGGCTGATTTCGGCAACCAGCTTATACGAGGCCAGATTCATCGCCGGCCAGGAAAAGCCGCGGAACACCACCAGCAGCGCTAGCGCCGGGAGCGACTGAACGATGCCGAGCAAGAGGGTAAAGACGGTCAGGCAGAGTGTGCCAACGATATATAGCGTTCGCATGCGTACACGCGGCAAAACTGAATCCATCAGAATGAAAAATGGAATCTCGGCAGCCGCGAGCAGCGCCGCCCAGATACCAATCTCGGCGGTAGGAATGGCAAGATTCTCACTGAAATGGATGAACATAAACTGAAAGGTGTTGCGGAAGCCCATCATAATGAAGAATTGGCTTGCGATCAAAACATAAAAGCCGCGATTGCGCGGCGCCTTGCTGGCGCCGTCGTCTTTCGGCTTCTGTTTGGGTTTGGCGGGGAAAACCGTCGACATCAGTACGCTCAGCAGCACCAGTACAGCGCCCGCCCAGAAGAGCAAGGGATAGCCGCCAGCCGCGAACAAGGCCCCGGCAGCCAAGCTGGAAGCCGTGAATCCGATGGCGGTGAAGGAGCGCATCTGGCCCAGGATCGCTTTGCCCTGGCGCAGCAACTCCGTCATCGTCATCTGCATGCCCAGCGTGACACTGGGGCTGACGGTGAGGCGCATCAGCAACACAGCGACTATCACCACGATCGGTTCGCGCGAGCTGGCGAATATGATCAGCGCCAGGGCAAAACCGAGCAAATAGATCATCAGCAGGCGACGATGGAGCATGAACACGTCGGCGATTCGATTGAACAAGGGCGTTAGCACCAGCGACAAAACCGCGCCGATGCTGGCCAGCGTGCCAATTAGCGTGCCAGAGAATTCCAGATCAACTAGCAGCAGGCTGAAATAGGGCCAGGCCATGCCGATCGCCGCAAAGGTGAGGAACTGCCAAGATACCAGCCGAATCGAGAAGCCGTGTGGACGAATCGATAGAAGTTTTGCCATCAGGCAATATTCCTGCCGGGGGCCGGGCCGAAGACAATACGCGATTCAAAATAGACGCTTCGTGAGCGCTAAATCCTACTTGGATGATCTTGATTCATCAAGGAATGGGCCCACCGAGCGATGCCGCTTCTGGCGCGATCGCGCCGGCGCGGCGCGGTCAAAAAAAGGGGGACGCCCAATCTCCTTTCTGCGCGAAGACTCTGTTCAGTCCGCTGGGCGCGCTCAAGTTCGCTCTGCGCAATTGCGGACATCAAAGAGCCTGAAACCGGCAATGACAATGCACATGCCCGCCAGACAAGCGAGCGCGCACAAGGCGAAGAAAGCCGAAGATCCCAAATTGTCGAAGGTCCAGCCGAAGAGCGATCCCGTGAGCAGCAGCGCTGTACTGGGCATGGTTACTTGCAAGATGGCCTGGTTGGTGGCGGCGTTGCGGGGCTGGCTGATCGCGTTGACCAAGCGGAATGACGAGAGATGAAAGCAGGGCCAGACGATGCCTCTTAAGACCAGCAGAAGCGCCAGCGCCGGCAAGCTCTGTACCATGCCCAGTGACAAAGTGAATAGGCCGATGCCCAGTATGCTGAAAATGTAGACAACGCGGACGCGCAGTTTTGGCAAGATAAAGTCCAGCAGGTAGAGAATCGGGATTTCAGCGGCTGCCAACAAAGCGGCCCAGATGCCAACGTCCGTCGCATTGACGCCCAGATGATCTCGCAGGTGGATGTACAAAAAACTGTAGGAATTGTACGTTCCAATTGTGACGAAGAATTGGCAAAGCGCGAGCACATAAAAGCCGCGATTGCGCGGCTGCTTCGGCGCGGTATCAGCTGGCGCCTTCCCTTTCGGTCGGTCCGGGAAGACAGTTGCCATTTGAATGCTCACCAGCGCGAAGATGACACCAATCGAAAAGAGCAGCGGGTATCCGCCAGCTGCAATGAGGGTCCCCGCGATCAGGCTCGCCAGCGCGAATCCCAGCGAGGCGAATGCCCGCACTTTTCCCAGTATCACTTTCTTGCTTTGGATCAGCAGCGCCATGGTGAGCTGCATGCCGAGCGTCAAGCTGGGGCTGACGGTGACCTTGATCAAGAGCACCGCGACAATCACCAGGATCTGCGCTTGCGTGCTGGCGAACAGGAAATTGGCAAGCGCGAAGCCAGTCAGGTAAAGCATCAGCAGCCGCCGATGCAGCAGGCGCCGGTCGGCGATGAGCGTGAACACCGGCGTGATGATCAGCGACAGGATCGCGCCCAGGCTGGCCAGCGTGCCAATCAAGACGCCGGAAAACTCGAGGTCGCTGAGATAGACATTGACATAGGGCGAGACGATGCCCACGCCCGCCAAGCTGAAGAACTGCAAGGCGATCAACTGCAAGGAACCGGCCTTCTGTCGGAAAACCGCAATTCGAGACACTGGGACCTCTGCCCGCATTCGGGCGCAAGCAATTTGCGATTGCATATAGACGCTGTATGCGCGCGAATTTGTACCTGAGAAGCGGCAAATCAATTTGATTCGCTCCGCTATTGCTGATATGCTCGATTAATTCCCGCGTTGGATTGTTATGAGGTCCGCATGGCTACTCAATTGCAAAGCGAATCGCTCTACTCCGGCTTCGACTTTTACCAGGTCGATATGCACTTCAGCGACAAGCAGAAGGCGCTGCGACAAGAAGTGCGCGACTTCGTCGAAAGGGAGGTCATGCCCAAGATCAATCCCTATTGGGAGAAGGCCGAATTCCCCTGGGAGATCGCCCGCAAGATGGTCAACTTGCCCATCATCGGCGGTCCGCTGTTTGAGCATGGCGCGGCTGGGCTGGATTTCGTCGAGATGGGTTTGGTCATGTACGAGCTGGGCAAGGGCGATGGCAGCATCAGCACCTTTTACGGCGTGCATTCCGGCTTGGCAATGGGCTCGATCGGCTTGTTGGGGGACGAAGAGCAGAAAGCGCGCTGGCTGCCGGATATGGTCAAGCTGGAGAAGATCGGCGCTTTTGGCTTGACCGAACCCGATGTCGGTTCAAATGCCGCCCAGGTCAAGACGACCGCTCGAAAATCCGGCGATGGTTTCGTCCTAAATGGCGCCAAGCGCTGGATCGGCAACGCCTCGATCTCGGACATCCTGATCATCTGGGCGCGAGACGAAGCCAGCGGGGACTTCGGCGGATTTGTCATCGAGAATCCGGGGGAAACCGAGGGCGTCGCCATCAAGGATATCTGGGGCAAGGTTGGCAAGCGCGCGGTACTCAATGCCGATATCACGCTCGACGAGGTACTCGTGCCGAAAGAGAACAGACTGGCATACGTAAGGCGCTTTAGGGATATGGCGCAAGTACTGGGAGTCGGGCGATATGGGGTGGCTTGGGAAGCCGCGGGCGTGGCCGCGGGCGCATTTGAACTGGCGTTGAAGTACACCAAAGCGCGCGAGCAATTTGGCAAGCCAATCGCCGGTTTCCAGTTGATTCAACAGAAACTGGTGGAGATGGCCACCGAAGTCACGCTGATGCAAACGCTCTGTCTACAGCTCTCTCATCTTATCAACCGCGGCTTGCTCAACGCGGGGACAGCGTCAATGGCGAAATACAACAATGCTCGAAAAGCGCGCTACGTGACGCAGTTGGCGCGCGAGTGCCTGGGCGGCAACGGAATCCTTATCGAAAATCACATCGCTCGGCTCATGCTAGATGCCGAAATCATCTATACTTATGAAGGTACGAATGAAGTTAACCTGCTGTTGGTGGGTCGGGAGTTAACGGGTTTGAACGCCTTCGTTTGAGTTTAACCCGATAGCGGCCGGGCCCGAATGTGACTAACAAGGAAGGATTCGCAGCAATGGGGTCACACGATTTCATCCGATTCCCGCCGGCGCTGGCACAACTTTCTGCGAGAACCTGGCTGCTATTGGGGGAGATACAAGCGAGCGCGCAAACGGTGAGAGCGTCGCCGGTCCTCCCGGCGCACGCGTACGAACTGGAAAACCAGTATCTGGCAATGGGCATACACGGCACAACGGCCATTGCTGGCAACGGTTTTTCGGAAGACGAAGTCGCCAAAATCATGGGCGATGAAATGCCCGCCTACGCTTCTCGGATTGCGGATTTGCGCCAAATCAAGAATATGGCGCAGGCATACAACATGGTGGCGCGGGACGAAATGTTCGGTGGTCCATCGCTCTTTTCGCTGGAGAAACTGAATCGCTACCATGAGCTTGTCATGAATGGCTTGGGTGAAAGCAATGGCGGCCAAATCCAGGTGGGCGCGCTGCGAGAGCATCGCGTTGAAGTCGGTCCTTATCTCGCGCCACCTCCAGAAGCGATCGAGCCGCTGATCAAACAATATTGCGATTGGCTGAACGCCGATGAGGAAGCATCACATGGCCTCGACGGCTATGATACCGCCAGGGCTATCATCAAGGCGCTGGTCGCGCATGTCAGCTTTGCCTGGATCTATCCTTATGGCGACGGCAATGGCAGGATGGCGCGCTTGATTGAACACGCGATCCTGTTGCGGGCGGGCTTGCCAGAAGCTTGTACACATGTCTTGAGCTACTTCTACAGCAAGACGCGACGTCAATATTACGCCGAATTGCAGCGCTCGCACGGCGAACATGACCAGGGCGCCTATCCGCCAGTTGGCGATCTGCGGCGCTTTATCGAATACGCGCTGGAAGGTTTCATGGATGAGCTCAGCGATTTGATGCTGGTCATAGGCAGCATGCAGGTGCAAGCGATTTGGCGCGATCACATTCGCGCTTGTTTCCCTTCGATCTTGACAACAATGCAACAGCGTCAGATGCGCCTGGCACTGGACTTGACCGACCGCTGCGTCGATCAGCCAGTCATATTGGAAATGGTTCGAGAGGTATCCGCCGCTATTGAACTGGAGTATGCCGATGAGAGCGACGCAGTACTGGCGGAAGATCTCGATGTGCTGGTGAAGATGGACCTGCTCATTCACGATGACCACGGATATCAGCCCAACCCGGCACTTATGCTGAGCTTGTTCGGGAATTCGGGATTGCGGTCATAGGTAGCTCGTGAGCAGATAACCTATTTCAGCCTTGCCGCCAGCATGAAACGCTGATTTCTAACGGTCAATATCGCGCCACCTTCTTTGAATAAGCGCGTCATTATAGTAGCCGTTTTTTGGTAATCCTGCGTACTATTTCCACATTGCTCTTCACTGAACTGTCTGAAAAACGTTATAAAACTAGATATTGACATTTCGTCAATAACTATGAACTATGTTGCCAGTAACTATGTCAATGTTAGAGTCAAATTTGGAGTCAAGAACGGAGACAAATCTGCAAACATGACGACACACAAATTCATAAAGTTTCCGCCAAACTTTCGCGAAGTAGGGTCGAGAATATGGCTGCTGCTCGGCGAGATCCAAGCAAGGATTGAGCACATCAAAAGGCTCCCTATTCCGCCAGATGACAGCAACATGCTTCGTAGCATGTATCTAACAAAGGGCGTACACAGTACCACCGCAATCGAAGGAAATTCTTTTTCCGAAGAGGAAGTTGCGAGAATTATCAACAAAGAGATGGAAGCGCCCCCCTCTCGCGCCTACCAAGAGAAGCAGATAGAAAACATGGTAGAGGCCTTCAGTATGGTGGGCAAGAATCTCATCGACGGCGAAAGTTCTAGATTTTCAGTGGAACTCTTGCATAGATATCACGAACTGGTGCTGAAGGGCTTGGAAGAGTCGATTTCTGAAGAAGTCGTGATTGGCAAGTTTCGTAGCCACAGAGTTATAGTCGGGCGTTATTTGGCAGCCCCGCCTGATGAAGTTCCAAGTTTAATGAAGCAATACTGTGATTGGCTCAACGATAAGCCGATTGGAACCCAAGGTTATAAAGTAGCCGAACAAATCGTCAAGGCAATTGCCGCGCACGTCTACTTTACTTGGATTCATCCCTACGGAGATGGCAACGGGCGTATGTCAAGACTTGTTGAATTCGCAATACTTGTAGGCGCAGGCGTACCAGACATTGCCGCACATCTGTTGAGCAATTTTTACAATGATACACGTGATATGTACTATCGTGAACTGCAACGTTCTCATGGCGAGAGCCAAGATGGCTCATATCCAGAGGAAGCCAGGCTGAATGGATTCCTTGAGTACGCGCTACAGGGCTTTAAGGATGAGTTGGATAAACAGTTCATGCTAATCCATGCGCTTCAGATCGAGACCATTTGGCACGATGTAATTCACGCTGAATTCCGCAAGCGCTATTCAGAGAATCTGACACAAACGCAGCAGAGACGGAAACGATTAGTTTTGGATCTGACCGATCACCGATTCGAAAACCCGGTACGCAAGGGCGAAATACCTGACATTACGGCTGCGCTTGCGCGTGCATATCGAGACAAGACCGAACGCACCATTCAGCGAGATTTGAACGCTTTAGTCGATATGGACCTGCTGAAAAAAGACGACAAGGGATACAAGCCGAATACGGATATTCTAATGGGCTTGTTCGCCAGATCACGGGAAAACGATGAGTAGCTGTCTGGAGAAAAGGAGAGCGCAGCATTTCGCTACGCTCTTCCGGTTTAAGTCGGGATGGGAAACCTAAGCCCCACTCATCGGCTCGCCGCCGAGCAAGTTCGCGCCCATCTGCATGTCGGCCAGCGCAGTCACTCCCAGACGTCCGTTAATGCGCCTTGGCTCTTGCCGAATCCATCCCGTCATATACTCCGCCACGAACTCCGCCGCCAGTTCGTTGGCGGCCAGGGCATTCTCTTCCGTCTCATAGACGCTCAGCGTCACGACGCGGTCCACGCCATCGTCCATCGAGAAGTAACTGAACAGACCGTCGGCGCCTTGCAGCAAAGGGATAAAACCCGTCGCCACCAATTCTACAGCTACATCACGGTCCGTCAGGTCGTAGTTGTCGTAGACGCGCAGCGCGGCGTAAAGCGAGCCAAGACCCTCATCCATCATCTCGTCGGTGACATACATGACATCGAGCATGCCCTCGGTGATTTGCGGCGGGTTTGGCAACAGCGGCGTCAGGTTTTCTGTCACGAAATCGCGTGCGGCTGCGTTAGACGCTGAAGCCTGTTCGGGCGAATCGAACAAACTGACCGATGCCAGCGTGTCACCGGCCGGCAACAGATAGTAGCCGACGAAACCGGAGTTTTGACGCATGATCGGCAGGAAGCCTTCGCTGGTAATGCGCAGGATTTCGTCTTGATCGGCCGGGTTAACTTCGTCATAGACCCGTATACTGGCGAACACCTCGTCCTCGTAGTCGCCTGCGATCAAATTCGCGCCCATGTCAATCTCCGCCAGCGCCGCTATGGCAATCTCGCCTGCGACACCGGTCGGGGGGTTGGGCGCCCAATCCGCTAGATACTCAATGGTGAAGGCTTTGCCGACATCATTGGCCGCGAACGTCGCTTCTTCGTCCTCAAATATGCTGATACCGACAACCGTGTCCTCGCCGTCATTGAAGGCGAATTGCGCGAATAAGCCACCGATATCTTGCATTGCCGGCAGCAGGTGCGATATGGCCAGGTCATTCGCTTCATCAAAATGCCTCAAGTCGAAGCCTTCATAGAAGCGTATGCTGGCGTATAGTTCGCCAACGCCACCATGATCATCCGAACTGCGCAGGGCGGCGACGTAGTTGATCGACAGGGGACCTTCAAAGATCATGGCCGCATTAGGCAGCAAGGGCGCCAGGTTCTCCGCCACAAATTCACGAGCCGCTTTGTTGGAGGCCGACGCCTGTTCTGCCGTGTCGAACATGCTGACCGCCGCCAGTTCTTCGCCCGCCGACAGCAAGTAATAGCCGACAAAGCCGTCGCTCCCGCGCATGATGGGCAAGAATCCTTCATTCGTCAGGCGCGCTATTGCGTCCTGATTTGCCGGATCGACGCCTTCGTAAACGCGGACGCTGGCGAACACGCTCGCCTCGTCCCGGCTGTACTCGACCAGGTTCGCGCCCATTCGCATGTCTGCCAGCGCCGCCACGCCGAGCCGGCCACTCACGGTCGTCGGATCTACCGGCAGCCAGTCCGCCAGGTATTCGGCCACGAAATCGGCCGCGATGTCTGATCCCTGCTGCAAACGCTCCGCCGAGTCCGCAATTCGCAGCGCTACAGCCTTGTCGGCGCCATCGCTGATCCCGAGGTAGCTGAATAGACCGTCGTTCTCGCGTAGGGCCGGCAGATAGATGGACTCGACCAATGTGACTGTCTCGTCCAGGTAGGTCATGTCGAAACCATCGTAAATCGCCAAGAGGGCATGGAGCGAGGTCATGCCATCATCCATCATCATCTCGTCGGAATCCGCTACATACATCACCTCAACCAGCCCCTCCACGATCTGCGGGGGATTGGGAAGAAGGGGCGCGAGGTTTTCGGCGACGAAATCGCGCGCCTTTTCGTTAGTGGCCGCAGCTTGTTCCGCTGTGTCGAAAAGATTAACCGACGCCAGCATATCCCCGGCAGGCAGCAGGAAATAGCCGACGAAGCCATCACTCTCGCGCATGATGGGCAAGAATCCTTCACCGGTGAGGCGCGCGATTTCTTCTTGGTCGCCCGGGTCGACGCCGTCGTAGAGACGGATGCTGACGAAGACTTGTTGTTCGTCCATCATGTCGTCGATCAGGTTTTCGCCCATATGCAATTCCGCCAGCGCGGCTACGCCAAGCTGGCCGCTGACGCGCACGGGATCTTCAGGCAACCAGTCCATCATATGTTCCGCCACAAAGGCAGCGGCGATGTCGTTGGCGGCCAAGGCGTTTTCTTCCGAGTGATATACGTTCAAGCCGACAACTGTCTCCACGCCGTCATTCAACGAGTAGTAACTGAAAAGACCGCCGGCCTCTTGCAAGGCGGGCAGCAGGTGGGCCTCGACCAGACGGTTCGATTCCTCAATGTCCTGCATATTGCCGACGTGATATATGCGCAAGGAAGCGTATAGAGAACTTGTGTCGTCTGTCATCCGGTCAATATCGACTATATGCATCACGTCAACTGAGCCTTCGGCGATCATCGGCGGATTGGGCAGCAATGGCGCCAGGTTTTCGGCGACGAAAGCGCGGGCTTTTTCGTTGGAAGCCGCCGCTTGTTCCGCCGAGTCAAACATACTGACCGATGCCAGCCTATCGTCGGCTGGCAGCAGGTAATAGCCGACGAAGCCGGGGCTTTCGCGCATGATGGGCAAGAAACCTTTTTCGGTGAGGCGCGCGATTTCTTGCTGGTCGGCCGGATCGACGCCGTCATAGACGCGGACGCTGACGAAGACGCTGTTGTCTTGGGCACCGACTGTCAAAGGCGCTGCCAACAGCATGGCAATGGAAAAGAGAAGCAGCAGGATGCCGCGGCCGCTACTATGCTTGAATCTGGTGATCTGCATGAAAACCCTCCGGTTGATTGAATCACAAATCAGGCGCTTGGCGATTGATCGCGCGCATGCTCGCCTATTTATCAGTGTAATCCCATAATTATTCGAACTCAATCAGTTACACTTTTAGCAAACCGTAGAATTTATCAAAACAAGCCCCTCGGAGCGTAACCGGCGAATTGCTTTGCCGCGATCACACAGAACAATAAGTCTTCTCCTTGCATGGGCAAGGGGGTTTGTCGAATAAGAGATAGATCAGCCTTGCCGCTTAAGTGAAGCCCAAACCGGCAGTTGCGCGTCCAGCTGGGCGAGTTCGTCGGCGCTGATGGGGCGGATCTCGGTATCGCGTAGATGTGTATCGCGGTTTTCGACGATGAGAAATGACACGTCGCGCGTCGCAACGATGTTGTGCCAGATGCCCGCCGGTACGTTGTAGATCTTATTGGCAGCCATCTCGATTGCTTGCAGCTTGCCGCCCTCGGGCCGCGTGAAAAGCAACGCCTGCCCGCGCAGCAGAACGAACACTTCGTCACTGTGATTGTGTCTTTCGATCTCGTCGAGATTCGCTCGGTCGAAGAGCGGTTCCCAGTTCAGCAGTGCGGCTTGCCACTTGTCGGTGAAAACTAGCGGTTCAAAGCCCTCGCCCGTCCATTCGTAAGTTTCAAGCATTGCGTGTCCTCCTAATTAGGCGAAAGGGCGCGAGGGACTCGCACGCCTTACAAGTTCACTGCTTGACCTGTGCGGCTGCTCTCCAGCGCCGCATCGACGATACGCATATTGACAAGGCCTTCGTTGACGCCCGGATTCGGCGTCTTGTCATTGCGAATACAATCGATGAAATGCGCCATTTGCAAATCGTACATGATCTGCGGGCAATGTTCTTCGCGCGGATGCGGGAAACCCGCATCAATTAATTCAACTTTTTCGACAGCGCGATCCGGGATCTCTAGCCGCGTCGGGAAGATTTGCCCGAACGCTTTCTGCCCGTATACCTGCGTACATGCCTCGGGTCCATCGGCATGGGGCCACCACCAGCCGCTTTCTACAATCGATGTAGCGCTATTGTCCCAGCCGATGATGATCGTACCGGAGTCATCGACATCGTATTCAGTATAGTCGGTAGAGATCCGCGCATAGACCTTACGGGGCATGGGATCGCCGAGCAGGAAGCGCGCGGTATCGATCGCGTGGATGCCCATATCGGCTAGGGCGCCGCCACCGGCATATTTCGCCTCGACGAACCAACTGCTCGGTCCCCAATTGACATGGACGCCATAACCCTTGGTGCGCAGGATCTTGCCAAGCTGGCCGTCGTCGATCTGTCGTTTCAACCAATGCACCTCTTCATCGAAACGCCAGCAATGCGCCACCATCAACTTGGCGCCGGAAGCCTGGCTGGCAGCCCTCATCTGTTTTGCCTCTGTGGTATTCATGGACATGGGCTTTTCCACCATGACGTGAATGCCGGCATTCAGCGCGGCGATGGTTTGCGGGGCATGCAAATAATTGGGTGTGCTGACGACGAGCGCATCGACATCGCCATCCGCCAGCATGGCGTCGACACTATCATACTGACGTCGAATGCTGAACTTCGCAGCGTATGCCGCCCTTGATTCGGGGCGATGGTTCACCACAGCGACCAGTTCCAGATCGTCCTGCGCACCTGCTGCCTGGGCATGAATATGCGAGATATGGCCGGTGCCAGCGAAGGCGATTCTCAGGCTCATTTCACGTCTCCCCCCGTGCTTTCAATTTAGCTGGCAAACAATGTTCATTGAAAACAGTGTTGACAATTGTTATCTTATGACGGTTCAACAGATATTGCCCGGGCGCCTCGCTGAGGCTGATTCTAGTAGCAACTCAAGGCGCACACTTATGATCCTTCCAAATGTGAGGAATTGCCATGCAAAACAGCGCGGGATTTACAACGATATTTGGACGAAACCTGATCGGCGAATTGCCGAACTTCGTGCATCGGCCCTATCTTGTGGTCACCATGGACGATCTCTGGGATTTGTTCGCTCACAATTTTGATGACAATCACGCGGGACCATATTTCGTCCATACGATCGACGGAGATGAACTCAAGGACGAGGCCGCCAAGCTGCCAGAAACCAAATGCATCATCGGTCTGGGCGGCGGGCAGGCGCTTGATGTCGCCAAATATTTCGCCTGGTCCTTGGGGCTGCCACTTTTTCAAGTGCCCACGTCGATGTCGGTCAACGCGGCCTTTGGGCATCGCACTGGCTTGCGCTTTGGCGGAAACGTACGTTACATCGCCTGGGCGGTGCCGGAGGCCGTCTATGTCGATTTCGATGTGATCCAGCAGGCGCCGCCCGTGGTCAACCGCTCGGGCATCTGCGAGATTCTTTGTTATCACACCGCCCATGCCGATTGGCGCTACGCGACCGAACGCGGCCAATGCGAAGACAAATGGCCCTACGATCAAGCTTTGGTTGATGAAGCTCAGGGCGTGATGGCGACAGTGATGGATGCGCTCGATGATATCCGCGAGGTCAACGAAAATGGCATCCGCACGCTAATGACGGCCAACCGCTGGGGTGGAGCGGCGTTCCACAACGCCGGCTGGAACCCGCGCCACATCGAAGGCGCCGATCACTTCCTCTTCTATGCGCTGGAATATCACACGGGCAAAAAATTCATCCATGGCCAGCCGGTCTGCCTGGGCATCTACGTCGGCTCGCTGTTGCACGACGACAAGGCGCAGGAAATGCTTGATGCCATTGTACGCGCCGGCGTCGATATCCGCCCCGGAGCCATGGGTATCACCTGGGATGATGTCACGCACGCGTTGGTCAATATGCACGATTTTGTGCGGCAGGCCGGTCTCTGGTATGGCATCTACCACGAAGCTCAAATCGACGACGCCTTCGCGGCGAAGGTGCGCGTAAATGTAGAAGCCGCGTACGAAGGCGTAAGCCTGTAAGCCTTCATATTGGAATCACCCCGACAAGATCGGTGATTTATTCGTTTATCGGATTGAGGAGAGTCTCATGAGAAAGTTTGCTGTACTGAGTTTACTTGTTCTGTTGATGGTCATGCCCGCTGTTCATGCGGACGACTTCGATTGGATGCGCTTCGCTGGAAGCGAAATCACGATTCTAATGCCCGAGCATCCCGTGCTTGACGGCATGCGCAGCGTCATGGACGACTTTGAAGCGGCCACCGGCATCACGGTCAATGTCGAAGCCCTGGCAGAAAACCTCTATTTCGATCGAATGGAAGTGGCCTTGCGGGCCGATGAAGGCGTCATGGATGTCTACATGGTGCCGATGGATTCTACCGCTTTCACGCAATGGTCGAATGGTCTGATCCATCCGCTCAGCCCCTACATTAACGACTCCAGCATGACTGCCGCGGATTATGACTTCGCCGACTTCCCCGGCGGCTTCACCCAGGCCACGCAATACCCGCCCGGCGATATGGACGCGCAAGATTACGCGATTCCTGTTTCCTTTGAGGCATATACCCTGTTCTACAACATGGATATTGTCGACGAATACCTCGATGGCGAAATACCGACTACCATGGGCGGATTGATTGAAGCTGCGCAGAGCATTACCGAGGCCAGCGGCGGCTCGGTCGCCGGCGCGGTCATGCGCGGCATTCGTTCGCATACCATCATGGATACCGTCACCGGTATGGTCTTCAACAACTGGGGCGAAGCGGAAATGTCCCTGCCTTACAATGTCTGGTTCGATGGCGATTGGTCGACGCCGGTCTTGAGCGACGAACGCATCACCGCCGGTCTTTCGCATTACGCCGGTTTGATGTCCGCCGGTCCTATCAACATTCAATCGCTCGATTGGCCCGATGCCAGCTTGCTCTTCCAGCAAGGCCGCGCCGGCTTCTTCCTCGACGCCAGCCTCTTTGGTCCCGGCTTTGAAGATCCGGATGCCTCGGCAGTGGCCGGCAAGACCGGCTATGCCGTGATGCCGCCGGTTGACGAAGACGGCGCCTCCTGGACCGGCCACTGGATGTGGGGTATCGGCATACCCGCCAACGCCCAGAATCCGGAAGCGGCTTGGTACTTCATCCAGTGGATGACCAGCGCCGATATCGAGCCTGTCATCGGCGCTTATCACGGAGGCGCGGCGCGCGTGTCGACCTGGGACAAAGCCGAATATGTCGACGCGCTGAATTCGCAATACGTCGACACCGTCTTGGAAGCCATGCAGACCTCGCGCACGACGGTGGTCTTCCGTGAGGGCTGGAGCGAATATGCCCTGGTCATCGTCGATGCTATTCAGGATATGTACGGCGGCATGGCGCCGGCGGACGCGACCGCCAAAGCGCAGGACCGCATCTTGGATATGGATGGTTAGTCAAACCCCTCCCCCTAGCCCCCTCCCCAAAGCATTGGAGAGGGGGGACGCCGCTCGTGAGTTGCGAATGCCGTGATGCATTTTTTGTGGCTCAACGTCCAGTTTTCATGGTAACGATTGGCACAGGTGAACAAAGTCTCCCCCGACAACTATGGGGGAGACTTAGAGGGGTTAAATCCTTCTTATGCCAGACCTCCGCAGCAAAAACTTCGCCTATTATCTCATCGCGCCAGCGATCCTCATTCTTGCCGTCACATCGCTTTATCCCGCCGTGTTTTCTTTCATACTCAGTTTCTTCAACTGGAATTGGGGCGTCCGCTTTGACTTCATCGGCTTGGGCAATTATGCCGATCTCTTCAGCAGCGCCGAGTTCTGGCAGGTACTTTACCAAACCTTCCTCTTCGCCATCGTCGCCACCGCTCTGGAATTGCTGCTGGGACTGGGGCTGGCTGTCGTCGTCGATCATCTCAAATTCGGCGCCGGCCTCATCCGCACCTTGCTGCTGACGCCCTTGATGGTCTCCGGAATCATCGTAGCGTTGATGTCGAAGATTCTGCTCGATCCCATGCTGGGGCTGGTCAACTATGTGCTGAACGCGCTGGGTTTGCCCCTGTCTCCCTTTTTCGGCGCTACGTCCACCGCTATGGGCACCGTCATCATGGTTGACGCCTGGTGGCAAACGGCATTCGTTTTCATTATCGTTCTGGCTGGCTTGCAGAGCTTGCCGGGTGAACCGATCGAAGCAGCGCGCGTCGATGGCGCCAGCGCTTTGCAAACTTTCTTCCGTGTCAAGCTGCCCATGTTGCGCCCGGTCCTTTTCACTGTGCTGATCTTCCGCACCATTGATACGCTTAAGGTTTTTGACATCATTTTCGGAACCACCGGCGGCGGCCCACAGATATCTACCGAAGTCATGCAGACGCTTGCCTATCGCAAAGCCTTCAGCTTCCTGCAAATGAGCGAGTCAATGACGATCATGGTCATCTTCTCGGCGATTGTCCTGGCGATCAGTCTTGTTTACATGCGTTTGGAAGAACGCCTGGAGGACGATTAGGCATGGACAACAGACAGCGCGCGCAGTTGCAACGCCTGCTGGCGTACTTGATTTCGCTGGCGGCTATCCTGGTCACACTCTTTCCTATTGTCTGGCTCTTGACTATCTCTTTCAAGACGCAGCGCGATGCCTTCTCGATGCCGCCCAAATTCGTCTTTGAACCGATCTGGGATCATTACCTGGCGCTGCTGGACAAGCCAGGCTTTGTGCAAGCCTTTTTGAATACGGTTTATGTAACGGCTTTGGGTGTTTTGATCGCCATCGCCATCGCGATCTTCGCCTCCTATGGGATTCACCGTTTTCGCTTCCGCGGCAAGAAGCTCTTCGGGGTCTGGCTGCTGCTGGCTTATATGCTGCCGGAGTTTCTTTTTGTCATCCCGATGTATGTGCTCTATCAGAAAATCGGCTGGTACGATACGCATATTGGTTTGGCGCTGGTCTATCAAGTCCATTCTCTGCCATTTGCCGTTTGGCTGATCCGCAGTTTCTTTAAAGAAGTCCCGTCGGAATTGGACGATGCCTCGCGCATTGACGGCTGCAACCACTTGGGCACGTTGCGCCACGTCTTTATTCCGCTGGCCGCGCCGGGCATTGCAGCCACCGCCATTTTGACGGCCATTTGGATCTGGAACGAGTTGACCATTGCCCTATCGCTATCTTTTAGTGAGGCGCAGACGATCACGGTGGCGGTCGCTTCTTTCCGCGGATACACGTCGATCGCCTGGGGCCCGATGTCGGCGGCATCTATCGTCGCCATCCTACCCATGCTGATCTTTGCTGTCTTCGCGCAGAAATATATTGTCAAGGGATTGACATTGGGCTCGCTGAAAGGCTGAGTCATTTACAGTAAGATCCCAAGCGCGCGTATTGTTCAAATCTTAGGAGCTTCACCATGTCAAAACTCGCCATCCAAGGCGGAACGCCCGCCAAGAGCAAACCTTTTCCCGACTGGCCGATATATGACGACCTCGAACGAGAGGCGCTGAAGGAGGTGCTGGAAAGCCGTGACTGGTGGCGAACTGAGGGTACTAAAACGCTCGCTTTCGAGCAGCAGTTCGCCGAATACCATCAGGCCACGCACGGCATCGCGGTCACGAACGGGACTCACGCCATCGAAGTCGCCCTGGCCGCGCTGGGCATCGGACCGGGCGACGAGGTCATCGTGCCCAACGCCACCTTCGTAGCTACCGCGAGCGCTGTGCTTTTCGCCGGCGCGCTGCCTGTTCTGGTTGACGTCAGCGCTGACAGTTACTGCATCGATCCTGAATTGGCAGAAGCAGCTATCAACGAACATACCAGAGCGATCATCGCTGTTCACATGGGCGGGCGTCCGGCGGATCTGGATCAACTGGCGGCGGTTGCCCAGAAACATGATGTCGCATTGCTCGAAGATGCCGCGCACGCGCACGGCAGCGAATGGCGCGGGCGCAAGGTCGGCGCTTTTGGCATCGGCGGCACGTTCAGCTTCCAGGCCAGCAAGACCATGACCGCCGGTGAAGGCGGCATGATCATCAGCAACGATGACGACTTTGAACGCCTGGCGCGCTCGACGCATGATTGCGGGCGCATGCCCGGCGAATGGTTTTACAGTCATTACATCTATGGCTCGAATTACCGCCTCAGCGAGTGGCAAGGCGCGGTGCTGTTGGCGCAACTGACACGCCTCGACGAGCAGACCGCGCGCCGTCACGAGAACGGTCGCTTGCTTGATCGTTTGTTAGGCGAGATCCCGGGCATCACACCGCAGAGCCACGACGCTCGCATCACCCGCAACGGACATTACGCTTATATCTTCCACGTCGACGCGCGAGCCTTCGCCAGCATTTCGAATCAGCAATTTGTTGATGCGCTGGAAGCGGAGGGCATTCCCACACAAGCGCCATATCCGCCCATCCACGAGCTGGACCTTTTCACTAGCGGAGCTTACCGCAATCGCCTCAGCGGCGCGCAGGCGGAGGCAAATCACGCCTTCCTCACGGACGCCTTCCCCAACTCTCACCGGGAATCGGACGAGACAGTCTGGATCACGCAGAATGCTCTGCTGGGCGACGAGGAGGACATGCAAGAGATCGCCGCCGCTATCAGCAAGATTCATCAGAATGTCAAGGACTTGCGATGACTCCGCACGTCCTGCGTCGCTGCGGCCCCGCGCGAGATTTGCCGGCGCCAGCCAGCCGCATCGAATCAAATCATGCGTTTTCCTTTTTGCGGTACAATCTCAGCTTGGCTGTTGATTTGTTCGGGAGGGAAGTTAAATGAAGATTTTGATCATGTGCGACATGGAAGGCGTCAGCGGCATCGTCACTTGGGATCAAGTCGGGGGAGGCAAGGCCGGATACCCGGAAGGCCGCGAACTCTACACAGCTGAGGTCAACGCGGCGGTACGCGGCGCTTCCCGAGCGGGCGCAACTGAAATCATCGTCATCGACGGCCACAACGCGGGCGGCGATTGGCGATACAATTCTTTGCTCAAGGACAAGCTTGATCCCGCTTGCGAATATGTGGCGCACCATACCTGGACGGATTATCGGGAGCCGCTGGAACAGGGCGTGGATGCCTGCCTGATGGTCGGCTATCACGCGCGGAACAATACGCCGGACGGCGTCTTGAACCACACCATCTCGTCGGCGCAATGCCGCAATCTCTGGTTCAACGACGAACTGGTGGGCGAGGTTGGCGTCAACGCCGCGCTCTGTGGTCATTACGGCTGTCCCGTGCTGCTGGTCACCGGCGACGTAGCCGTCTGCCGCGAAGCGACGGCGCTACTCGGCGATGGGCTGACGACAGTGGCGGTCAAGCGCGGGCTGTCGAAGTACTCGGCGCGCCAGATCGCGCCGCAACGCGCCCGTGAAATGATCGAAGAGGGCGCCTATCAAGCCTTGGCTGACTTGAGCGCGGTCGCGCCTTATGTGCCAGCGTCGCCGGTGACGATCACAGTTGAATTTGGACATTTTGATACGATGGCTAATTATGTGCCGCGCTCGGACGTGGTATTGGATCAGCCGGCGCAGAAGATGTACAGCCGCGCCGACGATTGGAAGAGCGCCTGGGACAAGATCTGGCCCTTTTAGGAGCGCAAGGCCGCTCAGATCGCGCGCTATCGCGCGGGAGCTTAGTAATATCTAACCGCTGCCTAATCGTTGTTCTACAATAAAGGTGAAAACGGCTGTCATGGCGCCCATCGCAATCACGATGCGCCAGGTCAAATCCGCTTTAAGTTTCTCGAGCTCGGTTTTCATATCCGAAATATCTGCTTTGGTCGCGGCGTGCGCATAGTTGGCTTCGAGCGTAGCGATCTTTTCACCATGCATGGTCACCATGTCGAGAGCCTTGGTGTTTTCCGCTTTAGTATGTGTCGCCATGCTATCTCCCTTGCGCGTCAACGATTCGGATTCTATAGCATCAGTCTATCCTAGGCAGGGGCCTTTGTCAAACTATTTACAAACTTTGTGAATTGAATATTATGACCGACCGGTGTCGCACAGCGGATTCTGCTGCGTTTGCTAGTGCGCCGAGTAGCGCCAATTGCGACTGAAGCAATATCCGTAACATATAGCTGAAATGTTGCGCAGCTTATTGGCGGAATTGCACCTGAACTGTTATCTTATGTTGGATGCTTTCTTGACAAGGGAAAGTATTCCGAGTTGGCTTTGTTTTGTCCGAATCACAAATTGAAAGGTGTTTTGAAATGAAAGTCAGATTTGTTTTGCTTCTCTTGGTGGTCGCACTTGTGCTACCCAGCATTTCCGCGTCGGGGCACGACCCCATCGAGGATTGGGCGGCCGGCATCAAGGACCAGTACGGCGGCACTACGATCACAGTCGCCGTCGCTTCGCACCCGTCCGTTGAAGCCTTTAAGCAGATGATTCCGCGCTTTGAAGAGTTGACTGGCATCTCGGTGGTGCTTGACGAGATGGAAGAGGGTCAGCTCGGTCAACGCATGTTGCTTGAGGTCTCTGCCGAATCGGCGAGTTACGACGCCATGATGACAGCCATCGAGTGGAGCCCGCTGGTGGCGTCGAGCGGCTATGCGACGCCTCTGGAGCCCTGGATCGAATCCGATATCACGCCGGACTGGTTCAACTATGAAGATATCCTGCAAGCCTATCGCGATATGTTCCTTTGGGAAGACGGCATGCATTATGGCATCCCCTATGCCGGCGAGACCGTCTTCATGTTCTATCGCGAGGACCTCTTCGAGGAACACGGCATTGATGTGCCGACCACTTATGACGAGGTTTTGGCGGCCGCTCAGTACTTCAGCGAGAACGTCGACGGCGTCGACGGCATCAGCTACCGGGCGCGCCTGGGCTGGGAATTCACCTACATGTGGTCGATCTTCCTGGCGCCCTTCGGCGGCATGATGGTTGATCCGGCAACGGGCGAAGTGGCGCTGGACTCGCCGGGCACGGTGGCGTCGCTGGAATACATCCGCGATCTCTGGCAGTACGGTCCCGTCGGCGTTGAGTCCTTCTCCTTCCCTGAAGCCTGGGACGCCTTCATGCTCGGTCGCGCCGCGATCATGATCGAAGCTTCGGCCGCAGCGCCTGAGGTCGAGAATCCGGATAAATCGCTAGTCGCTGGCATGACCGGCTACAGCCCGCTGCCGGCGGGGCCTGCCGGCGCATTTTCCGGCGTTTGGGGTTGGTCCTTCGCCATGATGGACGATTCGGATGCCAAAGAAGCCACTTGGGCTTTCATCGCCTATCTGACCAGCGAAGGCATGCAGAGCGAATACTTGGCAAATGGCGGCATCGTCTCGCGCGCGTCGGCGCTGGGCGATCCCGATCTGCAAGCGGAAAATCCCTACTATCAGGCGACGCTGGATACGCTGCAACAGGCGGCCGCGCTGGGCGAGCTCGGCTTGAGCGTTGTTCTGCCGACGCCGAGGTGGAGCCAGATCAGCGAGATCATGGGCATTGAAGGCGCGCGCGCCTTCATCGGGGAAATCAGCGTTGAAGAAGCCATCGCCAGTATGCAAGCGCAAGTGTCCGAGGTTGTTGCGGAATAATCTCCGCCCATGGTGGCGGTTCGTCGAAAGGACGAGCCGCCACCATCTGGAAGTCGGTTTATGAATGGCGACATCAGATCGCAGCGGCGCCTGCCAACATGGTTGGGGCCGGCGATTCTTATCCTGCCTGCCTTCGCGGTAGTCTTTAGCATTGCGGCATACAGCGCGTTTTCGCTGTTTCAGCTAAGCACAGTCGATCTGACCTTCGGCGAGCCCTTCCGCTTGGCCGAGGGGGTGGGGCTGGAGAACTATCGGTGGTTGCTCACCAACGAGCACAGCACCTTCGGGGCCACAGTTCGCATCACAATTCACTATTTGCTGGGTACGCTGATACCGGAATTGCTGATCGGCTTTGCCATTGCACTGCTGCTCAATCGCAAGATGCGCGGCAATTCTCTTTTCACTGCGCTCTTGATCATCCCGGTCGTATTGATGCCTTCTATGGTCGGCTTAATTGGACGGCTGTATTTCTCGTATGACGGTCTTATCAATTTCTTCTTCGAGAGCGTTACCGGGGTCCGGCATAATTGGTATGGGAAAGATCTGGCCCTTGTAGCGGTGATCCTGGTTGACATCTGGGAATGGACACCCTTCTTTATCTTGATCCTGTTGGCAGGTTTACAAACCTTGCCGGTAGAGCCCTTCGAGGCGGCGCGGGTAGACGGCGCCTCGCGCTGGCAATCTTTTGCGCATTTAACCTTGCCGATGATGCTGCCGCTGATCCTGACAACCTTGATCCTGCGTTTCATGGATGTCTTGCGCCTGTTCGATGTGATTTTTGTCATGTTTAGCGGGGGACCGGGCACCGCAACGACTACCTTGCCGCTCTACGTTTACCGAACGACCCTGGTGCAACGCGATGTCGGGCGTGGCTCTGCGGCTAGCGTCATGCTAATCATTATCATCGTGGCTTTGACTGTTATTCTGATCAAGCTGCGCGAACGCATCAAATTCGAGGCCTAGACGCATGAAGGTGAAGAATCACGGCGCGCTGTTGGGCTCCCGCATCCTCGATCTGCTAACGATAGCGGTGGTGGCGGCTTTTCTGTTTCCCTATCTCTTCATGGTCAGTTCGGCATTCAAGACGCGGCTGGAGACATTTGCCTATCCACCGGTCTGGCTTTTCACGCCTACGTTCGAGCATTTTCAAAATATCTTCGATAATATGAATATCCTCTTTTATATGAAAAACAGCACTATCATCGCCGTTTGCAGTACGCTCTTAACCATTCTCATCGCCATCCCGGCGACGTACAGCTTCGCCCGCTACCGCTTTCGTTACAAAGAAGGCGTCGCTTACGGATTCCTGTTTCTGCAGATGGTGCCGGGCATTTCCATTGTTTTTGCGCTTTTTTTCATCGCGCGGGCGCTGAACTTGTTCGATACGCATATCTTTCTGATCGTGGTTTATCTGCTTTGGAACATCCCCTATGCCATCTGGATGATGCGTGGCTTTGTGGAAGGCATCCCGGTCGAGCTGGAAGAATCGGCCATGGTCGATGGCGCCTCGCGCTTCAAGGCCTTTCGTCTGATCACCTTGCCGCTGATGGCCGGCGGCGTCGCCGCTACAGCGATCTTGATCTTCATTGGCGTCTGGAACGAATTCAGCCTGGCATTCTTTTTGACCTCGACCAACGCCCGCACCATGCCCACCACAATCGCCTTTTTCATGACCCACTCGGGCATCAAATGGGGACCCATGTTCGCCACAGCCACCATCGGAACCTTGCCGGTGGTGATATTCGCGCTGCTGGTGCGCCGCTATTTCATCTCGGCGTTGACCTTTGGCGCTGTGAAGGGATAGCAAAGCCAAAATGCCTGATACGGAAACGGCAGTTGCCCAATGCGGGAGCTACATTTGGGACACCTCTCCGATGCTATAGGGGAGGGTTAGGCAAGAAAGGAAAAGCATCTATGCTCTATGACCAACTCGACCAAGCCATTGAAAAGCATCGAGCGGACGCACTGCATCTCCTGCAGGAACTGGTCCGCATCCCCTCGCTGGAAGGAGAGGAGTTGCCATGCCAGGATGTGCTGGAACGTCAATTGCTCTCGATGGGTCTTGATGTCGACCGTTGGATACCCGACGACGATGAACTCGCGGCGCATCCAGCCTTCGTGCCCACGGGATTCTCTTATGCCGAGCGCCCCAATGTGGTAGGTGTTTATCACGGGGCTGGCGGCGGTAAATCCCTCAAATTCAACGGTCATACCGACGTGGTGCCTATCGGTCCGCCGGAACTCTGGCAATACGGTCCCTGGAGCGGAGAATACGTCGACGGGAAGATTTACGGGCGGGGTAGCGCCGATATGAAAGGCGGCGTCGTCAGCAACGTCCTGTGCGTGCTGGCGCTGCAATCCGCCGGCATCCAGCTTCAGGGCGATGTCATTGTCGAATGCGTGGTTGACGAAGAAGCCGGCGGCAACGGCACTCTGGCATCGGTCATGCGCGGCTACAGCGCCGATGCCTGTATCTTCACCGAACCGACCGGGCTGGACAAAATGGGCATCTCCAACCGCGGCGCGCAATTCTTCCGCATCACAGTACCGGGCGAAGAAGGCGGGATCGAATACAAGCACGAACTGACTAACCCCATCACCAAGTCATTTGAGGTTTTTCACGCCGTCGAAGCCTACTCGATCATGCGCGAATCGCAGGTATCGCATCCGCTCTATGACGAGATATACAATACCAAGGTACCGACCGGCATCTGCAAGATAGTCGCCGGCGAATGGCCCTCGACCATCGCCTCGCAAGCGATCCTGGAAGGTTCGATTGAATGCTTGCCCGGCGAAGACATCCACAAGATCAAAGCCGACTTCAAAGAGTTCATCCTGGAATGGTCGCAGAAAGACCCCTGGTTCGCCGATCATCCGCTACAGATCGAATGGTTCGGCTTATGGTTCGATTCCGCGCAGATAGATCCCGAACATCCCATGGTCGGCGCTTTGAACGCGGCGGCCAAGTCCGTGACCGGGCATGATGTGAAAGTCGGTGGTTCGGGCGGCTGCGACCTACGCCTGCCTGTTCTATACGGCGATACGCCGTCAGTCCTATTCGGACCCTCCGGCGCGATGATCCATAGCACCGACGAATATATCGAATTCGAGCAGGTTATCGACTGCGCCCGCGTTTTGGCGCGCATGGCCGTCGATTGGTGCGGCGTCGCGTCATAAGGAGAGCATTATGTCAAACTGGTGGGACGAACCCCTGCGCGCCGTCACGCTGGAGTTTCCCGCGTCTGATGTCGCGACCATTGATGTCAAAGGCATCGTGAACGAGACAGCCCGCGGACATGTGAATACCCTGGTGGTTTTTTCTACCGGTTACTATCCGGGCGGGTCCGCCTTCTACCAGAGCAAGATCGCGCCCCTTTATCCTGGCTTGGGCGAGCGCGATCTACTGGCCGACGCTGTCGAGACCGCCCACGACAATGGCCAGAAAGTGGTCGCGTATTTGGCTTCGATCTGGGGCAATCGCGACCTGTACTTCGCGCATCCGGATTGGGCGCAGCGCAAAGCTGACGGCCGCGTCACGAGCTGGGACGCAGCCTATAACTCGGTGGCCATGGATCCGCTCAGTCCCTACCGCGATTATTTCGCTTCGATCGTGCGCGAGATCGGCGACAATTACGACGTAGATGGTTTCTATTTCGATGAACCGAGCTACCAGAGCTGGTCGGCGAGTCCAGCCTGCCGCCGCGCCTTTGAAGCGGAGTTTGGACTGCCCTTGCCGACGGATGAAAAATGGGACGATCCTGTTTTTCAGCAATTCCTTGCTTGGCGCTACGATCAGATCGCCGGCTGGCGTCAGTCGCTTTACGATGTGGCGAAGCGAGACAATCGCTGTGTCTTCTTTCAAGGCGCCTTCCCATTGGCGAGCTTGCGCGGAGAAATGACTCAACTTTCCGGCGCGCCTCCCATTCCCTCGTACTATCGCGAGCGCTTTGGCGTTTCCTGGCATGTGCCCATGGCCCACGCCGATGACATGGCGCGCACCGCCGAGACTGGCGATGTCGTTCACATGGAGCTTTACCGCGCCAGCGTCGGCGAGCCGCTCTGGTGGTACGGTGTGGCGCTGCGCTATGTGGGGGCTGTGGCCAAAGGCAAGCAGATCCTGGTCTTGAGCATGATGGCGCAATCTCCTTTCGACTTGTATGGTCTGAGCGAGGCGGAATTGCGCCTGTCAACGGCCGAACTGCTGGCGAATAACGCCGCGCTGCTCTTCGCGCGTTATTATCCTGATCAGGTCGATCAGCCGGCCTGGGACCGCGTCTATGAGCGCTTCGCCGAGGCGGAGGCGCTGGCGCCATACCTGCGCGATCGCCAGAGCATCCCTTATGTCGCGCTGCTCTATTCGCAGACGAGTGTGGAACGCTTCGACTATCGCGCAGGGAAGCCCGCGCAATTGGGAGAACTCAAAGGATTCGCCAAAGCGCTGCTGCAAGAAAAGATCCTCTTTGATGTGATTACGGAATCCGACCTTTGCGCCGGGATTAATCGGTATCAGACGCTGATCCTCCCCAACGCCAGTTGTTTATCCGCCGAATGCAAGGCGGCGGTACGCGCCTTTGTTGCGGCGGGAGGCGGCCTGATCGCGTCCTATGAATCCGGCATGTACGACGCGACGGGCGCGCGCGCGCAGGGTGATGACTTGGCTAAGGTCTTCGGCGTAACATACAGCGGCGAAACGCTGCCTTTTGAGCTTGACATCTACATGCTGATGACGGCTGCACATCCCTTGCTGGCGGATATTCCCACTGGCAAGCGCCTGCCAACCATGGGTATGCAAGTCGTCGTCGAGCCAGATGGCGCGCAAGCTGTCGCTCATGTGCAAGGTGCATCGGAAGTGCATTACGGTCCGCTCGGCGACGAAATCGGACCGCCTGCTGTGCTGACCAAGTCGTCGGGTGGGGGCGGTCGATCCGCGCTCTTCACTACGCCCATTGGCGTGCGCTACTTGGAATACGGTATTCCCGATTTCCGTAAGCTGATACGGTCTGCGGTCGACTGGACAGCGGCGGCGGCGCCACCGGTACGCCTGCGCAACGCCAGCGACGTGCTGGCGCTGACGGCCTTCAAGCAGGGCCAGCGCACCCTGATCCACCTGGTCAACAGTGTCCGCGACGAGACGCGTTTGCCCATCAACGAGACAATTCCCAGCACCGAAGTTGTGGTCGAGGTCAATCTCCAAAGCGCGGCACGGTCGGTTGTCGCGCTCGGCGATCCATCAGAAATGACCTGGCAGCAGAGTGCTGGCCTGCTCTCGATTCAGCTTTCACAAGTCGCCTATCATGTGCTGCTGGTGATTGATTAGCAGCTGGGACGGGGCTGTGAATCGCGCATGCTCGCGAGCGGTTTCACAATGAAGGGAGTGCCAGGCTTGTGAACGGCGACTACCCCGGTAAACGGCGGCAACTGGAGCGCGACGGCTTCTGTATATTGGAAAACATCATTGCGCCCCCAATGCTGGCGCAGTTGAGAACGATCACGGACAGAATGCTCGAACGGCAAGCGGCCGCGCATTTTGAAGAGAATCGTTCTCAAGGCAGTCTGCTATCGGTCTACGAAGAGCCCCCCATGGCCGAGCTCGTCGCCTACCCACCGATTCTGGCTGCGCTGAAGCGACTCGGCTTTGAGAATCCCAAATGGACGAGCGGATTCGTGATTAGCAAGCCGCCGGATAGTCCGCCGTTGTTTTGGCACCAGGACGCGCGCTTTTGGGACGATCCGATCAGCTATACGCCGCAAATCATTCAATGCTTCTTGATGATTTATCTGGTGAATACATCGCCGGAAAACGGTTGCCTGAGGCTGATCCCGGGTTCGCATCTGAAGCGGCATACCCTGCACGACGCGCTGCCAGACGCCCATGGGGAGGCGCTGGGTCGCATGGATGATCCGGCGCACCTGGCCTACCGGCGCGCCGAGGGCGAAGTTGATGTGCCGGTGAAAGCGGGCGACGTGGTCATGGGCAGCGCGCGGCTGCTGCACGCCGCGCATGGCAACCGCTCGCTGCAGCGCCGGACCAATATCACGCTTTGGTACTATCCTGCCTTTGACGACCTGCCGGAAAGCATCCGGGCCTTCCTGGCGCAGAAAGAGATCCCGGCAGATTGGTACGAACAGAACCGGGACCTCATAGAACCCCTGTGGCCGCGCTATCAAGGCGATGCCGAGCCGATCCGACAAAACCGGACGCCGGGTCCCGCGCTCACGCGAGGCGCATGGGAGTTGGATCGTTGACTTGGGCTCAATCCCCGGCCGCAGGCAGCGCGTCGAGCACTTGCAGGCGTTCCTCATTGGCTTCCAGCCACTGGATCGCGGACATGGCCGCGGAAGTCCCTTGGCCGACCGAAGTGGCGACCTGACGCCAAATCTCGTCCTGAATCTCGCCCGCGGCGAAGACGCCTTCCACATTGGTGCGATAGCGCTGATCGGTGATGATATAGCCGTTCTCGTTCAGGGCGATCTGGTCGCCGAAGACGGCGTTGTTGGGGTCGTGCCCGATGAAGATGAAGACGCCTTCGGTCGGCTGAATGGTCTCTTCGCCGGTGACGACGTTCTTCAGACGAATGGCGTTGACACCGCCTTCCGCATCGCCGATGATCTCTTCCACCACGCTATTCCAGGTGAAGTCGATCTTCTCGTTATTGAAAGCGCGCGTCTGCAATTGAATGCCAGCGCGCAGTTCGTCGCGGCGATGAATGACATTGACGCTGGTTGCGAAGCGCGTCAGGAAGATGCCTTCTTCCAGCGCCGAGTCGCCGCCGCCGACCACGACGATGTCCTTGCCGCGGAAGAAAAATCCATCGCAGGTGCCGCAATAGCTGACGCCCGTGCCAGTGAATTCTTCTTCGCCCGGCACGCCCAGCTTACGCGGATCGGCGCCGATGGTCACGATGACGGCATCGGCCAGGTACTCCTCGCCGTAGGTCTTAATGTAGAAGGGCGAGCCATTGCTGAAGTCGACGCTCTCGACCAGATCGAACTCGACGGCGGCGCCGAAGTTCTCGGCATGTTCTTTCATGCGTTCGACTAACTCCGGTCCGCTCAAGCCATCGGGGAATCCTGGATAGTTTTCAATCTCGTGGGTAATGGCGACTTGCCCGCCCAATTGATTGCCCGCGATTACGACCGGCGCCAATTGGGCGCGGGCGGTATAGAGCGCCGCGGTCAAACCGGCGGGACCGGAACCTATGATGACAACGCGTTCCTTTTTCATACTTATTTCCTCATGAATCTTGCTGTACGACGAATACGAAGAGGGAATATTTGCTTAAAGAAGTGCTTTCAATTGGCGATGCTGGCTCTTGACTGTGATCTTCTCGTGCGGGCAGATTAGTCCTGCCAACTGGGCGGTGCGGAAAAGTCAAAACCTTCGAGCGCCTTTTCTCGCTGAATGACCGCCACCAGCGCCTCAAATTCTTCGCGGCAATCGCCCCAGTAATGCATGAACTTTTTCATTTCGGGCAAAATCTCGTTGAGATCGGCGCCGTTCGCGACCTGTTCAGCCAACTGCGTGATCTTTTCGCAGCAGTCATTGCAGTCCATTTTGATCAAGGTTTCGTCGGCCGGGGCGTGGAGGATGAAATCGACGAGTTTTTCCAGTTGATCGCCATCAGGTTCTTGAGACATGGCCGCCGCTCCAGATTCTGTCTTTATATCCTTTGGACGAACGGCGGGCGGAAAATCTTACACGCGCGCACATTAGGGCTGTGATGGCGGACCTTTGCAAATGAGACGGCAGCCCATTGGAAGGCATTTGACTTAACTGCGTGAACCAGCGACCATGGCAGCTTTTCGCCCCCGCGCCGCGGCCAGAAGCTCCCGCGCCGACTGCATACCAGCCGCGCCGGCCGTCCCCAGCATCTCCGCCAGTTCGCCGATGCGCGCCTCGTCATCGCTGAGCGCACGCACCCTTGTTGATACCCCCGCGCCCGCCGCATCCTTATGAGCGCGGAAATGGATATCGGCGTAAGTGGCCAATTGCGGCAGATGCGTCACGCAGAGGACTTGGTGCGCGCGCGACAGCGCCCAGAGCTTCTCCCCGACGACAGCGCCAATGCGCCCGCCGATACCCTGATCGACCTCATCAAAGATCAAGGTCGGCGTCTGATCGGCGGCGGTGAGCACGCGTTTCAGCGCCAGCATGATGCGCGCCGCTTCTCCGCCGGAAGCTACTTTCGCCAAGGGCAGGGGCGGCTGCCCGGGGTTGGCGCTCAGCATGAATTCGACATCGTCCATGCCTTTGCCATCGAATTTGTAACGCTTGTCGCCGACGATGCAGCCCGACGGATGTTCTGCCTGTGCCAGACGCACCTCAAAACGAGTCCCCTCCATGCGCAATTCCTCTAGTTCGCGCATGACCGCGCTGGCAAGTTCCCTGCCGGCCTCGGCGCGCGCGCCGCTTAGGCGCAGGCTGATATCGCCAATTTGAACCAGCAGACGCCGCTCTCGCAGCCGCAGCTCAACCAGGCGTTCTTCGCCCTGGTCAATGGTATCCAGTTCTTTTGTGGCCTCGGCCGCGTAAGACAGAATGCCGGCGATATCCGCCGCTTGAAAACGCCGCTTGAGCGAGCGAATCAATTCCAGCCTTTCTTCCAATTCGTCCAGGCGGGCGGGATTGAATTCGATTTCGTCGGCATAGCGCGCTATTGTCAGCGCCAGATCTTGTGCCCCCTGTGTCAAGTCCTCGGCCAAGAGGCGCTCGTCGCTCAAGTCGGCATCAATCTGCGCCAGCTTGGACAGCGAGGCTGCGACTTGCATCAAACCGTCGACCAGTGGTAGCTCCGCGCCGCGATCGTCGCCATTGAGCAATTGCGCGCATTCCCGCGCCAGCGTCGCCAGCTGCTCGCTGTTGGCCAAGCGCTGTCGCTCGGCCAGCAGAGCGGCTTCCTCGTCGGGCTCCAACGCGGCGGCGCTGATCTCTTGAATTTCGTGACGGAGCAAGTCTGCTCGACGCTTTAGACTTTCCTTGTCTTCGCGCATCAGGCGTATCTCGCCTTGCGCAGCGGTCAAGTCTTGTACCAGCGTTGCCAATCCATCGCGGACATCCAGCAAATCCGCGTAGCGATCGAGCAGATCAATATGATGCCGGGGGCGAAACAGCGACAGATGTTCGCTTTGGCCATGGATATCGAATAGCATTTGACCGATCTCCCGCAACAATGCCGAGTTGACCGCCACACCATTGACGCGCGCGCTGGAACGGCCGCGCTGACGTATCTCGCGCTGGATGCTGAGATACCCGGTATCCTCATCAAGCAGATCTTCGCGCTCCAGCACTGCCTCGATTGCGCTTCGATTGCGTCCGTCCAGCGTGATGAAGCCTTCAATGCTGCAGCGCTCTGTCCCGCCGCGGACGAAGGCTGGATCGGCTTTCGCGCCGAGGAGCAATTCAACGGCGTCAATCAGGATCGACTTGCCGGCGCCCGTTTCTCCGGTGATGACATTGAAGCCGGGGCCAAAGGAAAGCTCCAACTCGTCAATGACGGCAAAATTGCTGATGCGCAGTTCTTCTAACATAGATGAACGGTCAAATCGCTGTCCGTTATAGCCTGCGTTTTAGATGGACACCTTGAAGCGGGCGAATGCGGCAGATGTAGCCAGCGCCAGGTAAATCAGTGTGAAGATTCCCAGACCTGTCAAAAGCAGCCCTGCGGCCAAGCCGCCTATCAGTACGCCAGCCGCGCACACGGCGCCGCTGTAGCGCCCGCGTCTGCGGCCGGTCACCTGCAGGGCGATCTGCGCGATCATGCCTCCCAGCGCCGGCGCGATCACGATGCCCAAGAGCAAAATCCCGCCAACCAGCGTAGTGACGAAGGCAGCGATCGCTCCGCCTATCAGGCCCACCACAGCGACTATGGCGTAGTCCAGCGAGGTTCCTTCGAAAAACTTGTTCTCGTGGTTGCGCACGCATTGGCGGCAAGTGTAGCCCACTGGCGTTCTTTTGGCGCAATCGACGCACATGTAACGTTCGCAGCGGTTGCAGCGCAACTCGGTGTCTCGCTCCGGGTGTACGGCACAGTAGTGAATGTCACTGTTGAAGGGGATGTCCGGTACGTTTTCGCTCATGACTGCTTGTATCCTTTTGACTCGCATTCGCCGAACGTTATTCGTCGAATGTCATGCGCCGCGGACCGTGCCGATTGATGCGCGGCTCCATGCGATCGAGCAGGGAACGATAAAAATAGTTGCGGTCGCGCAGGCGCGCGAATTTGCTGACCGGCTCGGCAGATGTGATGCAAATGTGCTGGTTTTCCGACAGTTCCGCGACCACGCGTCCGTCAACGGTCAACACGACCTGATGTCGGTTTTCGCGCGTCGGTTCGATATCGACAACGGCGCCGCGCGACAGCACAATCGGCCGCTCCATGCTCAAATGCGGCGCCATTGGCACCATCAGGATATTGCGCAGTTCTGGCGGCAGGATGGGACCGCCGGTCGCCAGCGCATATGCTGTCGAGCCGGTCGGCGTTGAGATGATCAAGGCATCGGCGTTGTAGGTGGTCGCCCAGTGTTTGTCGATATAGCTGTTGATCTGCACCATGCGCCCGAAGACGCTGCCGCTGATGACGACGTCGTTGAGCGCGTTATGGCTGCTCAGTTCGGTGTGCCTGTCCTGCAGCAAGGTCGCGCGCAGCATCATGCGTTCTTCAATCCAGTAGTCGCCGCAGAGCAATTGATCCAGCCCGCTTTGCCAATCGTCAGGGCTCTTGATCTCGGTCAGGAAACCCAGCCAGCCCATATTGATGCCCAAAACCGGCACATCATGTTCGGCGCAGACACGTCCCGCGCGCAGCATGGCGCCGTCACCGCCGATCGCCATCACAATATCGGCTTCCGCCACGTCGTTTACGACGCTGTCTTCGTCCCAAATGGTGTAAAGCCAATTCGCGATCCCGCGCTGACAGAGGATCTTGGCGATATCCCGCGCGACCGGGTGCGTATCCGGACGCGAGGGATGCGCGAGAATGCCTATCCGCTTGATCTTGGTCAAACCGGGCTTCTTTCGCTTTGTCGAATGTCGACATAATTATGACGCAGTTTTAGCGCCAATCCTATACAAAAAGCTTTCGAGGATATGTGAAATGGCGAAGAGTTCTTGCAAGGCATGTCGTTTGCGGCACAGCGCCGAGGGGTCGTGTTGAGATCGTCGTTGAAGGATTGTTTGCCGACGCGAATGTCGACTAAATTGATTGACATGTATACGCTTCCAGCACTAAGATTAGTTAGAGATACGTTTCGCAGTATTGCGAAGACTTCCAGTATGCTTGTTCGACGACTGTCTAAAACGGAGGCTTGATACGATGTACAAGAAGGCACTTTTTCTGTTTTCCCTTGCGTGTTTGATCATTTTCGCGCCTATCGCGACCGCCCAAGACAACCCGACCATCGCCATTCTGCGCTTTGGCGCGCTGCCGAACGTCGACATCACCGAAGGCGCCATCCTGGACGTCCTGGAGTCGTATGGCTGTATTTCGACGGAGGAGAACCGCATTTTGGAAGCGCGGCGCGACTACGAAGGCGAGCATATCACGATCTATTGGGGCGACGCCGGTTTTGATTTTCCGACAGTGAATTTGATGCTGGAAGACGCGCTGGATAAAGAAGTTGACGTGCTGATCACGAGTGGGGCGACGGTGACCCAAACCGCCGTCCATATCACCAGCGAAATGGATATGCCGACTCCGGTGATCTTTGTATCGACGCCTTATGAGGGTGGCATCGCCGCCGAAGCCGCCTGCGTGAAACCGGATCATGTCGCCGGGGTGTCCGCCGCGCTGTCTTACGATTACGCCTTTTCCGTGCTGCTCATGCAGGATCCAGATATCGAGCGGGTCGGCGTGATCCACAGCACCAGCGATGCGTCCGGACGACACGGCGCTCAACAGATCATGGAATCGGCTGAATCATTGGGCATCAAGATATATACAGCCGGGGTCGTCTCCTTGGCGGATTTGCTCCCGGCCGCTAATAGCCTGGTGGACGCCGGGGTCGGCGCGATCATGCTCCCGCTTGATACGATCACATCGAGCGGATTGCCCATCATCACAGAAATCGCCAGCGAAATTGGTTTGCCGGTATTCTTTCCCAGCTTCAGCGCGATTTTTTACGGCGCCACCATCGGCGCTGGCTCGTCGCCAATGTACACAAATGGCATCAATGCGGGGCGCATATTGACGGCGCATTTGAATGGCGATGTGGATATTGCGCGCCTCGGCATCGGCACGACCGGGGAACTCCTCGTCGGCGTCAATCTGGAATCGGCTGAAGCGCAAGGAGTCGAAATCAGCGAAGCGGTGATGGGCGAAGCCATTGCCGTCATCGAGAGTGGCGGAAGGAGGACGCTGGCGCCGGGCGTGCTGGCGGCGATTGCGCGGCGCGGCAAAATCATCCCGCTGGAACAACGCCAGGCGGGCGACCAGGATTGGCTCGCTTCCTTGCATTGCACGGACGAGATGATCGCCGAGCAGCAGGCGGCGCTGGACGCGGCGAGCGGATAAAGTCGCCCGCGGCCGCCCAGCCACAATTGAAAGCGTCAGCCCGCGCGGGCTGACGCTTTTTTTGTCAGTTTCGCGCAACAAGGGAAAGCGAAATCAGAAAATGTGATACTATTATGAGTGAATTTGTTCAGGAGTTCGGGTCCTTAAAGCGTGGTGTAGAAGAGGCGATTCTTATGTTCAAGAGACAATTGATAGCTGTCATCGTATTGACTTTTTGGCTTGCTGCGCCGGCGATGGCGCAAGACGGCAAGCCAACTGTCGCGGTCCTGCGTTTTGGTCCATCTCTGTCTGACACCAGTTTGGAAACCGCCGTAATGGATACGCTGCACGTTTACGATTGGATTGACGCGGAAGAACGCGCGCTCCTGAGTGAACGACAGGATTTAGCAGGCGAGAACATTAACATTATTTGGGGAGATGCCAATTACAATCTTCCAACTGTCAGCATCATGGTCGAAAACGCGCTGGACCGCGGCGCGGATATACTGCTCACCTTATCTACCCCGGTCACGCAAATTGCTTTGAACACCACACTAGATCAAGACGAGCCCACACCCGTTCTGTTCTCCTCGGTCTACAGTCCCTATCAGGCCGGGGTGGCTGATGCGCCTTGCATCAAACCCGCTCATGTCAGCGGGTCAGAATCCGTGCCGCCCTATGAAGAAGCATTTCAGATTTTCCTGCTGCAGAATCCGGCGCTGAATCGCTTTGGCTTGATCTATTCGTCGAATGACGCGAGCGGCATATACGGCGCGGAGAGGATCGCCGCTATTGGCGAATCCCTGGGCTTGGAAGTCGAAAGTGCAGCGGTAACGAGCGTTAGTGATTTACGCAGCGCGGCGCAAAGCCTGGCCAACGAGGGGGTCGAGGCAATTATCCTGCCTTTCGATTATACGGTCGCTATCGGGCTGCCAATCATTGCAACCGTCGCCATCGAGAATCAGATACCCGTCTTCCACCCCCATCCGGGCTCAATTTTGGCGGGCGCGACGGTTGGCGCGGGTTTCTACAATTTTTATACGCAAGGCATCAGCACCGGTCTGATGCTGGCCGCCTACTTGAATGGCGATCTCGACTTGGCGACAACGGCTATCGATAGCCGGAGTGGGCTCTCGGTTGGCGTCAATCTGGATGTCGCGAATACCTTGGGCATTCAAATTCCGCCTGAGTTGGAAGATATGGCGGAAATGGTGCTCCGAGACGGTGTTTCCGTTATGTCCCCGCTGGGTCTGCTGCGCCTGCTGGATTCAATGGGCGCGACTGAGGAGGTCAAGCAAATGGCGGCTGCCTATTTGCAGGACGTGGATTTAAGCGCTATGGCATCACAGTCCGGCGGGCAGCAGCAGGCGGCGGAGATGATCAACAAGATGCTGATTGAAGGCAGAAAGTCGCCGGAAAACAAGGCCGCTGATCGCGCATACCTCGACAGCCTGCAATGCACGCCCGAAATGATCGCCCAGCAGCAAGCGGCGCTGGACGCGGCAGAGTAGCCCCTATCCCCCGGCCCCTTCCCCCCGCAGGAAGGAAAGGGGAGCTGTGAAATCGAAATAGGCGCGAAAAGTCCCTCCCTCATTTTGGGGGAGGGATTTAGGGTGGGGGCAAGCCAGTTCTAGCCGAAGCGCCCGGCGATGTAATCAGCCGTCTCTTGCTGTGCCGGGCTGTCGAAGACTTTCCGCGTATCGTCGTACTCGACCAGTTCGCCCCAACGGACTTCGTGTCCGTTTTCCACCCTCTTGCGGATATTGTAGAAAGCGGTGAAATCGGAGGCGCGCTGCGCCTGTTGCATATTGTGTGTGACGATGACGATGGTATATTCCCGCTGCAATTCCCACATCAGCTCTTCAATGCGCTGTGTGGCTATGGGATCAAGCGCCGAGCAGGGCTCGTCCATCAAAATCACATCCGGCTCAACTGCGATGGTGCGTGCGATACACAGGCGCTGTTGCTGTCCGCCGGAAAGCGCCAAGCCCGACTTGTTCAGATCGCCGCTGACTTCATCCCAGAGCGAGGCGCCGCGCAGGCTGCGCTCGACGATCTCGTCCAGGATGCCCTTCTTCTTGACGCCTAGCAAGCGGGGACCGTATGCCACATTGTCGTAAATGCTTTTGGGAAAGGGATTCGGTTTCTGGAAGACCATGCCGATGCGCCGCCGAACCTCTACCGGGTCAACCCCGTGGTCATAGAGATTTTTGCCGCGGTATATGATCTCGCCCTCGACCCGCGCCCCGTCCACCAGGTCCAACATACGGTTGATGCCGCGCAGGACCGTGCTCTTGCCACAGCCCGAAGGACCAATGAAGGCTGTGGTCTTGTTTTGGTATATCGGCAGGCTGACATCCGCTACCGCGCGAAAACCGCCGTAATAGAAACTGCATTCGCGCAATTCCATCACCAGGTCGGTACGGTTGTGAACTCGCTCTTTTGTTTGTACAGCCATGACTTAAAACCTTATCGAATAACGGTTGCGCAGGACGATAGCCGCGGCATTCAGTGTCAGCATCAATGCCAGCAGCACGATGATGGCGGCGGCGGCGATGTCGGCGAATTGTCCCTGTGGACGCGCTGTCCACTGATAAATCTGTATCGGCATCGCCGTGAATTGCGAGAAGGGACTGGTCGGGTCGGTCACCAGGAAGGTCGCCGCGCCAACGACAATCAAGGGCGCTGTCTCCCCTACAGCGCGCGAGACGGACAGGATCGTACCGGTCATAATGCCGGGCAGAGCGGCCGGCAAAACTTGCTTCCAAATCGTTTGCCAGCGGGTGGCGCCCAAGCCATAGGAGGCTTCCCGAATCGTATAGGGTACAGCGCGAATCGCCTCTTGCGCGTTGATGATGATGATGGGCAAGATCAGCAGGACCAATGTCAATCCGGCGCTAACCAGCGTGCGGCCATTCGGCGCGAAGCTGTTAATCCGGGCAAGGCTCACCATCAACTGGTTGAAGGTATCATCGCTGATGGCGGCGTCGGCGGCGACATCAAAGCGATAATAATCGCCCCGTACCTCAATATCGTATGCTTCATCCGCGCGTACAAGCAGGGTATCGACGGCGATCTTCAGCGCTTCGGCCAAGGAATGCGACATCTCACGCACGTCGGTATTGCCAGCCATTGTCAAGCTTGGCGTACCAAAGAACATGAATGTATCGACTAAGCGTTCGACCCTCGCAACATCGACAAGCTCGGGATCGCTGCGGATTGCGGCGCCGTCGTAGGCTATGGCGCCCTCAAAAGCGGGGGCGATCCGCTCAATCACCGTGCCGACCGTCGGCGCGTCGAAGTTGTAGTGGAAGATCAATCCACTGGTAAAGGGCGCCAATGCTCGAACAAAGATGGCCAAGCCCAGCATGCCGTAGATGATCGACGGGACACCCGCCAGATTGCGCACATTGGTCTCGATCAAGCGGTTGATGAAGCCGTGATGGGCATATTCCTCGAGATAAATCGCCGCGCCAACGCCGATGGGCAAGGCTACCACCACCACCACTGCCATCAAGCCGATCGAGCCGATCAAAGCCGAGCGCACACCCGCCAGCGCCGGTATACTCGACATTGGCGTGGTCAGGAACTCGCCATGCAGCCAACTGTGGAAGCGGATGACCCTTACTTTGGCATCGTCAAGTCGCTCGCGCCGCTTGTAGTCGGCCAGGATCGGTCCCTCTATCTCGGCTTTCACCAAGTCGAAGTTGAAGATCGCATCTACCAAGGGGAAGCTCGCGATAACCTGTTGCTCCACCACTTCTTCCAAGACCAGGTTGCGCAGCGTGCTGCGGTCGGCATAATCCGCTAGCAGCGACGCCTGCTGCTGTGGGCTGATGCTCTTCAACAACTCGCCGGCAATCGCCGGGTCGACATTCGGGTCGCCGACGATCTCCGCCACTGTCGACTTTGTGAACACGTGGATATCGACTTGGCTGATGGTATTGCGAATCAAAACGCGCAGGCGCCCGTGGACGTATTTGGCCAGGATCAAGGCCAACTCGTCATTATTCAGCGCGTCCAAGGGACGGCCATCCGTCAATGTCTCCGGCTCGATGGTATTGACAAGTCCGATCGCGCCAAAAGCTTGGTTGGCGACATTGAAAAACAACGCGACCAATGCCAGCGCCGCCACGGTCACCGAGAAGTAGTTGAACAGCACCCCCAAGCGCCCACGCCGATGCCGCGCTTCCAGGCGTTGGAAGAAGGCTTTCTCCTCGGGCATGTAGGGCACCCTTTTGCCCTCTTCCATTAGTAGGCCTCCCGGAAACGACCGATGATAACGCGGCTTAATACATTGAGCATAAATGTCATCACGAAGAGCGTCAGCCCGATGGCGAAGATGCTGTTGTAGTCAATCGAATCATAGCTCAGGTCGCCGCCGCTGATGCGCGCGATATGCCCCGTCATCGTCTCGGCCGAGTCGAAGGGACTGAAACTGAAATTGGGACCCGCGCCAGCGGCGATCGCCACAATCATCGTCTCTCCGATGGCGCGCGATACGGCCACGATGAAGGCGGCTAAAATGCCCGATAAGGCTGCGGGCACGACGACCTTGATGACTGTCTCCAACTTCGTCGCGCCCAATCCATACGAGGCTTCTCGCAGCGCGTTCGGCACGGCGTGCAAAGCGTCTTCGCTCATCGAGCTAATCAAGGGGATGATCAATATGCCGACTACAATGCCGGCTGAACCCGTGTTATAGATATTCACAACATCGACCCCGAATACCGCGCGCAGCAGCGGGGTCATGAAGGTCAAGGCGAAATAGCCGTAAACGACCGTTGGTATGCCCGCCAGGATTTCCAGCAGCGGCTTCAAGGTAGCGCGCACCCGCGGCGAGGCGTATTCGCTGAGGTAGATCGCCGCGCCAATGCCCAGTGGCAACGCGACCAACATGGCGATGGTACTCGTCATCAGAGTGGCGTTGATCAAGGGAATGACGCCGTATTCCCCAATTGCGGGTATCCAATTCGTATTGGTAAAGAACTCGATGATGGTGGGGCGGTCATTGTATTCCACCGTCACGCCGGCGCTGTGCGGCGCAAGCGTATTCTCGCCGCGGATACCGCGCTTGACCGTCAGGTGAGGCAGGTAGCCATCTTCCACAAAGGCTTCGGCGATGCGCTCGGTCAATGGTAGGACGGTCGAACTGCCCGCTGCTGTCAACTCGCCATTTACCCCTGCCGGTTTGACCGTCGGGACTTCGTTGGCGCCGGTCGCCCAGATCCACTCGTTGCGCGCCCGCGCCATGACCTCAGTCGAGGCCGCGAAATAGCCGACATCGTCGATGACGTCGTTCACATGGCTGAGGTAATAACTGATAAAGTCTTGCAACTGCGGATGATCACGCATGAGGCCTGCATCGCTGTAAATGAACAGCGGACGCGCCAGCGTGTAACTGCCGTCTTCTACCGTCTCCGCTCTCGGTGTGACTCCGTCCAGCGTGATAATCCGCAGGTCATCCGTGTTGTTCAAGTAATAGGCATAACCGAAAAACCCGATGCTATAGCGATTGCGCTTGATGCTGCCGACCAGTTGATTGTCATTCTCGGACATGATCGGGTCAGTCGCCAGCATAGCGACTGGATCCCCATCCAGGACTTCTTCGACGAAGAAATCGAAAGTGCCGCTGTCCTCGCCCGGTATGATCAGCGTGATCGGCTCGTCCGGAAAACCGGCGCGTACATCGGACCAGCGCGCTGCGCCGCTGAAGACCCGCTGCAGCTCGGCAAAGGTCAACTCGTTAATGAAGTCGTTGTCGGCGCTCACCACGATCGCCAGCGCGTCGGTGCCGACGCGAAACGCGAGCGGGGTAATCCCCACCGCAGCGCAGGTCTCGATTTCGGCTTGCTTAATCGGCCGGCTGGCATTAACGATCAATGGCCGCGCGCGCCCGACTTCGGCCAGTTGCGCTTCTGTCGCGCACCAGCTTCTAAAGCCGCCGCCGGTGCCGAGCACATTGATTTTAAAGCGATTGTTATGGAACTCGACAATCTCCATCACCTCTTGACCGACGCGAATGGTGCCGCCGATGGCGAGGGCTTCCAGCGCCTTGCCCGGCTCCACAGTGAACTCGGTTACGCTTTCGTCCATGTCGCTCAAAATGGCGCGGTTGGTATTCACCCACTGATCGCGGGTGAAAAAGGAGATCGACTCATTACCCAATACCAGGATGATGCCGATAGTGGTGAATATGGAAAGCAAGCCACAAGCGAGCAAGCTCATCTGGATGACGACTTCGTGCCACTTGACACGATGCTTCAAATTGAGCGATCTGGACTTCCGCTGCACCAGATGAAGCGTCAAATCAGGATTTTCTGGATCACTCATCTATATCTCTTATCCATTAACGGAACGATGCCGCGCGCAGGGAAAATTTTGTCTTCCCGCGCAGCTCGCGCTTCGCAATGAATCAGCCCAAGTATTCCTCGCCGTTTATGATCAAATTCCTATTTCAATGCGTACCTAAACAATAACTCGCAACAATGTAAACTCAGGGATACGGCTCCGAAAGCAGATACCGTATTCCTTTTAGAAACTATTGTCAGATAGCTTACATACCGCCGATCGTCGCGTCAAGGAAGGCTCGCTTTGCGGCATCCAAGGCCGAAGGCGCGGCCGGGAAGTATCCAACATCAATTACCTCGTCGTTGACATGGCTGAGGTAAAAGTTGATGAAGGCGGTGACCTGCGGCTTCTCTGCCATGACGCCGGCATCGCTGTAGATGAACAACGGGCGCGCCAGCGGATAGCTGCCGTCATCGGTAGTCTGTGCGTTGGCTTCGATGCCTTCAATGTTGAGGATATTCAGCGTGTTCTGATTCTCGACATAGTAGGCGTAGCCGAAGAAGCCGATGGCATAGGAGCTGCCGGTGATGCCCTGTACCAGCACGTTATCATCCTCGGAAAGCTGTGGGTTGGCGCTGAGGATCGGCTCTTCATCTTCGTCAAATACTTCTTCCACGAAGTAATCGAAGGTGCCGCTGTCCGTACCGGGGATGAAGCGCTGAATCGCTTCGTCCGGCCACTCGGCGCGGACGTCGGACCAGGTATCGGCACTGCTGAAGATCATCGCCAATTCTTCCATTGTGACATCGCTGACGAAGTCGTTGGCGGCCGAGACGGTGACGGCCAGGGCATCGGTGCCGACCCGGAATTCAATTGGCTCGCGTCCGATAGCGGCGCATGATTCGCGTTCGCTGTCTTTAATAGCGCGGGAAGCGTTGCTGATATCGGTTTCGCCTTCGACGCAGAAGCGCTCGAAGCCGGCGCCGGAGCCGATGGACGCGATGCTGGGGGCGACGCCTCCGGCATCGGTCCAAAGTTCAGCCATGCGTTCGCTCAGTGGGAAGACGGTGGAACTGCCGGCGGTGATGATGTCGCCCTCGGTGTACTCCAGCGGGTCGACTTCCGGCAGTCCGTGTTCCATTGCAAAGACACTTGCGAAGACACTGGTCAGGACCAAAGCGAATACCAAAAGCAGGGTAACTAGACGTGGTTTCTGCATGTGTCTATCATACTCTCCATCAAGCGCTAAAAGATGTTCGGTAAGGCTTGAATATCCACACGGAAACAAGGATAGCGGCCTATTGTTAACCGAGCCAATCTGTAGATTAAACTCATGTTATTGTGACGTTAAAGTCCGAGTGAGTCTTGTTTGTGCGCAGTTTCAGTTTTGAGGTTTTAGTGTTTCGTGCTAGTAGTCGGCAGGGTCAAGTGTGACTTGGTTCGGAAGGGACAGGGGGAAGCGGTTTTCAGGGGCACTTGTGCTTTTGCTATCTGACGATAGAATCAGACTAGAGAAAATCAAGGTCAATCCCGCTGATGTTCAAGTATTTGCAGCGCCGCGTCATACAAGCGATTCCGACCTTTTTTGGCGTGACCATCCTTTCGTTTCTCATAATCTTGTCGGCGCCGGGCGATCCGGTGGCGATGATTACTTTCTCGCCGAATCCCTCTCCGGAAGCGATCATGGCTTTGCGCCGTCAACTTGGCTTGGATCAACCGCCGTTGTTGCAGTATGTCTATTGGTTAGTGGGCAACGATTGGACGCTGATTGATGTCGACGGCGATGGAGTTGGCGAGACCCAAGGCGAACGGCGTGGTCTCCTGCGTGGTGATCTCGGCAATTCCATAAAGCAGAAAAGACCGGTAATGGATCTGATTGCGCAGCGAATCCCCGCTACGCTCCGCCTCGGCGTTGCCGCGCTTGTACTAGGTTATCTTATCGGTGTTACTTTGGGTGTGTTTGCAGCTGTCTTTCATCGAACCTGGGTCGACCAGATCATTCGCGTTTTGTCTGTGATTGGGAATGCGGTGCCGGCATTCTGGATGGGTTTGCTTCTGATTATCATCTTCGGCGTACAGTTGGATCTCTTGCCGATAAGCGGCATGTCCGACATCACCAAGCGCGGCAAGTTCGACCTTGGCGACGCGCTCTCGCACATGATCTTGCCGGTATCAGTCTTGTCGCTTAACACGATCGCGTTTATATCCCGGTTTACGCGGACGCAGATCCTTGAGGTTCTTCAGCAGGATTATGTCCGTACCGCCTTCGCCAAGGGGCTGCAAACCCGTGAGATCTGGTTTCGCCATGCCTTGCGCAACGGCTTGCTGCCGGTGGCGACTTTTTTGGGTCCTTCAATCGGTACGCTGTTGGCGGGTTCGGTGATTATTGAGCAGGTATTCCAGTGGCCCGGCATGGGCAAGCTGATCATCGATGCGGTCTTTTCGCGCGACTACCCTCTCGTGATGGGTTCTGTTGTCATGGCCTCAATGATGTTCATTTTCGGCGTACTGCTCTCCGATATCATGTATGTCATTCTTGATCCACGTATCCGGCTGGAGTAGGCGGTTTCTAATGGCGCAAGGGTCGAAGATTGCCCGTCTTGAAAAGGCGGAAACGCAGCGCCCGTCGCGTTCTTTCTGGCGAGACGCCTTCGCATTTATCCTGCGCGACCGACTTACTCTCTTCGCCATTAGCGTACTGCTCATCGCCACGCTGATTTGCTCATTGTCGCCCATGATCATTGAAGGAGTCTTCGGCCTCGATGCGAACGACACCAGCATTCCTGACCGCTTCAAGCTGCCCGGAGAAGACGGCTTTTTGCTCGGGACGGACCAGCTAGGCAGAGACCAATTCCTGCGCCTGTTATATGGTGGGCGCGTGTCCTTGACTATCGCCTACCTCGCCAGCGTCCTGACCGTTTTCATCGGCATCACGCTGGGATTGCTCGCTGGTTACTACGGCAGGCGGATTGATGACTTGATCTCTTGGGGCATTAACACACTCAGCGCGATCCCGCCACTCTTCCTGCTCTTGATCGCCGCGGCGGTTTGGGAGCCTTCGACTGAAGTTCTGATCGTGGTCCTGGCGGCCTTAGGTTGGGTGGGGACGAGCAGGTTGGTGCGCGGCGAGGTTTTGTCGCTTAAGGAGCGCGACTATGTCCTGGCGGCGCGGGCGCTGGGCGCGTCCGACTTCCGCATCCTTATCTTTCACATTTTGCCCAATGTCTTTTCCATCGTCATGGTCACCATGACAATCATTGCGGGCAACCTGATTTTGATTGAGTCCGGACTGAGTTACCTGGGCATGGGCATCCAGCCGCCGACGCCGACCTGGGGCAATATGCTTACCGATTCACGAAGCTATTTCGTCACTGGCGTACATCTCATTTTCTCGCCGGGCATCTTGATCATGATCACCGTCCTCTGCTTCTATCTGGTGGGCGATGGCCTGCGCGACGCGCTGGATCCCCGACGCTATCAGCAATAGCTCGTATGTGCTACACTGACGGTAGTCGCTAATCACTGACAACATGGAGAAACCAGATGTTTGATACAGTCAAGCTCAAGACAAAACGCTGGATGCTAATGCGGCCGTTTAAGTGCTACGAAATCAAGTATCAGACTGAACGGTTAGGCACGGCAATGGCGCAGGAGGACAGTGAATCTCAACGCGATTACCATCGAGAGGAAATCCAGGATGTCGTCCAGACGATTTGCGCGAAGAACAACATTGGGTACGAGGAATTCGGTTTGGTTGAAGAGGAACTGAATGATTACATCAATACCTTGGTACGCGCTGCTTATGATGCGGAAGTGAAAAAGATAAAGATGCAAGAGATTGTAGACGGGCGTATCAAGATCAAACGAGTAGAACGTCCCGAACTCGACGGCAAGTTACGGTCGAGCGAGTCATAACATTGACACAAGGACCCGGTAATACGAAAACCTCAAAACAGAAAAGGGCGACTCGTCGAGTCGCCCTTTCGCGTCGTGATTTAGTGCCTCGACCTATTCCTCAAGCGTCCACTTGTGAATGTCGGCTGTGTAGCCGTAGAAGACCCAGAAGGCCGTCGGCTCGAAGCCCTGGACACGCTTGGTGGCCGTCTGCCAGATATTCGGCACGAAGGTCCAGTCATAGGCCACTTGTTCGTGCGTGATGCGCTGGATCTCTTTGTAGATGTCACCGCGTTCCACCGGATCGCAGCCAGGCAACGTCCGCGCTTTATCGATCAGAGCGTCAACCTCCGGATTGACATAGGAACTGGTGTTGCCACCGCCAGCGCCCGTTGCAATGTCCTGTGGGCTGTAAATGATCCCCATGAAGTCATTCGGGTCAGGCGCGCCGCCGGTACCGCCGCTACTGCTCATTGATGTGGCGTCGTGTTTCTGGCCGAAAAAGACTTCGCTGAGATAGTTGGCCCATTCGACCAGTTCTACTTTGACATCAACGCCGATGTCCTTCAGTTGATCTTGGGCGATCAGGGTGGTGGTCGGGAACATGGAGAGGATATCGGTGTAGGAGATGGTGAATTCCAGGCGTTGGCCGTCCTTCTCGCGCACGCCATCGCCGTCCTCGTCGACCCAGCCGGCCTCCTCCAGCAATTGCATGGCGGCTTCCGGATCATAGGGATATGGCTCCAGGTCGTGATTGTATGCCAAGCCATGAGCCGGGTTCACCGCCCCAACCAGGCGCGTGCCACCTTGTTCGCCTCCCATCGTCGCCAGGATATCATGTTTGTTGTAGCCCATCGCGATCGCTTTGCGCACATTGACATCGGTGAAGATCGGATGTGGCGGTTGCTCGTTGCGATTCCCGTCGGCGTCAAAAGCCGGCGTCGGCTGGGTTGGGTCCGCCCAATTCAAGCTCATGAACTTGACTGACATCTGCGGGAAGATCTCCCATTGCAGATTGCTGGTATCGGCTATCTGGCCGAAGAAATCGCCGTGAAGATAGGTATAATCCACTTCTCCGGCTTGCAGCGACTGCGCCGCCACCGCGTGCTCTTTGATAAGGCGGTTGATCAGGTAAGGAATCCCAACATCCCCGCCCCACCAGTCAGGATTGGCGTAGAAGCTCTGGAACGCGTCCGGCTCCCAGGCATCCATGATGTAAGGACCACCGCTGATTTCGAGTGGATTGGTGCTGATTTCACCACCCCGGAAGTCGCTAAAATCCGCAGCGAAACGATGCGCAGGCAGGAATCGCGTCCCGCCTAATTCGGCGAAGACCGTACAGTCCGGTTTCGTCAATATCACCTTGTAAGTCTTGTCATCTATGATCTCAACGCCGCTGACATTCTCGAAGTCAGCAGCTCGCCAGGAAGCGACCTCGGGCGATTTGATGGCGTCGACGACAAACTTCATATCGTGGGATGTGATCGGCTCACCATCACTCCAATTGGCGTCCTCAAGGATATGGAACGTGAACGAAAGTCCATCATCCGCAGCTTCCCAGGTTGTCAGACCGGGGACGGGCGCGTAGGTTTGGGGATCAATCTCGTACGGCTTGGGCCACAGCAGACTGTAAGCCTGGAACGAAGCGCCGTCGCTGCTGACGATAGGATTAAAGGTGCTGATATTGCCGAAGCCGCGAATGACGATGGTTTCCGAGTCTTGCGCCGTCGCAGCCACTGCGGAAAGCACCAGCAACAGGATTAGTAGAAATCTGAACACTCTCATGGAAATCTCCCCTTTTCTCTTCTCTTGAGCGAATACTGCAAAGGTCTATCTGTAGCTTACTATAACATTTTTGCTCCCGATTTACGAAATTCGACCCCCCGCGCTCAGGGCAATCGCACCAAATTTATTTCAGCACCGAGAGCACCGAGTTTAGGATCGTTTGTCGACTTTCCCTCTAATTCCGTCACCTGAATACAGCAAAATCGCCAGCGAAACTTCATCTTTTCTAATAGACCGCGATGCGCGGAAGCCGTGCAGGTGTATTGTTTTCTATGAGCGCGGTAACCCAAATTCGCCGCTTACGCACCCAGCGACTGTGGCAATTCCCTAAAACGCGACCATATAGTCGCCACCCGCGCCCCAATCTGCGCTACCCTACATAAAACGCGCCTTAACAACCGAATAACCCCGGCTGCAGGACGGACGCCAGATTGCCAAACTGCCGAAAAAACGTTTTCCCCGGCAATTGCCGCGGCGGCAACCTTAGACTTCCGGAGCTTGACTTCTGGGACTGTGCGGGGAAATCTTGGAAGCGCCTCGCGCCTACACGAAACCCGCTGATGTCAAGATCCCCGAAGACGGGCAACCTGCGCACTAAGAATAGGTGTTCCCGGTGGTTAATAGTCAGTCCAATTTCCTACCATGTCAGTCGCCTCATTTTGATGCAATTGCCCTGCCCCCACGCTACCTTGGGCGAAAGAGAAAACCTGAATGCACGCTTTAGCGCGGCGAAGCTGTTGGATCTGCAACACGCCTTATCATTTTGGCAACGAAGGAAATCTCCACTTGCGTTGATAGAACAAAAGTGCTATCCTGCCGATCATAGCGAAATGACAGTAAAGACACTACACTTAGGCATATTCCTAGACAAAGCGAGGCGGCAGCCATGGCAAGAGCGAGACGAGCGGTTAAGGAAACCCAAATCATCGATGGTCAGGACCACGAAGCCAGACAGCGCGCGCTCGACGCCACCTTGACCGATATCACCAAACGCTATGGCGACGGCACCATATTCAATCTGGGATCCGGCAATAACTTGCAGGTGGATGCCATTTCCACAGGGTCGCTCGGCATTGATATCTCGCTGGGTGTGGGCGGTGTGCCGCGCGGGCGCATCACCGAGATTTACGGGCCGGAAAGCTCTGGCAAGACCACGCTTTGCCTGCATGTGGCTGCGGAAGCGCAAAGGACCGGCGGCATCTGCGCGTTCATCGACATGGAGCACGCGCTGGATCCGCTTTATGCCGAGAAGATCGGCGTCGATATCCAGCAGCTTTACGTTTCGCAGCCCGATACCGGCGAGCAGGCGCTGGAGATCACCGAGCATCTGGTGCGTTCCGGGGCGCTGGATGTCATCATCGTCGATAGTGTTGCGGCGCTGGTGCCGCGCGCGGAAATCGAGGGTGAAATGGGCGATTCGCACGTCGGCTTGCAAGCGCGCTTGATGAGCCAGGCGCTGCGCAAGCTGGCCGGCGCCATCAAGCAATCGAATGTCTGCGTGATTTTCACCAATCAATTGCGCGAGAAGGTCGGCGTCATGTTCGGCAGTCCGGAAACGACACCCGGCGGACGCGCGCTGAAGTTCTACGCCAGCGTGCGCATCGACATTCGCCGCATCCAGCAGATCAAACACAGCGGCGATGTCGTCGGCAACCGCACCCGCGTCAAAATCAAGAAGAACAAGGTAGCCGCGCCCTTCAAAGAATGCGAATTTGACATCATGTTCAACCAGGGCATCAGCAAATCGGGCGAGATCATCGATATCGGTACCGAGCTTGATATCGTCGAGAAGCGCGGCGCGTTTTACCGCTACGCCGATGAGTTGCTGGGGCAGGGGCGGGAGAACGCCAAGGGTTTCCTGCAGAACAACCGACAAATGTCGGACCTGATCGAGGGAAAGATTCGCAGCGCCTTCGGCTTGCCGTCGCTGGCGGAGGTGGCTGGGGGTTAGCTCTCACCCTGCCAGGCGCGCCAGTCCTCCTCGCTGACCAGCTTGCCGTTAGTGACCTCGCTGCCGGTCATGCGCTTGTTCTTGTCGAAGTAGATCTCAACCTCGGCCTGGAAGGGACAGCGATGGCCGCTGGCGACCTTGCGCACCCAATAGCCCTTGCCGTCGTCGGAGCGCGAGAGGTCGTTCATGGGGTCCACGCGTATGCGCAGGATCTCCTGACAGGCTTTGGGCTGGACGTAAAAATAGATCCCGCGATCGTCCGAGCGCGAGCCGCCACTGAGGAGCGACTTTAGGAATTGCATGATCTTGTCCTTTCGATCCCCCCGAATACCTCGTCCGGCAACGTGCTTAGCTGTCGCCATGTTTGCGCTCGTCGCGCGGCAGCACGGGTCGCGCCAGCGAGACCAAGAGCCAAACGCCAAGCACGACGGCAATGATGGTGGCCAGTTGCCGCGTCGGCTCGCTGAAAAGCCCCACAGTTGCCAACTGTGGCGCTTCTTCGCTGGGTTCGAGCCGAACGACGGTAAACTCGTCGACTACGTCCGCCAGGGTACTCAGGTCGGCGGCATGCGCCGAGGTCATACGCGCGAACAAGGACTCATAGATCCAAGAGTTGCGGCTGAACATATACAAGGCGCTTAAGGCTTCCGGCGGGTTATCCACCGGTATCGCTTTGGCGTCCAGCACTTCGCTGCCAAGCTGAATGGTGACACGCGGGTTCTGCAAGACATTTTTATACCAGTCGGTGTTCTTGCCCCAGCCGCTGACGATGTAGAATTTGCTGCCGTGCCGCCGATACTCGACCACGACATGACGCGCCTGCCCGCTCCTGCGCCCTTCGGTCGTCAATATCAGCAGGGGAATCCACTTCAAAGCGGGACCCCAGCCGAGTTGATACAAATATAGCGGCAGGCGAAATATCGATTTCGCGAGCGCCTGGGGGCTGGATAAGGATGCGTCAGACAGGGACATGATTATATTGCTCTGAATTCGAGAATGTGGCGTAAGTTTACCCGATTTGCATCCGAATGCCAGTCCGACGGCGCTGCATCTATCAAAGCGCAAGCGCCGCAGTTTTCCGCCTAATCCCACTCCGATCGGCGGCGCGTCCGTCGATAGGACTCGTCGTTCTGGCTGCGCATGATCTGGCGCCGCGCTTTCTGTACATCGCTTTCGTGTTTGAGCAGGACGGTCAAGGTCGTTTCCAGCGTTTTTTCGTCGATGCTATCGGCATTGAGCATGACCAGCGCCTTCGCCCAGTCGATCGTTTCGGAGACGCTGGGATTCTTCTTCAAGTCCAGCCGGCGCAGACCTTGCACCACCTCCACGGTTTGCTGCGCCAGCTTGTCCTCCAGCTCCGGCACCCTCATTTTGACGATATTCATTTCCGCTTCGTGGCTGGGATAATCGACGAAGAGATAGAGGCAGCGTCGTTTGAGCGCTTCGGAAAGTTCGCGCGTGTTATTGCTGGTCAAGACCACACTGGGGTGGTGCCGGGCTGTAACTGTGCCCAACTCCGGGATTGATACCTGAAAATCGCTGAGGATCTCCAGCAAAAAAGCTTCGAACTCGGCATCGGCGCGGTCGATCTCGTCAATCAGCAGAACGACCGGTTCATCGCTCAAAAGCGCCGCCAACAGCGGGCGCGCCAGCAAGAAACGTTCGCTGAAGAAGACATCGTCCTCTTCGCCCAAGCGGTCGGCGGCTTGCCGCAAGGTATCAGCCGCCGCCAGCAGATCGCTCAACTTGTCGCGCAACAACTGCGTATAGAGCATCTGCTTGGCATATTCCCATTCGTAAAGGGCCTTATTCTCGTCCAGCCCCTCGTAACACTGCAGGCGAATCAAGGGTCTGTCAGCCGCGCCCGACCAGGCCTTCGCCAGTTCCGTCTTGCCAACGCCTGCGGGTCCTTCGACCAGAAGCGGCTTGCCCAGCTTGTCGGCCAGGAAAACGACCGTAGAAATGTCGTCGCTGGCGATGTACTGCTCTTGGCTGAGCGCATTGGTGACACCTGCTACGTCTTCGAACATAGGTTTGCGATCCATTCTGTCGCGCGATGAGTAGAGCCGAACCGTGTATCTGGAGTGTAACCGACTTGTTCTTGTCCTGGCAAGCAAGTTTCAAAGAGGTGTGCGTTGTGGTATAATCGCTTGGTGCGCAATCGGCGAAGAGTGTGCCGCGCTGATTTGGGACGATAAGCCTTCTCGTCGCATAAGCGACGCAGACAATGGAAAAAAGGTAAATGAGAGGCCGTTCATGAAGACCAAAGAGCTGTTGAGTGAAATTCAGCAACTCAATCGCAATGAAAAACTGAAGATTCTTCAATTCTTGTCGGACGACTTATCAACTGATATTGAAAAACATTTTGAGGGCAGGAACGTATTCAGGGTATCGCCTCTAATTCGCGCGACAGAAGACGCGATAACCATGATCGAGATGTTAGAGGAAGATCAAGAAAGGAATGAGTGAGGAACTGGTCTTTCCATATATCACTAATCCGCACTACGAAGACGATGGCATAGACCGCCCGCTCTTGCCAATTACATTGAGCCACCGCCAGAACGAGATACGAACTCTAGCGTTGGTAGATAGCGGTGCCGACGTAAATGTGTTGCCCTACCAAGTAGGTATAGAATTGGGCGGAATCTGGGAAGAAGAACGGGAGCTACCTGGGCTGACTGGAGTTACGGAAGACTTGGAATCCCGAACGTTGCTTTTGGACATCACGGTCGGGATTCTGCCCAGCATCAGAATGGGCTTTGCATGGATTAGCGCTGATACTGTGCCGGTGATTCTTGGTCAAGTAAGTTTCTTCACGCACTTCAAAGTCTGTTTCTTCCGCGCAAGCCGACAATTCGAAATCGTGCGAGAGCCAGACCGCATTTCTCTTTGACATTCTATTCTCATGTGGTTCTTCCAAGCGGTGAATCTGTTTTGACAGATCCAAAAGGTCGCGAAGCAATGGCCGACGTATTCTTGCAAGAAACTGTCCCACTGCCGCCGCAAGCGGCCTTTGATACCTTCGTGGAGCAGATGGACGTCTGGTGGCCGCGGCAGGGTGTCTTTCCCTATAGCTTCGCGCCGGAGGGCGTATTCCCGCGGCACATTCGCTTCGAGGCGGCATTGAACGGGCGCTATTACGAATCCTTTTCCGATGGAGGGGAATACGAGATTGGCCGCATCACCGTCTGGCAGCCGCCGGCGATATTGAGCTACACCTGGCAGGACCCGACCTGGCCGGGCCATAACCAAATATCCTTGCACTTTGATTCTGCGGGTGAGGGTACGCTCGTCAGCTACGAACAGGATGGCTTTGCGGACGCGGGCGTACCGGATCTGATTCCCTATTATCAGATCGGTTGCCGACAGACGCTTTCAGCATATATCGCGCACTGCCGCGCGATCTTTGAATTGGGGCAGCTAGGGCAGTGATTCAGTCGAGCAAGCCGCCGATCCGTTCGATGATGTAGGCGCCGATATCGGCTTTGCTGCGTCGGTCGATTTTGTGCAAGCCGCCATCCATGTCCAGTACCAAAACGCGATTGGTATCCACTTGAAAACCGGCGTCTTCTGCGGTGATGTCGTTGGCAATCAACAGGTCCAGTCCCTTTCGTTGCAGCTTGTCGGTGGCGTTTTCGACCAGATTCTCGCTTTCTGCGGCGAAGCCAACCACGATCATGGGATAACCGGTATCAGCGCGCCTTTGCTTAACCGCCATCAAAATGTCGGCGGTGCGTTCCAGGGGCAAGGTCAAATCGTCGTCCGCTTTCTTGATTTTCTGCTGGGAAACATCGGCTGGTTTGTAATCGGCCACCGCCGCTGCCATGACCAACGCAGTCGATTCGACAAGGTTTTCCAGTACGGCCTCTTTCATCGCCCCGGCAGAGTCGACCGAAACCAGCCTGACGCCGATTGGCGGCGCCAGGTGCTGCGCTGCCGAGATCAAGACAACCTCCGCGCCCGCGTCAAGCGCGGCTTGCGCGATGGCATAGCCCTGCTTGCCGGACGAGCGATTGCTGATAAAGCGCACCGGATCAAGCGCCTCTCGCGTACCGCCGGCCGTGACCACCAGCTTGTGCCCGGCCAGTTCGCCATCCATGCCCAGAATTCGCCGGACTTGCCCCATCAAGGTCGATGTCTCTGGCAAGCGTCCCAAGCCCGACAAGCCGCTGGCAAAGCGCCCGATTTCCGGTTCGATCAAGTGGACGTCGCGCGCCCGCAAGACTTCGAGGTTGGCTCGCAGCGCGGGATTCTCGTACATAGCGCCGTCCATGGCCGGGGCGATGGCAACAGGACATTTTGCAGCCAGGGCCGTTACTGCCAGGAGATCATCGGCTAGGCCATGCGCCAGCTTGGCGATCGTGTTGGCGGTCGCCGGCGCGATCAGAAGCAGATCAGCTTCCTCCGCCAATCCTACATGCGCGATGTGTGTCGGCAAGCCGCCATCGGCGTCGCTCTGCCACAGATCTGTGTAGACCGGACGTCCGCTCACCGCTTGAAAGGAGAGGGGCGCGACAAATCGCTGCGCGGCTTCTGTCATGATCACGTCGACGGCGACGCCCGACTGCGTCAATTTGCTGACGAGATCAACCGACTTGTAGCTGGCGATGCTCCCGCAAACACCCAGGAGAATGCGTTTACCATCCAATAACGCGATTGTATCCATGGCTCACTTTGCGCTAGTCCTGCAATTCCATGTTACACAATGCCCGGCGGAAACGAAAGGATTTCGTCTCATTTGTCGCGCTGGAAACCCGGTAAGAGTAGGCAAAGAGCAGGGCAAATCAACTCGCGTTAAGCCGCCCTTTCTGATAGAGTTGACTCTACTGTCGGGGCGCATGAAGCGGGAGATAGGGAATGAATTCGGGCCAGGCAACCGGGGTGATCCGCGTGCCTTGCTTGATGTTCATCACTCTCGTTTTGCTTTTCTCCGCATGCAGCCTCGGCGTCCCAAGCGCAGAGGTCGCGCCGGTCGCGTTTGCCGGTCCTCCGGTGATCCATATCGCTTCTCCTTTGCCGGATCAAACTTTTTTGTCCGGCGCAACGGTCATCGTTCAAGCGCGCATTGAAAATGCCGGTCCGGATTTGGCGCGGGTTACTATGCTGTTGAATGGCGATGTAATCGGCGAAAAGCAGGATCCCAATCCCATCGGCGCTTCGGTCGTTCCGGTCACGATCGACTGGCCCACGAGCAATCCGGGTCAATTCGAGATCACGGTGGCGGCGGAACGCGGCGACGGCAGCGGCGCCAGCGAGAGCGTCTCGATCTCGGTCGTCCTAGCACCTGCAGACGCGGAAACGCAGGAAAGCGTCGCAGTCGTCCCTCCAGCGGAAGAAATCGTCGACGCTACAGTTGTCCCGCCCCCTGACGAAACCGCCGTGCTTAGCACAGACGCGGCAGTCGAATCCGCGACCGCTCCGCCGCCAACCAGACCGCCCGTGCTTTCGAGCAGGAGCGTTGCGGCGGTGATCGCGAAGCCGTCGAACTTGCGTCGCGGTCCTGGAACGTCCTTTGAATTGGTCGGAAGCATTGCCGTCAACCAAGAAGTTGTTATCGTCGCGGTGAATCCCGACCGTGACTGGTACCACATTCGTTACGGCGCCCAGGGCGATGCCTGGATCTATTCGGAGCTGGTCAGTCCCAGCGGCGATCTGGCGGATCTTCCCGTGGAGTCGGGTCCGGGGCCAGCTGAGCCGGCGACTGCTGCGACCCCGACTGGCGGCGTTAATCTGGTGATCGCAGGCATTAGACTCGAGCCTCAGAATCTGGTCTGCAACCAGGCTGGCAAGGTTACTGTGTCGATACGCAATGAAGGCACTGAAGACACGGGTACCGGGGGCTGGATAGTGGTGGAAGATACCATTCCCGGTCGCGACGAGCCTATTGCGCAGTCGGATCCAGCAAACCCTTTCCCGATGATACGAGCCGGGGAAACCATCACGGCAATGCCTGTCAACATTATCGTTAGCGCACATTATGCAGCAGTGCACCGCATCGTTGTTTCTGTCGATAGTGGCGGACATATCGCCGAGACGAATGAAAATGACAATTCCAGATACATCGAATATACCTTGCAGCGGGGCAACTGTCCCTGAGCGCGGCCAGCGCTGCGGCGATCCTCGGCCCTAGCAAACTGCCTTGATTTGCCCTACATTTTCGGTTCCTGTGCCACCAACTGAAAGGCGGACCGCTTTGACCTCTATCCTTGTCACCAACGACGATGGTTATGATGCGCCCGGTATCGTAGCGCTGGCGGAGGCCATGCGCGGCTTGGGCGATGTGCGAGTCAGCGCTCCAGCGACCAATCAAAGCGGATCGGGTCACGCGATCACTCTTTTCAAAGATATTCCGTACCGGCGTTGCGAGGTAGGAAGCGGCATCCCGGCGCTTGCAGTCAGCGGATCGCCCGCCGATTGTATCGCTGTTGCCATGTTGGGCTTGCTGGATCACAAGCCGGATATCGTCGTCTCTGGCATCAATCGCGGCGCAAACATGGGGCAAGACCTGACTTATAGCGGTACCGTAACCGCAGCTTTGGAAGCAGCAATTCATGGCTTGCCTGCCGTTGCTATATCCCTGGCCGCGGCCCGCGCCGACTGCGTCGAAGACTATCAGGTGGCGGCGGAGATCGCGATTCGTATCGCGAGCAAGGTCTTGGAAGCGGGATTGCCGCCATTGACGATTCTCAGTGTCAACGTGCCGGGCGTGGCCAGTTTTGAAGACTTGCGCGGCATCCGCCTGACGCGGCAAGGCGTGCGGATTTACCGAGACAAACTCAATCACATTGACGGGGGCGTGGTCCGTGTCGAGGGCCAGCCGCCGGTCGGCAATTTTGACGAGATTGGTACCGATATTTGGGCGGTTCATCGCGACTTTGTCAGCGTGACGCCCGTTCATCTCGATATGACGGCCCATCAATTCATGGCGACGCTGGAAGCTTGGGATCTGCGCTTGTCATAGCGCCACAGTTGCATTGCCCCGGATTTACCGAGCCTCAGACATCAAACTCGACTCCTTGCGCCAGCGGCAATTCGCTGGAGTAGTTGATGGTATTGGTCTGCCGGCGCATATAAGCCTTCCAGGCATCGGAGCCGGATTCGCGACCGCCGCCGGTATCTTTTTCGCCGCCGAATGCGCCGCCGATCTCCGCGCCGCTAGTCCCGATGTTGATGTTGGCGATGCCACAATCGGAACCGGCATGAGACAGAAAGCGTTCCGCCGCCAGTAGATCGCGCGTGAACATCGCGCTGGAAAGTCCCTGGGGCACCGCGTTATGCATGGCGATGGCCTCGTCCAGCGTTTCATACGTCATAACATACAGGATCGGCGCGAAAGTCTCTTCGCAGACCAGAGGCGTTTGCCGCGGCATACGAATGATGGTCGGCTCAACGTAGTTTTTGCCGATCGCCGATAACTTTCCTCCGCCCGTCAACACGCGCCCGCCTTCCGCCCTGGCCCTGTCAATCGCTTCCATCATTATGTCAACCGCGCGGCCGCTGATTAGCGGACCCAGCAGCACGCCCTCCGTCATAGGGTCGCCAACTGTCACGGACTGGTACGCTCGAACGAGTCGATCACAAAGTTCGTCGATGACCGAGTACTCCACAATCAGCCGGCGCGTGGTGGTGCAGCGCTGTCCAGCAGTTCCGACGGCGCCAAAAAGAATGGCGCGGATCGCCATGTCCAGGTCCGCGTCGGCGCTGACGACAATGCCATTATTACCTCCCAGTTCCAGAATGCAGCGCCCCAGGCGCCCGGCTACCGCTTGGGCTACATGCCTGCCCACGCGGATCGAGCCGGTAAAGCTGATCAACGGGAGGCGTTCATCGCGGATCATCCGCTCGCCAATCATGTCATTGTCGCCGATAACCAGATTGAAGACGCCGGTAAGGCCATGCTTCGCCATCACCCGATTGCAGATCTGCTGTATCGCAATCGCTGTCAAAGGCGTCGTCGGCGACGGCTTCCATATCATCGTATCGCCGCAGACAGCCGCGATGGCCGCATTCCAGGACCAGACCGCTACCGGAAAATTGAAGGCGGTGATGATACCAATCGGTCCTAGCGGGTGCCATTGCTCGTACATGCGATGACCGGGGCGCTCCGAATGCATGGTTAAGCCATAAAGCTGTCGCGACAAGCCCACAGCGAAGTCGCAGATGTCGATCATCTCTTGCACTTCACCCAAGCCTTCGGTGCGGATCTTGCCATTTTCCAATGTGACCAGTTCGCCCAGGGGCTCTTTGTATTCGCGCAGGGCATTGCCCAGATCGCGGATGAGTTCTCCACGCTTCGGCGCCGGCAGCGCGCGCCATTGCGCAAAGCCTGCTTGAGCAGCCGCTACCGCTCCCTCGTAGCTATGGACAGTGCCTTGCACAACGGAGGCGATGACCTCGTTATTGGCAGGGTTGATCGACTGCAGCACCGCGCCCTGCGGATCGCGGATCCAGTTATCGACGCCGCAGCAGACGCCGGCGTTCACTTCGCTGATGCCAAGTCTTTCCAAAATGTCTTTCATGTCTGAGGCCTCCTTGGATGTCCTGTCGCCGTAGATCGTCAAGGCGACTTAAGATAGATCGGCATCACCTGATCGGCTGGATACGATCTGTTGTCATCGTGGCGCAGTCCTTTCCAGGCGATCTGCGCCATATAACCGGCGCGTCGGAATCGCTCCGCCGGCGAAAGCAGCGTGATTCGTCCACCTGCGTCACGCGCCATGTGTACTTTCTGCAGCCCGTCTTTATCGATCTCGCCGGTAAGCGTACAGGGCATGTCGCAGGCGGCGAGCAATTCATCCCAGCTTCCCAGTTTCATTTCGCCCGAGATGCGCCAGGCGTCGCCCTCACAGTTATAGACCGCCCAAATGACCCGGCTGCGCCCAGCGGGTACGGCCGCGATCAAAGGGAGCGAGCGATTCGCTGCCCCGGCAGCCGCGGCGATCGTGTCGAGCGTGGTCACAGGCACGAGTGGCAGATCGCGGGCGGCCGCCATGCCCTTTGCCAAAGCGACGCCTATTCGCAGTCCTGTATACGAGCCTGGACCAACCGAAACCGCCAGCGAGGTTATGTCGCTGGTCGCCGTGTCTGTTTGCGTCAGCATCTGCTTGATCAAGAGCGCTAGGACCGCGCTATGTTTTCTGCCGACCGCAAATGTGCTCTCGGCCAGCAGGCGGTCGCCGTCGTGGAGCGCAAGGCTCAATAAGCGAGTGGCGGTGTCAATTGCCAGCAACATCGACTCTCTCTCTTCGTTTATAGTCCATCCGTCCGCGCGAGCGGCTGTCTACATGATCGTGATGCCACCGACGAGTTGTCGATAGCGATCAAGAAGCGTCACATAGCGTTCGCCGCAAGCTTGAAAGACGAAATGGCGCTGCGCTCCTCCGCCGTCGAGGATGTCGATCCAGAGGCGCGCCGGGGGCAATACCGCCTGGATGCGCTCGGGCCATTCCAGGAGCGCCGTCGCCTTACTATCCAGGATGTCATCCAATCCGATCGAATCCGCATCGCCGGGGCCGCTGATGCGGTAACAATCAATATGAAAAAGACGGGCATCATCGATGGCGCGCCTGTGTTCGTGTACTAGGTTGAAGGTCGGACTGGTCAAAGGTATGGCCGCGCCCCACCCGGCGCCGATTCCGCGGCTATAAATCGTTTTCCCGGCGCCCAAATCGCCGGAAAGGCAGATCACATCATCGGCGTGCAGCAACTGTCCGAGTAATCGGCCCAGACTTTCCGTATGCTGCGGACTGCTGCTGGTGAACTCCAATTGATATCGCCGCTGGACAGACATTGCGGTCTCCCGCCCCCATTCACCCTGGCAATTATACCTGTTGGCGCCTGTTTTTTCGCCGATAGTCTGCAATCATGTCAGGCGCATGAAGCGAAGAAGAGTGGCTTCTCCCCGTCGTATGCCGCTTTACTCGTATGTGTTGCAAGACATCGGCAGAGTTGTCAAACCTAGCAGTTAGCCGCTCACTTCGCTTGAGCGCCCGCAGACCTTGGGCTATACTGCTCTTGTACGCGTTTAAGCAGTTGCAGGCATGCGAAAGACCCATGAAAGGCGAAGACCGCAGTCATGCGCTCGAGACTATTTTGCAAGTGCTGTGCCTGGTGGTTGAGCAGGTCAAGTGCTGCGTGATTGTCACTGAAGAAGGTTTACCTGTTGCCAGTTACCCGGTTGATGGGGACGGAAACGGTCCTGGGCAAATGATTGAGAGCACTGAGTTGGCGGCGCTGGCAGCTTCGCTAACCGGCGCCGGGGAGCGAACTATGCATCGGCTGGCCCAAGGCAAACCGGGGCGCCTGGTCTTGGAGGGGGAGGCCGGTACAATGTTGTCCTTTCCGGTGGGGGAGGTATCGCTGGCCGTTCTGGTTGCTTCTGACGCCAATCTCGCTCAAGTCTTGTTCGCCGCGCAAAAGGCCGCCGAGGAAATCGAATCTGTGCTCTCGCCAATCTGAATCCACGACCGGGGACGAACGGTTTTCCACATTCGCGTGGCATCACTCGTCTGCTAGCTGCATCGGCAAAGGCACCACGCGACTGACGAGACGGGTATGCGGTCAAGGGTCCGGGAATGCCCCGTGAAAGCGCATGTGGCCGCGTACAGAGCCAATCAGGCTTTGATCCAGAACGAGCGCCATAAAATGTTCGTGCCGCCCGCCCGGCTTGACGTAGTCCGAGGTGAACCCAAGCGGAAGCGCTGGCTGGAAACCAAAGCGGGGGTAATAGTTGGGACTCCCGACCAGAAACAGCAGCCCAAAGCCCGCCTCTCCCACAACCTCAAAACCCGCGCGAATCAAGGCGCTGCCGATACCTTGCCTTTGATAGGCAGGTGCAACAGCGATGGGCCCCAAGGCCGGGAAATGCCAATTGTTGCTGTTGTGGGAAATCTCGACCAGGCTGTAGGCAGCGTGCCCGACTATGCGATCGTCGACAAGCGCGACCTGCGACAGCCACAAGGCTCCGTCATCGCGCAAGCGATCGACAATGTCGGCTTGCAGGCGGCAGCCGAAGGCTTCAGCTTCGAGGGCGTGGATTTCCTTGATATCTTCAGGTAATTCGCGTCGGATGGATATTTGCATTATTCTTCTCGATAGCGCGAGCGGCAAAGATATATGCCGTTGCCACGATAGCAGCAAGCAACAAGAATATTCGAAGCAACGTTGTTATGCAAGACCTCAAGGGATACGGGTGCAGCTATGAGCGCAGGCAAATATCTCTACTTGACCACCATCGGGCACAAGACCGGGAGGCCACACGAGATCGAAATCTGGTACGTCGAACATCGAGGTTGTTATTATTTGGTGTCAGAAAAACGCGAAGCGTCTCATTGGGTGCGGAATATCCGAGCGAATCCGTCAATCAGCTTTCGGCTTGACAGCACAGTAGCGCCAGGCAGGGCGTCTCTACCGGGCGACGCGCAACTGCTGGCGGCGGTCAAAGCCAAGATGGACAAGAAATATGGCTGGAGCAATGGCCTGGTGGTCGAATTGAAGCCGGAAGCCCGGTGAGCGCCCGTACGCAAGAAAATTTGCCGCAGCGGGCAAAATCGTCTACCATTTAAGAGACCATATTGTCGCCGTCAAGCAGCAAGGCTTGCGCCCATGCAAAAGCGAATGGTCGAGTTCATCCGCGCCCTGCGCGCCGCCGGAGTCCGCATCTCGCTGGCGGAGAGTCAAGACGCTATGTTCGGCGTTGACCACACGGGCGTGACGGATGTTTCGGCGTTCAAGAGCACCTTGAAAGCCACCTTGGTCAAGGACCACCGGCATCAGCCGGTCTTCGACTATTTTTTTCCACTTTTCTTCTCCAACAACAGACCTCCCTTGCAGAATATCCTCGATCAACTGGAAGAGGAACAGCAGCAACTCTTGCAAGAGGCGATGGATTCACTGATGGGCAACCTGGATGCCTTGCGCGACCTGCTGGAACGACTATTGGAAGGCCGCGAGTTTAGCGAAGAAGAGCTGCAGCAACTGGGTGATGCTTCGGGCCTGCCGGGGGGCGACGAGATGTATATGCGTCCCTGGTTCGAGCGGCGCATGAATCGCCAAGCCGGGTTGACCCAAATGGATCGCCTGCTCGACGATATTCTGGAAGAACTGGCGGCTATGGGTATGAGCGAAGAAGCGCTGGGGGAATTGGAATCGCTCTTGCGCGAGAATATGGGCGGCTTGTCCGAGCAGATTTCGCAGCATGTGGGCGCTACACTGGCGGAACAAATGGCCGAGCGCGAACCGCGCGACCGGCCTGACCTGCTGGACGTGCCGTTGCAGCGCTTAAGCAGCGCCGATATTGACGACATCCGCGAGGAGATTCGTCGCCTGGCAGCGCGCCTGCGCACCCGCGCTGCTCTGCGCCAGAAGCGCGCCAAGTCTGGCCGCTTTGATCCGCGCAAAACGATCCGCAAGAACATGCGTTATGGCGGTGTGCCGATGGAAGTGCAATTCCGGGTGCGCCACAAGAAACCCACGCTGGTTCTCATTTGCGATTTGAGCACTTCAATGCGTTACGCGGTGGAATTCCTGCTGACCATGGTTTACGAATTGAGCGACCAGGTGCGGCGCACTCACAGCTTCATTTTCATTCATGATTTGGTCGATGTCAGCACCACGCTGGCGGAATTGCCGCCGCGGGAAGCCGTGGCTCGAATCATGATGGAAAACCCGCCGGGCTATTACAGCACCGACCTGGGCAACAGCCTGAACACCTTCAACAACGAGCATATGCATTTGATCGACAGCCGCTCGACCATCCTCTTCTTCGGCGACGGGCGCAACAATTACAACGATCCGCGTCTCGATATCGCGCAGGATATGCAGCGCAAAGGAAGGCGAATGATCTGGTTTTGCCCCGAGCCACGCCGTCAGTGGGGCAGCGGGGACAGCGACATGTGGGAATACAGCATGGTCGCCGACAATGTCTTTATGGTCAACAATCTTCGCGAGTTGGCGGATTCGGTGGATCGCATTTTGGCGGATGGCTGAGGTCTCCGCGCCGCTGTTGCAATCGCCACATGTTATACTGTCTCCTATTAAAGTGAAATCAGTCGAGGTTTGACATGGCAATCCAAAGAGAGCGCAGGATGACCGTCGCCGACTATCTCGAGTGGGAAGAGCGGCAGGAACTCAAACACGAATACATTGACGGAGAAATCATCGAGATGACGGGAGGAACGGGCGATCATAGCATCATAAAAGTCAATATCCTGCTCAGCCTTGGCAGCCGGGTGAATCGCCCGGATTATAAGATCTATAATAGCGATATGCGCGTTCAAGCCGCAGCATCGCGATACGTATATCCAGATCTGAGCGTCGTACGCGGCGAAGCAGCCTATGAGGACGAAAGCGAACTCAGCTTGCTCAATCCAGTTTTTGTGGTCGAAGTGACATCCTCGTCTTCGGATAGGCGCGATCGCGTCGACAAGCGCGATTATTACTTTGCTGTGCCGTCGATTGAAGCCTATCTCATCATCGACCAGGATCGCGTCCACGCCGAGCTCTGCACCCGCGCCGAAGAAAGGTGGCTCTTACAGGAGTATACCAGCCTGGATGATGTCATTGCCTTGCCGGCGCTCCATTGCGAGTTGCCGTTGGCGCAGGTCTATCTCGATATCAGTTTTGAAAAGGCCTAAACAGGCGCGCCAGGACTCCCTCACTTCAAATCGCGCCGATGCCAATCGTCGCTGAACAGATTGAAATCCGTCTCGCGCTGGGGGAATTCGGCGATGATCTCCTCGTCGATGTCGACGCCAAGACCGGGCTTGTCCGGCAACGGGAAATAGCCGTCCACAACTTCCGGCATGCCCAGGCCCACTGCTTTGACCGGCGGATCGGCAAAATCGTTGAAGTACTCCTGGATTTTGAAGTTGGGCGTGGTCGCGGCCACTGCCAGCGACGCCATGGTCGAACAGGGTCCGCCCACGTTATGCGGCGCGACCAGAACGTAATACATTTCGGCCGTGCCGGCCAGTTTCTTCATATTCATGATGCCGCCGAAGTGCGTGGTATCGGTTTGGATGATATCGGCGGCGCCCAACTCGAACAGGTCGCGATATTCATAAGGCGTGTGGATGCGTTCGCCGGTCGCTACCGGGATGCCCAAAGCAAGAGCGACTTCCCGAACGTCACGCAACGCGCGCAAATTCTCCGGTGGCACTGGCTCTTCCACCCAGGCGGGTCGAAACTCCGCAAGATCGCGGATGATCTCAGTCGCCGTCACCGGGTTGAAGCGGCCATGCATTTCAATCAAGAGCTCGACATCGGGTCCTACGGCATCGTAGACCGCTTCTACCAGCGCCACTGACAACAGTTTTTCCTCGCGCGTGAATTCATAGAAGCCGCTGCCAAAGGGGTCGAACTTCAGCGCGCGATACCCCTTGTCGGTGACTTCTTTGGCGGCTGCGTGCCAGGCTTCAGGTGTTCGCTCCACGCGGTACCAGCCATTGGCATAGGCTTTGATCTTGTCGCGAACTGCCCCGCCCAGCAGGCGATAAACCGGCTGTCCCAGCGCCTTGCCTACGATATCCCAACAAGCGATCTCCAACAGGGCGATGCCGGTCATGGCGATCTCGCCGGCGCGCCCGTAGGTCTCGCGCAGCATGCGGTAGGTCATGTCCTCGGTGTTGAAGGGATCGCGGCCCAGGGCGAAATCCGGCACAGATTCGTTGAGGTAGCCGATCACCGGTCCCACGCCGCCAACCGGACGCGCCTCAGCCCAGCCTACCAAGCCCTCATCCGTTTCCACTTTGACGAAGAGCAGATTGCGCCAGGGCGTACCCATCACCATGGTACTGACATTGCTGATTTTCATTGTTCGTTAACCCCCCATCCCCCGACCCCTGCCCCCACAAGGAGGGAAGGGGAGAATATCGCTAAACCACCGGAATCCCCTGATCATCCGCTCCGACTTCGCCCATGAGAGCCTCCGGCGCGTAGCGTTTGATGATGTTCATCACCAGTGCCGCCCGATGCACGCGTTCCCGCGAAAGCTTTATCGCCGTGTCCTCGATGTGCAGGCCGCTGGGATAAATGTTGGGCGCGTTGCGCAAACCCAGCTTCACATAGATCGGCGACGCAATGCGGATGAGCTCCGGCACTTCGTAATGCCGAACGAAACCGCCAAAGTCGTCCGGCGCCTCGACATATACATCCAGCGGCAAATTCACGACGGAGCGGATGGCGGCGATCTGCGGCAGAGTCAGGTCAGTGGGCACATTGTAGGTGCCGGCCCCCAGCTCCTCGATCAACTTGACCGATATTGGATTGGCAGCGCCTAACTGTACCGAGATCTTGACCACCAGATCGGCGGGCAGATCGCCCGCTTTCTTCATCTCGTTGACCAGCCACAATTGTCCCTCATCGGCCACTAGCACCGAGCGCAAGCCCAGTTCGCAGCCACGAATGATGTCTTCGGTCGCGTAGACCACGTCCTCCATGCCACGTAGGCGCGCGCCCAGGTTCTTGCCGGCGCTGGCGCGGACTTGCGCGCTAGTGCCCCAGGCCGCCCGCGGTCCCACAAACAGGCTGACTTCGATACCGGCCTGGGCGCCCAGCCTGCACATCTCGCGGATCTCGTCGTCAGTCAGCATCCAGATACCGCTGCCTTGAGAGACGCGATGTACCGTCACGCCGTATTCATCGGCGGCTTCCAGAACAGCGGCCAGCGCCTTGGGACCCTCGGTGCTGGGGATTTCGATGCGGTAAGCCGCGCCGTCGGGGAAGCGCTTTTCCGTCGAGGGCAGGTCATGGAGATCGCCGCGCGGGTAGTTACAGCTTTGCAGGAAGTCGCGTACTTTCTTCATTAACATCCTTATCCGCGTAGACGTAATCAGCTTCTATCGATTGGCATTATACCTAATTGTACAAGGCGCAACCATAAGTCTCCCGCTCCACTGGCGGCACAATATGACAAAGACCCGGGCAGCTATGGCATCCGCTAACGATACACCCTGTTTATAAAAACCGCGTCGCTCATGCGACGAGAAGACTTACTGTTTTGCGTGAGCGCGACATTCCTGGAACCCTTTCGCCGATTACGCGCCGAGCGACTGTGGTAAAATTTGCCTGAATTGGCAGAGGACTTGAGGCTGATAACAATGTCCGATCACCCAAACGTAATTGTGTTTTTCACCGACCAGCAGCGCTGGGACACCACCGGCGTGCATGGCAATCCGCTGGATCTGACGCCCAATTTCGACCGCATGGCGCGGCAGGGCACTGATGTGCATTACGCCTTCACCTGTCAGCCGGTCTGCGGTCCGGCGCGCGCTTGTTTGCAAACCGGTCTGTACGCCACCGAAACTGGCTGCTATCGCAATGGCATCCCTCTACCGAGTGACAGTGCGACGCTGGCGCATTGTTTCGGCGAAGCCGGCTACGACACAGCCTATATCGGTAAATGGCACCTGGCGGACACGGGCGCGGGACCCGTGCCGCCAGAGCAGCGCGGCGGCTATGACTATTGGCTGGCCTCCAACTTGTTGGAGTTCACCTCGGACGCTTTTGACCTGGTGATGTACGACAACGATCAACAACCGCAGAAACTCCCGGGTTATCGCGTCGACGCGCAGACCGATGCCGCCATTCGCTATATCGACGGACATCAAGACAATCCCTTTTTCTTGTTCCTGTCCTTCCTGGAGCCGCATCATCAAAACCACCGCGATGATTTTCCGGCGCCAGGGGGTTATGCCGCGCGCTATAGAGGACGCTGGATGCCGCCCGACTTGGCTGCCCTCGGCGGCTCGGCGCATTTGCATCTGGCCAGCTACCTGGGCGTGATCAAGCGGCTGGACGAAGCGCTTGGTCGACTGACCGACGCGCTCATCAGCCTCGACTTGCTGGAAAACACCGTCATCCTCTTCACTTCCGATCACGGCTGCCACTTCAAGACCCGCAACGACGAATACAAACGCTCTCCGCACGACGCCTCGATCCGCGTGCCGACCATGTTATGCGGCGGTCCTTTTACGGGAGGCGGTCGCATATCCGAGTTGGTCAGTTTGATCGATTTGCCGCCGACGCTCTTGGATGCGGCGGGGATACCTGTGCCAGCTCAGATGCAGGGACGGTCCCTCCTGCCGCTAATCCGCGGGGAAGAAAGGGATTGGTCCCGCGAGGTCTTTGTGCAGTACAGCGAGTCGCAGGTCGGCCGCGCCATCCGCAGCAAACGCTGGAAATACGCGGTTACCGCGCCGAACAAAAGCGGTTGGGACGATGCCGGCAGCGATTGCTATGTCGAATCCGAACTTTACGATCTGTTGGCCGACCCCTATGAATTGCGCAATATCGCGGGTTACGAATCGCATCGAAAAGTCTGTGATGTTTTGCGCTCCCGCCTGATCAAGCGCATGATCGCCGCCGGTGAAGAAGAACCAACGATTGAGCCGGCGCCGACGCATGCTTTCTCGCGCGGCATCCGCGCAAATCAGATCCGAGTCGATGACAAATCGGCTTGGGATTAACGATGCTTCCCCGCATTGCGCCCCGTCAAGAATCAGACTTGCCGCCTGCGACTGTCAGTTGCTGGAACGGAGGCAAAGCGTCCGTTTCGCTTGTGGCTCATCCGTGTATAATGAGCGTTGCAGGCACTTGATCTTAAGGCTCTTGATGATGAAGCGAATTCATTTGTTGATCCTTCTTGCATTGCTGGCCACGCCATTGCTGGCTTCCGCACAAAGCGAAAACATTTCGCTTCCCTCTGTCTTTCGCATGAATGGGCTTGGGACAGAATACCAGGGCTGGAACAACTGCGGTCCCGCGACTTTGACTAATGCCTTGGTCCACTTCGGTTATGAAGACGATCAAAACCGCGCCGCCAACTGGTTGAAACCCGATGGCGAAGACAAAAACGTCAGCCCCTGGCAGATGGCGGAGTTCGTCAACACGCAGATCCCGGAGATTCCGGTCTACGGTATGGTCCGCAGCGGCGGCACCATCGAATTACTGCAGAAGCTGATGGTTAATGACTTCCCTGTGGTTATCGAAAAAGGTTACGAACCCAGCGGATATGACTGGATGGGGCACTACCTTCTACTGAGCGGGTACGACGACCAATTGGAAGAGTTCAGCAGCATGGACAGTTTCAAAGGTCCCAATACGCGCTACAGCTACCAGGATATTGTCAAGTACTGGCAACATTTCAATTACACTTACATGGTCTTGTACATGGCTGATCGCGAAGGGGAGTTAATGGAGCTTCTGGGCGTCGACGCGGACGAATGGCAGAATCATATCAACACCTTGGAAATGGCGCGCGCCGAGGCCATCGCCCATCCCGAGGACGCCCATGCCTGGTTCAATATGGGCAGCAGTTTCGTCAACCTGGGCATGTACGACGTGGCGGCACAGGCCTACGATCAGGCGATTTCGCTGGGATTGCCCTGGCGCATGATGTGGTATCAGTTCGGTCCATACGAGGCTTACTATCGCACCGGGCGCTTCGACGACATGATCGCGATCGTGCGGCAGAACCAGAACGATGGCGGCGGTCACTTCGTGGAAGAGACCTGGTACTACCTGGGCATGGCGCGCGAGGGACGCGGCGAATTCGACAAGGCGCTGCAAAACTACAATACCGCGCTCAATTTCAATCCCAATTTCAGGCCGGCGCGGGAGGCGAAAGAGCGGCTTGCGGCGCAGGGCGGATGACTTTCAGTGGTCAAACCTGTTGCTTACGCTTCCTGGGCGCGACCTCTGTGGCATATTTTCCGGCGACATGTCGACAGAGTACGACCGCCCCTGCCAGCGCAATCAAGAACGCCATGAAATGCAGCTTTATCCAGGCGGGACCATTTGCGAGCAACCTAAAATACGCCGCAGTCTCACCAACGGTATTCAGCAACACATGAACCACTAGAAGAATGTAAAAGGGAGCCAATCCTACAATTGACCGAAAGCGGCGGCCATCCTCGATTCTTGGGAAGAACATAAGCACTGTCGCCACCATAACAATACTGAAGATCAAGCCGAAGATGGCAGAGCCGATAGCGCCAACAGCGAGGCTCCAGATGATTGTGTGATACGTGCCAGCCCATATGATCCATAGGATTGCCACCCCGTAATGAGGACGAAGATCACAGTCCCGGGCGTTCCGAACAGCACGCTGTAGCGAACTGTGCGCCAAACAATTCGAAAGAGCGCGGCAACTCGCCACACTAGGATTTGTCCCTAAGTATTCTCAACGCATTCTCCTCGAGATATTTTCGCGCGGCGATTTGGCTGATCCAGAGGGAGATGACGGCATGAGCCAAGGGCAAGAGAAGGAAGGAAATGTCATATCTGTTCGGATAGCGCAGCCAATCATGGACAAATATCATGATTACCAATGCCGGTAAGGCAACGACTGCGAGCGCCATGGCCAGCTTGAAGCGCCGAGGATCTGGCTCGTAGCCGAAGACCGCCGCGATCACGACCCCGACCACACCCATTGCGATGCCAAAAGTCAGCATGCCCAACAGGGTAAGGCCTTGCGCAACATATAGACTATGGTCCAAGCTACGTCCCCAAAAGAGCGAATCGAGTATGCCGAGAGCGAAACTCTTCAACGCAATGTAGGTGATCAATCGCACAAATAATCTGAACTTGGGATTGCGCGGCAGTTTCATCGCGCTTTCGCCTTTCGGCCTACTGACAAGACTTCTTGAATGTACTTGCGGGCCACGATCTGGCTGATGCCCACAACGACGGCGCCATGAACAATCCACCATAGCACAGTTATCAGTTCATAGCTCGCCGGATAACGAATCGCGTTCTCAATCACATTGATAATAATTGGCAACGTGACAGCGACCATCGCAAGGGCGAGGATCAACTTGAATTTGCGCGCGTTCGGCCTGCTTCCGAAGATGATCGCGACTACTATCGCGATTACAACGTAAATCGTGCCAAAGATTAATGTCCCAAATAGGGCGGTGAAGTTTCCCATATGTAAGGCATACGAGAGGCTGAAGGCTTGGCCCTCTGGTATGAAAGTACTGGCGACTCCAAGCGCAAAGCTCTTCAGACCGGTAAGGGCGAAAACGCGCAGAGCGAGTCGTAACAGCGGGCCGATACGCATGATAAAGATACGCTTTCTTCAGACGTTACGCTGCCAAATTGTGACGGATAGAGTGCGCGACGCATCGCACATCCCTCTTTATAGAGTATACAACGATGCAAATCGGACTCAAAAGTATTGCGGCGCAAGCAAAGCATTTGATCAGGCGAAGGCCGGGTTCAGAAACGCCTCATTCACCGCGAACAACTCGTCCACCATGGATTGGATCTCCCGCAGCGAGCAGACCGCCGCCGATAGTGGCGAATAAGCTACAGCCTGGTAGATCAAACGCTTGTCGCCCTTGAGGATGCCCTCGACCGCCATCTCTTCAATCTGCGAATACAGGTTGGTCAGCGGCGTCACGGAACCCGGCAGCGGGCCGACCGCCACCGCTTCTAGGCCATCACGCGACGCCCAGACGGGTACCTCAACGCAAGCATTGCTCGGGAGGTTGTCGACCAGACCCTTGTTGGGCACATTGCCATTGAATTTGAAGGGTTCCCCGCCCTCCATGGCGTTGATGATGTAGGCGGCGTATTCGTGACCGCGTTCCAGGTCAATCTCCTCTGCCTCGAACCAGGCGTGGATGTCATCGCGCCAATCGTGTTCGCGGCGGCGATATTCTTTCAAGATATAGGCGTGATGTCCGGGATTCCAGTTAGTGCCGTGAGTAGTGTATTTTTCGATTAGGTCGGGGCGTTTCCGGAACCACCAGTTGTACTCGGAATTGTGCCCGCTGGATTCAGTCACGTAATAATCAAGCGCCAGGTACATCTCGTTGCGCACCTGTTCCTTGTTATAGATATCCTCGTTTTCAGAGATCGCGCGGTGAATCAAAGGATAGGCGTCTTCTCCATTCCAGGTATATTCCACGAACCAGGCGGTGTGGTTGATGCCGGCGCAGGTATAGCGGATCTCGTCATAAGGCGCGCCGATCCAGTTCGCCAGCATCTTCGAGGTGCCTTGCACGCTGTGACAGAGGCCCGTCACCATGATATCCGTTTCAATATCCATCGCGCGGCAGAGCATCGCCATAGGATTGGTATAGTTCAACATCAGCGCGTTTGGGCAGTAGCGCTCCATATCACGGGCGATATCGACCAATACGGGGATCGTGCGCAAAGAGCGGAAAATGCCGGAAACGCCGCGCGTATCACCGACATTCATATCGACGCCGTACTTCATGGGGATCTCGATATCGTGCCGCCAGACATCGGTTGAGCCAACCAGGATGGTGACGACCACATAATCGGCGCCGCGCAAGGCCTCGACGCGGTCCATGGTTGCGCTGACTTTGGCTGGGTATTCGCCGGCGGCGACGATGCGCTGGACGGCGCGCTTGGCGAAATCGAGGCGCTCGGCATCGATATCCATCAAGGCGATTTCCGCGCCTGCGAGGGACGGGAAGGTCAAGATGTCTTTAACCAGCTTGCGGGTGAAGCCGAAGCTTCCGGCGCCGATAAAGGTGATCTTTGGCATGGCTTGGTTCTCCGAGATGATCGTAGATTGATTAATGTCTATTGTAGACTGTAAGCGTTCAATTCCCAATATACGTCCGAATCCCTTAGCTTCGAAACTGGAAAGGGGGAGTTGGTCGACACTGTTGAAAACCGGTGAGTGTGAAGACTTGTGTCGACTCCGCGAGAGCAAGCAGCCATCGTTATTTTCCAAATTGACAACACATCAACGCAACTGTAATTACCCCAAATCGCGGCTCTAGTCTGACCCGGGCGAGTCGCTCTGACGCCCTGGAATGATTTGCGAAAGGTAGTCACTGCGGTCGCACAATCCAAGCGGCACTGATGCTACTTGCGGCTAGGCGATCGACTTGGGCTTTGTCGGCAAGGCAGTGCGCCTTGAATAAAAACTTTCGGGGATGAAAGTACTTTATCGCGCAAAGAATGCCTAGAAATCATATCAAATCCATTCATTTTTGAAAAAGCGCGACTATTTAGTCGCAACTGATTAGCTTATTTGTTCTATTATTTATCCATATCATCAAACTAAAAGCGAAAGGACAGGATCAAAGAAAGACTGCTGAGGACTGGTTTCAAAGTACGCAAGGAAGTGGTTGCGTCGTGCGAACTGGCTTGTGACAGGGCAAATCCGCGCGACAGTTTTACAAAGTGCTTGATGTTTGGCAGGACAATTCCATAACACCTGAGAAAGCGACAAAAGTCGCAAAAAAAGGAGAAGATGAAATGGCTTGGACAACACCCAAAACTGATTGGTCAAACGGCGAGTTGGTGACCGCCGACGATATGAATGCGATAGGCGAGAATCTGGCATCGTTGAAGGAGCCGGCGCCAGAGCTTTTTGTAACAGCAAACGAAATATTTGCGATTCAAACTGCGTCAGAGGCTCCAAGAAACAATTATAACAGTAGGGGCTCAATCAGCTTTGGTCCCATAGCGATGACGTTGGATGTCTTTAACAGTTATATCGGCTTCCAGCCATTAAATGGGTCGTCCGGCCATCATTTGCCCGTGATATGGCGTAGCACTATGGCATATGATTCGGATACGAATACGTGGACGGGCTCGTGCCACGACGGTGCCACTGGTCCTCCTTCACGTACAAACAATAGTGTAGCCGTGCGCATTACTTATGATGGAAATGCGCAGATGTTAAGCATGAGCGCTAACGTACAGCGGTATCGTTACAAAGCTGATAGACGATATGGTTCTGCGTCTCTGATGGGGATTCGATGAACTAGCTTTCAAGACATTAATCTGGCTAGGAGAAATCTAGGCGGTCCTTCCACCGGCTAGCAAGATTTTCGAGAAACGCAAAACAAAATGTCACAAACAACACGAGGCAGTCGTGATGAGGATCCTATGCTTGCTCTGGCGCGGTTTGCGGTCTATGCAGATGCGCAATCTTGCTCAGTGCTGCGGCTACTCGTGGGTAAGCGAGCATAACGCTGGTATGTCGGCAAAGCAACTCATCTTGAATGAGGTGTCGCAAGGACGGGCGGGTAATCGTTCGGAAAAAGTATGAAATATACGAATTCCATTCGATTTGACAAAACGCGATTAAATAGTCGCGATTGTATTAGTACAAATGTGCTATTATCTTTGCATATCAGCAAATTGAAAGCGAAAGGAGTGGATTAACGAAGGACTGCTGACGGGTAAATTCAAAGTACGCGGAGGAGCGGTTGTGTCGTGTGACTTGGCTTGTGACAGGGCAAATCCACGCGACGCATTCACATAGTGCTTGATGTTTAGCAGTACGATTCCAGCATACACGAGATAGAAACAGAATTCGAATAAAGGAGAACGTGCAATGGCTTGGACAGACCCAAAGACCGATTGGATTACCGGGGAACTGATGACCGCAGAGAACATGAATGCGGTCGGTGAGAATCTGGAGACCTTGAAGAATCCGGCTTCGGCCGTATACACAACGACAGCGGATATTGATGCGGATATTCGCGAATTCGCCGATGTTGACAGCGACAATCTGAACCTGACGATTACAACAGCGGGTGGGGATGTGTTGGTTCATTTCAGCGGATCGGTAGAGTTTGCTAATCATCGATGGGTCGATTTTGATATTGAAGTTGACGGTAACCGCCTAGGCGGTGTCGATGGCATTCTGCGACGTCACTTTGTGCATGCTGTGGGGCGTGATATTGTGACTTTTAGCCGTCTGATTCAGGATTTGAGTGCTGGATCGCATACCTTTAAACTCCAGTGGAAGCAGAATGGATCAGCGCGAATGTTGTCTCATGCCCAATACTGGGTGCGGGAGATTTCATAAATCCCTCGCATGACCGAATATCAAGCAAGAAAGGAGTGGTGATATGCGCAATAGAATGCATGACAATCGCGATATGGGTTGCTTTGGCGCCTTGGAGCGGTTTGTAGTCGGGTACATTGTATATGGCCATCCTGGCCATCGCTGATGCTACTTGTGGATATGTGACCGAAGTCGCGCTTTGTCGGCAAAATAAGACGTCTTGAGTGGAGAATCGCAGGGATGGTCGAGCCGAATCGTTCGGAAACGGTATGAAACATACGAATTCCATTCAATTTGGTAAATTGCGACTATTTAGTCGCAATTGATTAGCACAAAAGTTCTATTATTACTGCATATCATCAAACTAAGAGCGAAAGGACACGAATGAGGAAAGATCGCTGAGTGCCGATTTTCAAAGTACGCAGTACAACGGTTGCGTCGTGTGAGTTGGCTTGTGACAGGGCAAATCCACGCGACGCGTTCACAAACCTGCTTGATGTTTAGCAGGATGATTCCAATACATGCGAGAAAGTGACAGAAGTCGTAAGGAAGGAGAACATGCAATGGTTGGTATAACACCTGAATCGGACGGTACCAACGACGAGCCGGTTACGGCTGACGAAAAGCGCGCGGTCGATGAGAAACATGCGATCTTAGTCGCTCCGTCGCCGACAGCGAGCTATCAAACGACATCAGACATTGATTCATACGCTGATGACTTTGTCGATATTGATAGCGACAATCTGAACCTCACGATCACCACTAGTGGCGGGGATGTGCTGGCAGCTTTCCAAGGCGCGGTTCATTGCCTTGGCGACAGTACAACTGTTCTCATCGACATTGAAGCCGATGGGGACCGGCAGGGCGGCAACTACACCGGCATTGTGTCCGCCGGCATTGATTCGACCCGGAGTCCAATAGGTTTTTCCTACCTGATTAGGAACCTGGGCGCCGGAGCTCATACATTCAAACTTCAGTGGAAGTCGAGCGTAAACGGCAGGGGGATGAGACTTAAGTCTCACGCCCAATTCTGGGTGCGCGAGATTTAGGCGGTTCCGTCGGCAAAGAGAAGCGAGTAGGAAGGAGGGGATTTATGTAAAAGGACAGGCGCGAGTAGCGCGATGCGAAAGCGCAGTTTGAAAGGCGGATGAGCATAGAGGCTCTCGCTGCCGATCAGACCGGGGCTTGATCGAGGTTCGGCAATGTCGATCAAGTTGACAAATCCCAAGCAGTGTTTACAAGTCAAATCGGAAGGAGAGAAAGTATATGACTTTGGCAATACCCAGAACTGATTGGGCCAACGGCGAGTTGGTTACCGCTGATGATATGAATGAGATCGGTGAGCATCTCAAGAAGTTGATGGCTCCGCTGCCGATCGCAACCTACACAACGCCATCGGACATCGTTGCAACTCCCAGAACCTGGTCAGATATTGATAGCGAGAATTTGAATTTCACGCTTAACACCACTGGCGGGGATGTGCTGGCGCATTTCCAGGGCGTAATTCATGATCAGACGAATCGGGGTCACACCGTCGGCTTTAATCTTGAAGTCGATGGGGTCCGGCAAAGAGGCAGTAACGGCATTGTCAACGCGGGTCTTGATAATGGTAGACAAAATGTGCCCATATGCTTCACCAACTTGATTCGAAATTTGAGCGCTGGACCCCATACTTTCAAGTTTCAGTGGGAATCGTACCAAGAAAGAGGGGTAAGGCTGAAGAAGGAGGCCCAATTCTGGGTGCGGGAGATTTAGACGCTTCCGTCGGCAAAGACGAGTACTTAGGAAGGAGGCATATATGTAAAAGAATAGGCGCGACTGGCGCGATGCGAAAATGCAGTTTGAACGGCGGATGAGCGTGGAGCGCTCGCTGCCGATCATACCGGGACTTGATCGAGATTCAGTAATGCCGATCAAGTTGTTAAATCTCAGGCAGTGTTTACAAGTCAAATCAGAAGGAGAAAACATATGGCATGGACGACCCCCAAGACGGATTGGACTGTCGGCGAACTGGTCGCCCCAAGTGATATGAACGCGGTTGGAGAAAATCTGACAGTGTTGAAGAATCCGGCGATGGCGGTTTATACAACGACAGCGGATATCAATGCAAACACGAATAGCCAATTCGCCGACGTGGACGGCACAAACCTGAACCTGGCGATTACAACCGCGGGTGGGAACGTACTTGCGCATTTTGACGGTGTGATGGTACGCGGATCAAGAGACACGGAAAGCTGTCTCGATATTGCTGTCGATGGCGTTCGAATAGGCGGTAATCAGGGTATGATGCGAGTCAAGGTTGAAGACGAATACATCAGTCAAAGTTTCACCCGTGTGATCCAAAACCTGGGCGCCGGAACCCATACCTTTAAGCTCCAGTGGAAGAATCCAAACAATGTACTTTTGTACGCCGGCGCCCAATTCTGGGTGCGGGAGATTTAGACGATCCTTCCATCCACTATCAGAAATATCAAGAAAGGAGAAATGATATGCGCAATGAAACGCGCGACTATCGCGATTACCAGAAGCGCAAGCTGAGCGGCAGCGCCGACGGACGCGGCATCAAAGTGGCGGCGACCGCTACGCCCGGCACCCCGGTCCACACGGCGCTGAGCAGTATCGCCGCCAATGAATGGGATGAGATCTTCATTGAGGCGGTGAACACTCACACTTCGGCTGTTAAGTTGACAGTCGAATGGGGTGGGAGGGACAGCCCGGATGATCTCATCGAAATCACGATTCCGGCGGAGAGTGGCTTCACGGAAGTCATCCCAGGCCACGTGCTGCAGAATAGCGCGCTTGTCCGCGCCTTCGCCGACCGGGCCAACGCCGTCGTCCTGCACGGTTATGTCAACCGTTATCAACATATCTAGGAGGAGATGATGTCGAAACTTTCAGGCGATCATGTACAAGTCCTGGTTGACAGCTATGAAATCACCGGCGACAGCAACCACATCAGCATCAATGACAACCGTAATGTCCTTGATGCCACTGCCTTTGGCGATGAGGTTCGCAAGTTTATCGCCGGGCAGCGCATGATGGCGGTGCAGCACGCCGGCTTCATGAACAGTGGCGAGGCGGGGTCTCATCCCGCGTTGAAGGGGGTGGATGTCGCTGGGCTGGTCTCGGTGTATGTGGGAGATAACGCCGAGCCGACAACAGGCGCCCCGGTCTTCAGTTTTCTGCCGCAACAGGGACGTTACGGTACCCTTCCCCAGGTCAACCGGATGATTCCCTTCCAAGCGGTCTTCGCCAATCGAGGCGACGACGGCGGCTGGGGAGTAGCTTTGACAAACCCGATTGAACTCATCGGTTCATTCCGGGGGAATGCGGTAGACAACGGCGTTTCTACGGATACGGGCGCCCTGGCCTGTCTGCATGTGCTTAACGCCGCGGTTAGCGATGCCTACACTATCAGCATTGAGGGTTCCAGCACCGGCGGATTCACCGGTGAAGAGAGCACTTTGGCGACCTTCACATCGAATACCCAGACGCTCGGCTCGGAGCGGGTCAAGATTGATGGGACAATCCCCCGCTATGTGCGCTGGAAAGCGATAATTGATGACGCGGCACGGGATCGTATCAAGATCGCGATTTCGCTGACTCGATTGATGACGGGAAGTCTCGTCGGGACGGTATTGCCCGATCTGTCGCCACAGGGCTTGCTGACGGATTTCCAATTTCAATCGGTGGATCCAACCGGCGAAGACCCGCCCTTTCTGTTGCGGGGCACCGGAGAGGTCACTGGCTCTCGCTGGTTGAACCTGACGAAGGCGGACAACAGCAATACGGATGTCGAATTGCAGTCGATGGCTTGGGACACCGATTCGGCGCCTTATAGCAATAACCTTCCGCGGTTTATCGGATCGCAGAAGCATGAGTGGGAACTGTTGCCTACACTCTTGTCCAAGGCTTCGTTCTATATCTATCTGCCCGGAGATGATCAAATCTTTGAACTTCCCGTTTCCGCCAACACCCTCTCGGATAGTTACCGTATGGCTTTTGACTCAACGGCCCGCCCGACGAGCGTGGTGACCAATTCGTTGATCCGCGTTTTGGTGGCGAATAGCGGACAGGCAGAACGAATCAAAAGCTGGATCGCCCTCGGCAACCAGCCGCAGGTCTTCGCGCCGCCCGCCAAGCTGCAGTCACCGAGCTTGGAGGCTGGCAATCAGCAAGTAACCGTTTCGATCACCCCGCCTGCACCGAGCGGATTGCCGATCACAACTTATGAACTGCGCTATCGCGAGGCGGGAACCGCTGGCAACCCAACGCACATCGCGAACCTTAGCGGAGAGCCCTACATCGTGAGTGGCCTGTCAAATCAGATGGGCTACGAGTTCTCGGTAGCGGCTGTCAATCGTGGCGGCAGGGGAGAATGGTCGGAATATGCTACCGGCCAGCCACAGAGTTAGCATCTAGTCAGTAAGATTGAACAGAAAACCAACGCAAAAAAGGAGAAACAAATCATGGCATTGTCAGGAGATCACGTCATCGTAAAGATGGACGACAGCAGCGGTACCTTGCGTACCTTCGCGGATGGGGACATCCGCAGCATCGACCTGGGACTGACCTACGACCAGTTCGATGTCACCGGCTTCGGCGACGAAGTGCACCAGTATATCAACGGGCAGTTGCGGGCGCCGGTGACGATTCAGGGTTATCTGACGACCACCGCAGACACCGGCACGCACACGGTCATCCAGGGCGCCTTCGCGGCCGGGAGCCAGGTCTCGCTGGAGGTGCAGGTGGGCAACAACGCGGCGCCGACCACGAACGATCCCAAGTACAGCGGGGAGTTCCTGGTGTCGAGCTACCGTCCGCAGATCACGACCGGCGGGGCGGTGATGTTCACGGCGACCTTGCAGCCGGCGACGGGCACAGCGCCGACCTGGGGCGCGGTCTAGTCGACGGTTCGACGTAAATCGGTTGGGGGATGCGCAGCGGCTTGTGACAGGGCGAGCTGCGCAGCCCCCATTCACAGATCCATTTGATGTTTTAGAAAGGAGGAGATGATGCCAGCGCAAGGTGGTGGCAGTTCCAGGCTGCCAAAGATAGGATGGTGGCCGTCATGGCTGCCGCCGTATGTTCCTAGTGGTGGCGGCAAGCCGCCGGAACCAGAACCAGAACCTAAGCCAGAGCCAGAACAGCAACCTGTGGGATGGTGGCCGTCGTGGCTGCCGCCGGACATTCCTGGTGGAGGAGAGACGCCTCCGAGCCAACAGCCAGTACCAGAAGATTCGCAGCCATCGTATGTTCCCGGTGGAGGCAGACCGGGGAGTCCACAGCAGAACCGGGACCGTAAGAAAGAGCAGGCTCCGGCTCAGGATGTCGGGGAAGACCCCGGCGCGAGCGTTTTGCAGGATATCGAATGGTCCCAGGACATTGAAGCAACTGAGCCATTTGCGTTCACACGCGCTGAGGGCGGAATAATCGACATGCCTGCACTTAACTGGGTCAATGAATCTTGGACCTGGCGGCATGCAGATCGAATTGTTCATGACCTGTTAGGTATCAAACGTTTCGCGACCATGGTTGATGGAAATGTCAAGCATGATACAGATGGTACAGATGATGACCCTGAGTCTTTCCAGATACGCGGCGCAGCACTCCTTGATCTGCCGTTAGGCCTGTTAGCGGAATCTGCTGAGCACCTAGACGGCTTTCCTGCAAAAGCTATTCGCGGTATCTCAAAGTACGGAGGAGTTGGCACAGTTGTTGCTATTAGGGAAGGCGGTCATCATGTGTTGCAGGGTGACTTATGGGAAGCGTTTAAAGTTGGTCTAGTACATATTCCGTCAGTCATCGTCGGTGGGGCTGCTACCTTGGGAGGAGGTCCCGGTGCAGGTGTCCTAGCTTCAGCTGGTACGTCATTAACCATTGAAACAGTGCTGTATCTTATCGAAAACATCAATCTCGGTTACGTTGGTACCTCTTTCGATGGAATGGTTGCTCACAAAAAAATGGAGCACTATTTGGAAGCATCTTTTCCTGAGCTATTGAATCCTCCGTTTCGGTCCGAGAAAGACGCAATTACTGCCATGACTTATGAATACACGGACTCGTACAGGAGAGGAATCCATGATGCTACTGAAATTCTGTCAAATTACGGAATCCTGAATCAACTTGCTACGGTATCTGCTCTGAAGCATATGACGGAAAGCGTTCCGGAAGAGTATCTCGAGAATTTCGATTGGGATTCTTTCAGCCGGAAAGCAGGTCTGCGATTCAAGGTAGATCAAGCTTTTGTAAGTGAGGTTGACATGGGATCCTACGTTGAGGAACAAATCACTATGACTTCCCAATCGCTAAGCTTGGAAGGGAAATATCGCGAAAGTTTCGAGGCAGAGTTGGCATTCGAATTGTTCGTACGATATGCGCAAAATCAACATGTCGACTTGAATAACGTCGCAGATGATAGACTGTTGCCTCATCTTGTAGATGCAATGACGCGACGAGATGTTCTCTTGCCCAACGAAGTAATGGCTGTGATGTTGCTGGACGGAGACTATACATACCGAGATCAGCTGCCTAGCGCATTCCTTCCGGATCAGTATCGTAATGACTCGGGCTTCCCAAACGAGAAGAGGATTTCCAGCCTGTATGACATGTTAAGCAAAGGCCCAGAGTTGCCTACCTCAGACTTCCAAACCTTGGTTATGGAAGACCATCCCATAGCGCGATGGAGCAATGCGTATCTCGATTCTCAATCTGAAACGGTCTTCACTCATCTCCAAAACGGGATAAAAGAAGGTATACCAAAGGAGGAACTTGTTCAACAGGTAATCGATAGATCCATGGACTCGTATGAAGGCACAGGTTTCTCAATCTTAGAAGACTCAGGTGTATTTAATCGAACGTATCAAGATCTTAGCGTTCAAGAAATCTTGGATATCGTCTTCCGGCATTATCCAGATCTCTCACGCAGGCCTTAGTGCACGACAGATGCTTTCGTTAGTGGTTATACATCTATGAAAGGATCAACAGAATGGCAACAGGATTGACAGTCGTGATCAATTGGGATCGCAACGGTGACTACGCCGGCGCCGACCTGGGGCGCGGTTTAGTCGACGCTTCGCCGTAGATCGGTTGGGGGCATGCGCAGCGGCTTGTGACAGGGCGAGTTGCGCAGTTCCCATTCACAAATCAGTTTGGCATTCAGCAGGACAATTCTTGTAAACGAGAGAAAGGAGTATATGAAATGACTTGGACGGCTCCCAAAACTGATTGGAACAACGGCGAGTTGGTTACCGCCGAAGATATGAATGCCATTGGCGAGAATCTGTCTAGGCTGAAAACCCCACCTATCGTGGCCCATACAACGGCGGCAGATATTAGTGCGAACGCTCGTGAATTTGCTGATGTGGATAGCGCCAATCTGAACCTGACAATCACCACAAATGGCGACGATGTATTGGTTCATTTTCATGGGACAGTAGAGCTTCATAACGGAGAGTGGCCGCTTTCGATATTGATGTTGATGGGAGCCGACAAGGCGGTGAAATTGGCATTTTAAATGGCGGCATTCACCAGGCTGGAATACACGAAGCGTTTAGCTTTACCCGTTTGGTTCAGGGTTTAAGCGCCGGATCTCACTCTGTCAAACTTCAGTGGAAGTCAACAGGGAATATAAAGTTGTTCCATGGCGCTCAATTCTGGGTGCGGGGGATTTAGAGTTGTCTTCCGCAAGCAAATACGCAAAGCATAAAAGGAGAAATGATATGCCCGATGAACTACGAGACGATCGCGATAAACAACACCCGCTCACTTTGAAGTGGCTTGCGGTCTGCAACATTGTGTACATGCAATGCCGTGGAGCGCTGACGCTAATTGTCGACAGGGCAAGACGTCTTACGCGGAAGATATCGGAAATGTGGGGGCATGATCGTTCGGAAAAGGTATGAAGCATACGAATTCTGTTCGATCTTGAAAAACGCGACCATTTGATCGCAACTACTCGAACAAATGTGCTATTATTTCCCCATATGATCAAATTAGAAGCGAAAGGAGAAGAGCGAGGAGAAATTACGGATGCGAGATTTCAAAGTACGCGGTACGCGGTTGTGTCGTGTGAACCGGCTTGTGACAGGGCAAATCCACACGACACATTCACAAACCTGCTTGATGTTTAGCAGGACAAATCCAGTATACACGAGAAAATGACAAAAGTCGAAAAAAGGAGGACATACAATGGCTTGGACAACACCCAAAACGGATTGGGAGACCGGAGAGCTGGTGAGCGCCGGTGAAATGAACGCGGTCAGCGAGAATCTGGCAGAACTCGACAGAGTGCGAAAGACGGTTGCAGCCCACACGACGAAGGATGATATAACTATTCCGAACAGCAGCACGTTTGTCGATATCGATAGCGACCTCAATCTGACGATTACCACCGCAGGTGGAGATGTCCTGGTTCATTTTCATGGCGTGGTGGTAAACGGGCCCTTCAGGATTGATGTTGAAGTTGATGGGACCCGACTGGGTCATGAAGAGTATGGTTTGAGACGTGGGGAGCCAAATCATGAACTCTTGAATTTTACTCACCTGGTTCAGAATCTGAGCGCCGGATCTCATACTTTCAAGCTCCAAGGCAGAAACCATGCAACGACTCTGCGTTCCCACGCTCAATTCTGGGTGCGAGAGATTTAGGCATCCTTCCATTAGCATGCTCAAGGAGCAAGAAAGGAGAAACAATATGCCACATGACATGCGCGACTATCGCGATTACCAGAAACGCAAGCTGAGCGGCAGCACTGACGGACGCGGCATCAAAGTAGCGGCGGGCAGCAGCCCCGGCACCCTGGTCCACACGGCGCTGAGCAGTATCGCGGCCAATGAATGGGATGAGATCTTTATTCAGGCGGTGAACACGTCGGCTGCCCCGGTCAAATTGACGGTGGAATGGGGCGGGACGAGCGCCCCGGATGATCTCATCGAAGTCACGATTCCGGCGGAGAACGGCTTCACGGAAGTCATCCCGGGCCATGTGCTGCAGAATGGCGCGCTTGTCCGCGCCTTCACCGCCGCGGCCAACGCCAACACCATCGTCCTGCACGGTTATGTCAACCGCTATCAACATATCTAGGAGGGGATGATGGCTAAGCTTGCAGGCGAGCATATACAAGTCCTGGTTGATGGCTATGACATCACCGGCGACAGCAATCACCTCAGCATCAATGAGGACCGCGATGTCTTTGATGTCACTGTCTTCGGGGATAAGGCTCACAGATTCGCGCCTGGTCAGCGCATGATGGCGGTGCAGCACGCCGGTTTCATGAACAGTGGCGAAGCGAGATCGCATCCCGCGCTGAAGGGAGTTGATGTCGATGGGTTGTTCTCGGTCTATGTGGGGGAGAACGCGGAACCGGCGGTGGGCGATCCGGTCTTCAGTATGCTGACGCGACAGGGGCGTTATGGCGCCTTGCCCCAAGTCAATCAGGTGATTCCATTCCGGGCAGTCTTCGCCAATCGAGGCGACGACGGCGGCTGGGGCATTGCGCTGGCGAATCCGCGTCATGTGATCGGGTCATCCAGCGGGAGCGCATTGGACAACGGCGCTTCTACGGATGGGGGCGGCTTGGCTTGTCTGCATGTGCTTGACGCCGCCGCCAGCGATGCCTATACATTCAGCATTGAAGGTTCGGACAGCGGCGCCTTCGCCGGCGAAGAAAGCGTTTTGGCGACCTTCGCGCTGGATGGGCGGGCGATTGGCTCGGAGCAGGTCAAGATCGACGGGACGATCCCCCGCCATATCCGCTGGGTGGCCACAGCCGCCCCGGCCGCGCGGGATCGCATCAAAATCGCAATTTCGTTGATTCGGACTCACGATCCGGTTGTTTTGCCGGCGGCGGTCACCCCGTCGCCGCAGGGATTGCTGGCTGATTTTCAGTTCACGGCGCGCATTCCGTCCGGAAACCCGGAAACTGCGGCCATCATACTGGAGGGATATAATCGGCGGACCGGCGTTCACTGGTTGTTCCTGACCAAGCAAGACGGCGCGAAGACGGATATTGATTTGGCTGGGCTGGCTTGGGATGCGGCGGGTGACACGCCGACATCAAATTCCTTTGGGCAGGGAAGACCCACGTTCTTCGGCAGGGGAGACCACGATTGGCAACTCCTGCCTTCGCTGCTGCCGAACTCGTCTTTCTATATCTATCTGCCCCGGGACGAGCAGATCTGTGAGTTTGCCGTCACCGCCAACAACGAAGCGGCAAATCGTTTCTTGAGTTTCGCGACGACTCCGCGCCCCGCGAGCGTCGTGACGGGTTCGCCCATACGCGTGTTGGTGGCGAATAGCGGACAGGCGAATCTGATCAAGAACTGGATCGGGGCGGGCAACCGGCCCGAGGTCATAGCGCCCCCCGCCAAGCCGCGATCGCCGGGCTTGACTTCTGGAGACGGGCAGGCCACCGTGACGATCACGCCACCTGATTCAGGTGGAGCGCCAATCTCAAGCTACGAGCTAAATTATCGCGCGGTCGGATCAAAAGCTGCTCCTAATTTCAGGGGTAATCTCAGTGGAGAGCCGGTCATCGTGACAGGCTTGGCCGGCGGCAGGCCCTACGAGTTCCGTGTCTTGGCTGTCAATCGGGGTGGCCGAGGACCTTGGTCCACCTACGCGAGCGTCATACCAGTGGCGCGGCAGGATCCAGTAACAGCACCGCAGGGGCCGCAGGGGCCGCAGGGGCTGCAGGCATATTTTCAGTTTGTAGCGCGCGTTCCAACAACGTGGGATCACGATCACGCAGAGATAATACTGGAGGGTTATCATAATCGTACCGGTATCCACCTATTGCAACTGACAAAGTCGGATCGCGCGAAGACGGACATTTTTGTAGAAGGGATAGCCTGGGAGGCTGCCAGCGATTCACACACATCAAATTTCTTCGGTCGAGGAAGACCGACATTCTTTGGTGGGGGTGAGGACGAATGGCAACTTCTGCCTACGTTGCTGCCGAATTCCTCGTTCTACATCTACCTGCCGAGCAACAGTCAGATCTGGGAGTTTCCCATCACCGCCAACAACGAGGCTGCTAATCACTTCCTGAGCTTTAGCGCGACCCCGCGCCCGGACAGCATTCAGAACGGCACAACGGTTAGCGTTTTGGTGGCGGATAGTGGTCAATCGACTCGAATCAAGAATTGGATCGCGGCGGGCAACCAGCCGGAAGTCATCGCGCCGCCCGCCAAACCACAACCACCGACTCTGGTCGCTGACGACGGGCAAGTCACTGTGAACTTCACACCGCCTGCGCAAGGCGGAGCGCCAATTTCAAGCTATGAGATGAACTATCGCGAAGTCGGATCAACAGAATTCGGCATAGAGACATTTAACCTCTATTCGCTGTCTCGCACTGTGACAAACTTGACCAATGGCACGTCTTACGAGTTCCGAGTGTTGGCTGTAAATCGTGGTGGCAGGGGACCCTGGTCGGACTACGCTTCCGCCACGCCGCAAAGCTAGCGATTTATCGAGTATCAATCAGTACAAAAACCAAAGCACAAAAAGGAGAAACAAATCATGGCACTATCAGGAGATCACGTCATCGTAAAGATGGACGACAGCAGCGGTACTCTGCGTACCTTCGCGGATGGGGACATCCGCAGCATCGACCTGGGACTGACCTACGACCAGTTCGATGTCACCGGCTTCGGCGACGAAGTGCACCAGTATATCAACGGGCAGTTGCGGGCGCCGGTGACGATTCAGGGTTATCTGACGACCACCGCAGACACCGGCACGCACACGGTCATCCAGGGCGCCTTCGCGGCCGGGAGCCAGGTCTCGCTGGAGGTGCAGGTGGGCAACAACGCGGCGCCGACCACGAACGATCCCAAGTACAGCGGGGAGTTCCTGGTGTCGAGCTACCGTCCGCAGATCACGACCGGCGGGGCGGTGATGTTCACGGCGACCTTGCAGCCGGCGACGGGCACAGCGCCGACCTGGGGCGCGGTCTAGTCAGCGGTTCGCCGTAAATCGGTTGGGGGGATGCGCGGCGGCTTGTGACAGGGCAAGCTGCGCAGCCCCCATTCACAGATTAATTTGATGTTTAGCGAGGACCGATGATATTAGGACCAAACCCTGCACTGACATACCACCTTAGTGGTGCTGGCAGGCCGGATTGCACACACGACATAACGTTCATACTACCGATTTCCGTGTTCGCCAAGCTGTCTGTTAAAGACACGTTCAAACAACTGATTTGAAGACAATAACTTGACCGGGCTGGAGTTTCGGAAGGTTTGGGAGGGCTAAATGACAATGTGATGTTTAATCAATAGCCAACTGTTCTAATTAACCAAACTCAATGAAAGGAGCAACAAAATGGCAACACAATGGACAGTCGAGATTGATTGGGAGCGCAACGGTAACTATACCGGCACGTATGACAATGTGACAGACCGCACGATTCTCACACAGTGGTTTGTCGGCATGCGTCAGCCCTATCAATTGACAGCGGACAACTCGGTATTGCGCTTGGTCCTGCGCAATGACGACCGTTTGTTTTCCGCGGAATACGCCAGTTCGCCGCTTAAGGACAAACTGGTGCCGCTGCGCCCGGTGCGGATCCAATCTGACGACGGCATAGACACCCGGACGCATTTCACCGGTTGGGTCGAAACCATCATCCCATCCGTCAATCACCATGGCGAACGCATCGCCACTGTGGTCGCTACCGGCGCCATGCAATTCCTGAAAACGACCGAGACCAAGATCGAGCTGCAAGAGAACCAGCGCAGCGACGACATCATCGACACGTTGATTCAGGAGGTCATCTTCCCGCCATCGCTCAGCGATGCCTGGGTACTCGGCGACCCGGGCTACAGCGAACTTGGCCAAACGACATATTTGACCAATCTGGGAACCTACAGCGACTTTGAAGAGGGCGTACTGACGCTGCATACGGTCGGCGACAACTGGGTGCGCCAGGGCGGTTATTCCGACCAGGCCAAAGACACCTTTGATGTCTACCGCGGCATCCGCGACGTCACCGCCGCCGAGCGCGGCAAGTTCTTCTTCGATCGCGAGGGCAAGGCGGTCTTCTGGAATCGGCATCACATCCTGGACAAGGACGATATTGACACCACCCTCGACGATACCATGACCGACATGAAGTATACCTTCGCCAGCCTGGATCAGACCAAGAACGAGATCATCGTCACCTGCCATCCGCGCACGATCGCCCCGACGCCGACAACCTTGTGGGAGCTCAAGGACGCGGAAATCCGCGTGGCGCCGGGCGAAACGCGCGAGGTCTATGTCAAGTATAAAGACGAAAAGGAGAAACGGATCGGCGGCAAGGATGTCACGGTGGAGGATCTGGAATGTTTACATGGTAATTGCTCGGTTGAGGTCGAGGCCAAAGCCAACGGCGCCAATCTAATCTTCAAGAACACGAGCGATAGCACCATAGCGGTAGTGGAAAAATGCGTGGTCAAGGGGCGCAAGGTCGTGGACGAGGGACAGATGGATGCCCGCGCCATCGATCAGTTGAGCATCACCTATTACGGCCGGCGCACGATGAATATCAACCTGCCCTCGATCGATGACCTGGATCAGGCGCAGTACATCGCCGACTTCGAGCGGGACCGGCGCAAGACGCCTTTCGGCCTGGCGCAGACGATCACTCTGCAAAGCCACGCCGAGTTCGGCGGCGCGCGACACGAGGATCAACTGGCGCTGACGATCGGCAGCCTGATTCGGTTGCAAGAAACGCAGTCCGATCATGAGGGGATCTATTTCGTCATCGGCGAGGCGCACGAATTGGCGCGCGGCGGCAAGCACTGGACGACCACCTGGTACCTGGAGCCGCAGGTCGAGACCTTGCCCTGGAGGCTGGAAGATAACAACCGCGGCAAGCTGGATGAGAACGCTTACCTGGCGTATTAGCAATCGGTTCGGTGAGATGAGGCGGCTTGTGACAGGGCGAGCCTCATCTCGCCGATTCACATATCAACTTGATGATTTTGGAGGAGAGAGATTATGCCACCTACAGGAGCAAGACGAGCAAGACGCCGACCTAGTTCATCACGGTCGCCGCGAAATAGCCGAATCTATAGGCACATTTACCGCAATACCGCGGATACTAAGCGATCAATTACCCAGGAGCAGCTCGAATATGGACATGACAGCGGGTCCTATCGTCCGCCCACTAGGCCATCGAGCGACAATACGCCGACGGTTAGTTGGGGAGAACAGATTCTCCGCCGAAACCGCTTGCGTGCCGAACAAGATGCTGCAGCACAAAACCGGGGCCGAACCATCACTGCGGAGCAACTCGAATATGCGCATGACAGTAGCTCTTATCGCCCGTCCACTACCCCGTCGACGAGTCGGCAACGCCGCAGTCAAAAGAAATCAAGTGGCGATCAATCTCTTTACAGCATAGGAGAACAGATACTCCGGCGCAACAGGCAACGTACTTGGCAGGACGCTATGGCTCAAAAACTCGAGCAATCCCCCCAGAGTGTAGATTATACCCCGGATTATGCTGAAGACGAACCGGGTGAATCCGTTTCTGTTGCGCCCGTTAACATACCATTAACCGCAGGCCAAAGACAGCATCTGGAGGTGCTGATTGCCCTTGAAGAAGATGACCATATAAGAGGCGTACTACTTGCCTTCCTGCACGAAGGAATACCTCCAGAAGGATACTCTCAATACTATCTCTCGCAATTCGCGCATTGGGGCGATGCTGCCGATGCTGATGAATATGCTTTGGATCTCCTTGACCGAGTCAGATACTCTAACTGGGATGCTTATTTGGAGGAGGCGGAGATCTTGCCCTACCTCAATGAAGGCACTCGGGAATACCTCGAGGAGCATTTCCCGGAGGAGGACTTGACAACGCGTGATGAGTTGCAAACATTTCTACAAGGGCGATTGAATGAGTTGGTTCCTGAATTCAATAGTGATTCCATAGATTGGGATATCCTCACTGCTGAAGGAATGGTTCTCGTCTATATCGCCGCGCTGAATGCCGGCGTAAATGCGTACCATGATTACGCCACGCTGAATGCCGGCGTAAATGCGTACTATAATGAATCCAAACTCCGCGCTTACAAGGGTGATGAACGCACAGCTATATCGGACGAAATGGACATCATTGCAGGCTTGCTTGATAAGGTGGTGAAAACTCCGCTTGAGGATACCGATACCTTGGTTGATGCCTTCGACTTGCAAAGAGAAGAATATGTCGTTGCTTATCTTCGCCCGAAAGTGGAGTTGATTTATGGGGCGCTTGGTGTTGATTTGCCGCTAAATTGGGCGGATTATCAAGATGGGGTTGTGTTGGCGAACATGCTGCACGACGGAATCGAGCATCTGCGCAACAGACAACAATCGGACGAAACTTTCCTGGGCGAATATGATCCAGCAACATATCAATTGGATCGTGACTATGAGAGAAATTACAGAACCATTAACGACGATTATGTAACTCTGGCAGGGATCCAAACACCTGACCTCTATCCATTCATCCGGTTCGCAATAGGATTCTTTAAGCCAGCTGACGTGGTGCTTACCGGTATAGAAGTGTATAACAGTCTGGTAATTCAAGGGGATCTGGGAGCAGCCGCGGGTGATGTAGCAGGATTTTTCATACCGGGCATAGCGAATTCGACCCTTAGACAGGCCGTCCCAGGCGCAAATGAAATGCTATTGAACGTTGCGACGTCCGCCGCGGTTAGCGTTTTGGGGAACATGCATCCTGGTGAGGGACAAATAGACGAAGAAGACTTCGCGGATGCACTTTTGAAAGGACTCCATTCCGAAGCGCTGGAAAGTGACGAAGTACCTGACGGATGGTTTCCTAGGCACTGGAATGACTTCTTGGAACTCCTTAATCCTGAAGGCGGGCAGTTTACCCAACAAGGGCTTATAGGTGCGCTAGAGTTAGGATTTCGTACACAGATCAGACAAGAACTGGAAAGACAAGAATCAGCTGGCCAATAAGGAGGAAAATCAAAATGGCAACAGCGCGAACAGCCGCAATGAGCCGCGACAAAGATACAGAAAACCGATAGTTCCAAACCGTTCAGCGAGATGAGGCGGCTTGTGACAGGGCGAGCCTCATCTCACTGATTCGCAAATCAGTTTGATGTTTGACGAGGATTAGCATTCCGGAATTTGCAAACTTGGCGCGGCGCGCGTTTTATCGACCAATGCACATGGAATAGGACAACTGTGGATCTCAACGATTTGCCGGATGAAGTCAAACTCCCGATTATGGCAGCGCTCGGCGGCAGCATTGTCGCTGTATTTAATCATTTTAGCGATGTGTTCAAGCGCAGTTCTCGCAAAGCTGACATCAGCGTCGACAAGATCGAAGCCGAACATCAACTCGATGTCGGGCAGGCCGAGCTCATTCATCGCATGGTCGATCAGCACCTGCTGCAAGAGAACAGCGTCTTTCGCATCATGGAGGAGGAGGTGAGGGAAAACAAGAAAACGATTCGCAAGCTGCTAGAAGAGCGTATCGCCATGAAAGCGGAGCTCGTCGCTCTGCGCACCGAAAATCAGACGCTCAAAGATCGTATTGCCGAACTTGAAAGACTCAATCACAAGGAGCAGGAAAATGGATAAGAGCAAGACAGCACCACGCAGACTTTTGCAATCCCGGCGATTCTGGTCGGCGATCATCAGTATCATCACCTTGCTGATCGCCGCCACCCGGCCGGAACTCGAAGAACATCTCAATGTATTGGCGCCCACCATCACGACGATCTGTGTCACCCTGGTCGGCGGCTATATCATTGAAGATCGCGAGCTCGCCAAGAACGCCGCGTCGCCCGCGGACGAGGGAAGCGATGAATCTGACGCCGCGTGAGCAAGAACAACTCAAGCTGGCGCTGGCGCGGATTGCCGAACATAACAGAACGCTGATCAATTCCATTGATACGACGCTGAAGGGCATGCAAGCCGCTCAAGAAACCCTGGAGGCAATGAGACAGGACAGTCTCATTGCCTCCTCGGTCATCGAAAAGATCTCCGCTGGGCAAAAAGTCCTGGATGATGATTCGGCGGTCAAAGCCGGATCCGGCGGATCAAGCGACGATAGCGCCGAAAGCAAAGCGGGGGAACCGGTCAGCGCAGTATCGGGTATCAAGAGTTTCCTCGACTTCGCAATTGCCGTCATCAGCGCCTGGCAAGGCAATAGCTGGGGTGTCATCAATCCCGACCCGCTGGAATTCGGCCTTTTCGGCTTCAAGGGGGTGCGGCTCCAGCAGGTCCTGGATAACTATTTCGACCGGACCAGCAAAGTGCCTTCAAATCAACTCCTATCGCTGCCCTGGTATGCTGTAAAGGCGAACGATCAGCACATGCGAGCCGCTCAATTACACATCGCGCGCGACTTCCTTCAGACTGTCATGAGGCTGTCAATTGAACCCAGGGGAATCCGTTCCCCACTGGGCAAGCTCATGATTATGGATGCCGCAGTCGATCATGGCTTGACTCATGAAATCCTGAAACGCACCGAGGTCGATTTGGGGCTTGATGTCATCAAAGCCGATGGTCGATACATCAAACCTTACCTCCCCGCGCTCTTCAATGACGAAGTTCTATACTTCCAACACTTCGCGCTTGAGCGCATGAAGGAACGCGAAGCGCAGCGGGCGGATCTGCCTCAGCAAATTCAGGAACGCTTGCGAGAGCGTTACGAGTGGTTTGAAAAACTCGCCTTTGAGCGGGACATGACCTTTGAGAAGCAAGCTGACGGCTTCATAGATCTGGGAGCCATCAATATCACGGTGCCTTTGCCCGAAGAGCTGTTACATGTTCGAGTTGAGCCGCAAACGAAGCCCTCCGGACAGAAATCCGGCGCCGGACAGTTGGCCTATGGATCGCCCGTAGACCCGGCTGCCAAAGCCGTTTTGCCATGGGGTTGGTGTTCCGCAATCGACCACGGAGAAATCTATCAACATACCAAATTCAAAGGCCAGATGCACACCGGTTTGGATATCAACCGCTGTGATGACGTCGATGAAGGTTTACCCGTCTATTCGATTGCGGACGGCCTGATCATCTTCGCCGGCGTCGGCGCCGGTTCCTGGGGCAATCTGGTTGTTATCAGACATCCTGACGGCATATGGTCTCGCTATGGGCACTTGAAGCACATCGCAGCCAGTATCAGGAAGGGCGAAAACTGTAGCAGAGGAGCGCTGCTCGGTACAATCGGTCGGGGACACAAAGAACAGTTTAACGCCCATTTGCACTTTGACATGTGCAAGACCTCTCTATGGCAAGCTAATCCCTCTTGGTGGTCAGCCAATAACCCAGCCGAAATCGAAAGGAATTACGTCGATCCGGTCGAATTCATTTCGGAGAGAGGCTGGTGGACACTCTGACAGAAGTTCCGGCAGTGTGTCCGTTTCGGTTGTAATAAGCAACAACAACCTGATAACTTGGTAGGGGGCGCCCGCCCCCTACCATATCATTTGTATCTTGGATTAGACATCTCATGCCGAGAACTGAAAAAGGATTTCAACAAGAAGAAACTAGCCCGATTCGACTTGTTTTGCGGCAGCATGTATCCTATCAGTAACTTCTCAGGCGTCTTCTTGCTCGAAGAGAGCGCAAGGTCAAGGGTCGGGCGGAAGAAAACTGCGACGCACCGACGCCGACGCTTTAGCAGAGAGGAGCACGATCAATGGGTGAATTGGCGACTCGGGTCGACGGACTCCGGGCAGAGATTGAAGAAGTGAAAAGCAGCACAATATGGTGGTCGCTGACCGGATTGTTCCTGGCGGCCATCACCCTCTATGGGGTCGCATCGGCATTTCCGGATCCGCTCGTCACGACCTTGCCAGGTGTCATTCTGCTGCTATTGGCAGCCGTCGTCTGGCTGCTGCTGCAGGCCTCACACTATTTGCTTGCCTCCTGGGCGTTGGTTTTAAGCTGCTTCGCCGTGAATATGCTGCTGATTGTCTGGAGTGGCCTGGCGGAGGCGGTAATCTTCTTGGCTTTGCCGGTGGGCTTGACCGCCGTGCTGATCGGTCTGCCCGGCAGTATCGCCACCGCCATCGCTTGTACATTGATGCTGATTTCCGGCGTCATTGCTTCGCCAGTGATAGAGCCCGTTTTGCGCTATGTGGCGATCATCCATATTTGGGGAATCGTTTGGCTGGTCTGGCTGACATCGCGCCCGCTGCTCTTGGCCAGACAATGGTTCGAAGCGAGTTACAGTCAAAGCCGGGAGGCGCTGGAGGCGAGCCGCGACTATCAATTCCAGCTCCGGCAAGCATTGGATGATCTGACGGACGCCCATCTTCAGCTTACTCAATTGAATCGCCTCGCGCATGACCTGCGCCGGCAAGCGGAAGAAGCGCGCCGCTCCAAAGAGCAGTTCGTCGCCAACGTGAGCCACGAATTGCGCACACCGCTGAACATGATTATCGGTTTCAGCGAAATGGCGATGAACTCGCCCGAAACCTACGGTCGCAATATCCCGCAGTCCTTGCTGGCGGACCTGGAGATCGTGTTGCGCAACAGCCGACATCTGTCGAGCCTGATCGACGATGTGCTGGACCTGAGCCAGATTGACGCCGGACAAATGGCCTTGATGAAGGAACCGGTGACGCTCGCCGAGATCGTCGCCGCGGCCGAGACGGCCGTGCGCCCGCTCTTCGACTCGAAGGGCTTGTCCTTGCAGACCGATATACCGAAGGATCTACCGCAACTCCACTGCGACCGCATTCGTATCAGACAGGTTTTGCTCAACTTGCTGAGCAATGCCGGGCGTTTTACCGAGCGGGGCGGCGTACGGGTGGCGGCAAGGCAGGAAAGCGATCAGGTGATCGTCAGCGTTGCCGATACCGGTCCCGGCATAAAGGCTGAGGAAATGGGCGAGGTCTTCAAACCCTTTCAGCAATTGGACGGTTCCATCCACAGTCACTGGGGCGGCAGCGGCTTGGGATTGAGCATCAGCAAGCACTTTGTGGAGCTGCACAAGGGACGGATGTGGCTGGAGAGCGAGCCCGGGCAGGGCGCCACATTCTTATTCCGTCTGCCGGTCGCGGAGGCTATCCCGCCGGACGATGGGGAGTTGATGCGCTGGTTTTCGCCCTATTCAACCTATGTCGAAAAGCCTCACATACCGTCTTTGCCCAAGCCGCAGGGCCGCCCGCGCCTTATCGTCTTTGAAGAGGGCGGGGGGCTGAGCCGGCTGCTTGCCCGCTACCTGCACAATGTCGAACTGATTCCGGCAACCAGCCTGGAGGAGGCGATAGCCGAGCTGGAGCGCCTGCCGGCGCAAGCATTGCTGATCAACGCGGCCTCTGTGGGCGAAGATCTGCTGCGGATCGAGAGAGAGATCACGCTGCCTTATGGGCTACCGGCTGTCGTGTGCTCTGTGCCCGGCATAGGCGATGCCGCCGAATCCCTGGGGGTGGAGGATTACCTGATCAAACCAATCTCGCGCGAAGAACTGCTCGCTGCTCTGGATCGCCTCCACTTGGATGGCAAGACCATTTTGGTGGTAGATGACGAGCCCGATGTCCTGCGGCTCTTCCGGCGCATGCTGGCGTCGGCGGGCCGGGACTACCGCGTGCTGCGGGCCACTAGCGTGGGACAAGCCCGTCGGATTCTGCGCGAACAGCGGCCCGATGTCGTCCTGACGGATCTGATCATGCCGGAAATGGACGGCTTTCAGTTGATCGCCGAGATGCGGGGGGACCCGACGCTGCGGGATATCCCCATCGTGGTCACATCGGCCCGCGATCCCTCAGGCCAGCCCATCGTGAGCAAGTCGCTGGCGGTGATTCGCGGCGACGGCATCGCCATGCCCCGGCTTTTGGCCTCGATTGAAGCGCTGGTTAAAACCCTATCCGTGCAGCCGGTCAACCTGGGCATCGAGTACGGACAGGAGACCCCGCTGGCTGAGGGGCTTGCTCAAGAAGCCGGCGGCGCCCAGGCTTAGCGCCAAATCGCGCTGCGGCAAGATGGTGCAGACGATGACGGGCTTATCGCCAAGTTGGGGATGGGCGCGAAAACGCCCGAGCAGTTCCCAGCCATCCATGTCTTGCAGCAGTACATCCAGCAGGATGATATCGGGCATGGTCTCTTCCGCCAGCGCCAGCGAGCGCGCGGGGTCGCTTTCGGCCAGCAGTCGGTAGCGCGTGTCGGCCGTGTAACGCTGAAGCAGTTGCAGTGTATCGGGATTGTCATCGATCGCCAGCACGGAAATCCGCACGTCTGTCGGCAGCGTGAGTCGAAATTGACAGACTTGCTCGCCGACCGAATCCGCATCGTGATGAAGAGATCCACCCGAGAAACTGAGCAGCTCGCGCGCCACGCTTAAGCGCTCCGCTCCCATTTCAGCCGTCGTCGACGCCAGCGCGCCATAGCCGGTGACGGATACCGACACATGCCGGTCGCCCGGCTGATGCTCGGCGCGAACGACGAGCTGTCCCTCATTCATCCAATCCAGCGCAACCGTGAGGATGTTCAGAAGCGCTTGCCGCGCCGGCACCAACTGCAGCGCCAGTTTTGGCAGCTCTTCGCTCGGCTCATATTCCAGCGCAACCGGTGATGACTGAAGCATCGGCTCCGCAGTATTCAGAGCCGATCGAATCAAGGCGTCGACCTCGACCGATTCGCGGGAGAATGCGGCTTGTGACCAAGCCAACTCGTCTTCACGACCGAGAGCCAACGGTCCTTGCGCGCTGGCGGGTTCGGCGCTTGCCACCTTGTAGCGCGTCCAGATTGCGTCCGTCAGCACAGCCAGCGCCCGTTTTTCCTGCCGGCGCAACTGGCGCACGCTTAAGCCTAGATCGTTGCCGACCTCGAATTGCGTGAGCTGTTCGGTAAAGCGACCGTAGAGGATATAATAATATCGCCAGGACCTTGATTGAGCCGGCACGTCATCGCCCGGGCGGAGCGATTCAATGGTATCCAGCAAGAGCCGCCGCAGGGCGACGATGGCGTCGGCACGGGTCTCCAGACCAAGTAGCGCCATCAGCCGGCTATCGCGCAGGGCGGCCGGATCGTACAAGTGCGTCAGCGCCGCGCGCAACTCATGTTCAAAGGCAGAGCGGTCAGTCTCCGTTGTCATGTCCTCTAAATGTCCGCTACAAGTCTAATAATCAATCCGAAGGGGCGTCCATTACGATAGTATCCAAAAGTGAAGCCAAGCGCATCTAGTCAAGCTTGGCATAGTCTTTTGAAGGAGAAGAAAGATGAATCACAAAACTGTATTGCGGCTTTTTGCCTTAGTATTGGTGTTCACCATGTTGGGCAGCGGTTATGCCCAGGACCCGGTGGAAATCCTGTATTGGGATCAGGTAAGTAGCGATGACACCCAAGCGGTTATTGACACGATAGTCGCGAACTTTGAGGAGGCGCACCCGAATATCAAGATCACGCGCGAAGTTTATACCCTGGAACAGCTGACAGACATCGCCAGGACGTCCATTGAGGCGGGCGAAGGTCCCGACATCCTGTATTACGACTCGGGCCCGGCCTTCGGCGGCATCCTTGGTAATGCCGGCCTGCTCCTGTCGCTTGAAGAGGCTTATGCTGCCTATAACTGGGACGAGCGACTCGTGTCTGTGTCCAGAGATTGGACGACCTACGGCGGGACGGTATATGGCGTTGGCCATGAATTTGAAGCGCAAGGCTTCTATTGGAACAAGCGGATCTTCGCCGACGAAGGCCTCGAAGTACCGTCGACATTTGAAGAGATGGTCGCATTGTGTGGGACTTTCCGCGAGCTCGGATACGATCCGCCGATGGCGGCGGGCTGGGCTGATTGGGGCGGTTTCCCCATTTCCCACAATTGGTACAACGTCCTCGCCAACTCTGTTCCGAGCGACAAGGTTGCGGCTGCGATCTCCGGCGAATATCCCTTTAACTCGCCCGATATTGTCGCTTCCTTAGACCTGGTCGTTGAATTGATCGAGGCCGACTGCTACGACGAGCAGGGTGCGGCAACCAGTTTCCTTGATGGAAATGCGAAGTTTTACACCGGGCAAGCGCCCATGATGCTGATGAGCACCTGGGCGATGCAGTTCTTCACCGACGAGATCACGGACGAGTTCGGCTTCATGATCTTGCCGCCGATTGAAGGTGGTGAACAGACAATGATCCAATTGATGGGCGCCGTCTGGTACATCATTGGCGACACCGAACACCCGGAAGAGACTTTGACATTCCTGAACTATCTAGTGTCTGAGGAAGCGCATCGGCTTTGGGTTGAGGGCGCCAAGCTGCTGCCCGGCGTCACCGGAGTCGACTTTAGCGGCTACGATGTAAGACCCGTCTACCGCGATTTCCTCAACCTTGTCTCAGGTTGGGACGGGCCAGTGGGCTATCATCTTGATGTGCTGACGCCAGCGAACTTCAATACGACGCTGTTTGAAAGCACTGTCGAGCTGGCTGCGGGCCGGTTGACGTCGCAAGAAGTGGCCGACCGCATCACCGTCGAAATGGAAAGGGCAGTCGAGGACGGCAGACACGCCGATATCACGGGGTAGGTGAATAGCCCCGGGGCAATTTGGTGTAGGGGCGACCAACCTCTGCGCGTAGACACTGCAGGTCGGTCGCCCGCATCCGCATGTTCAGACGTAGAATAGAATCGGGCGACATGATATGTCGCCCCTACAGTTGTATTCTATGCAGATAGTGTAGGGGCGAGCCTTGGGTCGCCCGAAGTGCAAGACTTAGTACGTGGACAAGGTAACGTGACCGACAGAATCCGCCAAGTCTTCGCCAACCGCAAGCTGCGCGATTACGCGACTGGTTACGCCTTTGTCATCCCGGCGCTGCTGATGTATGTCATTTTCGTCGTCTACCCGTTCTTTTACACTATCTACCTCAGCTTGACTAAGTGGGATGGCGCCAAGCCGGTCAAAGAGTTTGTCGGCTTCCTGAATTATGAGAGGCTCTTCGCCGATCCACGGCTTTGGAGCGCGCTGAGCCACAACTTGATCTGGATCGTGCTGGGCACGGTGACGCCCGTCGCCATCGGTTTGTTTCTGGGCGTGCTGCTCTGGCGCGGCGTGCGCGGCATGGTCTTCTTCCGCACGGTGTATTTTTTGCCGGTGGTGCTGGCGCCGGTCGCCGTCGGCATCATCTGGAAGTGGA
>WTGF01000095.1 GCA_011525385.1 Chloroflexota bacterium | reverse complement strand
CGCTTGAAGCGTGAGCTGTCTATTGCTCGGGAGGAACGCGATATCTTAAAAAAAGGGGCTTATATATGACAGTAGACCTTACATAAAGGCAGCGAGGGGGAGTGTTTAATAGTTACCCCTATTTTGGCCAAGCGGGAGTCCGTCTGGCCGAGAGGCTTCCCCCCCCCTCGCCGCGCGTATGTCAATGCAGACATGAAAGGAATGAACTATTATGCACGGCGCACTCCCCCTCGGCATCAATGCCTAGAAAGACCTATAATCGTATTATTGATTCCTATGACGGGATAATATACAATACGACTATGCTGTAGAGAGAGATGCAGCATAATCGCTGTACAGCGTATCAACGTTGATAGGGATAACCCGCCCTCTTCGACCCGCTGATTACCTGAGAGAGGTCTCACAGCGGATAAGTTGTTGAGGGCGGGTTTCCTGCCAACAAGACTACACCACCACCCGGCATATGGAAAGGGCGGAATCCCGCATAATTGCAATGAGCGAAGAATTACGCGATAGCATCTCGCTTATAGACCTATTCGAGATGTTCCCTGACGATGACACTGCCGAGCAATGGTTCGTCAAGTCGCGTTGGCCGGACGGGATCAGGTGCGCACACTGCGATAGCGACAATGTTGATACCAAAGCCAAGCACCCGACTATGCCTTACTTCTGTAATTATTGCGGCAAGTATTTTAGCCCAAAAACTAATTCGGCTATGCACGGGTCAAAGATAGGTTATCAGAAGTGGGCAATAGCAATATACTTAATTACAGCCAATATTAAGGGTGTCTCCAGCATGCAGTTGCACCGTAGCATCGGCGTGACACAGAAGACCGCCTGGTATATGGGCCATCGGATCCGCGAGGCATACAAGATCAAATCCGAGAAATTCTCTGGCGAGGTCGAGGTTGACGAGACATTTGTCGGAGGCTTAGAGAAGAATAAACATGCTAACAAGAAGCTCCGGGCTGGTAGAGGAACGGTCGGTAAAGTGCCTGTCATCGGGTTGCTCGAACGAGGCACGAATCAAGTGATAACGCAGGTCGTACCTGATACGGAAGGAGAAACACTGCGGCCGATCGTTTACGTTAATACTACAGGGAACGCGATTGTGTATACTGATGATGCCTACGCATACCGAGGGCTGCGGCGCAGAGGAGACGCCGTAAGACATGGTACCGGAGAGTACGTTAACAAACATGCACCGGAGGTACATATAAACGGCATTGAATCATTTTGGTCGATCTTCAAACGCGCATACAAAGGCACGTTCCATAAGATCAGCCCCAAACATTTACAGAGGTACTTTAACGAGTTCACAGGACGCCATAATGCGCGTTCGGATGGCGCAGAGAAGAAGATGGTCAACATCGTGCGAGGCGCAGTCGGGAAGCGACTGCGGTACAAGGATTTGATTAGCTAGATTGGTCAGATGGGTAGTTATGTATTATCTCTGTTATTGGGATTGCGCCTGCTATCACGAGATGGATTTGGCCTTCGCATTGTGCTGGTGTATCAAATCCTTGATGGCCTGTGGCTATGATCTGGTTATCAAGATACCATAGTCGCCAGTAGAACTTTGTATCCTTGTCTGATTGGTAGATTTCAAATTTTGCGCGTTCCGCCATCATTTCGGGTGTTATGCGATAGTGACTCATGAGTAGGATGCTCCTATGTTAAGGGAAGATCAGATTCCAAAAACCCTCAAAAAACCTGGGCCACATAAATGCGCAATTGACTATTATTATAACGGAAAGCTTCAGTCTTTCCAATGCCGGGCTGATAGTTGGGAGGACGCAAAAGCTCGGCTAGAAGCGATAAGGGAGACAGCTTGGGTCGAGGGGTTTCCCGTTTACACGATCCCTGTTCCGCTGTCGGATTCCACGCCAAAACTCGTCCTACATGCCATGGGCAACATCTTAGCCCGCATTGTGGCTTGGGTCAATGGCAAGCATCGCTAAAACGAGCTAGAAGTAATTAGATAGGAGTATTTGCAACATAACACAATCTATGTTATGTTCGTAGACAGACGAGCCGTTCGCGGCTTTGAATTGCGGGGTTTCCCCTGACATAGGCCGCACAAGCACATTGCCAGGGGAAACAACCAAAACAAGGTAGCTGGGTTGCTACCACATTTACTATACATCATAGTCAGTATCTAATTGAATGGGAGGATGAAGATATGACTATTGAGACCTCTTGGAATTATAACCCGAATGATAAAGTAGTTCGTCGGGTTGATGCCGAAAAGAAACGCCCTCAGCCTAAAACCCTCACAGGTGCCCCTGAAGAACTGCCGACATATGGTGGTGTGAACCATTGGGACTCAGAAAAGCATGCTCGAAGAACATGGCGTGTGGCTCTGCTTGTCGCAGTGGCTGGCATTGCACTGTTATTTACGGGATTCACAGCAAATATTCTGCAAGAGATAACGTGGCTGTTGCTTGTCCTAATCATAGTCGTTGCGATCAAATACTAATGCGCGACCTTCGCAGAGAGGCCGCGCTGCTACTGATATGTCTTGGCATCTTTATGATCTCAGGCACTGTTTCCGCACAGAACTGCTTTCCCTACGACATCGCATCGATTACAGGCTTAATGAATATCAGGGAAGAGCCTAGACTCCACAGCAAGATCGTTGGGGCTGCAAATTCAGGGAACAATTTTCATGTCATAAATGCGGAACAGGGGGGCCACTGGTGCTGGATTCAAATAGAGGTCGGATGGCTCGCTAACACTGCTCGTGTACAAGGCAAAAGTCTCGATGATTTGTACCCAACTATACGTGGAGCCGAAACCCAACTCATTCAATCCGTAAAGAAAGCATTGGATTGGATGAAAAGACGGGTGCCACAATGGTTCGATTATGTTGTGAATGCAGTAGATGTAATCATCGTTGAGAAGCCCGCCAACGTATGGTCATTCTGGCCAGTAGGCGGTGCAAGAGCGCGTGTAACAAGTGGTGAAACTTTCATCTGGGGATTTGAAGGAAAAAGGACTGTAGTTCTTTACCTTAGCAGTGTTCTTATACACGAAGCCTGTCATCACTATCAGTGGAGAGAGGGACGGTTTCACGGCAGAACCCGCGCAGACATAGAGGCAGAGTGCCATGAAATACAGATGCAGATCGTGGAAGACGTTGTGCCTAGTCCGGCCACACTACGCACTCTTCAAAATGATATTAAGGATGCAATAATACGGGAGTAGCAAACTTGTGCTATAATAATGGTAGGATGGCCGTGCATTACGGGGTCTACCTATACACAAATGATGTTAATATTAACCGACAAATTAATGACGATCTCAAACAACAAAAGGCATAAGTAGATTTTTAACTTGCGCATCGCTCTCACCTCCTTTCGTCATCGTCAAACCGAAAGTCAGTGTAACGTGGCAAGGGCACGACCATCTTACGCAAGAAAGTGTACAGGTCTGGCTGGAAGGGCGCAATAGCCACTCATCACCATATGTTTGGTACTACGAACTTTAGTAAAACTGTGCTATAATTATATAAGATAAAGAGCAGTTAGGTTCTCAATTGTGAATGCCGATAAGAGGGTTAACAGTCCCAAAGAAGCCGCAGATCGTTTAATAGAGCACGTTCCAAATGACCTGTTTAAGATAGACGACACACCAGAAAATGTTGCAAAGGCACTGTTTGAGATTAACCCTAACGAAGAAGGATTTGAATGGGAGCACCTGAAGAGCAAAAAAGGGGCGAAAAGCCGAACGTAAGAACTCTATTAGAGTTTACGCGCAGGGTCTACTGTCGTATATAAGCCCCTAAAAAAAGCTATTCAGGTGTTCTCTCAGGATCGCGAGTCATGAAATATCAATTCATCAAGCGCCATCAGCTCGAGTTTAGCGTCCAGAGGATGTGCCGAGTCTTGGAGTTGTCTATCAGTGGTTTCTATGCCTGGTTAAAGCGGGGCGAGAGCCGGCGCAAGCAGGAGGATGCCCTGCTGCTGCAAGCGGTGCGGCGGCTCTATGAAGCAAGCCGGGGCACGTATGGCAGCCCGCGGATTTACAGAGCATTGAAGGAAGAAGGTTGGCGGGTCGGGGAGAAGCGGGTGGCCTTATTGATGCAGCGGCATGACATGCGGGCGCATCGCAAGCAGGGCTACAAGCGCGTTGGCAGGTCGAGCGCGTCAGTCCTGGCCGCGCCCAATATCCTTGATCGTAACTTCGAAGCCAAAGAGCCGAACCGGAAGTGGCTGGCGGATATGGTCCAGATCGCAACCCAAGAAGGCTGGCTGCATTTGGCAGCGGTGATGGATACCTTCTCCCGGAAGATAGTCGGCTGGTCGATGGCCACACATAAGCGCAGCGAAGTAGCGCAAAACGCGCTCAAGATGGCCATTGCACGGCGGCGACCTGCCGGCGCCTTACTCCATCACAGCGACCTTGGCAGCCAATATACCGACAAAGGCTACCGGCAGTTGCTAACTGATTATCGCATCACAGGTAGTATGAGCAGAGCCGGCAGCTGCTACGACAACGCCATGATGGAGAGCTTCTTCGCTACATTGAAGCTTGAATGCGCGCGACAAAAATTCGCTACTATCACGCAGGCAAGGCTCGAGTTATTCGAATATATCGAAGCTTGGTACAACCGCCAGCGCCAGCATTCGGCACTGGATTATCTCAGTCCGACGGAGTACGAGTTGCGTACCGATTAGACAAAAACTGTGTCCACTTTTTCGGGTGAAGATCAATTACAGCGTTGGCAACAAGCATAACCACGCCCCCAGAAAAAGTCAAAAAGAGCTGGACGGATGCCTGAGAACTTGATAATCATGTTGTTGCCGGAGCGTTGGCAGAGCCGTCCGCCTTCGCCTTGAGTTGCCTGCGGCAGTTCGGCTCTCTAAGAATCTGGGGTTTGAAATCGTTAGCACAACTAGAAGCGAACTCGAAGTCGAGGGAAGCGCCCAGGACTTGCAGACCATGGAACTGCGCTTCATTGTTGGGAACGGACTCGCAGTCTTAAGTGACGCGTTCCAGCTTTTGCGCTTCATACAGGCGATAAAACAGCCCGCGCCTGGCGATGAGTTCTTCAGGCGCTCCCAGTTCCGCAACGCGACCGTCGTCCAGGACGAGAATGCGATCGGCATTTATTACGGTCGCCAGACGATGCGCGACGGCGATAGTCGTCCTGCCGCGCTTGGCGTGATCAATCGCTTCTTGAACTTTCGCCTCTGTCAACGCGTCTAACTCAGACGTCGCCTCATCCAGCAACAAGATGGCCGGTTGCTTCAAGATGGCGCGGCAGATGGCGACGCGTTGCCGCTCGCCGCCGGAAAGCGCCAAGCCACGCTCGCCGACGACGGTCTGGTATTTCTCCGGCAAGGCTTCAATAAAGGGCTGAAGATTTGTACCCGCGGCGGCTTCAGCGATGGCCTCAGCCGCGATAGTGTCGGGATAGGCCAGGTTCTCATAAATGCTCTTGTTCCAAAGGAATATATCCTGCGGCGCCAAGCCGATGTGGCGGCGCAGCGACTTCAGGGACAATTCCTGGATATCAACCCCATTGATCAGAATCCGCCCCGACTGCGGCGCGTAAAAGCCCATCAAGAGATCCAGTATGGTCGTTTTCCCGCCCCCGCTGATACCGACGATCCCGAAAAACTCCCCGGGCCGGACGGAAAAGGAGACATCGCGCAGGGCGAAATCGCCTCGTCCATAGTCAAAACTCACATCCTCGAATTGGATCGACGGGCCTGCCTCTTGCGAAATGGTCAGATCCCGACCGCCTTGCCGCTCCATTTCGTAGCCGAGGAATTTGTCGAGGCCTTCGATCGCAACTTTCATTTCGGTTGTTGTCACTTGCGCTTGCAACATGGCGCGCAGGGCCCCGTAGATATACGGCGTATACATCATGAAGGCGATGAGATCGCCGATTGTCAGCCTGTCGTTGATGATTTCAAAGGCGCCGACACCGAAAACCACGCCCATCAAGACGCGATCGACGATATGCGTGGGAAGAATCAGAATCACGTTGTGCAATGTTATTGTTTTTGCCTGGATATCCGAATGTTGTCGAATCCAGGAGTCGAAACGCGCTTTTTCATGCGCCACTCCATTAAAGGCACGAACTGTGCGGATTCCGGAAAACACTTGCTGCAGGGTACTTGAACCGGACTCCAGAACCTGCAGAAATTCCTCTTGGAGCGTCCTGACATAGTTTTGCAAGCGCTTTGAGAATAGGTAGGTAATTGGAAAAGCCAGCAGCGTGATCAGCGTCAGACCCCAATTGATAAGCGTCATCGCGACCAGTACGCCTGTGAACATCAATGCGTTTGACATCAATGGCAGGAGATCTTCACCGATGTAGAGATCTCCCACCCGCCCGCAACCTCGCGTGATATGGTGGATGATATGCCCGGTGTCGGTCAATTCCAGGTCCCTGAGTTTTGCGTTTACCAGGTGCTTGAACAACTTCTGACGCAGCGCTTGCGAAATAGCCTCGCCGATAATTTCGCGTCGATAATCGTACAAGGCATTGAGCGCGGCGGAGACCAAAGGAATCGTAATCAGAGCGACCAAGAGCAAACCCGCCTCGCTCATGTCTCTTGCCGGGATCGTCACATCGACCAGGCGCTTAAAGAGCAGCGGCAGGGTAACACTGATGAGAATCGTCAGGATCAGAAAAAACACCATCGAGATGATCACCGAAATGCGCTTGCGAAGTTCGCCAACGATAATGTTTTTCGCGGTTTCCTGGGTCATATCACTCCTTATTTGAAGCGTAAGAAACCTAGCCGATAAGAAAGGGCTTAGACAGCGATGCCAAGCTGGAGCGCCAGCGGCGTCTTCAGCAAATGGGAAATCACTTGGATGATGCCAGGGGTCATCAAAACAATGTTACTGCTTGACCGCGCCGATGGTCAAGTTATCGAGGATTTGATTGCGCCCGGCCACAAATATCAGCACGATCGGCAGCGTGGCGATGAAAGCCCCGCCCAGGATCATGCCGTATTCGACCTTGTACAAGCCTTTGAGCGTAGCCAGGCCCACCGGATAAGTGAACTTCTCCGGCGTGCGCAAGACGATCAGCGGCCAGAGGTAGTCGTTCCAGGCCGCCAGAAATACCAGCACGCAAAGGATCGACAGCGCGCCGCGCGACAGGGGTATGCCGATGCGCCAGAAGAGTCCCCATTCGCTGGCGCCGTCGATGCGCCCGGCATCAAGCAATTCGCCGGGAATCGAGACCATGGCCTGCCGCATGAAGAAGGCGCCAAAAGCGCTGACCGAGCTGGGCAAGATGACGCCGAGGAAACTGTCGAGCAAGCCGAGGCGCACGATCATTTGAAAAAGCGGCACCAGCGTCACTTGAAAGGGGATGGCGAAGGTGAATAGCAGGAAGATGGTCAAGAAGGTCTTGCCGCGGAATTCGTATTTGGCGAAGCCCCAGCCGACCATCGAGGCGAAGAGCAGGGTCAAGGCGCTTTGGCTGACGGCGATGATGACGCTGTTGCCCATCTGCTGCAGGTAGGGGATTTCTTCGCCGCTTAGGAGGCGCTCGTAATTGTTCAAGGTCGGCTCCGGCGCGAGCAGATTGACGGGCCAGGAGAAGAGCTGGCCATTGGTTTTGAAGGAGCCGGTGAGCATGTACAGGAAGGGTATGCCGACGAGCAGCGCGAAGAAGAAAAGGATTGCGTAAAGAATCGTCGCTTCCACAAGCCTCTTGTATAGCGACTTTCGCTCAGCAGAATCGGAAGGCGGCGCCAGGGACAGTCTCATGCGTCTCAGTCCTCGCGGAAAGCCCGAATCAGGATCAGCTGAACCAGGCTCAAAACCAGAATGATGACTGCCAGCGAGTAGCCGATGGCCGAGGCGTAGCCCATCTTGAGTTCGCGGAAACCGCGCGTGTAGAGGTACATGGTCATGGTCATGCCGGCGTTATTGGGTCCGCCCTCCAGCCCAACCAGGATCGTGGGCTCCGCGAACAGGTTGTAGGAACCGATGATGGCAATGGTCAGGACAAAGGCGAGAATGGGCCGCAGCAGCGGCAGCGTCACATGCCGGAATACCTGGGGGCGCGTCGCGCCGTCGACGCGCGCCGCTTCCTTGAGTTCGGGCGGGATATTTTGCAAGCCGACCATGAAATAGATGGCGTTGATGCCGGTCCATTTCCAGGCGCCCAGGATAATGATGGCGGGCATGATCCAGCGCGCCTCGCGCAGCCAGCGCACATTGTCGACGCCCAGCGGCGCCAGGAGCAGATTGTTGATCAGGCCGTACTGCTCTTCAAACACCAAATTAAAAATGATGCCAACGACAACGCCCGCGGTGATATTGGGCGTGAAATAGAGAAAGCGGAAAAACTCGCGAAAGCGCAGCTTGGGGCTATGCAGGATCAGCGCCAGAATCAGCGCCAGCGGCACGATGATGAGAATGCTGCCCAAGGCGTAATAGGTGGTATTGGTCAGGGACTTGATGAAGAGGTCGTCTTTGCTGACCAGGCGGATGTAGTTGTCAAAGCCGATGAAGCGGGGCGCTTTGCCAAGACCAACCTGCCGGTAGAAGCTCAACTGCAGCGATTGAATCACCGGGTAGAGGAAGAAGATGGCATAGCCGACAAAGAAAGGGCTGATGAACAAATATGGCGCGATTTTACGGCCGCGTCCAAACATCGCGGTTCCTCAGTGGCAAATGGAGAGCGGTGGCGAGACATTGCCCGCCACCACTTGCGTTTTGCCCCTGCTAGCTTTCGAATTCCATCTCGTCGCGGATGGTGTCGGCGATTTCCGTGAAGACCTCTTCCGGACTGCGGACCCCGTCAATGACATCCTGCCAGGCGGCGCTGCGCAGACTGTTCAGTTGTGAACGGAAGGGGCTTTGCCATTGTGGCGGCGCCTCGGGACCGACATCGGCGAAGACCGCGCCCAGGTCTTGGCCCGAGAAATATTCGTCGTCGGCATGGAGACGCTCGTTGACCATCGCGGGAATGTAAGGCGGCCACAGGTTGGTCAGTTCAAAGCGGCGCACATTGCCCTCGATTGAAAGCATGGCGAATTCGAGGAAGCTGAGCGCCTCTTCGACCTGCCCGCTGGTCTTGACCACCATGGCGCCGGTACCGCCCCAGACGCTGGTGCGGCGTCCGCCTTCTTCAAAGGCTGGCAGCGGCGCGGCTTTCCATTTGCCGGTTAACTCGGGCGCATTGTCTTTGAAGAAACCGGCGTACCAGTCCGCGCCGACCATGGAGATCAGCGTGCCGTCCTTGAAAGCGGCCCAGAGCGCATCGCCTGTCGGCGGATCGCCGGCGACGCCTTCTTCTTTCAGGGCCAGCAACCAGTCCATCAACGCGATTGATTCTGCGGAGTCAATCGTCACGTCGCCCTCGGCATTGAAATAATCATGGCCTTGTTGGCGCAGCAGCAACTCGTGCAAACCGCCGTGAATATGCAAGGGTATGACATCGGGATTCTCGGCCACGATGGCGCGAGCGGCCTCCACGAAGTCATCCCAGGTAGCGAAGGTCTGCGGGTCGAAACCGGCGCCTTCCCAGACATCGGCGCGGTAATAGAGCACGACCGGCGTCAAAGCGTGTTCGATACCGTAAACCGAACCCATTGAGGTGTAGAGCGCCTGCCGCGCGCTGACCAGGTTTTCGGTATGGCCGCCTTCATCGAGCAAGGCGTTAAGCTCGACGAAGCCGGGATCACCGCCGCCGCGCAAGAAGCTGCCAAAGCGTCCCTGCTCGACATCAGCGATATCGGGCGCGCCGACGCCGCCCGACTGGATCGAGATCAAGAGACGGTCGTGCATATCGGCGTAAGCGATCTCCACCACGTTGAGCGAGAAATCCGCGTTGACCTCATCCGCGTAGCGTTCCGCCTGCTCGCGGAACCAGCGGGCGTGCGTGTTGACGAAGGTCCAAAGTTCCAACTCCTGCGCTGCAACCGGCGCAACAACGCTGAAGAGCAGAAGCCCTACGCACAGGATCATCAAAACTCTTAGCTTGGTCATTGCAATCTCCTTCATATCAGTTAAATAAGTCGTTCATCCGAACAATGAACTATACCGTCGCCGACTGGGGCAACGTTTGGTAAATTGTAGCCAAGAATCTGGCACAAGCCAAAACCCCTGTTCCGGTGGAGTGGTAATCGCTGCGAGTAATTCGAGCTAGAGCCGGGCTTGTGTCAAGCGCCGACGATGGATGGTTGATAGCGCTTGGCACCCATCAATTGGCGCAGCATGTCTGAGGGGTTCTCCACTTTGTCGAGTTGGGCGAGCATGTCTTCCATCTGCAGGAAAAAGGGGCGCGTGTACATGCCCAGCAAAGCGCTGCGGGCCTTATCACTTCGGTTTGGCCGCGCCGAATGCCATAAAGCGCCGTGGAATACCAGGGCGCTGCCGCGCAGACCGGTCAGGATTTGTGCCTCGGCAGGCCATTGCGTCTTCCATTCAGCCGGCGGCATGTGACCTTTCATATGGCTGTTGGGCACAAAGCCGGTACCGCCGTTTTCCTCGCTAAAGTCATCCAGCATCAAAATAGTTTGCCCGCAGACTTTCTCCAGGGGCCAGGGCTGGTTGATCCACCAGTAGGGATAATCGGCGTGCCAGTGGTAATCGTCGTAGCCTGGATAAGACGTATTCGCCGACCAGGTTGAGCAGACGATATCGTCGTCATCCAGGAAACTTTGCCAGATCTTCACAATCAGCGGAAGCTCCAGCAGCTCGGCAAATATCGGATCTTTGTACGCGATACCGCCAACGCGCTGCGTTTTGGCTGCGCGCATCTCGTCGGTAATTTCCTCTGCCAGCAGCCGCTCCAGAGCGGCGCGCGCTTCGTCCGCCTTTTCTGGCGCGATCACGGAGGGAACAATACAGTAGCCGCAGGCTTGGATCTCGGCCACGATACGGCTCACATCGTGCTGTTTATCCGGCGCATCAACCATCGCTCCTCCTCCTCTAGTTGGCATCGGCAAAGGGCTAGCAACAGATTGTATCGCAAAGGCGGGAGTCTCCCCGAAGGAACTGCGGCACAGCTAAGCCTTGATCGAACCGCTGGTCAAGCCGCTGATGAACTGCCGCATGGCCACGGCAAAGACGCAGAGCAGCGGTATAGAGGAGATGACATAGCCGGCGAAGAGCGTGCCCCAGTCGGTCTCGAAATCCGAGGAAAATTGCATCACTCCCAGCGCCAGCGGCATCTTATCCTTGTCGGTGATCGTGACCAGGGGCCAGATCAAGTCATTCCAGGTGGCGATCAGCGTGGTCATCGCCACCGTGGCGATCATGGGTCGGGCGAGCGGCACCGATACATAGATGAAGACCTGCCATTCGGCTGCGCCGTCCACATAGGCGGCGTCGAAGAGCTCCTGCGGCAGCGATTCGAAATAACTGCGCATCAGCCAGGTCGACAGCACCAGACCGCCACTGACCCAGACGGAAATCAGCGCGAAGGGCGTATTGACCAGGCCGAGATCGCGCACGAGCACGAAGCGCGGCGCCAATGTCAGCACGCCCGGCACCATAATCAGCGTGATGAAACCGAGGAAGAGCACCGTCTTGAAGGGGAAGTTGAATCGGGCGAAGACATAACCCGCTACCGCTGCGATGGCGGCGATCAGGCAGATAGTCGAACCGGAGTAAATGACGCTGTTGACGATGTAGCGCCAGATAATCCGGAACGCGGATGAATAATTGCCGAACTGGAAAGGCAATTCGGGCAGCCAGAAATTATGGTAGAACTGCGTGTTGCTCTTCAGCGAGGTGATGACGACCAGCACCAGCGGGAAAAACGTCACGATGCCGAAAGCGATCAGCACCAGTTGAAAGGGGAGATCGCGGTTGCCGAGGCGGATGCGTTTGCGCTTAAGCATGGCCATTGATCCCTCCCTAACCAGCAGTCGCGCCGGCGGAAACGCGCAGGTTGATGACTGTTAAAGCGAGCATGGCGACAAAGAGCACCACGCCAATTGCGGATGCGTAGCCAAATTCCAGGAAGTTAAAGGCCGATTGAAAAAGCTGTAACGCCGGCACCATGCTGCTGTAGCCCGGTCCGCCGTCGGTCATGACCAGGAAGAGATCAAAGCGCTGCGTCATGAAGAGCATCGTCAGGATCATTGCCAGCGTGATCTGCCGCCGCGTCATGGGAATATCGATATAGAAAAGCCGCCGCCAGAAACCGGCGCCATCGATGGCCGCGCTCTCGTGCACTTCTTGCGGGATCGTCTGCAAGCCGCCGAGGATGATGAGGAATTGCAGGGTTGGCAGCCAGGGAAAGCGCACGAACGCCAGAGCCCACATCACCGTATGGGGGTCGCCCAGCCAAGCCTGCGTGTAATCTTCCAGACCGATCAGCTTCAGGCTTTCGTTGAGCAAGCCGACCTGCGGGTTGTAGATGAAGCGCCAGATCAAGTAATTCAGGATCTGCGGCACGACCATGGGGAAGACAAAGATGATCTTCCACCAGTAAGACCAGCGCTGGCTGCGTAAATTGACGATCATCTCGGCGGCGAAGAAAGGGAGCACCGTTTGCATGATGACGCGGAAGAAAACGAAGCCGATCAGATTGGTGATGGCGACGCGGAAGGTGCGGTCGCTCAGCATCCGCTCGTAATGTTCCAGCCCGACATAGAAATGGACCTTGCCGCCATTCCAGATATAGAGCGAGTTGTAGAGCGCACTGAAGGCGGGCAGCCACTCAAATAGCAGCAGCAGCGCGACCGGTATCAGCAGTGCCAGATAAAGCCACTTCGCCCGCCACATGCGCAGCGGGAGCGGGCTTTGGCTTGCGCGAATGCTTCGCTTAGCTGATCGATCAGCGGCGAGTCGCTGGAACATGAGTGCATGAGGTCCTATCCCCCACCCTAAATCCCTCCCCCACAAGGAGGGAGGGACTTGTTTCTCCCCTTCCCACTTTATGGGGGAAGGGGCCGGGGGATGGGGGCTGAGATCGTCTGTCTTGCCTTATTCCATCTGGAAGTCGCAGGACCATTCGTTTTCGGCGATGACCACGCGCGCTTCCCGCGTCATCAGGCGGTCTTCTTCGGCGATCAGCGTTTCGAGATCAATCTGGTCGGTGAAGAATTCTTGCATCAGGCGGCGATGATCTTCACCATAACGGCGGCTGAGACGCGGGTCGGGATCCTTGAGGGCGCGGATCGGCAGCTCCAGGAAGGCCACCGTCGGCTTCAAGGCATCAGGCACATCCAGTCCGAATTGCGTGGGAATGCTGCGTGGCGAGTCGGTGACGACGCGGCCCCACTGCGGCTGGGCGGTCATGAACATCAAGAAGTCGACCACCGGCTCCTCGATGCCTTCACGGCGGGCGCGGTCGGTCACGGTGAAGCCGGCCGTGAAGCCGCCGACCAGATAGGCGCTCTCGTTGTTGGCGGCATGGGGGCTGGTGCTTTCGGTGACCGGTGGGAAGTAACTGATGCCCCAGTTGAAGTCGGCGTCGCGGGTCACGTTCAGTGTTTGGCTGGCGGCGTTACCGAGCAAGAAGGGCACTTGGCCGGTGATGAAGAGGCGATAGGCTTCGTCCCAGGTCATGGTGGCGTAGCCGTCCACCCACATGGGCTCGAAATCGGCCAGCAGTCCCAGCCAGTCGGCGAAGGCGTCGTCGTTGGCGCTGATCAAGCCGTTTTGGATGGCGCAGGCGAATTCGCGCTGGTTGAGCGCGTGCCAACTGGCGCCTGGCTCCCACCAACTCTCGATATGATCGATGTACATGCTGGTCAAGCTGGTGCCGTCGAACCAGTTGTAGGTGTAAGGCGAGGCAGTCGACATGCTCATCGCCAGCGGCTCATAGCCGGCTTCGGCCAGCGCGCTCATTTCGGCGATCATCGTTTCCCAGTCCGCCCAGAGCGAATAGTCGATATCGAAGTCGGTATCGATGCCGGCCGCTCCCAGCAAGTCGATGTTGTAATAGAAGCCCACCGCCACCGCGTTGACCGTCACGACATATTGATTGCCGCTGCCGGTATGGAAGGTGGTGTTCCAGACGACATCGGGGATGCTGTCGGCCCAGCGCTCGTGGCCCGGGCTGCCTTCTGGAATGTGCGGGTTTGGCGCTTCAATGTAATCATTGAGCGGCAGATACCAGTCGTTGCCCTGCTCCTGCCAGACGCGGATGTAATTGTTGACGATGATATGCGGTTCGTTCTGACCGTTGAAGACGGTGCTGCGCCATTGATCGCCGGAGATGTTGGAGGGCACATCGACCAATTCGATATTGACGCCCGGGTTGGCCGCTTCGTATTCGGCGACAAGGGTGTTCATCATCTGTGGGGGATTCGGGTTGTTCTCGGTCGGTTCATCGGGATAGTAGGCGCCGACGGTGGCGAAGATGGTGATTTCGTCTTGCGCCATTCCGGCAAAGGAGCCGAATACAAGCAGTAGAACCGACAAGGCTAACAATCGCTTAAACATGAAGGTTTCCTTTCCTGTGTTTATCAATATGATGTAAAACTTCAGAATCGCGGCGGATTATAACATATTTTGCGCCGAAGAATAAACGATAATCATCAGAAGCGAATACAGCGTCATAGCGATCCAGGACTTGCGTTATGGCGGATATTGCCGAGGCCGATTTGCTATGACAGAAGCATTGATCATCGTCTTGCACCCCTCGCGCTGGGGAGAAGCGAAGGCGCTGCGTCTGCAAGCGCTTGAAAACGACCCGCTTGCGTTTGCGACAAGTTATGAGGAAGCGCTCGAGTATGCTGACGAGGTATGGAGGACGCGGACGAAAGCCGCTTTCGAGCGCGAGGGCGCAATCGCCCTTTACGCTGAAGTCGATGGGACGCTGGTTGGCATGGCCGGCGCCGGCTGGTCGGACCGGCGCAAGACGCGGCATGTGGCGGAAGTTTACGCTGTTTATGTCAAGCCAAATCATCGCGGCAAGGGCATCGGCGCCGCGCTCGTGCAAGGGCTGCTGGACGAATTGAAAGCGCTGCCGCAAATCGAAAAGGTCAAGCTCAGCGTTACCGGATCCAACGAGGCAGCGGTCGCGCTATACCGGCGACTCGGATTTGAAGCCGTGGGCAACGCCAGGCGCGCGCTAAAGATCGACGGACGCTACTACGATCTGCATTACATGGAATTGTGGCTGCGATAGCTGTTTTATCCGCGGTTAGCGCGCATCCAAAAAGACGTGCAGCGCCCGATTGAAGTCGGCTGCCTTTTCGAGGAAGGGCGTGTGGCCGCAATCCTCGATCACAACCTCTTGTACACTGCCGCCAGCCGCCGCGTAATTGTCCAGCACATGCTGGATCTGCTGGATCATCGGCTGCGGCGGGCAGACGTCCTCGCCGGGCCAGCCCGGGATCACGCCCAACTTGCCAAAGGTCGCCAGGTCGAAGAATGACTCGTCGGCAATGACCTGATCGCTGTCGCCGCGCAGCCACAAGACGGGCGGTTTGGGATTGATGGCATAAAGCTTGCCGATATCAGGCTGGTTGTTCGGGGCCATGCCATTGAGCACGCCCCATCTGCCGGGCGCGATGCCGGGCCAACTCTCGGAGGCGACAAAGTCGCCCGGATAATCCCTTTCGCCGGTGTGCGTCTGCAGCACGGAGGTCAGCAAATCTTCTTCACGGTCGGATGTGTAGGGCGGCTTCCAGTAGAAGCTGTTCATGACCGCGCGCGGTGTCATCTCGCCATCACCGCGTTCGCCGTCCTTGAGCAACTGCGTATACTGCGGGTTGGCGACGCCGCCGCCGGAACCGGCCGCGTCGGGCGCGCAAAGATTGCCCTCCGCGTCTTTTGTCCCGCCGAAGCCAAAGGGAGAAACCGGCGCGACCAGGGTAGCGCTCAACAGGCGTTCTGGGGCATCCATCATCAGGCGCCAGGTCACGCCGCCGCCCATGGAATGGCCGACCACATGGGCTTTGTATATATCCAGCGTATCCATCAAAGCGAGCACATCGTCGGACATATCAGCCAGACCGCGACTTCCATCGAGGGCCGCGGCCGGGTCGGATTCGCCAAAGCCGCGTTGATCAAGCGCGACGCAACGGTAGCCGGCGGGCATGGCCAGCATTGTCTCTTCCCAGAAGGTCGCCGATGTCAAGTTGCCGTGTACAAAAATGACGGGCGAAGCGCTTCCAGGGCCCGAAAACAGAACACGGGTCGAGATGCGCGCCGACGTGATCCTGCGCGCGGTGATGCCGGGCAGTGTTGCTATCGACATGATGCTGCTCCCATTCAAACTTGGCTGCGCTCAGGACGAATTTAGCACAGTAGCGTGTCAAGCGCCAAGTTCTTATTGCCACGTGAACTGCGTCGTTGGTTTGCGCTCGGCGCAAAGCGTACTCCAGAGCGACAAAAAAGAGACGGCCCATAGGACCGTCTCTGCGTCCTGTGCTTATTCGGCGCTTGAACTTACTCACTGGCCTCAAGCGCCGCCTGCTGTTCGGCAATCATATCTGGACTGCAGTGAATGCTTTCGAGGAATGCCCGGTCAATTGCTCGCCGCTGTTCTTCGTCAACGATCACGCTGGAGCGAGCTAACATACCAAGCGCACGCGCCGACCACTGGACATTGCCGTCCTTGACGATGGCATCGGCCTGGGCCATCAGGTCTTGCGTGATCTCGGCATCTTGCATTTCGGCCGAATCAAGATTGACCGCTACCAATACACTACTGATAGACTTGATGCCCGAAGACCTTAAATCCGCATTGCCCTGCAAATGCGCGGCCAGCATGGCGCCCAAAAAGACGCCCTGTTGGTGATATTCACCGAACCCGGCGCTTACAGTAGCGGCGCCTAAGGCCGGCAAAGCGGCTATGAAAGTGGGGTGGAAAACCGGTATGCTGTTGTCGTTGGCCACGGACACGATGGCTGGCAAACTCAGGCCGGTAACATAATCAGGCGTTCCAATCAGGGCATCGGCGTCTTTTTCAATCAAGCCCAAGCTAGCCGGTCGCACTTCGCCGGGATGCGCAACACCGGCATCCACGACTTTCAGACTTAACAATTCGGCTGCCTTTCTTATGCGTTGCGCGCCAAGCAAACCCGCCGCTTCCCCGGAACTAAAGATAATCCCAAGCGTGTTGACATCAGGGAAGTGACTGAGCATCATCGGCAGCACTTCTTCGTAAGGCGTTATCGACTCCACACCCCAGACATGGTCTGGTTTGATGCATGATGATTGCACAACACCAGCCTCGTAGGGATCAAAGACGAGGCCAAATAGCACGATTGGCGGATCGTCCATGTCGCTCGTAGCGCTGACGACAAGTTGCGCCACTGGCGTGGTCAAGGCAACTATGACGTCCGGTTCCTCGTCCAAGGTATTCTGCACCATCAGCGCGGCAGTCGGAAAGTCGAAATCCGACGCGCTGCGGCTGATTTGAAGGTATTCTCCTGAGATATCCTCTCCGCTCTGTACGAGCAGACGTTCTTCTTCGGACACCAAGCCATAGGATTGTAGCGTGTTAAGCATTCCGCCTAACAAATTCTCGACGTTTCCACCAGCGCCAAAGGACAAGATCACCACTTTCGGCGTGGCATTTTGTCCAATGGTCTCGGCAAAGACAAAAGCCAACAATACTACTGTTAACGCAATGCGCAGACCTCTCATCGTAACATCCATTACTCTATATTCATATTTCAGTATATTTTGGCAAGGTGACTGAGTCAATATATTTAGTGAATAGTAATATCAGATAATGAATGACTTCGTACCCAAAGACGGATCAGTATTTCGTCGCGATTGCTACACAAAGATCAGCCTTCAGAACGGTCCGTATTCGTCCGTTTGCGCGGGATGGGCATAGACCGTCGCGTCATAGCTGCGCCGCATGAGCTCCCATTTCACCTCAGCATAGTCGGGGTCCCCCGACAGATCATGATGCTCCCAGGGGTCGGCTTCCAGGTCGTAGAGTTCGCAGATGTTTTTCTGGTGATACACGATCAGTTTCCAGCGGCGATCGCGATACATGGTGGCATGGGTCTTGTCGGGGAAGTTTGTCGCGGCGTAATGCTCCGTCCGCACGAATTCGCGGTGCGACGCTTCGGGCAGTTCGCCGCGCAGGCGCGTGGCCAGCGAGCGTCCTTGTACATATCCTGGCACTTCCATATCCAGCAGTTCATATAAGGTCGGCACGATGTCGATCAGCTCGACCAGTTCGTCGCTGATCCCCGGCCGCACCCGGCCGGGCCAGGAGATCAAGAGCGGCACGCGCACCAAGCCTTCGTAGAAGCGGCAGCCTTTGAGCACGAGCCCGTGGTCGCCCAGCGTTTCGCCATGATCGCTCATGAAAATGATTATGGTGTTTTCCCGCTGCCCAGATTCGTCAAGATAGTCGATGAGCCGGCCGAACTCCTGGTCGAGAAATTCGATCATGGCGTAGTACGAGGCTTGAATCTGCTTGTCCCCCAATTCATCGGGATGGCGCGCGGTGTTCTGAAAGTCGATGCCCGAGTCTTGCAGTCGCTTTTGATGTTCCAGGTCACTCTGGAGAAAATGAGCGCCGGGCAAGGACTCGGGATCATAACGGCGATAGTATTCATATGGCGCGTCGAAGGGCGGATGCGGGTCGAAGGGGTTGATGCTGAGCAGCCAGGGCGTATCAGGCTCGCGGTTGCGTCCGATGAACTCGATCGCTTTTTCCGTGCACCAATGCGTCTGATGCAAGTGCGGGGGGACGTTGTCGGCAGTCGCGCTCGGTTCGCTGAATCCGCCGAACCCGGGATCCCGGTGCGAGTTGCGATAGTCGTCCAGCGAAGCGATGCCGCGAGGCTGCAAGACGCTGTTGTGATCAATGCCCTGTCCCTTGATCCATTCGACGTATTCGTTGCCGCGTTCGTTGCCGCCTTTGTGATCGTGACTGTACTGGAAATAGTCGTAGCCATCGTCGACGCGCTCTTCGCGGCGCAGGAAGGCGCTGGCAAGATGCAATTTGCCGATCAGACCGCAATCGTAACCGGCAGCGCGCAACACATGGGAGATTAGCCGGTCTTCGAAGTGGCGGGGAAAACTGCGGAAGCCGTTGCCATTGACGCCGACGGCGCTGGGATACATGCCCGTCAGGAAGCTGGCGCGGCTAGGCGTGCAGATAGGCGATTGGCAGAAGGCATGCGTGAAGGCGGCGGACTCGGCGACGAAGCGATCGAGATTGGGCGTGTTGATGTGCTGGTTGCCCAGGGCAGCAATGGTATCGAAGCGTTGCTGATCGGTGCAATACCAGAGGATGTTGGGACTTTTCGCCATGAGGATTCTCCCACACTCTTGAACTGAGATTAGGTAAATCTTATCAACTTTGACGGCGTGTTCGCCATTACTTCGCTAGAGTTAAGGACCGTGTAAGGCTTGTCCGCTACTGGGTCATGCTGACGCGCTTTTTCTACCCCATCCCCCGGCC
>WTGF01000075.1 GCA_011525385.1 Chloroflexota bacterium | reverse complement strand
ATATGGGCGTGCGCAGCCCGTCACTGGCGCATAAGCAGGTCAGCTACGCGATCTATGAGCCCTTGTTGCGCCTGGGAACAGACGGCTCGATCAATCCCGGGCTCGCCAGCGACTGGAACATGTCGGATGACAGGCTGACCATCACGCTCAACTTGCGGGAAGGCGTCGCCTTCCATGATGGCTCGCCATTAGACGCCGATACGGTCGTTTGGAACATCAACAGCGCCCGTGATCCGGAGTTTGGCGATGGCGCGCTGCCGGACTATGGCCGGATAGAGTCGGTTGAAGCCCTCGATGATCTAACCGTCCAAGTCAATATGTCGGCGCCTGACGCCAACATTCTGCCCGCGCTTGCGGCTGGCAGCGACTCGCGAGCGCTGATCATGTCGCGGGCGGCCTTTGAGGCTTTGGGGGCGGACGACTACGCCTTCAATCCCTCGGGAACCGGAGCCTTCAAGTTGGCCAGTTGGGAACCGGGAGTCGAGCTGGTCCTGGAACGCAACGAAGATTATTGGGGAGAAAGCAGCGGCAACGCCGATCGAGTCGCGTTTAGGGTCATCCTCGACGCATCGGCTGCTACGTTGAATTACCAGAGTGGCGATGTACACGCCATGTTTTCCATTTCGGCGCCCGAGCTGCCGCTGTTGGAAGCCGTTCCCGGAACCGTCTCCGGGGCGGTTGCCCGCGGCGTCAATGTCCTGGCGCTGAACCAGCACCGTCCGCCTTTCGACAATATCCATAATCGGCGCGCGGTCATGTACGCGATTGATGTAGAACCAGTCATCGCCCTGGTTTATGGCGGTTTGGCGCAGCCAGCGCGCGGCATCACGCCGCCGAATTCCTTCGCCTTCAGCGATGAGTCGCCGCCGCGCCTCGCGCGCGATCTTGATGCCGCTCGCGCGGAGTTGGCGGCGGCAGGAAACCCGGACGGCTTTGAATTTGAGGTGTCGGTTGTAGCGCAACCGTTTCGCATCCAGGTCTTGGAGATCATGCAGGCCAGTCTCGCGGAAGTTGGGATCGACCTGGTCATTCAGGCCAATGAGCGCGCGCGGCATATTGCCGCCTTGCGAGAAGATACCGATATTGCCGAAGCCGGCTTTGTCCAAATCCTCGCCGCGCTCAGCGCTCCCGAAGCCTATCTAAGCCGATTCGCTGGCTGCGGCGCCAATATAAAGATCGTCGGCTATTGCAGGGACGAATACGAGGCGCTGGTGGCGGCACTGCCGGGGATCTTTGACAGCGCCGAACGCGTCGCCCATATCCGGGAGATGAACGAAGTCGCCTGGCGCGACGTGATCTCCGTGCCCTACTTGTATCCCGAGATTCCTTACGTCTATCGCGGAGATATCATCGACGATTTCGCCCTGAACGGCTACGGCTTGCTCGACTGGACGAACTTCACCGTAGTCGGCGGCTAATCACGAATATGACACGGGGTTGCGCGCTTAAACGCAACCCCGTTATCCCCCACATAACGCCCGGAGCGCGGACATGGGTCGCTATCTGATCAGGCGCATCCTCTTGATGGCGCCAACCCTGCTTATTGTCACCTTCCTGGTATTCATTTTGCTATTTCTCAGTCCGGGCGATCCCGTTTTGATGCTCGTTCCCATCGACGAAGTCGCGCAGATGACCGATGAAGAAATGGATCAGTTGCGGCGGAAACTGGGGCTCAATCGTCCCATTTATGTGCAATACGCCGACTGGCTTTTTGATGTCCTGCGCGGTGATCTGGGGCGCTCGATTCATCAGCGTCGCCCGGTCCTTGATTTGCTGGCGGCGCGCTTTCCGGTCACGCTGGAGCTGGCGCTATTGAGCGTCTTTCTAGCCTCGATTGTCGCTATTCCCATCGGCATCTACACAGCCGTTCGCCCGGGAGGCATCGGCGACTTCCTCGGCAATATCGTAGCCCTGATGGGTGTATCAGCGCCAAACTTTTGGGTGGCATTGCTGCTAATCGTTGTCTTTGCGGTACACCTGAAATGGTTGCCGGCTGGCGGATTTGTCCGCATGTCCGATGATCCTGTCAGACATGTCGAACGCATGATTCTGCCGGTTATAACATTGAGTACGGCGCTGATGGCGGTGACCATGCGCTTGACCCGCTCGAGCATGCTCGAAGTATTGAATGAAGATTATGTGCGTACTGCCAGGAGCAAAGGGCTGGGGCAACGCAGGATCGTCTTTGTCCATGCCTTGAAAAACGCTCTGATACCGGTTGTCACCACCGTGGGATTGCAGATCGGTCGTATCCTGGGCGGTACTATCGTGATTGAATTAATCTTTTCTTTTCCGGGCATGGGCAAGTTACTTTTGGATGCCATTTTCGGTCGCGATTTCCCGGTCGTTCAGGGTTCAGTGTTGTTGATAACGCTAGCGTTTATGGGAATCAATCTGGTCGTAGATTTAACCTATGCATCTATCGATCCGCGCATTCGATATGGTTCGTGATGGAGCCCAAAGTGCAACCCGTCGATAGCCTGCGCAAGGGCGAATCCAATGAGGAATCTGCATCCCTAGCTATGACTAGTGAACCTGCACAACGCGCTTTCTTTTTGTTTTCCAGACGCTTGTTTGCGCGTCCCTTGCCGCGCTTTGCTTTTGCCGTACTATTTCTCGTTATCCTGGGCGCGCTGTTCGCGCCAGTCATCAGTCCCTATGACCCTATCAAACCTGATTTCTCGTCGGCGCGCCAAGCGCCCAGCGCCGATCATCTTTTGGGAACGGATGACATTGGGCGCGACGTGTTGTCGAGAATCCTTTTCGGCGCTCGCGTCTCGCTGTTGGCTGCCCTGATTCCCTTGTCGATTTCGATCAGCATCGGCGTCCCGCTGGGCTTGATTTCCGGCTTGCTCAAGGGCTGGACGGACGACCTTATCATGCGCGTTTTGGACGCGCTGCTGGCTTTCCCGCGCATCATTCTTATCATCGCCATCGCCGGCATTTTGGGTCCCAGCCTGGTAAACGCGCTTGTCGCCATCGGCGTCGTTGGCGTAGCGCCGCTGGCGCGCTTGACACGGGGCTTGACCCTGTCCGCCAGCGAGGAAGACTATGTGCTCGCCGCCCGCGCGCTGGGCTCATCCAATTGGCGGATCATGATGTCTCATATCTTGCCCAATATCACCGCCGCGATTATCGTGACCGTTTCGCTGGATATCGGCGGCATTATCCTGGCGGAAGCCACGTTGAGTTTTCTGGGCCTCGGCATACAGCCGCCCAATCCAAGCTGGGGCAGTATGGTGGCCGTCGGCAACCGCTACATTCAGACAGCTCCCTGGATTTCTCTGGTGCCGGGCACGGCGATTTTCCTGACCGTGATGAGTATCAATCTGCTGGGCGATGGCTTGCGCGACGCGATGGATCCCTATCTGCGCAATCGATGATCGAAGCCTATGCCAAGTCTAATAGTAGACCAACCTTTCCATTTGACGCCATTTTTTGACAAGCGACGACGGTAACAGTACAATTTCGGATAATCCAAATGAACCATTGTCGACAATCATTGTTCAAGGGGCAACTATGGCCAAAGCTGTCTATGGCACAGACGCGCTGGTATCATTGAAGGAAGAATTGATCGCCGGCGCAGCGCTGGTGGCGAGTATCGGACTGGTGCCCTTAACGCAAGGCAACCTCAGCCTGCGCGATCCACAGAGCGGAAACATCCTCATCACCCCGCACGACTATCCTTATGATCAACTGACGGTTGACGACGTCGTTGTCCTCGACCTCGATGGTGCTGTAATCGAGGGATTCCGTGAGCCATCGCATGAATCGCCAGTGCATCTGGCGGTCTACGAGCGGCGGCCGGAAGCGCTGGGCATCGTGCATGCCGAGCCGATCTATACCAACGTCTTCGGCGTCTTGCACATGCCGATCGCGCCCCTGCACGTCAATACGCTGATTGATGTCGGCGGCGAGGTGCCGGTCATGCCTTTCGCGCCTAGCGGCTCGCGTCAGTTCGGTTACGACATGTTGGAAGTTATGGGCGACAAGCGGGCGGTTGTCTGGGCGAATCACGGCATGCTGGCGCTGGGCGATTCTCTGGGCAAAGCGATCCACTGCACAGTCATGGTTGAGATCTCGGCGCAGCTCTATCATATGGCGCTGCAGCACGGCCAGCCGCATCTGATTCCGCCGGAGTTCAGCGACAGATTGGTTGGATAGCTAATCTGGTAGCAAAACCTTTGAAATCGGAAAGGAGGACGATTGACGAAACATCCGCAATCAACCGCTTTGAATATGCAAGAGACGCTTGATAAGGAGAAATGAGATGTACAAGAAGTTTATGCTCGCCCTGATGGTCCTGCTCATTCTGACCTTGAGCTTGCCGGCAATCGCCCAAGACGATGTCGTGGTGCGCTTCCGCTCCTGGAGCCCGGTGATCGCCACCACCGAAGCCATGATCGAAGCCTTCAACGCCGAAAACCCGGGCATCACAATCGAGCCCGATATCACCAACTATCCTGAATACCTGGTCGACTTGCAGACGATGGCCGCCGGCGGGAGCCTGCCCGATTTGATCGGCCTGGAACCGGGCGCATTGACGCAGCAATATCGCGACCATCTGATGCCGCTGCAGGATTGCGCCGTCGCCACCTGGGGCGAAGATTGGGAAGATCAGTTCTTCCCGGTTGGTATCGAGCAAGCGCGTTTGGGCAACCCGGAAGGCGATGACAATATCTATGGCTTGCCCGTGCTGGTGCAGACGATCAATATGTGGTACACCGTGCCGATCTTCGAAGAAGCCGGTGTCGAGCCGCCGACCACCTACGACGAGTTGAAGGAACTGGCGGATATGTTCAACGCCCAGGGCATCGCCCCGGTCATGATCGGCGCGGGCGATGGCTGGATTCGCCGTGATGTCTACATGCAGTTGATCCACAATGTCGCGCCGGGCTTGATCTACGAAGCCGAAGACGGCATGGCCAGCTTCACCGACGAGCCTTTCGTCGAGGCGATGACCTGGTGGAAGCGCCTGTTCGACGATGGCATCTTCCAGATGGGCGCCCTGGGCATGTCGCACTATCCGGCCGCGGTCGAGCAGATCCAGGGCGGACGCGCCGCCATGTTCCCGATGGGCGCCTGGTGGCAGCAGCAAGCGGCCAACCCCAATCCGCCGCCGCTGGACCAGAACCTGGCCGGTTACGCGCCCTTCAAATTCCCCGATGTCACAGGCATGGGCGCGCCGGAAGATCTGCTGGGCGGCATTGATGTCATGCTGGGCGTGACGCGGGATTCCGCCAATCCAGATGCGGCTTGCAAGGTCATCACCGACTGGATCAGCGGCGCTGGCGCGCAGGCGCTGATCAACACTTACAACGATTTGCCCGCTTATATCGGCTTGCGTCCCGCTTCCTTCGGTTCGGAGAATCAGGAAGCTGTCTGGGATCTGTTCACCGAAGAGTGGCTGGCGAGCGTGCAGTACGCGCGTCAATTGAAGAGCCCCGATGTCAAGCAAGCGCTGGAAGACGCGTTGGCTGGCGTAGCCGCGGGCGAGATGACGCCGGCGGAAGGCATGCAGATGGTGCAAGACGCCAACATGTAGATTGGAAGAGGGCGATCTAACCCTTCCCCCCAACCCCCTCCCGTTGCGCAGTGTCTACGCGCGCCATCGCAATGAGCGGGGGAGCTTCTGTCGGGAATCTCCAGGTCTCGATATAAGGGGAAAGGTCGCCTTAAGTGACAAAAGTCTCCCCCCATTGCAATGGGGGGAGATTTAGAGGGGGGTTGAACTTCGCCACAATGTCACGCAAATGGCTGATCGACAATCAAGGTCTGTTTTTCATGGCGCCCGCCATGATCTTGTTTGTGGTCTTTGTGCTCTATCCTATTTTCTATATCTTCGGCGCCAGCTTGTATGATTGGGATGGCATCAACGAGGCGGCATACATCGGTATCGGCAACTACATCGAGATGTTCACCGATGACCGCGCGTTCAGCGTCGCCATTCGCAATTCCATCTACTGGACATTTCTGACCATCTTCCCGCAAATGTTCCTGGGCTTTACCTTGGCGAGCATCTTGACCTCGGGGATCCCGTTTCAAAACATCTTTCGCATTATCTTCTTCATGCCGGCGATCATTTCGCCGGTCGTGCTCGGGATTATCTGGCAGCGCATATACGCGCCCTTCGGCGGCTTGCTGGCCGACGTCGGCTTTGAAACGGGCGCGCGCTTTCTGGTCCAGCCCTATTTGTCTGATCCCAAAATCGCCATTTTTTCCACCATATTCGTCAACGTCTGGCAATGGACCGGCTTTTCCATGTTGATGTATGTGGCGGGCTTGCAAGGCTTGCCAGAAGAAGTGCTCAGCGCCGCCCAAGTCGATGGCGCTAGCGTCCGGCAGCGCGTTCAATACATTATCTGGCCCATGCTGCGCCATGTACACTTGACCTTGATCTTGCTCGGCGTTATCGGCACCTTGCAGACCTTTGCCCTGGTCTATATGTTGACCAAGGGTGGACCCAACCATGCTACGGAAATGCTGCCAACATATATTTTCCTGAAGGCTTTCCCGTTGCAGAGCATGGGTTATGCCTCGGCCGTGGCTGTGGTCTTGCTGGTGATCGCCTTGAGCGCCAGCATTTTCCAGGTGCGCGTCCTGGGTGCGCGCTTCACGATAGGGAATTAGGAGTAGTTGCGCAACAATATCTAAGCACAGAGAAAATAGAATTAGAACCAACAAAGTCATGCTTATGCACTCCAAAATAAAAGTCGGCTGTAGGGGCGACCCTTGGGTCGCCCGCAAATCCTAGCGGGACGGTGGGCAAGCCAAGGGTCGCCCCTACAATGACCTTGCAATTTGCTGCATTCCTTTCTTGGCATGACTGATTCGGTTTAAGGCTCTGATGGAAGCGAAGAAGCAGGTTCATCCACGATCAACGCGCCGTTTGGGCAAGACTTTGGCCTTCGCTTTTGTCACAGTCCTGGCGCTAATCTGGCTTGTGCCCATCATCATGATGCTGGTGGTCTCATTCATGCCGCCCGATCAACGCGCCCCTCGCTTCGGCGGCATGCTCATCAGCGGCGTCAGCTTGCAGAACTACGTGACCGTCTTTGAAGATGCCGAGATCGTCCAGCATTTTATCAACAGCATGGCGGTGACCGTGCCTTCGGTTTTTCTGGTGGTGGCGATCAGCTCACTGGCGGCCTTCGCGCTGGCGCGCTTGAAGTTCTTCGCCCGCGATATCTGGTTCTATCTGCTCATCATGACCTTGATGTTGCCGATTCCGACTTTGATCGTACCCATCTTCCAGATCAACAAAGCCTTGGGACTCAATGACACTTATCTGGGGCTTATCCTGCCTTATACGGCCTTGGGCGTGCCCTTCGCCATCGTCATCTTGCGCAGCTTTTTCGCTGGCTTCCTGAAAGAAATCGAAGAGGCGGCAATCCTCGACGGCTGTACGCCATTTGGCATTTATTGGCGCATCATGATGCCGGTGAGCTGGCCCGCCATCGCCGTCGTCATCATCTGGCAGTTCATGACCTCCTGGAACGAATTCATCCTGGCGCTGGTGACCATGAATACCAATCAGGTCAAGCCGCTGACTTTGGTGCCGCTGGTCTACAGCGGACAATTTATGATGCGGCCGGGACCGATGTTCGCCATCCTCACGCTGATTACGCTGCCGGTCATCGTGGTCTACTATCTGATGCAGCGTTTTATGGTTTCCGGTTTGACATCGGGCGCTGTGCGCGGGTAGATTTCAATCCTGCCTTTGGCTACCATTCCGAAACACTGGAAGACGGGATTGCTCAAGTTAACAATTAGACAATATGAAAAGTCTCCCCCCATTGCAATGGGTCGCGTAGACACTGACCTCCGGGGGAGATTTAGAGGGGGGTAGGATATGCGCTTTATGGTTTCCGGTTTGACATCTGGCGCTGTGCGGGGATAAGGAAAAACATGAGCTTGATGGGTATTGATGTCGGCACGACCGGATGCAAGGTCGTCGCCTTCAACGAGACGGGCGCTGTTTTGGGGGGTGCCGGGCGCGAGTATCCGCTGCTCAGTCCCAATCCCGGCTGGTACGAACTCGATCCCGAGCAAGTCTGGTCCCATGTCTGCGCCTGTCTGCGCGAGGTTAATGCCGGGCTGCGGCATGATCCCGTAACCGCCTTGGCGATCTCGTCCCAGGGCGAGGCGATGATTCCGGTCGCGGCCGATGGCAAGGTGCTGGCGAACAGCCCGGTCAGCTCCGATCGGCGCAATACCAAACAGACAGCAGAGATGGAAGCGGCGCTGGGGACGGAGCGCATTTTCGCCCTCACCGGGCAGCCGATGAGCACGATTTATACGCTGCCGAAACTGCTGTGGTGGCGGGACAACGCGCCGGAAATCATCGAGCGGACCTGGAAATTCCTCTGCTATGTTGACTTTGTAGCCTATAAGCTGGGCGTCGAGCCGGTCATTGATTACAGCATGGCGGCGCGCACATTGGCCTTCGATGTCAATACGCTGGATTGGTCGGAGGAGCTGCTGATCGCCGCTGGCATACGCCGCGATCAAATGGCGAAGACGCTGCCGAGCGGCGAAATCATCGGCGAGATACCCTCTCGACTGGCCGACGATCTGGGATTCACGGGCCGGGTAAGGGTCGTCACCGGCGGACACGATCAGCCGGCCGGGGCGCTGGGCGCCGGCGTGCTGCAGCCGGGCACAGCCATGTACGCTATCGGCACGACCGAGGCGCTGGTGGCGGTTACCGACGAGCCGCGAAGGCAAATGCTGGAATACAACGTGTCCTGCTATCCACATGCGGCGCCGGGTTATTTCATCGCGCTCAGCGGCAACCAGACCGGCGGTCGCTTGCTGCGCTGGTATCGCGATGAACTGGCGGCTGCCGAACGCGCCATCGCCGCAGAGACGGGGCGCGACGTTTACGATGTTATCGTCGAGCAGATTGATGACGAGCCGGGCGATATGCTCCTCTTGCCCTATTTCGTCGGTAGCGGCGCGCTGCACAACGATCCTTTAGCAACGGGCGCCATTCTAGGCTTGAGCTTCGACAGGGAGCGCAAGGATATCGTCCGCGCCATCCTCGAGGGCTTGACCTACGAGCAGGCGCTCTGCATCCGCAGCTTGAACGAAATCGGCGTCGAGATTAATCGGATAACCGCTATCGGAGGTGGATCGCGCTCCCAACGCTGGATGCAGATCAAGTCCGATATCACGGATCTGCCCCTCTCGATCATCCATACATCGGAAGCGGCCAGCCTGGGCGTGGCGATGTTAGCGGGCTGCGCAACCGGCGTCTACAATAGTCTCGAGGAAGCAGCCGGGCAATTGATCAAGCTGCGCAAAACCTTCTACCCGCGTCCCGATCGCGCGCGGCGCTATCAACGACAGCTAACGATTTTCAAGGATCTTTATCAAGCGCTGAAGCCCATTTACAAGGCGATGGCTCAATATGATTAGCTTAAGAACCGAGGGATTGCTTATTCGCCGCCGTGCAAGCGGCGCCGGCGCTCTTCAATCTGCGCCATGACATTGTCGTTGACTTCCGGTTCTTCCTTTTCCTTCTCTTCCAGCCGAGAGATATCCGGTTGTACGACATCATCTTTGCTGATCACGACATCGCGGTCTTTGAATTCGATCTCGCCACCCGGTTCGCTCTTCAGCGCCGCTTTTACTTGGCGGACTTTCGCGGCTTGTCCCGTTTCGTCTGTTTTATCTTGAGCCGCTTCGTCCCCCGGCGCCTTCGCGGTTTGGACTTTCGTCGCTTCCCCAGCGACGACGGCGTCCGCGGTTTTGCGGACTTTGTCGGCTTTTTCGCCCATCTCTTGTAGCGTTGCGCCGACTTTCACTGTTGTCTCGACAGCCTGTTTGCTCCTGCGGAAACGGTCAAACCAGCCCCGCGCCTGTTCCTGAACTTCATCGGCGGTAGGCGCTTCGGCATCGCTCAAGGCCCAGCGATAACCGATGTAGATGCCCGTCCCTATGATCAGGAAGGGCAGCACTGTCTGGATCAGTTGCACCATGGTGCTCATCACCGCCAGCGCAGCCAAAGTGCCCAGAATGACAATGAGCAGTTTGAAGGCTTTGTTGCGGTCGATTTCCACCGATCTCGCTCCTGAGTTTGCCAGGTCGGCCCCGCGTGGCCGATCTTGGCGGCGTCCGGCTATTATTATACGTCATTCGCGCCGAATCCAGTGCAGCTCTGGCGTATAGTCGCTCTTGGAATGCGATATTGTGCTATAAAGGTCTACAGTTGTGAAAGCATCCAGTCCAACAGGCAAGCCAAGGACAGGCCATGCCAGCTGCGGAAGTCATTTCCCACGCCCTCGTTTTGCCCGACCACAACTTCTATGAATGGCTTGAGGTCGCTCTCCCTTATCAGGCGCATTTCGCAGGCCTTGTGATTGTGCGGTCACCGGCGGGCAACGACCTGAATCGCTTTCGCAATGTGAGCGCGGTGGAAGTGCCCTTGACCTGGATGAGCGACTCGGCGCTCACCCATATCCGCCGCGTGTATCCCCGGGTCGTTATGGTCGATGTTATTAACGCGGCGACGCCGACACAGTTGCGTACCATCGTCCACGGTCGCATCGAGCGAAACGATCGCTACGGCGAGTTGGAAATGGAAGTACCGCATATCTTCAGACGCTTCGCGCTGGAGTGGCCGACCAGCGCCCGGCCCATGGCGGTCGCTGGAACCTTCAATAGTGATGCGAGTCGGGGCAGCTTGCGCGAGGGCATCGATATCCGAAGCAAGGCGGATGCGGAGGTGATTTGCGGGGCCCCCGGGGAAGTCGTCAGCGTTACGGACGACAGCAACCATTATGGATATCGCAGTTATTTGCAGGTTGAGTCGCTTGTGGACGAAGAGCGTTACATCACGACCTATGAAGGTGTCAAACTGGTGCGGGTGAAACTGGGCGACGAAGTCAGCCAGGGACAAGTCCTGGCAAAGTCACAGGACGATCGTTTGCGCGTCATCTTGCAAAATCCGCCGGACCGGGGCCTCAGCTTTTCCCATATCGACAATGTTGTCAATCCTCGGGATTATATCTATATTCCCGAGTTCAAAGTCCGGCCGATCACCGACAACTTGCGCGTACGCAATGTGCCCAGCAGGCGCGGCAAGATCCTGGGCAAAGTATATAGCTGGGATCTCCTGGAGCCTTTGGAGCATCATGGCCGTGCCATCGAAAAGATCGGCGTCACGGACAAATGGATCAAGGTCCGTTCCTTCAGTGGCATTCAAGGCTATACCGCGGCTTGGTACCTGGGCGCGACGACCGCAAGCGAAGGGGTGGAGGCCCTGCCCGGTGTCAATCCGGTCGGCGTGAACCTCGATGTCTATCACGATATCGGCAAGCCGGAGGCCTCGCGTTTGGGCGGGCTGGGTTGGGTGCGATTTGGATACAACGTATCCAATTTCAGAGGGTCCGAAGACATCGCTGCCGCTATGGAGCGATACTTGCCCTTGGTCGAATCTTATCGCGAAGCGGGCTACCGCGTCGTCTTCACCACCAGCCACCAAACCTACGGTGAAGCGCAGAGCCAGTTTTGGCCCTGGCCACAGATGACCGACGCCAAATGGGATCGCTTGATCAAGCGCTTCGCTGAGATGATGGGCAATATTGCCGCGCAATGGGCGGCGCGCGATCTGGTCTCCGCCTGGCAGATCTGGAACGAACAGGACGCGCCGATCGGCGCCGTCGCCTCGGTGCCGATGTCCTCTGAAAACTACACCAAAATGTTCACGCAGGTCTATCGCGCTATTCGCAGCGCCGATAGCGACGTGCGCATTGTCACCGGTGGCTTCACCGGCGGCCCCCAACGCGGGGGCGCCTATGCCCGACGGCTGCTGCGGAACTTGCCTGACGACATCGAGCCGGACGGCATCGCTTTCCATCCCTATGGCCGCGGCTTGAACGACCAGCCCAAATACGCCGTCTGGGGCCACATTGACGAGTCCGTCTGGGCCTATAGTTCGGTCTTGCCGAACAAACCTTTGTGGATGACTGAATGGGGCGTGCTGGATCGTCCGGGCGATGACATCAACCACATCACCAAATACGCCACCGATATGGTGCGCCATCTAAAAGTGAATTACCCCGGCAAATTCGCCGCCATCATTTGGTATGCCTGGGCCGAGGGCATGCACAATGGCTACGGCATTGTGGACCGGCAAGGCAATCCGCGCCCGCCCTTGACGGAGCGCTTTCTGTTTTCGTGAATTGAGGGTATCCTCGCTGCTGTGCCGAAGTTGCTTGAAATAAAGAACAACAACTGACAGTCTGTGTCTACGCGCCCTGCGCGGCTCTATGCCGAAACCGCGACTATATAGTCGCCCTTTTCTCCCTGACTTGCTCTATCCTTCGCTTGACGCCACAAGCGAGAATCCGCAGCCGCCCGGCCCAATGGGAGCGACATTGTCCAAAAAGAGGCGCTAATGTCCGCAACTGGACAAAGACGGACAAACTTCAAACCGAAACCTGCGTCGATCAGAAGGCAACTCTTATGACGACATACTGGAGGGGCGAACGGCGGTCAAAGTCGACGGTCAGTGCCTCCGCGACCTACGCGACCCTTGGCTCGCCCGCAATCGCCACAGCATTTCCCGCTTTCCTGACGACAGCCTGCCGCTGTCAACCTGGCCTGTCCTCAGCTTCCGGTCTGGGGGTACCCCCCCCCCCATGTATGTATACTGTATCTATACTGTTACTCAAAAACGGATCAAGGGCAAGTTTCGGGTATTGGAGGACAAATTGCGCTTCATTGAGCGCTCGGGCGGCGCGATTTGCAGCGATTGCCCCGACTGTTTCTCACGATAAGTTGCGTCAGTCATCGTCAATCGATTAAGATTGAGTAACCGCCGGATAAACAAGGAGGACCAATTATGCGCAAGCGAATTCAGAATTATTGTATGGTCGTTTTCTTGATCCTCGCCATTTGTCCGCTTGCGGTCGCCAGTTCCGACTGCGACTTTAGCTATTCCAACTATGCCCGCGCCGTTCAACTGCATGATATGGGTGATTACGATGTCGCCTTGCGCCACTATGACTGCGCGTTGGAAGAAGATCCCGATGACGCGGTGATCCCGCTGCTCATCGCCAATGTTCATGAGGATATCGCCAATGCCGGGGGAGCCTGGTCGTCCGCTGCTTCTCCGACTACTGTGGAAATCCTGGATCTGCCTCCAGTCTCTACCTGGGGCGAGCGGTCGCGGCCTGGCCGTGAACAGGATTTCGAGGATCTGATCGTCGCGGAGTTCGTCCCCAGCGAGTCATTGCTGCGCTTGCCGAATCCAGCCGGCGCCCTAACGTCAATTGCAATTGGGCGGAGCGAAGATACGCTTTGGTATTTCTACGCCTCCAGCCGGCTCAGAATTGCGCTGGTGATGAAACGAGCGTACTCGACGAGCGAAAATGATCCTGTCGCTAGGGACGAAGATATCAGTCCTGCCGACGACTTCGTTAAGCAAGCGCGCATTTTCCTGCGCAACCTGGATTGGGCGCGAGCGCGCATCAGGTTCGAGCAAGCCTTGGAGTTGGACCCGGATCGTATAGATATTCGCTGCGAATTGGGCATGGTCTATCAAGAGCTTGGCGATGAGCGTTCCGCGCTGCGGCAATTTGATATTGTGTTGGCGCAGGACCCGGTCGATGCCTGCGCCCGACCCAATCGCGACGCCTTGATGCAGCGAATGCGCGACGGTTAGTATTCGACAAGCGCTTTCGTTATCAAATCGCAAGATATCTGTCACAGTTCGGCTATATATTAGTCTTAACGTAAACATGACGATGATAAGAGGAGCAGCGTAAGATGCTCCTCTTGCTTATTTTGGGGAGCATTGACTAATGCAGAGGCTAACAGTTTTACTCCTGCTGCTGGTGCTGGCGGGCAGCGTTGTGGCGCAGAGCCAGCGCGATCCGAAAGACATCTTTGAAGGCGAGCTCGTCCCGCCGGAGTTTCCCGCCGGGCTTGATTGGATCAACGTGGACAATCCGCTGACCATGCAGGGCTTGCTGGGCAAGATTGTCATCTTTGACTTTTGGACCTACGGCTGCATCAACTGCCTTCACGTGATCCCGGTTTTGGAGCAGGTGGAGAAGAAATTCGCGGATGAAGTTGTGGTCATTGGCGTACATTCGGCCAAATTTGAAAACGAAGGCCAAACGGAAAACCTGCGGCAGATCGTGCAGCGCTACGGCATCCACCATCCGGTCATCAACGACAAGGACTTCCAAGTCTGGGACGATTATGGCGCGCGCGCCTGGCCTACCATCGCCATCGTCAATCCGCGCGGAAACTGGCTGATCAGGCAGTCTGGCGAGATACCCTTCGAAACCTTTGACGCCTATCTCTCCGGGATGATCAGCTATTTCGACAGCCTGGACGAGGATATTATCGATCGGACGCCGCTGGAATTGGCGTTGGAAGGCGCGGGCGATCCCGGCACGGCCCTGCTCTATCCGGGCAAGGTCTTGGCGGACGAGGGGGGCAATCGCTTGTTCATCGCCGATAGCAGCCACAATCGCATCGTCATCGCCGACCTGGGCAGTCGAGAAGTGCTGGACATCATCGGCACTTCGGGGCGCGGCTGGAGCGATGGCGACTTCGATAGCGCTACTTTCGACAAGCCGCAAGGCATGGCGCTGGCGGGCGATCTGCTCTACATTGCCGATGTCAACAACCATGCTATCCGCGTCGCCGATTTGGCGACGAGGACCGTTTCTACGATTGCGGGCAATGGTATCATGGGCCGTCAACGCATCCCCTTTGGCCTTCCCGTGCCCGATCCGCTGGGCGTATCGCTGCGCAGCCCTTGGGATCTCGAATTTGATGACGAGGGCAGGCTTCACATCGCTATGGCGGGGACGCATCAGCTTTACATCTACGAACCCGATAGCGCTCAACTTTATCCCTCGGTGGGCAATGGACGGGAAGCCAATCTGAACGACGTCAGCCTTGCCGCAAGCGAATTGGCGCAGCCCAGCGGTTTGTATTACGCCGGCCAGGGCAAGCTCTATTTTGCCGATAGTGAATCGAGCACGATTCGGCTGGCGGATTTCGCCAATGACAGGGTCACTGTCGTGTCTGGTACGACCGAGAATCATCTGTTTCGCTATGGCGATGTCGATGGCGAACTGGGCGTCAACCTTCTGCAGCACGCGCTTGACGTGCAAGGCCTGCCCAATGGCGACCTCTATATCGCCGACACCTACAACAGTCGCATTAAGCTGATCCGCGCCGGCGAAACGGCCACGCATGCGGCCTTCGGTCTCGGCGGATTAAGCGGCTACGCAGATGGCGACGCATCGGTCGCGGAGTTCGATGAACCGGGCGGCTTGAGTTACGCGGACGGTATTCTCTACGTCGCGGATACCAACAATCACGCTATCCGGGCGATTGATCTCGAGGCTGGGGTCGTGGATACGCTGGAATTCAGCAATCCCGAAGCCCTGGTCATTGATCCGGAGGCGGTGACGATCCTCGGCGGAAACACCGCCGATAGCAATATCGTGCAACTCGATACCCAGAATGTTGCGACAGGCGAGGGCACAATCAGCTTAAGCTTGAGCCTGCCGGAAGACTTCAAGATCAATCCGCTCATCGACAGCGAGCTGAGCTTTGCGACCAATCCGGAGGTGGTGTCGGTCGCGGGCAGCGTGACCATCCTTGAAAAGCAAGTGGGCATTCCGGTGACCTTCGCGGCCGGCGAGGATGAGTTCAATGCCGAGTTGACCTTGTATTACTGCCGAGAAGGCGCGGAAGGACTCTGCTACATTGAAACGGTCCTTTATCTGGTACCGGTCGTCGCGGCAGACGATCACAGTCTCACGGAGATCGCGCTGGAGCGCAGGGTCTTCGCGCCGGACGCCTAGGGCAGGCTGTTCATTTGAGGCAAAAGCGGGCGACTCACGGAGTCGCCCCAGGTTTTTCCGCGAGAGAAATCCTGTTTACGCATAGCGCGTCGCTGATGTGACGAGAACGCTTGCGATTTTGCGTGAGCGCGGCAGCCCAAAATCGCTGCCGCCGTGCGGCTACTTTTCCCCGACAATGACGCTGCCGTCGTGATACTCGCCGCCGCGCACGTAGCCCATTGAGACCTCACTGCCACCTGCGAGTTTCGTCAACAGAAGTTGCAGTTCGTCTACATGTTCGATTGCCGTTTGGTCCAGGGCGGTCAGAATGTCGCCGACCATCAGTTCGGCTCGGGCAGCGGGACTGTCCGCATCGACTGACACGATCAGCAAGCCGGTGTCCTGCTCCAGGGTCTCGGCGACTTTATCCGGCAAACGCGCTTCCTGCACGCCGATACCCAAATACCCGCGCTGTATTTTGCCATCCGCCAGCAAGACGCCGACGGATCGGCGGATCGTCGCGACCGGAATCGCGATGCTGACGCCCTGGGAGAATCCCGATGTGTTCATGCCATGGACGGCGCCGTCGGCGCCCAGCAAGGCCCCGCCCGAGAACCCGGGATACATGGTGACATCGGTCTGAATGAAGCCGTCGGTGAGGCCGCGCAGCCAGCCGCCGCGCTCAAAGAAATCGCCCAAGCCCTCCATTCGCGCGCGGCGCCGGCGCTTCCGCCCACGACTGTACTCCATTTTCATTGATCTGAACTTCTGGCGTCGCCGCTTGATATCAACAGGACTGACCAATCCACTGGCGATTCCCCCCGTCGCTTTGACTTTCTGTCCCGGACGACCCAAGGCCAGCACCAGATTGCCGACGCGCAAGCAATCGTCCGCTGCCCAGTTAGCCGGGGTCAGGCGGCTATCAGCGCGCAGCAGCGCGAGGTCGTTATGCGGGTCGCGACCGAGCAGACTGGCGTCGATGCGGCTGCCGTCCGGCAGCCCGATGCTGATATGGTCTTCGCTTTCAACGACATGATGGGCCGTCACGATCAGTTCCTCCGACCAGGCGATGCCCGTGGCCGGCAGGCGGCGTCGCGCGTCTACGCGTAGCACGCTCGGCTCGGCGCGCTCGATCAAGTTTGCCATATCGTCTGACAGTTGTCTCAATGACTTTGTCACATGCGTCTCCTTTTTTGTATGCGATACGAACATTATGCGCCGGGTTTGCCTCCTCCGGCATTCAACCAATGGCGAGGCTTAGCCTATGCTTTTGGATAGGAAACTCCCACAGGAGCGCATGTTTCGGATAGTCCGCGGGGCGCATTCTGCTAGAATGACCGCAGTCTATCGAGGGGGCGAAAGCAGCGGCATTGTCAATCACACAGCTTGGCGCTCTATTCCTTTTGGGGGCGATTTGGGGAGCGTCTTACATTTTCATTCGCGTCGCCGTCGAACCTTTTGGGCCCGTCTTTTTGATGTTTGCCCGGGTGGCGCTGACCGCGCCGATCCTGGTTGGATACGCCCGTTTGCGCGCCATCGATTTGAAGATCCGCGGCCATTGGCGCCAGTTTCTGGTTCTGGGTTTTTTGGGCTCCGCGCTGCCATTCACGCTGATCGGCTGGGCGGAATTGACCGTATCCGGATCAATGGCCGCGATCCTGACCTCGGCCACGCCGCTTTTCACGACGCTGCTGGCGGTGCCCGGCCTGGGGGAAAGGCTAACCACTTACAAGTTGATAGGCGCAGTCCTGGGAATTATTGGCGTGTCGATCGTCGTCGGCGGCAGCCCAATGACGCTTGATGCCCGGTTCTTGCTGGCAGCTTTGGCATTGTTGGGCGCGGCGCTCAGTTATGCCCTGGGCGGCGTATATGCCAAGCGCACGTTCCGCGGCCTTAACAATCTGTCCATGTCGAGCGGGCAACTGATCGCCGCCGCCTTGATCCTGGCGCCGGTATCGCTCTTCGACCTCCCGCAGGAGATTCCGCCAACCGGCGCGATCCTGGCCCTGCTGACATTGGTCCTGGTTTGCACGGCTTTCGCTTATCAACTCTACTACTATCTCATCATCAGCGCGGGACCGATCCAGGCGCTGACGGTCACCTTGCTGGTGCCGATTTTTGGTGTGATTTTGGGCGCCCTGTGGCTGGGCGAGCGCATCAGCCCGGGCATGTTATTCGGTCTGCTGATCGTACTGCTCAGCGTTGGATTGGTGACCGGCATGGTCTCGCCCAGACGGCGGTTCCTGGAACGCCCTTGACTCCCTTGCCAGATGACTTGTACTCGCACAGCGCCAGATCGCTGAATAGCGCCCGAGGTCAAGCCTCGATGAACAAGGGAGAAGGGTCCGTGAAGCGCGAAAGCTCGCAAGACAAGTCTCGGACACAGGTTTCTATCCGGTCGGCGACGACTCGGCCGACTAGGGCTGTTATCTCCGGTCCATAATGAAACTGAGTACCCCAATATTCATACTCCACATGCTGTGGATCAAAATATTCTTCCATAGGGATGTAGTGATAATTCTCTCTTGCATAGTCAAGAAGGAACTTATAGGGCGGGTCTCTGCCTTCATAACGGCGTATGAGGTGGCTTCGCAATGGCAGATGCAGCGCAATAAACACGGCGTCCCGCGCCATGACATCCTCCCCAAAGGCAGTGAGGATCGCCTGGCCGAGCATTCCCCCTTCGCTCTCTGGCAGATAGACGTCTTGACTCTCTTCATCTTGCTTCAGCGCTTCGTACAGGAATCCCGCGAGCCGAGACCAAGACCACCATTTCGACGCCACTTGGCGGCTGTGGTAGTGGAATTCCCAAGTTGCCAGGGGATGATTCGCGAAGTCCTCGAAGACGGCCATCAGTTGCTCCGGCGGCAGCGCCGGCGCGTTAAGCAATGTCAGTTCTTGATCAACCAGGGCGAAACGCGGCTTGGAAAATGGCATGCCGGCCGAATTCAGCATCTGCCGGAAGACATTGACATTTCGCTTGAGATTCTCCGGCTGCAAGCCAAAGATAACGATATCCGGCTGAAATTGTTCGCCCAAGCGCTGCCAACGCAGGAATGCCTGTCCCATCCCGTAGGCGCCGACGCCGAAGTTCATGACTTCAGCGCGGATCCCGGCTTGATTCAGCCCCAGTTCCAGTTGCCGCGGCCAGGTCTCTTCGTCCTTGACTTCCTCCCCGGCCGTGAAGGAATCGCCAAAGACCGCGATGCGCAGGGTATCGGGCGGGGGTTTCGAACTGTATTCGCGCCGCGCCCGCAAGCCGGCGCTGTTAATCGTGAACTCGCCGTCATTCCAAGCCCAGTTGGGGTGATAGGTCCAGCCCAGCCATTCGTCAGCGATGATGGTGGCAAATTCCTGATTTTCGACATAGTCATCGATTCTCACGCGCAACTGATTGACTGGTAGGACATAGGGCTGCAAGGTGTGGCCTAGAAAAGTAAATTGTCCGTCGGCGTCTGTTTCCCCGGCCATGCGCACGAAGGCTTCCAGAAAAATCAGCGCTATGGCGAAGGAAGCGATGACGATCAGGACATTAGCTGCGTATTTCTTTCTCATTTTCTCGTTCTGCAGGCCGGACGGTCCCATATGGCGCTGCGTCGTTTCTAAGTCGGTCCAATAAAGTAATGTGAATTCTTCAAAGGCAACGATATGTAAGGCTTGTCCGCTACTGAGTCAGCATTGATAAGTACGAATGTAAAGAAGGTGCT
>WTGF01000109.1 GCA_011525385.1 Chloroflexota bacterium | reverse complement strand
GGTTCAGGGGGCCGGGGGGTGGGGGCATCGACTGGCGCAGACTAAGCCCCAATCAAAAACACACTTGGCTCCGCACTGACACCGAAGACGAATTCGCGGCCTATCTTCCCATAGGCAGCAGGGAGACAAGCGAGTCCTGTGTCTTTGGCGATTATTCTATCGGCGTTCAAACTTCTCGCGATGCGCACGTATTCGGCTTCGAGCAAGACAAGTTACTCCACCGTATGAAGCGTTTCGTTGACAACTATAATGCTCAAGTCGACAAGTACAAGCACCAGACTCCGAAACCAGATGTCGATGACTTTGTAGATTACGAAACGATTGATTGGAGTTCGACGCTCAAACGAAAACTTGCTGGTGGTCAGTATGCGGATTTCGATTCATCGTACTCAAGAGTTAGCCTATATAGACCGTTTTCCAAAAGATATCTCTACAATTCAGACATACTCGTTCATCGGCCAGGTCGCTTTAGGTATTACTTCCCTAACGAGCAATCCGAATCTGAAAACATGCTTGTTTGTCTTACCGGCAGCGGATCCGAGAAGCCTTTTATGGCTGTCCTTACTCAGTATATTTCGGACTTGCATGTTGTAGGTGGTGGCTGTAGCGCACAATGCTTCCCCTTCTACACATACGACGAAGACGGCTCCAACCGCCGCGAGAACATCACCGACTGGGCCCTCGACCAATTCCGCGACCACTACAACGACCCTGACATCAGCAAATGGGATATCTTCTACTACGTCTACGGCTTGCTCCACCATCCCGGTTACCGCGAACGCTACGCCCTCGATCTCAAGCGCAACCTGCCCAGAATCCCGTTTGCGCCCAGCCCCCACCCCAAACCCCTCCCCCATAAAGAGGGAGGGGCTTCGACGACCCGTGAGAGGTGGGATATCTCACCGGAACTTGAACGCCGCATGCAATTGGTCGCGCGTGAGTTGCGCAAGCATCCGACGGCGGCCGAGGATCGACTTTGGCAGGCAATACGAAAGAGACATCTTGAAGGCCGTAAATTCCGCCGTCAAGTAGCCATCGGCGCATTTGTCGTCGACTTCTATTGCGCTTCCGAGCGCCTGGCGGTTGAGGTTGATGGTCCTATCCATGACGATCAGATCGAGCCCGACCGGATTCGTCAGGAGCTAATTGAATCGCTAGGAATTCGATTTGTCCGCCTCACAAATGATGAGGTTGAAAGCAATTTGCGGAACGCCCTCGAAAAGGTCCGTGCGGCCTTCTTTTCGGACTGGGATGACGCAAGCTCCCCCTCCCTCTTTATGGGGGAGGGGGCTGGGGGGTGGGGGTTCTGGCCCTTCTCCCAAGCCGGACGCCAACTCGCCGACCTCCACCTCAACTACGAATCGGTCGACCGCTACGGACTCGATTGGCAGTCTACTCGAAATCCCGTCAGCTACCGCGTCGAAAAGATGCTGCCCAAAGGCAAGGTCGACGCCGCCGACGGGGATTACAAGGTCTACAACACGCTCAAATACAACGACACGCTGACCCTGCGCGACATCCCCGAACGCGCCTTCGCCTACCGCCTTGGCAACCGCGCCGCCCTGGACTGGATCGTCGACCAATACCGCGTCAAAACCGACAAACGCAGCGGCATCACCCACGATCCCAACGGCTACAGCGACGACCCGCAATACATCCTCAAGCTCATCGAACGCGTCATCACCGTCAGCCTGCGCACCGTCGACATCGTCGAAAACCTAGCCAAACTGCTCTTCCGCGACGACTCCGCCGGCGACTAAACCCCTTTCCTTCGTGACCTTCGTGTCTTTGTGGTGACAAAAAATCTCTGTGCCCTCTGCGCCTCTGTGGTGAATCCACCATTACCAAACCCAAATGTTTCCATATCGCTCATTTTCTGTTATAATCTTGCCATCCTCATCCCACCGGAGACCACAATGGAAGCCAACCCGCCACAAGACGCTATCGGACGATCCAACAGCGAGCGCATCACAGCTATCGAAGCAACATTGCCTCATTTGGCGACAAGAGCGGATATCGCGAACATCAGAACCGATATTGAGAGCTTGCGATCCGAAATAACGACCATGCGCTGGCTGATTGTGGTCGCCATCGCTGTGACTGGCATTCTTGTCCAATACCTCAATCAAGGCGGAGCCTAGCCCTGTTACGATTGTGGCAATTGCCAACTGGCATGCCTTCACTTATGCCGATATTGGCAGGCGCAAAGGTTTGTGAATCGCTCATTGTCAGTTATGATCTCGCCATCCTCAACCATGTGAGACCACCAATGGAAGCCAGCCTGCCGCAAGACACCATTGAACGACCAAACAGTGAGAGCATCAGGGCAATCGAAGCGACCTTGCCCCATCTCGCAACCAAAGCGGATTTGGAGCGCCATACCAGGCTGCTCATCATGTGGCTCGTGAGCGCACAGTTCGCCCTCTTCGCCGCCGTATCTGCTTTGCTTATGTATTTCCTGTGCTAAGATATCGTAGCCTGCGCACCGTCGACATCATCGAAAACCTCGCGAAACTGCCCTTCCACGCCGAATCCGCCGACGCCTAGCTCCGGCATTTAAAGCAACAAAGAGCCCCTCTCCCCTTGTGGGAGAGGGGTTTGGGGTGAGGGGGCAACCCGCGACCATCCAGCCCCCGCCAAATCACATGCTATGCGGCTTATACACAATCCCGTTCGCCTCTTGCAATTCGCGAATATAGCGAATGATCTTGCTGACCTCCTCCCGCGCGACCTGCGGCTGCGGCGGCATGTCCCCATAAGGCCAATGATGCTGCCGTACACCGGTCGCCGCCGCCAGGTAGAAGGCCTCGTCCGAGTGGTGCCCCGGATTGTAAATATCATGGATGAGCGGCGGACCCAGCTTAGTGCCCGCCGCGTTCGGACCGTGACAGACCTGGCAATTCATCTTGAAGAGCGCCGCGCCTGCCTCTCCCTCCTGGGACAGCGGAGCGGCTATAACCTCAACCGTGAATGCTTGACCCTCTTGAGGCAAGTTAGATAGGATCGCAGCCGCGGCGATCGCCACCAGCGCAATCGCGCCCATGACAATGAACAGCAGCGCCCGCTTCTGTTTCTTCCGAACCCGCGCCCGGCTCCGCTTCTTCATGCGCCGCTCCTTACTGGGCAATATGACGGCTTTGTTTTCTCCGCCTGCCAATCGTACTAAATTTCGCTTACATCAAAATTACAATTGTCTTACAGTTCTCGCCCAGTCCGCGCGCCGCGGCATCATCCCTGCCCCCATCAGCTTCAGCGACTAAAGCCTTGCCCTTCGCGCCTTGACGGTCAGCGTCGCCGGTTAAATTCTTCGCGACCGATAGTGAAACAATCTCAGCAAGACCAACTAAATTAGGCAACTCAAAAAAAGTAGGCGGTAGGGGCGACCTATCAGGTTGCCCGAAAATCGCCACAAAAATACAGATATATTGGCGATAGCAAGCTAGATGAAAATGTGTCAGCGCCTCAGCCGATGCTTCGGGATACTTACCCCGTGAGGCGGGGGGCCGAGGGGGGCCAAGGGCCCGGGGGATAAGGTAGAAAAAGTGCGTCAGCATGACCCGGTACCGGACAAGCCCTTCAAGGCTCGCTCTTTTCATGACTTAAACCCGGGCTGATTCCAAAACGCGAACATTTGGTCTCCCTTCCATTCCAAATTCATGCTATGCTGTTATCTCGTGCACATTAACAACCCGGGTCGTCGGACATAAGTATGTCCGAAAAAGTTTTTGCGTCGGACATAAAAACGGACATAACAGGTTTTCGCAATGTGTCGCCAGTCAGTGTCGGCGCGACCTGTGGCGAAAATTCCTCTGTGCCTGCTGTGTCCTCTATGGTTAAATCGTCTCCATGACCACCAGAATCATCACTCACGGCAATCTCACTTGGCTTGACCTGGCGCACCCTACCGAAGCTGATGTCGCTCGGCTGCGCGAGCGCTATCCCTACTTCCACCCGCTCAACCTCGAGGACATACGAAGCCCCATCGAGCGGCCCAAGCTCGACCAGGACGACGACTACATCTTCGCCGTCATGCACTTCCCGCTCTGGGATTCCCGCCACGAAATTTCCCGCGCCGCCGAGGTCGATTTCTTCGTCGGCCGCGACTACGTCGTCACCGTGCACAACGGCACCCTCAAGCCGCTGGTCAACCTGGTCGAACGCTGCGAATCCGACGCCGTCGAACGCGAACGCCTGCTCGGTCGTGGCGCCAATCACGCCTTTCACACGCTCATCGATCAACTGGTGGATTACGTCTTTCCCATTCTCGGCAAGGTCGACAGGCGCATCCACGCCATCGAAGACGCGCTCTTCGAATCCAACGCCAAGCGCGTCATCCAGGAGATCGCTCTGCTGCGCCGCGATATCATCTCCCTGCGTCGCATCATCCGCCAACAGATCCCCATCGTGCAGCAGCTCGAAACCGTCCAGCACCCCATCCTGCACGACGAGATGGAAGAATACTTCGGCGATATCGCCGATCACCTCTTCAAATTGCGCGATATCGCCGACGAGAACTACGAGATCATCAACAGCTTCGCCGAAACCGCCGATACCTTGGCCAGCTATCGCATCAACGAGGTCATGCGCATCCTTACCGTTATCTCCGTCATCATGCTGCCGCTCACGCTCATTTCCAGCATCTATGGCATGAACATCGAGCTGCCCTTCGCCGACGATCACAACGCCTTTATAATCACCTCCGGCGCCATGTTAGTGATCGCCATCCTGATGCTGATCTATTTCCGAAAACGCAACTGGCTATGACTGCACCCTCGCTGGCCGCGGCAGCCTACATCGACGCGGAGCGCGACCTCAATCAACTGGTCGGTTCCCTGCGTAGGGAGCCCCGCATCGGTTGCGATACCGAATCGAACAGCCTGCACGCCTATCGCGGCCAGACCTGTCTGATCCAACTGTCGACGCCGGACAGGGACGTCTTGATCGACCCGCTGCGAATCGCCGATATCAGCGCTTTGGGCCCCCTCTTCGCCGATCCCAAGATCGAGAAGGTCTTTCATGCCTCGGAATACGATCTGATCTGTCTCAAGCGCGACTTTGATTTCGATGTGCATCCCGTCTTCGATACCATGGCCGCGGCCCGCGTCTGCGGTTACACGCGCATCGGTTTGGGAAACATGCTGGAGGACCTGCTGGGCGTCCGCCACAGCAAGAAGCATCAAACCGCCGATTGGGCGCAGCGTCCGCTGTCCGCGAGCCACCGGCGGTACGCGCAGATGGATACCCACTACTTGCTGCCCTTGCGCGATATCCTCTACGCCGAGCTGGGGCGCGCCGGTCGCCTGGAAGAAGCCTGCGAGTACTTTGCGGACGTCACGGCATTTGAAGTCAAATCGCATGAATTTGACCCGGAGGGCTTCTGGGATTTGTGCCGTCCGAAGGACCTGAGTCCGCGCCAGGCCGCCGTCTTGCGCGAGCTCTACATCCTGCGCGATGAGCTGGCGCAACACTACGACCGCCCCTCGCACCAACTGATCGCGAACAAGGCTTTGCTCAAGCTCGCGATCACATCGCCACGCGGCCCCAGACAGCTATTCGGCGTTTCGGGATTGCCCCCGTGGCTGGTGCGCCAAAACGGCGATGAGATCTCTCAAGCGATTGCGCATGGAAACAGGAGCCTCGCCCGGCCGCAACCGCCGCGTCGGACGACGATCCCGCAGGCAATCGTCGATCGTTACACCGCGCTGCACGCCTGGCGCAGGGGGGTTGCGCTTTCCCGCGGCGTGGAATCCGATGTGATCTTGAGCAAGCGCAGCATGTGGACCATCGCCCGTCGCAAACCCGCCTCGGTTGATGACCTGGAGGGCATACCGGGCCTGGGTCCCTGGCGGCGGGCAACCTATGGCGCGGACTTGCTCTCTGTCGTCAACGGAGGGGGCGGATAGCCTTCATACCATGCCTCGTCACGCTAGCCTGCCACTCTGGCGCGATCAATCTGTCGAGCAGAAGCTGGACACCTTGCGCGGTCAAGCGCTTGATCTCTACCGCTATCAGCTTAGAGAGGCCTACGCGAGCATCATGCGTATGCTGGCGGCGCATCAACCGGCGGATGACAAAGAAGCGGCGGATATCGAGTTGATCAAGCGCTTGATCGCTGAACATCCCGATATCCTTAGCATGAGCTGCGAAGTCGGTCACATCACCGCCTCGGCCCTGATCGTCGATCGCGCTTCCCGCCGGGTACTGCTGCACCTTCACAAGCGGCTGGGTCGCTGGCTTCAGGTGGGTGGGCACGTCGAATACGAAACGGATATCGCCGCCGCCGCCCTGCGCGAAGCGCGTGAGGAAACCGGCTTGACCGATCTCGAGTTTTACCCGGCGGCCGACGCTGTCCCGCCTATTGACTTTGATGTGCATACCGTCCCGCGGCACCGCAAGGCCCCCGAGCATCTGCATCTCGATTTTCGTTATCTGCTATTGACGCGACGACCGGAGTCCATAGCGCCAGACGTGGGCGAATCAACTCAAATCTGGTGGCTGAGCTTTGACGAGGCGCTCGCGCTCGTCACCGAGATCGACCCGTCGCTGAGGAGACTGCTGCGCAAAGGACAAGTCCTGTTGCGCGATCTGCCCAGCGACGACGACTAGCGTCTGACTTTGGAAATTCGTCGTAATCTCTTGCCAAATTGCGCCCCTTTTCTATTGACATATCTCACAATAACGCTAAAGTAGGGTCAAGAAGCAATCGCTAAAATTTGAAATTACCTGCGCCAGTACGGAGTGTCGCGTCTTGATTAGACCAAAGCGACCTCTCGGTATTTTCCCCTTGTTAGATAGGATCTTGCTTGCGCTCGCTATAGCGAAGCAATCGCGGGTACTGTATCGAATTCGGTTGAAATTGAAATAATTCATTCCACTACAAATCCGCAAAGTACACGGAGAGCAACAATACTGTAAGATTATTCTCGGTGCTCTCGGTGTCCTCGGTGGTTAAAATTTCCTGTTTCAACCGAAAAGGATACACTACCCAATCGCGCTTTGCCTAACGCGCTTGACGTTGTTATGCTCTAGGAATGATAACGGTCACGCTAGAAAGGCAGCGACGAAATGACCACAACTCGCACCGATCTTTTGCGCGCAATCCGTGACGAGATCGTAACTCTCACGGAGTCCCCGCTATACCAATATCGCGTCGACAACGGCAATTACCCGGTCATCGGCCAGGGCAGCCACTACGCGGATATCATGTTTATTGGCGAAGCCCCGGGCAAGAACGAGGCCGAGCAAGGCCGTCCCTTTTGCGGCGCTTCAGGTCGTGTGCTCGACGATTTGCTCGATTCGATCCAGGTTCGGCGAGAGGACGTTTACGTGACCAACATCGTCAAGGATCGTCCGCCCAACAATCGCGATCCGCAGCGTGCCGAGATCGAACTCTACGCGCCATTCCTCGAGCGGCAGATTGATATCATCCAGCCCAAAGTCATCGCGACACTCGGCAGATTCTCCATGGAGTTTATCTTGCGCCAATTCGGCTCAATGCAAGCTGGCCTGCGCATCAGCCAGGTGCATGGCACGGTCATCAGAGTGCGCACCGGATATGGCGAGGCGTCGGTAGTGCCGCTCTTCCACCCCGCCGCGGCGCTCTACAACGCGGGTCAGCGCTCGACCCTGGAGCAAGACTTCCAGGTTTTGAAACAGTTTATTTCTTCATAACAGTCGAGTATAATAAGTTCAGTGACGCCCACTAGTGAGAGTCTGAATTCGGGATGGTTTTGGAAAAGCAGCTAATCAGCGCAGATATGTTTCTCGATTATGTCGATCAAATTGACGATCGCCTCGTCGAGTTGGTGGAAGGTGTGATTGTCGACATGTCAAGGCCCGGCTGGGAACACGGCGAGATTTTGATGCTGGTGGCTTCATGGATCTATAGCCATGTGCGCGAACATGACCTGGGTCGGGTCGCCGTCGGGGATACTGGTTTCGTTCTTGAGCGGAGGGAAGACGGCAAGGACACTGTGCGCGGACTCGACCTCGCCTTTATCAACAAAGTGAAAGCGTTAGAACAGGTGTCATCCGGCTGGACGACGGTTGCCCCCGATTTAGCAGTAGAAGTGATTTCGCCGAGCAATAAGGCGGCTGATATTGAATTGAAAATCTGGCAACTCCTGAACGCCGGTACAGCATTGGTATGGGTGGTTTATCCGGATACCAGAAATGTCCTTGTCCGTTCCGCCTCCGGCGCCAAGACCCTTGGCGAGAACGATACCCTCTCCGGCGGCGATGTCTTGCCCGGTTTCCAGATCCGCGTCGGCGACATATTTCCTTCGTAAACGACAATCATTCTAAGCTTGGTTCTTACAATTCTAACAGGTCATATTCGTCAAGGCTGTTTTGTTTCGCCTACTGAATGGGTACAATAGGGTTCCAGCCTCGAACATCTGCAGGAGTAAGCGTTGACATGGTCGTGGACAAGCAATTCATCAGCGCAGAGAAATTTCTCGAACTGGTTGAACAACCACAATATGTAGATCGCGTCGTTGAGCTTGTGGAAGGGGAGATCGTCGAGATGTCATTACCGGGTGGAGAGCACGGCGAAATTCTGATGCTGATAGCCTCGAAGATTGCGAACTTTGTCTACGAAAATAGTCTGGGCCGCGTCACGTCGGGAGATACAGGATTCATTCTTGAACGGAGCCTCGATGGTAGAGACACGGTGCGCGGCATCGACATTGCATTTGTCAGTTTCGCAAAAGCGCCTAATCCATTTGTCAGCAAGTTAGTCGATGTCCCTCCTGATTTGGCTGTGGAGGTGATTTCGCCGAGTAATGAGGCGGCTGATATTCGACTGAAGGTCCTGCAGCTCCTCAACGCCGGTACTTCATTGGTATGGGTGGTTTATCCCGTTAACAGAATTGTTGATGTCCATTCCGCCTTCGGCGCCGAGACGCTTTACGAGAACGATACGCTATCCGGCGGCGATGTCTTGCCCGGTTTTGAGATCCGGGTTGGAGATATTTTCCCCACTTGACCTTTGGCTAGTCTGCCCCGCAGCTAAAGTCGAAAATGCGCATCGAGCTCGAAAATCAATCGCCCAAGATTCTCAACGAGGCGCGCGTGATGGAGCCTAAGCTGGAGTCCTTGGTGCAAGTCATCTGGGACTACATGCTCGTCGGCCAGCGTTTGCGCGCGGCTGACTGCATCTTCATGCTCGGCAGCTATGACATCCGCGTGGCGGACTATGCGATTGATCTGTACCACCAAGGATACGCGCCCTGTCTGCTGTTTTCGGGGGGCGTTATCCAGCGGAACGAGGCGCTTGGCATCTTTTGGGACCTGCCAGAAGCCGACTATTTCGCGCGGCATGCGCTGGCGCGCGGTGTGCCGGCTGAAGTCATTCTGGTGGAAAACCGCGCCACCAACACAGGTGAGAATTTCCTGTTTGCCAGAGACTTGCTCCGTCGCAAAAGGTTTGAATTCGAATCTTTCATTCTGGTGCAGAAGCCATTCATGGAGCGGCGAGTGCTGGCGACCGCGCAAAAGCTCTGGCGGGACTTTGACTTTGTCGTGACATCGCCGCCGATAACCTGCGCCGACTATCTCAATGGCGATTTGCCGCGCGAGGCCTTGATTCAGTACATCGTTGGCGATTTCCAGCGCGTCAAGGTTTACGGCGACAAGGGTTTCCAAATGCCTCAGCCTATTCCTGATCACGTTTGGGACGCGTTCGAGCAGCTTTGCGCGCTGGGATATAACCAGCGACTCGTGAAACTATGAGGGCTACCTCAATGGATGCGCGTGCTTGGGCCCGTGCACATCGTCCGGTATCGGACACTTGTAGGGCGTCTCTTTTAGGACTGCATTGAACTCGGCTTGCGCGGCAGCCAGCGTCTCCGGCGACAGGACCAACTCAGCGGCGGACAGCGCCATCACTTTGGCGGCGTACATCATGCCTTTGTGCCCGATTGATGTGCGCCCGGTGGCGACGACGCCCCAGGAATGCGCCGCGGCGCGGCTGGCCCAGGTCGCAGTCTGCAACATGCTGCAAGGGGCATACCAACTCATGTCGCCCATGTCCGTCGAGCCCGGGGATACATCACCTTTGTCTCGGCTCGGCAGCACATCGCCGATCAGGGGCTGTTTGGCCGTCCCCGGATCGACGCCGTAGCGATCGACCAAAGTCTTGACGTTGGCGTCGCCGAAATGGGCATTAATGCTCGAGGCGTATGCGCGCTCCTCATCGCTAAAGTCGATGCCGCCCAATTCCCGCATCACCTCGGTTTGCAGGTCGGCCAGCACTTCATTGGAAAGGACGCGGGTCGAGCCGGATTTGTAAATGATCTCAACTTCGGTATCTGTCATCATGGCCGCGCCTTTGGCAATGCGGATCACGCGCTGGCAGACGTCGTCGAGGTTTTGCGGATCGTGGGCGCGCACGTAGTAATAGCTCTCAGCGTAGTCCGGCACGACGTTTGGCGCCAGCCCGCCACTGAGGATGACATAGTGCAGGCGCACATCATCGGTGACGTGCTCGCGCAGATAGTTGACGCCGATGTTCATCAACTCCAGCGCGTCGAGGGCAGAACGTCCAGAATGTGGGTCGGCGGCGGCATGGGCAGACGCCCCTTTGAAACGAAAATAATAACGGTTGACGCTAAGCATGCTGCCTTTCATGGCGGAATTGATATACCAGGGGTGCCAGTTGAAGGTGGCGTCGAGATCGTCGAATGCGCCGGCGCGTCCCATGAAGACTTTGCCACTGCCGCCTTCTTCGGCCGGGCAACCATAATAGCGAACGGTGCCCGCGCGGCCTGTGCTCTCCAGCCATTCCTTAAATGCAAGTGCAGCTGCCAGGCAGCCTGTACCGAGGAGATTATGCCCGCAACCGTGGCCCGGTCCCCCCGCGTTGATCGGGTCCGGGTTGTTCTGATCCTTCTGGGACAGGCCCGGCAAGGCATCATATTCACCGGCAAAGGCGATGACGGGCTTGCCCTGGCCCCACTCCGCAGCGAAGGCCGTGCTTAGGCCCCCGATATCCCAAGAGATGCGAAAGCCTTCCGACTCCAGGAAGTCCGCTTGCAGCTTCGATGCTTTGAATTCCAGAAACTGTAACTCGGGATTATCCCAGATTTCGTCTGCCATGGCGGTGAAGCGGATTTGGTGTTCGTCGAGCCAGTCGGCAATATCCTGTTTCGAGCGCATGTCCTTCTTCCTTATGGTCGAGATTTATGCCGCGATGATAACCCGAAGCCGCAGTCATCGCTACAGCGGGCTGAGACGCGCCTGCCTCTACAATACGGAAAAAGTTGGAAAACCTTGCTTGCTCTGGGAACTAAGAGCGCAACTGGAAGGATCGCCCTAGACGTTTACGGTTGCGATCACTTGTTGGTTGGGGTCTTTGGTCGTTTCTGAAGGTAAGAGATCAACGGCAGCATCCGGCAGAGCCAGGGTAAGCGCGCGGAAACCAAGGCGATGCCCCATGTCGCGAATGGCCACCAAGAGTTGTGTGCTCAAGTGACGCGGCGACCAGCAATATACCTCGGCCTGGCGCGTATTGTAGAGTTGCTGGTGGAAACATACGAGCGCCTCGTGACCGGATGCGTTGACGTATTGCCGGTATTTGCTGCGTTCGACTATCTGCGGAATGCCTTTCCAGTGTTGGCGCCATTCGGCTTCCCATTGGGCGCGCGGGCTGGTCAGGCGGCCGACAGCCATTGCCCAGCCATCGATCATACTCGCGCTGGTATTGTCATAGTCCTGGCTCTTGTAGAAGCTTTGACCGATTTGCGCCGAGAGGGTGTATCGGGTTAGGCGAAACGCTTCATTGGCGCCGAAATAGGTACGATAATATGTCGCCAGTGATTTGTCATACTCAGGATAAGCCACCGACAGGCGTCCCGGCGCGCGCGCGTCGGCCAAGATCGCGTCCGCAAGCGTCTGATGCACTTCGTCAGCGCAATTTTCGTCGACGATCATTTGCGCGAGGTGCAAATGGCTGTTCATGGGCGTCAATTCTCGATTGAAAAACCCCTCCGCATAGGCCAGAATCTGACCCTCGTCTTCGACGACATAAGCGTGGCCGTTGCCGCTGAGGAGATGGTTCAGCCAAATCGCTCCGGTTTCCAGCGACATCCAGGCTCCGCCATGTAACCAGCGTTCGTAGATGGTCAGCGCATCGTAGGGCAAATCTTCCACGTTTCCTCGCGCATCCATGCGCTGCCACAGGGAAACACCACTAACAAAGAGACCTACGATATGGCGCGCGTCATCGAGTGTGGCTTGACGAACTTGCATAACAGGTCATCTTCAAACGATAGTGTCTACAGCTTTGCTGGATTCTCTTATAGTATATCGCAAAGGCGCCGCCTGGACGATACGAATTGCGCCTCGGGAGTATGTCGATTAATGCTTCTCGCTTTTGATATAGGCAATACCAATATTCACATGGGCTTGTGGGACGGCGAGCGTTGGCGCTTGTCGTGGCGCGCTCGCACGGTTACCGAAAAGATGCCGGACGAGTACGCGGTTTTAGTGCGCAATTTCCTGTCTACAGCCGATGTTGCCTATCAGAGTATCAAGGGTGTTGTCATGAGCAGCGTTGTTCCAGCGTTGACGCCCACCTTCCAGGAATTGATTTGGCGTTATCTGACGATCGAAGCGCTGACGGTCAACAGCGCTACACCCTTGGGCATCGACATCGCAATTGACATGCCCGAACAGGCCGGCGCCGATCGCTTGTGCAACGCTGTGGCGCTTTCGCAACTCTTCGGCGCGCCGGCAGTCAGCGTAGACTTCGGTACCTCAACGAACTTTGATGTGCTTTCAGCGGATAACGAATACATTGGAGGCGCATTGTCGCCGGGCATTGGTCTTGCGCACGATGCGCTGGTAAGCCGCGCCGCCCAATTGCATAAAGTGGAGCTGGTACCACCGCCGAATCCGATTGGTCGCAATACCATGCACGCTATGCAATCCGGCATTTTCTGGGGTTACGTCGGCATGATCGACAGTCTGCTGGTTCGTATACTTAGGGAGCTTGATAGCGAGGAAACCCAGGTCGTCGCGACAGGCGGATTGGCGTCGCTGTTCAAAACGCATATCAAGCGAATCGGCCATGTCGCGCCCGAATTGACGCTGGACGGTTTGCGTCTGATCCACGATATGAATCGCGGGAAATGAAAATGCCCCTAACGCGGGGCAGGTAATTTGCTCCGTAGCTTGGACTTGAACCAAGAACCGATCGGTTAACAGCCGATTGCTCTGCCAATTGAGCTACTACGGAATGATGATGGGGTATAATAGCAAACACGAACTCGACTGTCAAGATATATTCCCGCATGTAGAATCAATTCTTTGCGCAATTTATGAAGGTGAAGACTCCCTTTGATCGAGATTCGACCTCTAGCTGACCGACGAGAATTTGATAACTTCTTTCGTTTTCCCTGGCGAGTTTACGCGGAAGACCCGAATTGGGTGCCACCGTTGCTTTCCATGAGGCGCCAACTGCTGGACAGAGCCAAACATCCCGCCTGGCAATACATGGAGGGCGAATATTTCGCGGCTTGGCGAGGCGACGATATGCTTGGAACGGTTGTCGCTTTCATCAACCACGAACACAATCGTTACCAAGACGAGAATATCGGTTTCTTTGGCATGTTCGAGACGGTCAACGAGCTGGAGGTTGCCCACGCTCTGCTCGAAGTCGCGTGCGAGTGGGTGAAGGGAAGGGGCGCTGCAGCCATACGTGGACCCGCGACATTTACGACCAACGAGGAATGTGGATTGCTCATCGACAACTTCTCCCGTCCTGTGATCATGATGCCCTATAACCCGCCTTTCTATCAGGGACTGGTAGAGTCTGCGGGTTTCGACAAGGTGATGGATGTTCACTGCTTGTACATGGATCGCGATTTGATCGAAGCCAACGATACCTTGACTCGCCTGGAACGGTTAGTTGGCCGCGCGGCCAAGCGCAGCAATATTAGCGTGCGCAAGTTTAACGGGCGTGACAAGAAAACCGAATTCAAGCGCTTTCAGGAAATTTACAATGCCGCCTGGGAACAGAATTGGGGATTCATCCCAATGAACGAGGCGGAATTAAAAGCCTTGGTAGACGACTTGGGAATGCTGGTGGAGCCGGACCTGGCATGCTTCGCCGAAATCGCTGGCGAGCCAGTCGGCTTTGCGCTCTCGATTCCCAATTTCAACGAGCCGCTACATCGCGCCTATCCGCGGCCGGGCGTGCCGGAAGTTCTGACGATGGCGCAGGTGGCTTGGCACTGGAAGATACGAAAGTCGATCCGCGGCGTGCGCATGCCCTTGATGGGCGTCAAAAAAGAATACCGCAATAGAGGCGTCGAGTTGGCGATGTTTCTGGCTTTGATGAAGGCGCTATTGCCTTCGCAATATGACTATCTGGATTCCGGCTGGATTCTGGAGACCAATCCGTTGATTGGCATCAGCGTCAATTTGGGCAGCAGAATCTACAAGACCCACCGTTTCTATCAGAAGGCGCTCCTTCCTTAACGGTCGCCGAACTGGTTCATTACTTGTCGAGTTGCGGATGCGGCGCTGGCTTCGCCATGCAAGACCTGGGCCAAAGCTTCTTGCATAATCCGCGGGGCGGAGCCGCCCTCGCTTTCCGGCAGCGGCAGAATACCCTTGTACAAGAGGTCTTCAAAGAATTGGTGATCGACGTTTTCCGGCAAGCTATCCCGCAATATTGCGGGCTGTGTGGGTAGTTGATACAGCGCCTTCGCGAATTCGGCGTGAAACGCTGGCTCGGTCATCCATTCCAAAAAACGAGCCGAGAGCGTCTGGCGCGTTTGATCGGGCGTGATGATTACCCAGAGCCAGCCATCGCGCGTTGCCAGGCTTTCACCATTGGCAGTTGGTATGTTGGACGGGAACAATTCTATGTCATGCTGGTCCAGCATTGATAAATATTCACTTGAAGCAAATACGGCGACCTTCGCCGGATCTGTGTTGCCGACAAATTCCGGCCGGTAATCGGCAGGCGCCTGATAGGTGAGTACGTCGATCGGAATAAGCTCTTGCTTTACAAGTTGCTCATAGAACTCCAAAACGGCAAAAAGGGCGCCTTCATCAATTGCGACGACATCGTTGCGGGAAGCGGAACCGCCCGCGGCCAGATATTGAAGATAAAACGTCTGGTTTAAGCCGGTGCTGCGCGCTGCCGGGAAAAGCAGCGTAGCGCCGTGAGAAAGCACATCGTCGAAACGGACGCCAAGCGCCGCATCGGCCAGCGGCTGAGTAGAGACCGCGTGCAGAACTTCAAAGAAATAGGGCAAACCATACAGTGCCATGCCGCCGTCCTGCGGGATCTGGCCGAATTCCAGCGCGGTTCCCAAGTCGCTAATTAGCGCCGACGAGAAGAGAGTCTCCATAGAGTACAGATACTGCCGCGCCTGTGTCGGAGTGAAGTCGCGCCGGCGGATGAGAGCGACATCCGGCAGAGCGCCGGGGGCTACCTCGCTTGCGGACCGAATGGACGACATGATTCCACCGGTCACGCCAACATTCTTGATGCGGTATTCGACGTCTATGTTGTTGTTGGAGGAGAAGACGCTTGTATGTTCTTGCAAGAGCGCGAAAGCGACGCCGGATTCGTCGGATATCAGCGGAACCGGCAACCAGGCCTGGAGCGGTTGTTGCCGCGCGTCAACCTGGGAAGGGGGATTCTCTTGCGCATTTACTTGAGTTTCGGTCAAATACGATACGAAAAATAGAAGCGCGGCCAAAGCCAGCATGGTCTGCGCTGTTTTCGAGGTGATTCCCCTGCCTTGCATCAGGCGACATGAGTTTACCAATGTCATATTTCCCAGTTGGCGGATGACGTTTGCTCCCGCGCCGTGATGGCAACGCACGAGCGGTGACAGTGGACTGCGCTTGGAAATCGCGTCCTCTTGCCGTCGCCTTGGCAGCGGCGTGGCCCTATTCATTTTCGTTATTCCCGCGTGTCGCCATCCGCGCGCTACCGTTGACCATTGAGATGCGACAATACCTCTTCCGTTGTGTGGGCGATAGTAATCATGCCCTGGTAACCGGCGCCGAGGTAGGGGCTTGCCTGCAGCGCTCCAATGATGTCTTGCCAGAGGCCGCCGAAGCAAATGAAGGGTCGGTCCGGGATGCCGCCGATACGCATCAATTCCCAAGTCTCGGCGATCTCGTGCAAGGTACCGGTGCCACCGGGCATTGCCAAATAGGCGTCGGCGTTTTCGACCATGTACGAGAGGCGATCGCGCAGGTCCGCAAAGTGCACGATTTCGCAATTGTAGGTGTTTGGCTGCAGATCGTAACGTTTACCGATCTGATCCGTGGTCACGCCGATCACGTGCCCGTCGGCTTGGCGCGCGCCTTTGCTGACCGCTTCCATCATGCCGTAGTATCCGCCGGTCATGACCTTGAAACCGGTTTGCGCGAGCCCGGCGCCGATTTCGACCGCCGTATTGTACAGGGGGTTGTCTGGGCGGACTTGGGAACTGCCAAACACGGTGATCGTCTTCATTCTTCCTCGTTCGCGAGTTACCCTTGGAACAAGATTTGAGTATAGCAGACATCGGCGCGGGCGCTAATGTTCACTTGTATGAGCGGTTTACTAATGCAACATCTATCGTCCAAATTTCGTAGCTAGAGATACCCCTGAGATTTGGGGGGAAACTTGCTGTCGTTGTGATGTATAGTAAGGCTGTGGACCGACGGGTTGATAAAGGAGAGAGCATGTTCACAAGATGGATTTACATAGCGCTGGTGATCGCGGTTATTGTGCCTTTGGCTACAGTTGTCGCGAATGCGGACAATGAAGGCGATGTAATTTGTGGGGATCTTGCGGAGTCGGATTGTCAGATTCTCAAAGACAATTTAACGGCAATGGAATCCGTTGGGGCCATGTCGTTTAGCGTGTCCATGTCGATGGAGGTGCCGGAAGGCGATGGCGTCGATTACAGGACCGCGATGAACATGTCACTTGACGCGCAGGGCAGCCTGTCTGTCGATCCGGCGATCCTGGCCGAGATTGTGGATTTGGAGGATCAAATTGAGGAATCGCCAAGCCTGTTGTTGTCGCAAGACACAATTACCGTACTGGATTCCTTCATAGCCGGGCTCACAGGAGACGTCACACTGGATCTCTACTTGGTGGCGGAAGGCGAAACAATAGACGTCGAGATGCATTTGCTGATGAGGGACGGCATCTTTGTGCTGGATGCCGGCGCGCTGGAAGATCTCATGGGACAGCCCATGCAAGGCATGGACTGGTTGGGTTTGGACGCCAACGGCATTATGACGCTCGTGGCTTCAGATCCGAGCATGGTCGAGGCGCTCGGTCTGATGGAAGATATGGGGACAGATGCAAGCGATATGCAAGCAGTGGAAGAGGCGGCTACCTCAGTCACGCGTTTGGCCGACAGCGAAATCAACGGGGTAGCGGTCGCTGTGTTCGAGAGCTCGGTGGATATGGGACTGCTGACCGATTTGGTCGTTGGACTATACGATCCACAGGGTTTGATGAATCCAACTGAAGTTGCGATGACACGGGAGGCCTTGGCCGAAACAGAGTTGATCATGTGGCAGTATATTGGTATCGACGACCATTATACCTACCGCACGGCGCTCACAATGGAAATGGGCAGCAGCGATGCCGAGGACGATGGGCAAGGTGCGGTCGACAGGGTTTTGTCGCTGTCGATGACCCTGGACCAAAGCAATTTCAATGAACCAGTGGTTGTCGAGATTCCAGAAGACGCATTTGTCATGCCGCTTGCCATGCTGATGCAAATGGGCAACTAGCTTAGAGAATAAGTCGGGGCGAGTTTCCGCACTCGCCCCGTTGGATTTATATAGCGCGCTTAGTATTATTGGAGCGGGTGGGATTCGAACCCACGGCAGCCCGGAGGCTACAACTGTTTTCGAGACAGTCCCAATCGTCCACTCTGGTATCTCTCCCGCGCAGCGCCCCGGTATACACTTCCCGCAGAAAAAGAAAAAACTATCTTTGTATCTGCCAGGTTATGACCTTGTAAGCCACTTGCGCGAGCCCGGCGCCGATATCGATCGCTGTATCGTAGAGGGGGTTTTCTGGACGGACTTGGGAACTGCCAATTACGGGAATCATCTTCATTCTGCCTGGATCGCCAAATATCGACGGAACAAACCCGAGGCATAGCAGACGATGGCTATGGCGCTAATGTGAACGTGTGGCCTTCATATTCAATCCAAACTTTCAATCCAAACTCGATGCTGTCGCCCGGCGTAAACCAAGAGACCTCAATAATTCGGGGGAGGGGACTGTAAACTAATAATTGAGGTATATTTAAAGCTTACATAAATTTAGGAGATGGGGGACACATGATGTTGACCGAGAAACTGAAAGCAGCGCTTGTCTTTGCGTTGTTACTGTTTCCACTGGCCATCGCCAGCGCGCGAACCGATGATGAAAGCGCGGTCTATTGCTCAACATTGTCGCCGGAGGACTGCGAGATCCTAGCCTTGAACGAGGCCTTGGGAAAGCAAAACACGTCGGTGGCGTTCGAGATGACTGCGAAGGCTGATATCAGCGTCAGTTTTGAAGGGATGCCATCCGAGGAAACGAATGCCGTTGTCACCGGCACTGGAAAATTGGTAGCCGACAAGGAAGCATTCGATGACTGGTCAGATGTTGACAGCGATGTTTCAGCTGAGGCTCTCGTTGACATACTCGAGCGCGTTTTCAAGGGGATTGAGGGCCAAGTTTCGCTGAGCATCACCTCCACGGCAGACGACGAAACAAGCAATTTGACGCTCAATCTGCGTATGCGCGACGGGGTATACTTGCTGGACGCGGCTACGCTAGAAGGCTTGATGGGCGAATCTATGGGCGGCATGGATTGGCTCGGATTTGACATCAGTGGCTTATTCAGTTCACTTGCGGCCGAGGAAGAGTTCAGTTCGGCTATTGATCTGGCTACAGTCACGAATGAACCGATATTGGAAGAGTACACGTCGATCGTTCGCCTTCCCGACAGCGAAGTGGATGGGATCAACGTTGCCGTGTTCGAGTACGACTTCGATATGGCGACTGCCGCAGCAGACTTCGAAATGCGAGACATGATGCATATGGCCGGATCTGACACGCCCCTTGACGTGGCGTCTGTAGAGAGCATGATGTCAATGTTAAGCGCAATGCGGATTTCTGGCCTGGAGTTAATTGGCCTGGAAGACTATCACACCTATCGCATGAGTTTTGACATCGCAATGACATTCGACGGCGCCACGATGGGCGATCCTTATATAGACAGCATGTCAATGTTGCTCTCCCTGGTTGTGGATCTGCGCGACCACAACCTAGCAGTTGACGTCGAGATTCCCGAAGGCGCTTTCGTCATGCCGCTTCTTATGCTGATGCAAATGGGCAACTAGCCAGAGCCGCTCGGCGGCAGCGAAAAGGTCTGCCGCTGAGCGCATAATTAGGTAGACTTCTCGTCGCATAAGCGACGCGGTTCACATAAACAGAAAAAGTCGGGGCGAGTTTTCGCACTCGCCCCGTTGGAATCATGTCGCGCGCTTAGCATTATCGGAGAGGGTGGGATTCGAACCCACGGTACCCCGGAGGGTACAACTGTTTTCGAG
>WTGF01000064.1 GCA_011525385.1 Chloroflexota bacterium | reverse complement strand
GGAAGGGGCCGGGGGATGGGGGCAGATTTTCAACAGAGTCCGATGGATCGCCCGACGAGTATAAACTGAATGAGAATCGGGCGACTCACCGAGTCGCCCCTACCAACATCGTTCGTATTTTGGGTTAATGATTACATGTCGAGGACTGGCTTGAAGTATTTCAACCGAAAAGGACACATTTTCTGCGGGTTAGTGACAAATATCACAAATGCCGTATAATAAGTGCAGGACACCGGGCGACAAGAACGAAGGGCGAAATGGCCGAGATCAGTTGGGTAAAGCCCAAGCATCCGAGAAAAGCGAAAAGGTCGGAGCGCCTGAAATTTCTGATTGGCGGCGGCTTGATCCTGGCGTCGGTCATATATTTGCTGGTCTCTGGCACCTTGCAGGGCGCGCGCTACTTCATCACCGTAGACGATCTGCTTAAGGACGGCGCCTACCAAGGGAAGACCGTGCGTATCTCCGGCGCGGTAGTTGGCGAAAGCATCGAATATGACAGCGAGAACGCGATCATCCGCTTCGAGATCGTCAATATCCCCGGCGAATTCGATGATCTGGCCAGCGCGCTGCACGCCGCCCTGGCGAACCCGGCGGCATCCCGTTTGTCGATCCTGGTCGAGGACGAAGCGATACCGGATCTCTTGCAGCACGAGGCGCAGGCGATCCTCACCGGCGCGCTGGAATCCGACGGCATTTTTCACGCCAGCGAATTGCTGCTGAAATGCCCGAGCCGTTTTGAAGAAACCTCCCCCGAAGGCTTGAGCGCTATTCCGGAACACAACTAATGCTGGCGGAAATCGGGCTTGCATCTCTTGCCTGGGCGCTACTGCTGGCGCTCTACGCCGCGGCCGTCTGCTTGCTTGGCATTCGCGCGGGGAGCGAAACACTGCTGCGTAGCGGTCGCAACGCGGCTCTCTTGACATTTCCGGCCACACTGTTGGCGACGGCGACGCTGGTTTTGGCATTGATGACCGAGCAGTACCAAATGAGCTATGTATGGTCGGTGACGGATCCTCAGACCCCGGCGGTCTACCGCTTCACCGCTTTGTGGGGATCACAGCGGGGCTCGCTGCTGTTTTGGTCGCTTTTGCTCAGCCTGTTCACGTTCGGCGCGATTTCGCTCAGTTGGCGGACCGAAGGTCGTTTGATGCCTTACGCGATCGCGACCATGATGGCGACCCTGGCCTTTTTCCTCGGACTGTCGCTGCTGCTGGAGAATCCCTTTGAGCGTTGGTGGATCTTGCCTGATATGCCGGAGTCGCGGCAGGTGGTGGAGACGGCGCTGATTCCGCCCGGGGCGATTGCGCCGGCCAGGGAGAATCTGGCGGCTAGCGCGACCGGCTTGAATCCCCTTTTGCGTCATTTCGGCATGATCATACATCCGCCCATGCTTTACCTGGGCTTTGTCGGTTTCACCATACCCTTCGCCTTCGCGCTGGCGGCGCTGGCCTCCGGCGATTTGTCCACGGGCTGGATCAAGGCGACGCGGCGCTGGACGCTGATCGCCTGGGTTTTCCTGAGTTTGGGGCTGATATTGGGCGGGCGCTGGGCTTATGACGTCTTGGGCTGGGGCGGCTATTGGGGTTGGGACCCGGTCGAAAACGCCGCGTTTTTGCCCTGGCTGGTCGGCACGGCTTTTATCCACAGTGTCATGATCCAGGAAAAGCGCGGCATGCTCAAAACCTGGAATATGGCGCTGGTGATCGCGACTTTTTCGGCGGTCATGTTCGGCACCTTCGCGACGCGCAGCGGCGTCATTGAGAGCGTGCATAGCTTCGCCCGCAGCGAAGTGGGCTTCCCGATGCTGGGCTTTTGGGCGCTCATGACCTTGATCGCGCTGACGTTGCTGTTATGGCGCTGGCAGCGCGGCGAATTGCGGGGAGAGCGCCAGTTCGCCAATATTCTGAGCCGTGAAACGATGTTTGTACTCAATAATGTCATATTCATCGCGCTCTTTGCAGCGATTTTTTGGGGCAGCTTTGGATTGCCCATCATCTCCGAATTGTTCATGGGGGTGGAAGTTACGATTGGCCCGGCGACCTTCGAGTTCTTCGTGGTGCCGCTATTCATCGCCATGTACATATTGATGGGCATTGCGCCGCTGTCGGCTTGGGGTTCCACGTCGGCGCGGCGCCTGGGCAAGGCGATCGCCATGCCATTTTCCTTGGCCATCCTTAGCGTCCTGCTGCTGATGATTGCCGGGACGGGCGCTCCGGTTTCTATCTTGGGATACGGCGTGGTACTCTTCGCGGGATATGTGGCGCTTTTTGAAATTTATCGAGGCGCGCGGGCGCGGCATCGGGGCTTGAACGAGAACTGGATGCGAGCTGCCACGGCGCTCTTCCGACGCAACCAGCGCCGCTACGGCGGCTATATTGTTCATCTGGGCGTGACGGTGATCGGGATCGGCGTCATCGGCAGCACAGTCTTCCAAACGGAGGTTCAGCATACCCTGGCGCGCGGAGAGATGATCACCATCAAGGACTACGGACTGCGCTATGACGATTATATTCGGGCGCAGGCGGTCGACGGGCGCATGATGAATATCGCCGAGCTTACGGTCCTGAGAAACGGCGCTCAAGTGGCGCGGATTCGGCCGCGCGTGGACGATTATCCCGACATGCCGATGACCATCGCCGGCGCGCACAGCACACTTGAAAACGACTTCTACGTCTTGTTGCTCGGCGGGAATCGGGAGCGTGCGACATTTCGCATTTACATCAATCCACTGGTCAATCTCGTGTGGTGGGGCGGCATCGTGCTGATAATCGGGACAGTGATCGCCGCCTACCCGAAAGTCGTCCCGGCGCGGCGTGTTCTGAAGAGGGAGATGGATAGCCCGTGATGATGTATGGCCCAACCCTCTCCCCGACCCCCTCCCCATTTCATTGGGTGCAATGGAGAGGGGGAGCGCTTAATTCGAAGACCGAAAGACGCTTGGGTCTTCGCGCGATTAGCAGTTTCGAGCTTTTGCAGGAACCAGCCCGAGTAACGGTGAGATGCTATCTTATTGCATGGTTGCTGTTGGCAGTACTGGCTACGGGGGCACAGGACGGGGTGATTTCCGACAACGCGGTGAACGCGGTCGCGGAAAAGATGTATTGTCCGGTCTGCGAGAACATACCGCTGGACGAGTGTCAGACACGGGCCTGCATCGAGTGGAAAGAAGAAATCCGGCTGCAATTGGGGGAAGGCAAGGATGAAGCTGCGGTGATCGACAGTTTTGTGGGGCGCTTCGGCGACCAGGTGGTCGGCATTCCACAGGACCCGGTGTTGCGGGGGCTGACTGTCTTGACGCCGATCCTGGCGCTTTTTCTGGCGATTGCGCTTGGCGCTTATACGTTTTCCCGCTTTGGCGCGCACCGGCGCTTGAGCATCGGCGACGAGATCGATTTGAGCGCGACGGTCGCGGACGACGTCTATCGGCAGCGACTGGAAGAAGATCTGGCGGCGCGGCGATAGAGCGCACGATGAGCAAATTTGAGCAATTGGAATTCCTCGCTTCCGAGACTCGGCGTCCCCATGAGCGTCGGCTCAGTTGGGGCACAGTCGTATTGTTGGCGGGTTTCCTGGCTTTGGCGCTCGCATTGGCGCTGCAATTGGCGCGACAAAACGCCACGCGGCCGACCGACGGCTCGGCCCCGGATTTCCATTTGAAATTGTTTGACGGCGGCGAACTGCGGCTGTCGGAGTTGGCCGGACAGGTGATATTGCTCAACTTTTGGGCGAGCTGGTGCCCGCCCTGCCGAGACGAAGCGCCGGATTTGCAAGCGCTTCACAGCGATTTCAGCGAAGCGGGTTTGACGATAATCGGGATTAATATTTTGGAGAGTTCACGGGAAAAGGCGCTGGATTTCATCGCTGAGTTCGGCCTCAGCTATCCAAATGGCGAGGACACGGGGCAGTTCATCGCGGAGCTGTATCACGTTGAGGCGCCGCCTGAAAGTTTTCTCATCGACAGAACAGGGGAGATTCGGCGCTTTGTATTGGGCGCGCTAAACTACGACGACATGAGTCGCAGCATTCGCGAGCTGCTGGCGAGTTGAAGATGAGCATCCTGGGACTGATCATATCACTTGCTTTGTTTTTGATCGCGATTTTAGTGGTGGCGCATCCATTTTTACGACCGCGCAAGACATCAGAGAAAGACGACCTGCAGTTGCAAGTCCAACGGGACCACGTCGGGGTTTACTACGAACGTGTATTGACCAATATTCGCGATCTCGACGAGGATTATGCCACCGGCAAGATCGACGAAGCCGACTATCGCGACGAGCGCGAGGTCTGGGCGCATCGCGGCATTCGCCTGTTGCGCGTTCGCGACGGCCTGGACGCGCGACAAAGCCTCGTAACCGGCAGCGACGCAGAGGCGGGCAAGATCGACGAGGCTATCGAGGCGGCGATTTCGGCTTATCGCGAAGGCGCGGAGGCGGTGATTCATGACCCGTCTCCCCGTGAGGCAAACTAGAGATGCCGCGCCTGACGTCGCTCTGCCTGATCTTGCTGGCATTGCTCTGCGCCTGCCGCGGCTTGGGCGGCGAGCCGGACATCGTTGCGACCTTCGCTCCGCCGCCAGCAGCGGGCAGCGCGGCAATTTCCGAGAATTGGCGGCCGGACATCGCCCGAGGGCAGCAGATCTTCGCCGACAACTGCGTGGACTGCCACGGCATCAGCGGCGATGGCCAAGGTGAGCTGGTTTTGGCGGGCAGCGTCAGCGCGCCGCTGGACATGACGGACCTGGCCTTGACCAGGGCCAAGTCGCCGCTGGACTGGTTCACGATTATCAGCGAAGGCAATATCGAGAACCTGATGCCGCCCTGGCAAAATGCCTTGAGCGAAGGGGAACGCTGGGATGTAACGATGTATTCTTATGCGCTCGCATATGATGCTGAACTGCTGGCGACGGGAGCGCATTTATGGACGGAACGCTGCGGGGATTGCGAATTACCCGCCGCGATTCCGCCCCGGTACAGCGACGAAGACTATGGCGGGGCGCTGAACCGGGAAAGCTTCGCCGACGCGCTTGAATCGGAAGAAATTGCCGCTGTCGTCGCCCATCTGCGGACGGTGACCTTGCGCGGCGCAGGCCAACCAGCCGAGAATGTCGAAGGCGCGCTCCCTGTCGGCAAGATCAGCGGACGCGTCCAACATGGCAGCGGTGGCGGGATCGTACCGCCAGATACCATAGCGCAGCTGCAATTCGGCAACCCGGAGATCGGATTCAGCCTAGCGGAGGCATCGATAGACGCCGCTGGCAACTTTGTCTTTGCGGATATTCCGCTGAGTGCCGATATCTCATATGTCATCGGCGTGATTTACGACGGGCGTATTTTCAGCCGTTTGCTGCCAGCAGGCGAGTACGAGCAGACAATTACAATCTTTGACCTGACCAACGACCCGGCCGTTATCAGCGTGGCGGCGGTTGATCTATTCTTGAATCCGGTTCAGCTGAATCCTCACGGGGCCGGCTTGCACATCACGCAGATTATCCGCTATCGCAATGATTCGGACCGCATCTTCACCAGCGGCCGCGGCTTTGACGACGGACGGGAAGCGAGTCTGCTGCTTCAGTTTCCGCTTGGCGCAAAGATCATGAGCGACGACGCGGGCGGTCGCTACGTGCTGATTGAGGATCTGGAAGGCCTGCCCGATTCGCTGCCCGCTTTACTGATTGATACGCTGCCTGTCGCGCCTGGGGACGCGCACGAAATCATCGTCGAGTACTTTTTGCCTTACATCGAAGGCCTGGATTTCGAACAAGCCTTCAACAACCGGGTCGAAGGCGATATCACCGTCGTGCTGCCGAAGACCCTGACCATAGAAAGCGCCGAACTTCATGAGACGCCTGAAGGCGGCGGATCGGACAATGTCAAAGTATATGCGGGTAGGCTCAATCAGGATCGCGATCCGCGGCTGCGCTTTGAGATCGCCGGGGATCCCTTCGCGACGAGCAGCGACGATTCCGGTGTGCTGACCGGCGAAAGCCTGCTAGCGGCGCTTTTGACGCTCATCGCCGCCGCAGTCGCCCTGCTGGGCGGAATTGTCCTGTGGCGGCGGCGAGCGCCGGATCAGTCGGGGTCGATTGACAACTTGGCGAAGCAAATCGCGCAATTGGACGACGAGCATGACCGGGGCCAGATCAATCACGACCTCTATCATCATCGCCGACGCCAGCTTAAGGCCAGGCTGGCTGAACTGATGAGCCAGCAGCGGGACGCGTGATGGACGAAAAAACTCCCATAATCGAGGTCGAGAATCTGAGCAAGACTTTTGGCCTGCTCCCGGTTCTGCGTTCAGTGAACTTCGGCGTGGCGCGCGGAGAGACGATCGTGCTGTTGGGGCAGAACGGAGGCGGCAAGTCGACGCTGCTGCGCCTGCTGGCCGGTTTGAGCAAGCCGACAGCCGGCCTCATACGCATCGGCGGCTGGCAGATGCCAAAGGAAGCGATGGAAGTACGCCGACAGATTGGGCTGGTCAGTCATCAATCCCTGCTCTACGGCAACTTGAGCGCGCGGGAGAATCTTGACTTCTTCGGCAAACTATACGGCATGGCCAAGGACGAACGCGCTGAACGCATCCGGGTTATTCTGGACCAGGTCGGTTTGGCGAAACGGGCGGACAGCCTAGCGCGCGATTTCTCGCGCGGGATGCAGCAGCGCTTGAGCATCGCCCGCGCCCTGCTGCATCAGCCCGAGATCTTGCTTCTGGACGAACCATTTACCGGCCTTGACCAATCCGCCGCGGAAAGGCTGGAGGGCCTGGTCATGTCGGCGCAACGGGAAGAACGCACGCTGATCATGACGACGCATCAACTGGGACGCGCGCCGACCCTGGCTGGTCGCGCGCTGATTTTATCGCGGGGGCAGATCGCCTTTGACGGGAATATCGCGAGGATGAGCGCCGCCAGTTTGGGCGAACTGTATGCTGGCCTTTGCGGCGGCGCGACGGTGGCATGAAGACGCCTTTCCGGACCGCTGTGCTGGCCATTGTCAGCAAGGACTTGCGCGCGGAAATCCGCTCGCGCGAATTATTGAGCGTGATGGCCATATTCGCGTTTTTGTGCATTTTGGTTTTCAGCTTTGCGCTGGAACTGGACCGGGTGGCGCGGGAAGAAGCGATCAGCGGCGTGCTTTGGGTTACGCTCGTCTTCGCCAGCTTGCTGGGTTTCAATCGTAGCCTGGCGCAAGAGGGCGACCAGGGCAACCTGGATGCCATGCTCCTGGCGCCGGTTTCGCGTCCGGCGATTTTCCTTGGCAAGCTGCTCAGCAACTATTTATTCACCTTGATCGTCGCCCTAGTGATACTGCCGCTGATGACGGTGATCTATAACAGTAATTTGCTTAGGGGCTGGTTGATCGTCACGACTGTGGTGGGGGTCTTTGGTTTTTCAAGCATCGGCACCTTGCTGGCGATGATGACGCTGCATACGCGCTCGCGCGAGGCCATGTTGCCGATAGCGATGCTGCCGGTGGCGCTGCCGCTGCTGCTGACCGCCGTGCGCGCGAGCACGAATTTACTCAATGACAGTCCCACGCGCGAATGGCTGGTGTGGCTGCAATTGCTCGCCGCCGTCACCGTCATCTATCTGGCGCTGTGCTGGCTCTTGTCCGGATTCGTGCTGGAAGAATGAACTGCCTGCGTCGGCAAGCCGGGCGCTATTGCCGCCCTTCGTCGCATGTTAGAATGAGACCCCAAGGGAGCTACCGAGAATGACAGCGAAAACGAAGCTTCTATCTGCCCGCCAGACTGTCGAAGCGACGCCCATGCCACGCGCGCTGCAGCTTCTGACGATCCTCACCCTTGTCGGATTCTGCTTCACGCTGGTACTCGGTCTTTTTGTCGCTGGCACGGATATCCAACAAGGAGAGATACAGCGCATCTTTTACATTCACATGCCGTCGTTTTTTGGCGCCTTCAGCGCTTTCGGCTTGACGGTCGTCGGGGGCATCCTGTACCTGTGGCGCAAGAGCGAGGGATGGGACCGGGTCGCGCTGGCCGGTGTGGAAGTGGGCTTGGCTTTCGCGCTGATCAATCTGGCGACAGGCGCCATCTGGGCCCGCCCGATCTGGAATACCTGGTGGACCTGGGATCCGCGCCTGACCTCGGCCGCCATCATGGCGCTGACCTACGCGGCCTACTTGATGCTGCGCGCCGGCATTGAAGATGAAACCCGCAAGCGGACGTTCATGTCGGTGTACGGGATCTTCGCCTTCACAAGCGTATTGGTCACATTGTTCATCATCCGCGTCGTGCCGGAAACGATACATCCGGTTATCGTCGGCGCCAGCCCCCAGAACGCGCAGGGCAGCTTTGAAGCCACCAGCGGCGTCGTGATGGCGCTGGTTCCCAGTATGCTGCTTTGGCTGACACTGATGCCTATTACCTTGATCTGGCACCGCAGTCGCATCGAGCGTCGGCTGGAAGCGGTCAATCGTCTCAAGATGCGGATACTGACCGAGTAGAACATGATGCGATCACTTTTAAGGCTTGTCTCTCTAATATCGATACTCATATTCGCCAGCGTCGTCCTTGCCGAGGACGATCAAGACACCATGCCATATATCCAGTCATCGGCTTTCAACGCGCCGCTCCTGGAAGGCTGGGAGAACCAGAGTGGCGACGACTTTGTTCAGTTTCACGATGCGGAAGCCCATGCGACCATTCGCAGCGCGCTGGTTGAAATTGGCGAGCCGGTCGCGGCAGCGGGGTCTGACCTGAGACGAACTTTCGGCATTGAGCTCGGGGAGCCGATCTATCAGGACAAGGTGAATCTCGCGGATGGCACCTGGAACGTATTGGTATACGAGCCCGATGCGGTTGCCAGCGCATCGGTCATGGCGCGGCGCGCGGGATCGCAATCCGTGGTCATCAGCTTTGTGGAAAGCGATCCTGAGGCTCGGATTCTGATGTTGACGATCGCGCAAAGCGGCGACGCGAGGGCAGATGCGGGGACCGAGATTGACCTGGCATTGAGCCTGCTGACGTCGAATAACGCCACCGACTTGGTCGAGACGACCGCCCTTTCGCTGCCGAGCGGGGAGTGGACGGGGGTTGTCGGCGACGGCTTCTTCGCAATGGGCATGGTCTTCGGCAATGATAGCTATCTGGCGCTTGGAGAAGGTGATACAGAGAACTTGCCGAACCTTGCCGACGCCTACAACAGGACCGTTTTGGGCTTCTTTGTCACGCCGGACAATTCCGCTTATCTGGCCCTGGCGTTGACAGCGAGCTTCGCCATACTGGCCCTGTTGATCCTCAGTTTCTTCTGGCGCTCGCGCAATATCCAGAAGGATTTGGAGTTGATCGAATCCTTGAATCAAACGGACAACTAAAGCCAGTTCAGCATGTCACAAAATTATTGACTATGACGTTCGCAACTACCGTCGGGGACTTGCGTATTGTATAGTAATGATGATTCCCTGTTGAGGAGCGACGTGATGAGCGAAGACATGAATCCCATGCCGGAAGACCCGGTAGAAGGCGAGGGCGCCAAGACGCCGCTCGAACAATTCATATTTCATCAACGGCGCGGCCTGGAAGAATTTGGCAAGGCGATGGAATCGTTGTTGCCGCCCGGTTTCCGAGAACATACGCAGGCCGCCGGCAACGAATTCGCCAACGGCTTCCGCGTGCTGATCGACGCAGCGATCGACGAGATCAAGAAAGCCAGCGAAATGGAAGACCCTGATGGACGCCGGGAAGCAGACCAAGAGCGGGCTGCGGCGGCCAATTTGTCTGACGACGATGACGACGAAGACGCCACCGGCAGCGAAAGCGGCAAGATTAGAGTCGAGTTGGACGACTAACCATCCAGCGCCGGCCTCGGACGCGCGATTACCTCCGCCGGTTTCAGATTAAACCATGAGATGCCTTGCTCGCGCGAGCAAGGTGTTTTCGTTACATTTGGATCTAGGCCCGGCGACAGCGGAAAGGGGTTGGTTCCCGGGTCAAAAGCCATTAGCAGCTTTGAGCGGCCGTTTTAGGATGCTTGCTCCTCAAAGCGAATATTGAGGGTGCGGTTTTCGAACTTGGCGCTGGTGATTTCCAGGTCCTGCAATTCGTCGGGCAGCACGATATTGCGCCGGTAGGGACCGACGCTCAGCGTGAGTTCGTCCCGCGCGCGATAGAGTTCAAGCTGTTCCTTGCTGGCAAAACCCACTGGCACGCGCAGCATCCAGGTGGAGTCGCTGTCGAGCTGTACCAGCTTATGCACGACGCCGTCGAACATGCGCTCGGCCGGATTACGATCGCCATACAACTCATCCGCCAGCCGCCGCAACATATCCAGGCCGCCCATCTCTTCGCCAAACAGGGGCGCTTTTAATACCGGCAAACTGCCAAAGGCTTCGCCAACAAATTCGATATTTCTGGCTTGCCGCTGCTTCCAGACGTCGAAAAAAGGATCTTTGATCTCGTCCGGGAAAACGCGGTTGACCAAGATAGCGTCAGTCGCGTAGTCGTAGAGATTGAGATAGGTGTAGGTGCGCTGCGTCTCTCGGATGACCATGCGCTCCGGGTTGACGACAAGCCGAATGCTGGAATGCTCGGGGTCGGTCAGCAATTCGCGCACGCCGTCCAGCGTATCAAATAGCAGTTGGACTTGGTCCCAGGCGTTTTCGGCGATATCGATGCCGGTCTCATTTTTCTTGGCGCGCGTCAGCAGCTTTTGCACCGGTCGAATGACACTGTCCAGTCCGCGGGCGATACGCATCAGCCGTTCGACCCACCAGCGCGTCACATCGGGCAAGCTGAGCAGGCGGATCGTTTCCGCGGTAGGAGCGGCATCGACGATCAGGACATCGTATTCGTTCGCCTGGAAGTATTCGCTGATCCAGAGCAATTGCGCGCCTTCTTCCAAACCGGGGATGATTGTCACCTCGGAGGCGTTGACTTTGGCGATGCCCTCACGATTGAAAAAGGCGCCCAGGTATTCCTGGATCTTGCCCCAGTACTTCTGCATCGAATAGCGTGTATCGAGTTCCTGCGCCCAGAGGTTCGGCGCGATTTCGGTCGGTTCGGGACCGACCTGCCGGTCAAGCGCGTCGCCAAGGCTGTGCGCTGTATCGGTGCTGACTACTATCGTTTTCAAGCCCATTTCCGCGCAGCGCAAGGCAGTCGCCGCCGAGATACTGGTTTTGCCTACCCCGCCCTTGCCGGTATGCACAATCACGCGCATCAATTTCACCTCACGTCCTTTGTCGACCGTCGATCGTCTGCAGGCGCTTGTCTTGGGACAGCCCATATTAGTATACGCGGGGAGGTCCAAAATGGTGCGTTAGATTTGCGTAGAAGACAGATGATGCGCCGAATCCGCCTGCCAGGAATCATAATTCATCGTGGCATGAATATAGGTCTTGACAGAGCAGAACAAACAATCTAAACTCTTGAGCAACGAACAAATATTCTGCATTGCAAAGGAGAACAACTCATGCGTCCAGTCGTTCACATCGAAATTCCGTCAAGCGATGACGGCGTCGCCAAGGCATTCTACAGCGCGCTCTGCGGATGGGAGATCCAGGAGGTCCCCATGGGGCCGGATTTCACGTATGTCATGTTCAACACCAGCAACGTGACGGTAGCTTTAAGCGCCGTAAGCGATGACATCCAACCAGGGGACGTCATCTTGTACTTCAACAGCGACGATCTAGAGGGTGATATGGCGCGCGCTGCCGAGTTGGGCGGCGAGGTTGTTTTGCCGCGACAGGATATACCGGGCTTCGGCGCCCTGGGTATTTTCAAGGATCCGACCGGCAACCGCGTAGCTTTCTGGCAGAGCGCGAATCCGGGGGGTGAATAGCGGGGGAGGCTTTTGGCAGCTGATACAGCTAAGACTGGCCTACGATCAGCACTTGAATGTGATTTCGGGCGACCTGATAGAGTCTGTTGAAATACACCCCTCATCCCCTGGCCCCTTCTCCCACAAGGGGAGAAGGGGAGTCTTGTGACCCGTATTGAGCCCTTTAAGCCCCTCTCCCTTTATGATTCCGCCCCCCGAGAACGGGGGGACTGAGGGGGGATCAGGGGTTTGGGGTGAGGGTCCAAGCGGTTCTTCAACAGCGCCTGATAGGTCGCCCCTACAGTTTTCACGATGAACCTTGTAGGGGACAGCTATTAGCTGAGCCGTTGCTATCGCAACGCGTTACCGCAAAGTTTTCCGCTCCTCAGCCGAAGCATCGGGAAAAAGTGATCTATTGCGCCATTTGCAGGCATTTGTCCCGCTGCCAGAGAACATGGCGCAACTAATATGAGGACCATGTATGGCGGTTAAGTCCGAATTTCCCTTGCTCAAGAACTTCTTCGACCGGAGACTGGTACAGCAGATCGCCGATCGCATTGTGATCATTCATGCGGATTTCCGCACTGAAGCGTTCGTAGAAGCGGTTGACGCGGAATTGCATCAGCTGGATCTCAAACAGCGGCTCGCCTTGATCGCCCGGGAGTTACGCGCATTCTTGCCCGCGGATTATCCGGTCGCGCTAAACATATTGCTGGCGATTTTGGACGACGATCGGCACAGTTTCGAGCCGATCGAAGACCCCGGTTTTCGACTATTGCCGATCCCGACATTCGTCGAGAGATACGGCCTGGAACATCCGCGGCAATCGCTGGAGGCCATGGCTGTCATCACCCGCCATAGCTCCTGCGAATCGGCCATTCGACCCTTCATCACGCGCTATCCTGAGCAAACGATGACCAAACTGCATACCTGGGCGAAGGACAGGGATGAACATGTACGCCGATTGGTCAGCGAGGGCAGCCGGCCGCGCTTGCCCTGGGCGCCGCAGTTGACGGAATTCATCGCCGATCCTATGCCCGCGCTGGCGCTGCTGGAACACTTGAAAGACGACAACTCTCTCTATGTGAGGCGGTCGGTTGCCAACCACCTCAACGATATCAGCAAAGATCACCCGCAAGTCGTATTGGATACGCTGAAAGCCTGGCGGATTGGCGCGAGCGAGGGGCGGCTGTGGCTGATCAACCATGCGCTGCGGTCCTTGATAAAAAAGGGAGATCCGGGGGCGCTGGCTATTCTGGGGTACGGCCAGCCGCAGGTGACATTGCATGAACTAAGGCTGTCGCCCGAGCGGCTTTTCTTCGGTGGCGAGTTGGTCTTTTCTTTTCGGCTGCAAAGCGTCGGCGATTCAACACAGCGTTTGATGATCGATTATGTGATGCACTTCGTCAAGGCGAATGGCCAGAGGGCGCCCAAGGTCTTCAAACTCAAGAAGGCGACGCTCAAGGCGGGCGAGCCGCTGTCCCTTAGCAAGTCGCACGCCATCCGACCGATATCGACGCGCCGCTATTATGCCGGCCTTCAGCGCCTGGAGATTCAGGTCAACGGACGCATCGTCGGCGGCGCTGACTTTGAACTTGTGATGGCTGGGGACTGACGATACACTCCTGAAAACGAGTTGGCAGGAGTATGTCGCCATGGAAATCCCCGCTTCGGATCTATTCACGCCCATTCCACTGGGGTGCGCATTCAATCGAGACCGGGCGGCGCTGGACAAGTCGCTGCGCCTTCAGTTCCCTGACGGATTCGGCCTTCAAACTTGTCGAGGCATCCCATTTGAATTTGGCGCGGCCGGCCAAGCGAATGTCATCCTGCTCGATTCTGATGAAGTTCGCATTCCGCTGGACAAGGTTCAGGCGACTTATCTCGTCTTCGCCCATATCGTCGAAGACAAGCCGCAGGCGCTGACGCCTGACTTGGCGGATGTTGAAAGAGCGGCGCAGTTTCCCAGCGAACTCACCGGCAACGAATTGGGCGACCTGGTTGCGGAGTACAAAATCGAATATGTCGATGGCAGCCTAGAGTCCATCCCGATCCGCAGGCGTTTCGCCATTCAGCAGGCGCGCATCGGCTGGGGCGCAAGCCCTTTTGCAGCGGCGCCACATCAAGAAGACACCATCGTCTCAACAGTCTCGGAGTCGCTTTCGTTGAGGCGGGTGCCAGGCGCCGGATACGGAAAAGGCGAGACACGGCACGGAAGCGGGCGCGATGCCCACGGCGAGCATATCTGGCTTTACGCGCTGCCCAATCCCTTTCCCGAAAGAGCCATCGCCGCGATTCGCTGCCTCCCAAAAGACGAACGCGCTCTGATCTATGGCATCAGCGCCACGCAAGTCGGCGAGCACCCGCTGCGCGCGGGGGTTCGGCGCAAATTGGCGCTGACCACCCCGCCGGGCGTCGAATTCAATGCTATAGGCGAGCTGGATAATGCCGATATCGACCTGGGTTACGTCATCTCGGCGCGGGCCAAGCTGGACTATGACCGTGATGCCTGGTTCGGCGACGCCACCCATGTTCAACCGACGCGCTCCGAACGAGTCGCTATCATAGAATACGCCGCGCATCCAAAGGCGAAGCTGTACCTGGGTGACGCCAACGGGAAGCGCATCACTTATGACCTGAGCGACTTCCAGCCGGAGGCGCTGGTTGAAGTGCCGCAAGCGCGGCGCTTGATCAAGGTTAAAGTAGTGGACGCTGCGGGCAAGCCGCTGGCTGCGCGGGTGCATTTTCACGGGGGCGCGGGAGAGTACCTGCCGCCGCGCGGGAATCATCGCCGCGTCAATCGCAACTGGTTCGAAGACAATTACGGCGAGTTCGCCAATCAATTCAATCAGTACGCCTATATCCACGGTCACTGCGAGCTCGAGGCTCCCCTGGGTGAGGTCTTTGTCGAGATTAGTCGCGGCTACGAGATCAAGCCCTACCGCGGCAGCATCAAAGTGAGCGCTGATAGCGATGAATTTGTCTTTGAACTGGAAAGAGCGCTCGACTGGCGAGAACGCGGCTGGGTGACAGCCGATACCCATGTGCATTTCTTAAGTCCACAGACGGCGCTGCTGGAAGGCGCTGCCGAAGGTGTCAATGTTGTTAATCTGTTGGCCAGCCAGTGGGGCGAGATGTACAGCAATGTCAGCGATTTTGACGGGCGCAGCACGCTGGGCGCGGCGGACTTCGGCGGCGATGGCGAGTTTCTGGTACGGGTAGGCACGGAAAATCGCATGCAGGTCATGGGTCATATTTCCTTGCTGGGATACTCGGGCGAGATGATTCATCCGCTCTGCAGTGGAGGACCATCGGAGTCGGCGATCGGCGATGCCCTGGAAGTGAGCATGGCGGATTGGGCGCGGCGCTGCATCGAGCAGAATGGCTTAGTGGTGCTTCCACATGCGCCGAACCCCCAAGCCGAGCGCGCCGCCGATATCGTGCTCGAACTGGTTCATGCCATCGAGATGATGAGCTTCAACCCCTTTGACGCGCAGATCACGCCCTACGGCTTGCTGGACTGGTACCGCTATCTCAATCTCGGCTATCAGGTGCCGGTTGTGGGCGGCTCGGACAAGATGGACGCCCAATCATTACTGGGCGGCATGCGCACCTACGCGCATCTTGGAGATCGCGAGTTCACCTACGACAACTGGATGGAGAGCATCAAGGCTGGCAATACCTTCGTCACGGTCGGTCCCTTGCTGGAATTGCAGGTGGAAGGTCTGTCGCCCGGGTCAAGTCTGGATATGCCTGAGGGCGGCGGTACGGTCAATGTGAACTGGCGTGCCGAATCTGTGGCAATGCCGCTTGAGCGGGTCGAAGTCGTATGCGGGGGACTCGCTGTTGAAGAGCAGACGGCCGACGGAGCTTTGTCGGCGGAGGGCAGTTGCGAAGTTCACATTAGCGAGTCGACCTGGATCGCGCTCAGAGTGCGTGGCGGCCACAGCGGCAGAAAGTCAGATATCGCGGCGCATAGCAGTTGCGTTCAGATACGCGTCGGCGGAGGACGGCCCTTTCAGCAAGGCGACGCCATCGCCGTCCTGGAACAGATCGAAGGGGCGATGGCCTTTGTTGATACGCTAGCGCCGCGGCCGGAAGCCCAGCAATACAAGCGGATCCGCGCGGCGCTGGAATCCGCGCATAACAGGCTGCACCAACGCATGCATCGCCAAGGCATTTATCATCACCACAGTCCCTTGCACGCACACGACGCGCATCACGAGCACTGACTTGACAGGGACTCAGCAAGACCAGCAAAGTCTTGCAACTCCAAAATAATAGTCAGCGGTAGGGGCGACCCTACGCACGGTGCCGGGTCGCCCGCAAAACCCAGCCGGAACGGTGGGCGAGCCAAGGCTCGCCCCTACATTCGCCACACAATTTCTGGCATTGCTTTCTTGGAATTGCTTCTGATACTCAGTAGTTCTGAGAAAACATTGAATGGCGATTTTGGGCGAGCTGATAGGTCGCCCCTACGAAGCTTGTCCGATAATTGCGGCATGGCGCAGCTATAGGATTGTTCTGCTAGCTATTATTGGCGGGGGTCGGCTCGACGATGATATTGACGAATTCGAAGCGTTGTTTGTTGCGCGGCTGGTCATTCTTGGCGTGATTGACTTCCACCAGCGTCACAATCGTTCCCAAGCCATCCAGAATGAAGCGGGTATGCCATTCGCCGGACTGCTGCGCATTGCGGTAATAGGCGAGGCGCCCCTCAGGATCCATGCGCGAGAGTTTGAATTTGGCGCGCCCGAATTTCATGCCGCTAAGTTCATCCAGCAATTGCCCGCGTTCACCGGCGTTGAGATAGGCCATCGTCAATCCTCAATAGTATTAGTGCGCGAAATCTGACATAATTGTATATCTCAAAACGGCAGTAAACAACGGGTTTTATTCGACCTACGGCATGCAAAGTTTTTCGGTTCAAGAGATTACGCGCTACATCCATGAACTGTTTGACGCCGACGACATTCTGGCTGATGTGCGCGTGCGGGGCGAAGTCTCCAATTTGACCAAGGCTTCCTCCGGACATTGGTATTTCACGCTCAAGGACGCCAAGTCGCAGTTGCGCTGTGTCATGTTCCGCAGCGCGGCGCAATTTGTCCGGCTCGATGTGAAAGTCGGCGATGAAATCGTCGTTCTGGGACGGGTCAGCGTTTATGAAGCCCGGGGCGAGTATCAACTCTATGCGGATGCGATCGAGGCTCTTGGCGGAGTCGGCGATTTGCACCAACAGTTCGAAGCGCTGAAAGCGAAGCTGGACGCCGAAGGACTGTTCGATTCAGCGAAAAAGCGCCCGCCCCCGCCCTTCCCGGGCCGAATCGGTATCGTGACCTCCCCTGACGCCGCCGCCTACCAAGATATTCTGAATGTCCTGAGCCGGCGCTTTCCGCTGGCGGAAGTCATTCTCAGCCCGTCCATCGTACAAGGCGCGGATGCCCCGGCGGCGATCGTTGCGGCGCTTGCGCGGCTCCATGCGCGGGACGATATCGACGTGATCATCGTCGCGCGCGGCGGCGGCTCGATCGAAGACCTGTGGTGCTTCAACGATGAAACCGTTGCGCGGACTATAGCGGCGAGCCGCAGACCCGTCATCAGCGGAATCGGGCACGAAATCGACTTCACGATCGCCGATTTCGTTGCCGACCTGCGGGCGCCGACGCCCTCCGCCGCGGCCGAATTGGCAACGCCGAATCAAGAGGAACTGCTTTTGGATCTGGATCGGGCGCGCGCAACGCTGAACGCGGGATTGAGCGCGGCCACCCAAGAAGCGCAGCGCGCCTTGCAGGGACTAGCGCGCGCCTTGGGATCCAATACGCCATTACGGACCGTTCATTCGGCGGGGGAGCGGCTTGTCAGTCTCGCCGGCCGGATGGAACGCGCCAGTTACTCGAGCCGCGAGCGACTGGGTGAACGCCTTGCCGCCCAACTCAAAGCGCTTGAAGCGGCCAATCCGGAGCAGATTCTGGCGCGGGGATATGCCTTGGTCAGAGACGAATCGGGCCAGATTGTGCGCTCGGCGGCTCAAGTGCAGGAGGATCAGCGATTGCAGGTGCGCTTTCATCAGGATCAAATCAACGTCAGGGTAGAACAATAATGGACGATATCACGGAACTCAGCTATGAAGAGGCCTTCCAGGAACTCGAAGGCCTGGTCGCGCAACTGGAAACTGGCGAGTTGTCGCTGGAACAGTCAGTCGCATTGTACGAGTTGGGCCAACGTCTGTCGGCGCATTGTCAAGACTTGCTGGAGAAGGCAGAACTCAGGATCAGACAAGTCGAGGAAGACGATGCCTAGTCAGTTAGAGCCGCGCCGAAAGGACCGGATATGATTGACCTCGGCAAATTGCCGGAGCCATCGGACAAGAACATCGCCGTCCGCGTTAAACCGGCCGCTGAGCGCGCCATCCGGCAAGGTCACCCCTGGGTTTTTGAAGAATCTATCGTCAAGCAGAGCCACCTGGGAAACGCGGGCGATCTGGCTGTGATTTATGATCGTGACAAGAATCGCTTCCTGGCCGTGGGCCTCTACGATCCCTTCTCGCCGATTCGCATCAAGATCTTGCAGAGAGAGAGGCCCGAACGCATCAATTACGCCTGGTTCGTCAAGACACTGGAAGCGGCGCAGGCGCGGCGTCAAGCCCTAATCGACATGGGAATAACCGGCTACCGGCTGGTCTATGGCGAGAGCGACGGCTTGCCGGCGCTGGTTATCGACCGCTATGGCGACACCCTGGTGATGAAGCTGTACACAGTTGCCTGGTTGCCACAGATGAAGACCCTGATTGCCGCGATGAGAAAAACGCTCGACTTCGAGAACCTGGTCTTGCGACTCAGCCGCGCCTTGCAATCTCAACGCCACGATGTCGTTCGGCTGCATGGCTTGGCGGATGGCCAGCTCTTGCTAGGCACGGGTGACCTGAGCCAGGTGCCCTTCGTAGAGAACGGCTTGCGCTTCGAGGCGGACGTGCGGAAGGGCCACAAGACCGGATTCTTTTTCGACCAGCGGGATAACCGACAAAAGGTGCGAGAACTTGCAAATGGACGACGGATTCTGGACGTTTTCGCCTATAGCGGCGGTTTCAGCGTATATGGGCTGGCAGGCGGCGCCAAATCGATCCTGGCGCTGGATAGCAGCGAACCGGCGCTGGAAGCCCTGAAAGCCAATGTCACGCTCAACGGGCTGGATGAAAAGCGCGTTGGCACCATCGTGGCGGATGCCTTCGCAGGACTGCGTGAACTGGTCGATACGCGGCGCAGATTTAACCTCGTGATCATTGATCCGCCGGCGCTGGCCAACAGCCGCGCCAATGTCCAGAAAGCAGTGCTCGCCTATCGTCGGCTGGCAGAAATGGGAATGGCGCTGCTGGCGGAAGACGGCCTGCTGCTGTTGTCCTCTTGCTCTAGTCGCATCACGATGGAGATGTTCTATAACCTGGTGACGCGCAGCGCCGAGGTGGCCGGTTACGACCTGGAGATCACCGAGACGAGCTCCCATGCGCTGGATCACCCGATTGGCTTTCCCGAGGCGGAGTATTTGAAGGCGATATTCGCCGTGCTGAAGTCTTGAGATCACTGTGAATCGCGACGCATCAGGCTGAAGCTCTGCCCGGTGGGTCCGGTAAGCGGCCCCGAGGCGATGAAGAGCGCCAGAGGCAGGACGTCTTCCGGCGACTTGATCCACTCGGCATGGAGCGGCGAATCGACGGGACGCGGCGCGCTTGAGAAAAGCTCGGTCTGCACTGCGCCGGGAATTAGTTCATTGACGCAGATTCTGTAGGGACTTAGTTCTTTCGCCATGGCGCGCACCAGCATCCAGGCGCCGGCTTTGGACGCGCTGTAAGCTGAATGCGTGTTGTCTCCGGCGCGATGACCAAGCCCGGAACCGACCACGATAATGTGGCCCCCGCGTACTTTCAGATCCGGAATCGCGAATCTGGCTGTGTAATAGACCCCAAGCAAATTGACGCGAACCGTATGTTCCCAAGCCTCGATGTCGCTGTCTTCGAGCGGCTGCCGCGCGAAATTGCCGCCGGCATTGGCGATGACAACATCCAGGCGGCCATAGGTCTCGCGCGTGATATCATAGAGCCGCCGGACATCAGCGGGAGACGCGACATCGCAGCGCTGCGACGAAGCGGTAGCGCCGGCTGCCCGAATCGCAGCAGCAGTATCGTCGATTTCTGACTGGGTGCGCGCCGCGCAGACTACGTTTGCGCCAGCCGCGGCGAAGCCAAGCGCAAGCGCGCGTCCGATCCCGCGCCCGGCGCCCGTGACCACGACCACCTTGTCTTGGAATTTTTCCGCCATGCTGATTTGTTCCATCTGAACCTGACCCGTTTATCCGTTTTCAAGCCAGTCGTCGCAGGATGGGCGCCGCCAGCGCCCGCGTTTCGCTCAAGTTGAAAAGGTAGCTGACGCCAAAAAATACGATCGTCCCGATCAAGCCGCCGCCGATCGCCAGTGTCCAGCCGGAAGCGGACATGGCGCCGCTCAAAAGCCAGAGGCAAAGCCCCATTATCAGCGCAGCCAAGAGACTGCCGCCGGCGCTGCGCAGAATGGCGCCGTCGTGGATGCCGCCAGGGGCGCCCTGCGCCCCGATACGCCGTCGCATCAGCCACCAGAGCAGAGCCGACTCGACCAGTGTCGTCAGCGCATTGGCCAATGCCAAGCCGGCAAAAGCGCCGCGCGCAAGGCTGGTCGGGTCGCCGATGAACTGAATAAATATGAGGTTAAGCACAATGTTCGTCACCATTGCGCCAGCGCCGATCACAACGGGTGTCAGCGTGTCTTCAAGCGCGTAAAAGGCGCGCGACAGTACCTCCAGCAGTGTGAATCCGGCGATGCCCAAGGCATAGAAACCCAGCGCCCAGGCCGCGGCTTGGCTGCTTTCCGAAGTCCATTCGCCGCGTTCCAGTATGCTGAAGATGGGTTCCCCCAGCATGATAAAGAGCACAGTCGCAGGAAAGGACAAGTACAGCACATTGCGCATAGCCCGCGACAGGCGATCCTTGAAGTCCTCGAGATTGCCCTCCGCCCACAAGGCCGCAAGACTGGGAAAGACCGCCGAACCAACGCTCTGGCCGATCACGCCCAGGGCGAAGAACATCATCATGAAGGCGAAGCGCAGCGCCGTCACGCTGCCGTGGACCATGTGGTTCGCCAGGTAGATGTTGACGACGAAATTGACCTGCACCACCGCCAGGCCGATCACGCGGGGACCCATCAGACGCAGCACGTCGATGACGCCGGGGACGCGCCAGGAAAAAATCGGACGCAGGGGCGCTCGCAGTTTGAAGAGCCCGGGCAATTGAACCAGCAAGTGCAGGGCGGCGCTCAATACAGCGCCATAAGCCAACCCCATCACGTTGAGATCCCCGACCTGCCCCACATCAGGATGCGCCGGCAATTGCGGCGCGATGAAAAGCGCGCCGATGATGATGCCGATATTGTTCATGCTGATGGCAATCGCTGGCAACCAGAAGAGGGCATGTGATTGCAAAATGCCCATCACCAAGCCGCTGATGCTGAAAATGAAGGGGGTCAACATCATCAGACGGATCATTTCCACTGTCAGTTGCTGTTCGTCGGGCGGGCGGCCCGCTGATAAAATGCCGCTGACGATCTGCGGCGCGAATATGCTTACGACCAACCCGAGCAATGCCGCCGCTGCCGCGGCCAGGGTCATGACAGCGCTGGCCAGACGCCAGGCTTGTTCTGGATCGCCTTCGCGGATCCTGGCGTAGACGGGAATGAACGAAGAACCCAGGGCGCCGCCCGCCACCAGAACAAAGACCAGTTCGGGAATCTGTTGCGCCGAGTTAAAGCTGTCATGCGCGGCGCCCGTGCCAAATTGTGAAGCCAGCACCGCTATGCGCAGCAAACCCAATACGCCGCTCGCCAAAAAGCCGAAAAGCATGATCAGCGCTTTTTCCACAAGTTGGCGATTGCTCAGCGCATTGCTCGCTTTCATCGCTCCATCCAGCGTCTTTCCAGTTAAAGGATGCCATGCGGATTGCCACTTGGCATCGCGGTCGACCTTGCTATAATATCTGCCTTTAGTCAATGGAAAAGTCTCCTGACGCATCGTGCGCGTCAGAGCGAACGGCGGGATCGGAGATAGTATCGTCGAAGGGCCCGCGTTGGGGAAAAGCAATATGAGGAAGCAACGATGAAAGTTATTCTGCTGCAAGACTTGTACAAACACGGGGTAGCGGGCGAAGTGGTCAAAGTTGCGGATGGCTTCGCGCGCAACTATTTGATTCCCCGCAAGATGGCCATCCAGGCCAGCGAATCCGCTTTGCGTCGAACGGAAAATGTCCGCAAGAATGTCGAAGCGCGCAAAGCGCAATACAGCAATATGCTCAATGATTTGGGACGCCAGATCGACGGTGTGGAGTTGATCTTCGGCCGCCGCGCGGCGTCCACGGGCAAGCTATTTGGCTCGGTGACAACGCAGGAAATCGCCGACGAACTTGATCGCGTGACCAGCGTTGATATCAACAGAAGACGTATCAGCCAGCAATCGTTGCGAGAGATCGGCACACATCAGGTGCCGGTGCGCCTCGGTACTGAAGTTTCCCCAATGCTGACGATCACTATCGTACCCGAGGAGGAATTGAGCGAATTCCTGGCCGCGCGCGAAAGGGGCGAGAAAGTCACTGCCGAAGACATTATGATGGACGGGTTCAGCTACGCCACATCGGCAACGGACGAAGAAGCCGAGGCCGCTGAAGCGCCCGACGAGATGGAAGCCAGCGAGCCGGGCGTCGAGAGCGAGCCGGCAATAGAAGGTGTCGAAGCCGAAACGTGATCAAAAAGACCGCCGCGCCATACAACCAAATAATGCATCCTTAGCCCCGTTGGTTCCAGCGAGTAGAGAACGAGCGGGGCTATTTGATTAAGGGTCACCAGGTCGCATGGATGCCTACTCTCTTGGACAATTCCTGCGCAGTTCACGCGAAGCGAAAGAGATCGAGCTGGCAGAGGTTGTCGCCAAGCTGCGGATACGGCGGCCGATTCTGGAAGCATTTGAAGCCGGCGACTTTGCCGCCACCGAAATGTCCGAAATCCAGGTGCGCGGCATGCTGCGCAACTACGCGCGCTTCCTGGGCTTGGATGAAGACGATGTCTTGCGGCTTTACGACGACGCTCGCTTCGGCAAGAGCAGGCGCCGTCGTTGGCCCTGGCGCAGCGAGAGAAAAACCGACAGGGGCAGCCGACACGGCGATCCGCCGTTGCCCATGCAGGAAATCGACATCGAACAGAGCCGCAGCTTTCACCGACGACGGCTGTGGAGCATATTCGCGCTGTTTGTCATATCCATCGCCGCCATTGGGACGATCGCATTTGTCACGATGGAACTAATCGGGCCACAAGGCACGGCGGAAGTCGCGGACAGCACAGCGGTAGCGGACGCCCAGATTACCGCTCCATCTATCCAAACCCTTGAACCGGCGCCCACGATTTTGCCGACAGTCGCGACGGGGACGCCCGCGCTCCGATCCCGGTACAGCGGCAACGGTGTCCTCGTCAACATCTTGGTAACGCAGCGCAATTGGATGCGCATAATCGGCGATGGCGTTGAGCGATTTGCCGGCATCGCTGTGCCGGATACCGTAGTTGAGTACAGTGCCTTGACCGAGATTATCGTAAGCGCCAGCAACGCGAAGGGGCTTGATATTGAGTGGAACGGTCAGCCGCAGCCGCGGGCCGGCGGGCGCGGGCAGCGCGTGGATATTCACTTCTCGGCGACGGATATCGCGTTCAGCTTGGGTCCTGGCGGGGCGCCCACGCTCGTTAGCCCGACGACGCGGGCCACAGCTTTCGCCGCTATGACCATTGCAGCCTTGACGCCCAGCGACACGCCGGGTCCCAGCCCAACGCCGACCTTGACACCTGTGCCGACCGATACCTTGACCTTGACGCCTGTGCCGACTCTTACGCCCAGCATCACGCCGACAGCGAGTGATACGCCAACCGTGACCGAAACGCCGACGATCACGTTGACGCCGACAGAGACGGCAATCCTGCCGCCCCGGGTGACCCAAGCGGGATTGAAAACAAAGAAAGAAGGCGCTTGATGCGTGTTCCGTTTCTCACCGACTTGGGCTATCATAACGACTTCTGGATGACGGGAAAACAGAGTGCAGCTTCCAGTTAGTCAGCTACAACGGAACAAGTATTTTTTGCTCAGCCTGGGCTGTTCCAAGAACTCGGTTGACAGCGAGAGCATCGCGCAAATATTGCACCAGCGTGGCATGAGCGGCACAGGCGATCCGGAGTCGGCTGAGGTGCTGATCGTCAATACCTGCGGCTTTATCAACTCGGCCAAAGAGGAATCGATCACAGCCTTGCGCGAACTGGTGGAAATCAAGCGCGCGGACCAGATGCTGATCGCCGCCGGCTGCTTGTCGCAACGCTACGGCGAGATCTTGGCGCAAGAGGTGCCCGGTTTGGATGGCGTGATTGGCACGCGGCGCTGGATGGATATTTTCGATCTCATCAGCCGGCTGCGCGAGCGAAAGCACCCGCAACCGCTTTATCACTTGCCCACTGATGCCAAGATGGTCGGGCTGGACGAAAAGGGCGTATTGCGCGCCAGCGTACAAGGCGCTTACGCCTACCTGAAGATCGCCGATGGTTGCCGCCGGCCCTGCGCTTTCTGCGCCATTCCACGGATCAAAGGCACCGCGGTCAGCCGGCCGCTGGAATCAATTGTGGGGGAGGCTGTGCGATTGCAGGACACAGGCGTGAAAGAGGTGATGCTGATCGCGCAAGACAGCACAGACTACGGCTATGACCTGGGCATGAAAGACGGATTGGCGCAGCTTTTGGACGCGATTGTCGAGGCTGCGCCCGAGATACCCTGGCTGCGAATCATGTACGCATATCCCGGTTATGTCACGCCACGCTTAATGGAGACAATGGCGAGACATAAACAGGTCTTGCCATACCTGGATATGCCATTGCAGCATGGCCACCGCGAAACGCTGAAGCGCATGAGACGTCCCGCCAAGGTCGAATGGGTCTACGAGACAATTGGTAAGTTGAGAGAACTAATGCCGGACCTGGCGGTGCGCACGACCTTCATTGTGGGTTATCCCGGCGAAACGGAAGAAGAGTTCGAGGCCCTTTTGACAATGCTGCGCGATCTGGAGTTTGATCGCGTCGGCGCTTTCCAATACAGCTACGAGTTGGGTACACCGAGCGCCGCATTACCCAATCATGTTGACGACGCGATTAAGCTGGATCGTTACGAACGGCTGATGGAATTGCAGCAGGGTATCAGTTTGAAGAAAAACCAGGCGCTGGTCGGCAAAACACTGGATATCCTGGTAGAAGGTCATGGCCTCGGCGAAGACGAAGATGGCTTGAATACGGGCGCCGTCATAAGCTTGGGGCGCAGCTACCGCGACGCGCCGGAGATCGACGGCTACGTGCTGGTGGAAGGCGAATTGCCAGCCGGGGAGATCGTCCCGGCGCGCGTCACCGGCGCAACCACCTATGACCTGTTGGCGACGGTGGACTTGAAGTCACCCTCGATCGTTGAGGCGGGCAGAATCTACGGCGAAGGGATGATTGACCTCAAATCCCTTTAGCGCCACCGCGCATCAATCAACCTTGACTCCTAAAGCCAGGCCGTCCCCTACTTCGATGATTGTGCTTGCAAAGGACGGGTGCTCGGCCAGCATCTGGTTGAAACGAAGCAGACCGTAATCGTCTTCACTTTGCGGGCTCAGGATTTGACCGCCCCAAAAGGCATTATGCGCCATGATAATACCGCCGCAGCGCAGGTGCTCCGCGGCCCAACGAAAGTAATGCGGGTAGCTGACCTTGTCGGCATCGACGAAAAGCGCGTCAAAAGGCGCGTCAACCGCCAGCTTGTCCAAGATCTGCCTGCCGTCTCCCTGCAGCACCGATACCTTGTCAGCCAGACCAGCCCGCTGTATATGAGCGCGCGCCAAAGTGCAATGCTCGCTGCTCTTGTCAATTGTTATCAGTCGTCCGTCGCCGGGTAAGCCCCGCGCGATCCAAATGGCGCTGTATCCGGCCAAGGCGCCAACTTCAACGACTTTCCGCGCAGCGCACATGCGCACAAAGAGCTGGACCATCAAGCCTTCATGCGGCTGCAAGTTGATTTGCGGCAGACCGTGTTCGGCGGTCTGTTGCCGGACAAAAGCCAGCACCTCGTCTTCACGAACAAATATGTTGTTCACGTATTCGCGCAGTCGCTGCGTAATGGTTTCGTTCACGATTACTCTCCAGTCTCGACAAGGTTGTCGTTGGCGCCTTTGGCGCCGCGCCGCTTTATCTTCTGCGGAAGACGATCACGAAAAACAGCAAAGTGATCCAGATCGCGCGCCACATAAGCGTTTGAGAAATGTCGTCGCGCTTCGCGAATAACCTCGAACTCTCGGTAGCGCCGGGAAACATGTGTCAGGAACAGGTACTTGACGTTGCAGTCGCGCGCAAGTTCCGCCGCCTGCCGCGCGGTGATATGGCCGACCTGTTCGGCGATATCGGCATGCTCGTCGAGATAAGTCGACTCAATCACTAAGGCGTCGGCATCCTGCGCCGCCGTATGCAAGTTATTCGTTTGAGCAACGTCGCCGGTCACCACGACTTTAGCGCCTTTGATCTGCTGTCCCAATACCTGATCCGGATTGATTGTCCGGCCATCGGCGAGCGTCACCGCTTGTCCCGCCACCAGTCGGCTTCTTTCGGGTCCCATCGGTACGCCAAGCGCCTCGGCCCGGTCGGCCAAAAACGGGCGGCGTGAATCTTCTTCAAAGATATAGCCGTAACATTCGCGGCCGCGATGGTGAACCGGAAACGCGCGCACGGAAAACTTGCGTCCTTTGAAGAGCAGCTTGTCCGGCATGGTGCGGTAGAAATAAATCGGCAGCGGTGGCGTCTCCTTGCGGAATACCACCTCGTAGACCAGCGACTGAACGCGCTCTATGGCTGGCAAGCCTCCCCAGATGTGGATTTCTTCCATCGCTTCCCAACGTCCGAAGGTAGAAAGCAAGCCGCCCAAACCCAGCAAATGGTCCAGGTGGGCATGGGTCAAAAAGATATGATTTAGACGCTTGAAACCGATGCCGCTGCGCAGGATCTGCCGCTGCGTGCCTTCTCCACAATCGACCAGGAAGCGCTGTTCTTCAGCAAGAATCGCCAGCGACGGCAAGCCGCGATGAATTGAAGGCGCGGATGCCGATGTGCCCAAGAATACAAGTTCAAACATTCAGTTGCTACTTTCTTCGGTGTTGGGGTTTTCTTGCACTTCTATAGCATACAGGAAGATGCGATCACCGTAGGGTTGATCATCCTTAAATGCAACAAGGCGCTCTGTTACCGTTTGACGATATGCGCCGACAGATACGAAATATTCACCAGGCAGTACCGTTTTTGGCAAGGATATAGAAGTCACTTGAATGAAGACATCGCGATCGTGCAGGCGCGCTGGATTTACGCTGATGACATCGCGTCCCTTGATCAAGGTGACCGGATCGGAAAGAATATGCGTGAAGAGAGTCAGATCCGCCGGGACAGCCCCTTCAGCCCGCCAATATGTGATGACATCCACCGTCTCGCCTGGCAAGTACTGGCGTTCCACTTTGGGTTGATAGCCAAGAAAGGTCAGGTTTTCACCGAAACGGATGGGCGCCGGCACAGGCACCGCCTCCCCCGCAAAATCAGGATCATACCAGACTGGCGCCATGGTAGTGAATTCGCCCGCGCGGTCCGCCAGCAAGTCCGCTAGCTCAAGTTCAAAGACTGTATTACGCGGAAGCTTGCCAACAGCCGGCTCTCCGTACGACAGCCACTCCCACAAGTAAGGGTGTATGTTATTACGATTTTCCTCCCTGAAGAACACCACGCGTTGTCGAGCGCCGCCATCTGTCAGTATCAGACTTCTTGTACAATCCGCTTCATCGTAGACGAGATCGCTGCGGTTCATCATTAACAGGGTCTTTTCGCTGTCGTTCAACAATTCTTTGGGCTCGGTATTTTCCCAATTGGAATTGCAGAAGACGGTCGGTATGTCGTTGCCCCTGGCGTCGAGATAGTGCGCGATTTGTCCCAGATCCCCGTTGACCAAAGGAACAACCCGCTCGTCGTTTCGCCAGCCAACAAAGAGATCTTGCCAAGTCCACAGAAAGTTAAGCGCAAACAGGCACAGCACCCCGGCAACTGCCATTCTGCGAAAGACTACATCAGCGAAAACTGAAGTTCGGATCAAAGAGTAAAAGCCGATGCCAAAAAAGAGAGCGAGCTGCGGCAAGATGACCGCCATGCGCGCGAAATTGGGGCTCTGTTTGACGATCAGCGCAGCCGGCAGCGCAACGAAACCTGTGATCAACAGCAACATGAAGCGGGGTCTGTACCGGCGAACAATGCAAATGACGATTCCCACAAGCGCGAACAAGCCGCTAAAGGCATCGACAAGAGGACGGCCGGGCAGATTGTTCAGGGGATTGGTATCGCCTATGCGCACGACCGCGAGCAAGCCATCGACGATGGAGCGCAGCAAGCCATCGGTGTATTGCGACAAGATCCGCTGGCCGGCGGCGTATTGGGGCACATTGATCGACGAAATCAGATATGGCATGGCGATGATGATCATGACAAGAATCGCGAAACCAGTGTAGCTGCGGCGCTGGCGGAACATGGCATTGCGGATGTACAAAAGATGTCCTATGTACAACATGCAACCCAAAACGATGAACAGACTTGAAGGATGTAGATAAAAGCCCATGCCCAGCAGGGCCCCCAGCGCCGCGAAAGAAATGACATTGGAGGTTACAACGCGCGTGCGCCGGTACACGGGCAGAGACCGAGCAAGCGCCAACATGGTGGCCGAGACCAAAAACACGACTACGGCATCACTGGTGACACTGCGCGCGAGGATGATATTGCTCAGGTTAACAGCCACCAGCCCCGATGACATGACACCGACAATGGGATTGAAAAGGTGCCTGCCCAGGGTGTAGATGATGGCGATCGAGACCACGCTCAACCAGACGGAGAGAATCCGGTATCCGATGGTACCCTCGCCCACAAAGAGCGTCACAACGGCGACAAAGACATGGTACATGCCTTCGCGACCGCCGCCCTCGCCGGGGAAAAAGACGAAGATATCGCCTTGCCGAACGTTGTCAACCAAGCGAATGTTGATGATCTCGTCTTCGCTGAAGCCGCCGGGAACATTTGCCAGATCGGCCGTTCGAAGGAGAGCAGCGACAAGCAACAGCAGGATGGCAAAAAGATAGCTCATCCGGTTGGTCATCACCGCGTGGCCTTTTACCATGTTGATCAGCGTAGAGTCCGTTGTCATGAGACTTCCCTAGCGACCTAGCTTTCTGCGTTATCTGGATGAGGGCGAAAGCCGTCCGTTACGGACAGACTGGAGCGATTTCTTCGCCTAGAGCCACTGGTCCATCGGCTGGGCGTTGCGCAATAATGTGTTCTCCACAGACTTTGCGCATGTTCGCCAGCTTGATATAGGCCTCGCGCGGCGCGCCACTTGCAGGATCCAGGACAGACCACCAGTATTCTTCGTCGCTCGGCAGCCAGGTCAGATCCGGCATGTAAATCAGCGTCATCAAGCCGATCCACGGGCGCCAGTTGGCAATAGCGTACTCATAGGCCCGCTCCAAATAGTCCGCCTGCTGCTGTTCGGTAACGCCGAACCAAGCGTAATCCGGGTTACGCGTATCGGTAGTGTAACCGAATTCCATAATTGCCATTTGACGCGCACCATCATTGTACCGCAACATGATCTTTCGCAAATCTTCTACCCGCCGAAAGGTAAACCAGCGCGCTTTAGCCTCTTGGTCGTCAGGACCGATCTCGGGCGGGGCGTAACCTGGGGCATGCGCGCCGACGACATCAATGAATTGCTGGAAATCGTTACGGTACATGTGATCGAGAAAGACGTCATCGGGCGTGGCTCGCTCGTCGTTGGTGCCGGTCGGCGACAAACCCGCCGAGATCAATATGGCATCCGAGTCCGCTTGCCGGATCGCGCGGCTGCAAGCCCCAAGCAACTCGACGTAGGCCGCCGCATCGGGCCGGGTATTCCCCCATTCGCGACCGAGGTTCGGTTCATTCCAGATCTGGTAGGCCGAAATTCGGCCGCGATAGCGTTGGGCAACAGCGGAACAGAAGTTGGCCCAGCTTGTAAGGTCCGCCGGCGGCGAGTCGTGCGCATCGGGATCGGCCGATCCCGCGCGAGCCCAGTCGGGGACTTTCCCCAAGCGCGCGACCAATTGCAGTCCGCGATCTTCGGTCGACTCCACAATGCGATCGGAGTGTTCCCAAATCCACTGACCTTTGTGAGGTTCCAAGTCGCTCCAGGCGAAGGTTTGTTTGGCATGGTTGAAGGACATCAATCTGACTAAATGGAGATGCAAGCCACGCTGCGGCTCGTTCCACCAGAGAAAGGTCTGTATGCCGTAGGTCAGCGACGGAAAAGGCGGATCCACTATCGCGCTTGCCATGAAAGGATCTTGTTCCGGACGGGTCCCTATCCAGACACCGGCGCCGGCAACGACTACAGCCGCCAGCGCTAGCAAATAGGCGCGAACCCCCCGCGCAAGGATGTTGGGCATCTTATGATCTCGTTCGCGCCCGGTAATCCCTTTGCCAGGCGCGGATGGCATCGTACGCTGGTCGGAAGTTGAATCCGGGCCCAATCAGCGAATAGGGAACATTGTCGTTATCGACCGCCCAGCCCGCTTGCGGACCGTAGTTGAAGTTCCAAATGAAAGCCAGCCAGACGAAGTCCCAGTCCGCCATATTGGACATGGCCTGCGGGATCCACTCCGCCTGCTCTTCCAAGGTATTGTCGTAAGCGAAGTCAAAGCCTGCGCGCACGCCTTCCAGATCTTCGGCAGAGGGCCAGCCGAATTCGGTCACGCAAAGTTTGATATCTTTGCCGGCTGCCCGGATGCGATTGGCGTAACCTTCCAAGGTGCTGCGGAAGCTCCAGCTATGATGCGGGTTGTCGAAAGGACCACGGAAGGAGGCGTTCGGATCGTCCGGAATCTCGTTATAGCGATAATCGGGACCGATGTTATAACCGTTGTGATGGGCGCCGACGCAATCCGTCCAATCCAGCATACCGGCATCGATTAGCTGATCCATATAGTTGAAATCGTCATAGGCCCCGACTCCATCATTGATGCCCGTTGGGGAAAGCGCGCCGCTGATAACGATGATACCGGGTTCCATGGCTTTGATGGTCTCGTAGGAGGTTTGCAAAAGCTTGACATAATCTGCCGCGTTCAAACCCTTGACCGAGGTCCATTCCCGGTCGATGTTTTGTTCGTTCCAGATTTCAATGGCATGTATTCTGCGCGGATAGCGCTTGAGGATCGCGGCGACAAAATCGGCATAAACTTGCGGATCGGCCGGTGGACCGTGTCGCTCCAGAATAACCCCGGGCTCGCGTGCCCAATCGGGAGCGGTCACAACGGAAAGCAACAGCTTGATAGCAAATTTTTCTGCGCTGGGCATAACCAAATCAAGCGCGCTCCAGTCGATCTTCCCCTGCTCCGGTTCCATAAGTTCCCAGCGGACTTGATGCTTGACCCAGGTTATTCCCAGATCGCTGGCAACCGAACTGTACCAGGCGTCCTGATTGTCGGGATTTAAGTCGGGCACATGCTCGACCTGAATGCCGACCTGATAGCGCGCATCGGCTACCGGTAGCAGCGTCGGCGTCGGGCTCGGTTCCGGTGTATTGGTGAGCGTCGGAATGTCAGTCGCTTCGTAGGCCATGACAGGTACGGTTGGTTCCTGCGTGACAGATGTAGGACTTGATGTTGGTTCCGGCGTCACGCTTGGCAGTACAACGACCGGCGCCGGCGCTTCTTCCGGAGTCTCTTGCCCCAGTGTTCCAAGGGGCAATGGGTTGCTTGAACCGGGATCCACAGCGGAGGGATTGTATGTGAAGTAGATTGCGAGAAAGGTGGACAAGCCCATGACAAAAGTAATTGAGAGCCATATGGCGACAAAGCCGCGAATCTGCTTGTATACGGTTTTGGTTACCATATCAGGCTCCTTGTCGCATATATCCAAGGTTACCGATGGTCAGCCTTCACGAAGGGCAATGCGTACACCGCCATGGTTCTTTATGCGCCAAACGATCAGCGCGCCCTTGCCAAGGCGTCGCAGGCAGGGCACGAGCCGTCCGGCCTGACGATCGCGTATCCCGCTTGCGGATCCGCGCCGTAGTGGGTGAAATCCACATTCCAGACGATGAACAGGCGCACCTGCCCGCTGCGCGATGCCAGCGCCGCAGCTTCTGCCAACCAAGCTGCCTGCTGTTGTACGGTTACATTATCCGCCCAACTAAAATAATCCGAAAGTGCGGGATAGCCGTCGGCTGTCAAATAGCCGAGCTCGGTAAAGCAAATGGGCCGCCGGGTGATGCTGATATAGCCGTTCAACATGCCGTAGAAATAACGGGTGTAGTAATTATCGCCGCGGGGATCGCCGCGGGTCTGGCTCGGCGGGACAATGCCTTCGTTGTAGTGTGCGCCGACGCAATCGAGGTAATCCAAGCCGCCGCCATCAACCATTTCGCGCAGCCAGCGATTGTCCGGCATAACTTGGTCGGGACGATCTGAAACCCCGGTTGGCGCGGGCGCAGCGCTTATCACCAGGGTCCCGGGGTTCGCGGCCTTGATCTTCTGCCAAGCCCCCGCCAGCATCCGGGCATAATCCGCTCCGCTGATCTGGCCGCGGGGCCATTCGCGGTCAAGGTTGGGCTCGTTCCACACTTCGATGGCGTCGGCGCCTTGCCCGGCGATGCGAGCCAACCAGTCCGTGTAGGAATCGACGTAGCTCTGTCCGCCCCCCTCCAGTTCATTCGGTCTGCCCACAGTGCCGACCAGGATCTTGAAGCCATTGTCATGCGCGCTGCGTATTTCGCGTCCCATATCCGGCGGACTGCGCCAGTCGAAACGCGCTTGAATCTTCATCCAGGTCATGCCGGCGGCCCGCATCGCCCCAATCGCGCGCTGACTGCCCGCGCTCGTGACGTGTCCGCCGATCTCGATGTTAATGCTGCCAGCCGGCGGCACGACTGCCGCGAAGTTGTCACTCGGCGCGCTGACGGCGCCCTCGTTCGCGACCGGCGCCACAACGACCGGCGCCGGCGGCGGGGTTGGTGAAGGCGCAGGCGTCGGTGTGGGCGTCGGCGTTGCTGTTGGAGTAGCTGCAAAAAGCGGCAGCGCAGCGCCGGCGCGCTGGCTTATGCTTTCGCCTTCGCTATTGATCACCGCCGCGTTAATCGCATAGTTTCCTTCCGGCGCGACCAAGGTCAGGACAAAGTCCTCATTCAAGCGGGTGATGGCTTCATCGACAAGACTGTCTTGTCGGGCGATAGACCAGCGCAGGGACCATCCTCCCGGGGTATTCGGCGGCGGCAGTTGAGCCAGATAGGCACGAACAGCCTGAAGCAAACCGGGGAATAAATCGTCCGATAACAAATCATCAATGGCGACCCCGGCCAGCCCGAATGGCAATGTCTGATTGAGACGCTTGCTCAGAGCCGCTCCGTCGGTCACCCAGATGCGCGTCGTGGATCCATCAGTTGCGGTCAGATAATCCAGATAGCCTGCGCCAAAGGAATCGTCATGGCCGGGCATCACGCTGAGTCCATTGAGCGATGCGCGGATAAATGTACCGGGCTCAACGGAGCCGGTCTCGCTGACAGATTCGGCGTCCAGAGTCACATCGCCAAGTCCTGACAGAGCTTCGGCGAAGCCGATGCGCGCAAAAGCTCCTTCATGCTCGCGCAAGTTCTGCGCCCCGAGCCCAAGCAGGATCTTGTAGCGATCGACTCGGTCGACAGCGCGGCGGAGCAATCTCGTGACCAGTTGGTCGTCGCCGGCGCCGTGATCGCCCGGAGCAATGCTGACATCAAGCTTGAAAATGTCGACGGCTGCGCCCAGCGCGCGCCAGTCATAGGCATCAGCTTCGCCCGCGCTTGCACTGTGGGCAGGCACTACTATGCCTAGCAGCAGGCCCTGTTCGCGCAATTCTGAACTCAATTGGTCGATGAAGCGACTGAAGTATTGACGGGCCTCCGGATACAATTCGCGATAGTCAATGACGATACCATGGAAACCATTGGAGGCGACCATGCTTGATATTTGTGAGACGTGCGCATCCCGAGCAATGTCGTCACTGATCAGGCGGTCGATCGCGGCGGGATCGGTGGCGCGGGGATCGTCAAAGTTGCGAATCACCGGCATGTAGAGATAATCCGACTCCGCGTCGCCGCCAGGAGCGAGCCTGCCGGTCAAGCCGCCTTGGCGCGTTGGACGCAATCCCGCCGGACTTACGATCGTTGCCAGGGCAGCTACGTCTGGATCAAGCTCTTGCGTTGTCTCTTGCGAAATCATCAGAATCGGAGGAGCGGCGATCGTTTGGAAAACCGCAATCGCGCCCGGCGCGAAACTCGCTACGCCGCGCAATTCGCTGCCCGATTTTTGCGCCTGTGATTGTTCTGACGGTACAAAGCGCCAGTTTCGGCCGTCCCAGCCGTACAGAGAAAGTACATTCGCATCCGATACATTCGCTGGCTGGGCAAACGAGAAGCGCAGTTGCTCCGGCAAGTCGCCACGACCCTCAAGAACATAGAGCGGGCTTTGCGGGGCAAGATAGGCTGGAAGATTGTCTCGCGCCAGTTTGACGGATGGGTCCCCCGCGTCGGTTTCATCTGCTGTCCATGGCAAAGTGGAGACCCTTATCGCGATATCGGCGGCGCTTGAATCGCCTGGTATACGGACCGAGAAATCAGACCCCAGCGCCAATTCGGGATTCTCGACATCAAGCGATGTGTATTGCAAGGCGAATAGTCGGTCGGGCAGATTGAAAGGGGGCAGCAGCAAGCCAATAATCAGCAGAAGGGTAGCTATAACGACTGACGCGAATGCCACTAGCCAGCATCCGCCCCCGTGCTTCTTTGCTGGGGCGCGTAGCGGTGGCAGATTGGCGTCAGTCCCTGTCATAGCCTCTTTCAATTGTCCTGTATATCTTCTTTCAATAGACCGCGATTTGCGGTAGCCGAGCAGGTTTATTGTTTTGTGTGAGCGCGGTAACCCAAATTCGCCGATGATGCGCCGAGCGGCTTTGGAAAGGATTAGCGCGCTCAGATGACCGGGCTAAACCTGCTGCGCTTATAGAGCGACGATCCGAACAACTTGATCGATGAACATGAAACCTGTCATAAGGCGCCAGTCCCCAATCCATCTCGCGCCGAAGCGACCGCGTTCGTCAAGATGCGCGCCCGGCTGCGCAAGCGCGATTTGGACCAGGCGCCATCACCGACCAGCCAGCCGCCCATTCCACAGGCAAGCGCGCCGGCTCCTATGAATTCGCGCGCGTTGTGATCGTCCATGGCGCCATTACACATGAAGGACATGTGCTTTAGCGGACCAAACATCGCGCGGTAGTAATCGATACCGAGGGCGCCAATGGGAAACAGCTTCAGCAACTTGACGCCCATATCCCAGGCAGCCACGGCTTCGCTGGGCGTGGCGACGCCCGGACCCACCAAGACGTCCCGCAATTGCACCGCCGCCACGACATCCGGTTGAAAAGCGGGCGAAACAACAAAGTCCGCCCCCGCGTCCAGCACCGCATGAGCCGTATCGACGTCAAGAACCGTGCCCATGCCCACACAGGCATCTTCTCCGTATTCAGCCTTGAGGGCTTGCATGGCGGGGATCGGCTCTTGAGAATTCATCATCAGTTCAAAGACGTTGATGCCCTCGCTCATCAAGGTGTCGCTGACTCCTAACGCGACGTCGGGCGGAAAAGCGCCCCGCATACCGGCGACGATACCAGAAGATTGAATGGCGCGCAGAGCGTCGTCGCTGTTCATCAATTATCTCACCAGCAAACTGCTATCGTACAAATGTCAATACGCGCTATCATAACGTTGAGGGCGAAATTTGCCAATGAAAGAATAAGGGCATGAAAATCTTGATTGCGTCAGGCGCGTTCAAGCAGAGTCTGACCGCTGCCGAAGCCTGCGCCGCCATCCAACGAGGGTTGGAGGGTTCCGGTTTGGATGCGCGCTTTGAAATACTTCCCATCGCGGATGGCGGCAACGGAACACTGGACGCTTTTTTGAGCGCGGGCGGCGAACGCATTTCATTGAATGTGAAGGACCCGCTCATGCGTCCCATCCCCGCGGAATATGGATTGGTTGACGAGGGCAAGACGGCGGTTATCGAAATGGCCAGAGCCTCCGGCCTGGAGTTGCTGCAGCCGGGGGAACTTAATCCCATGGTCGCAAGTACCTTTGGCACCGGTCAGCTAATGGCCGATGCGCTCGAACGCCGTGTTGAGAAGATCATCATCGGTTTGGGCGGCAGCGCGACCGTAGACGGCGGCATGGGATGTATGCAGGCTCTGGGCCTCCGCCTGCTTGACGCCGATGGCCACGATATTCGCGCTGGCGGAGGTGGTCTGGCAGACATCAACCAGATTGATCGATCGGGATTGGATCCGCGCTGGCGCGAGGTTGACATCGTCATCGCCTCGGATGTGGAGAACCCGACCCTGGGCGACAAAGGCGCGGCGCGGATATTCGGTCCGCAAAAAGGGGCGGACGCGGCGATGGTGGGTACGCTGGAACGAAACTTGCGTCACTGCTTCACAGTGATCCACGAGCAACTGGGGATTGATCTGCGCATGGTCCGCGGAGGCGGCGCGGCCGGCGCCTTCGCTGCCGGTCTGATGGCGTTCTTGTCATGCGAGATCGTTTCCGGGATTGACCTGGTCCTGGCGCACAATCGATTCCTTGAGCGCCTCAAAGACAGCGCCTTGGTCATCACGGGCGAAGGTCAAATGGACAGCCAGACGATCGCTGGCAAAGGCCCGGTTGGGGTGGCGCAACTGGCGTGGAAACATGGCGTGCCGACCATCGCCCTGGTTGGCGGCTTGAACATCGACGATAGCCTTTTGCATGAGGCCGGGATTCAGGCGGCTTTCTCCATCGTCGACAAGCCGATGCGCCTGGAAGATGCGCTCGAGAATGCCGAGGAGCTTTTACGCCGAGCGGCATTGCGACTGGGATACATCATGCAATTGCATGATGCTGGCTGAATTTTGGCCTGGCGCGAGGATTGCCGCCCGCCCCGCGCGGACACGTTCGAATTGAGCAAACCACAGTCTTTCAGCCTACAAAGACCCGATGGCCTGCAATAAAATCCTTGCTGGAAGGACAAACTATGAAACGGATCGTCGTCAAACTGGGTTCCAGCGTATTGACCAAGGGCACCCCGCGGCTCAACCGTCAGCGCATGCTGGAGTTGGTGCAACAGATCGCCGCATTGCAAGAGCGCGGTTACGAGATTGTGGTGGTTTCTTCGGGCGCGCAGACAGCCGGACGAGAACAACTCGACTTTCCCGATTTGGGCAAGTCTGTGCCGGCCAAGCAAATGCTTAGCGCTGTTGGGCAGAGCCACTTGATGCGTCTTTACAAAGACCTCTTCGATATCTTTGAAGTGGTGGTGGCGCAAATTCTCTTGACGCGCGACGACCTCAGTCACCGGACGCGCTACCTGAACGCCCGCGATACGCTGCGTACCTTGATCGAACACAGCATCATCCCCATCGTCAACGAAAACGACACCATCGCGACTGACGAGATCCGCGTCGGGGACAATGACAATCTCTCGGCCTTCGTCGCCAGCGTGGTCGATGCCGACCTGCTGATCATGTTGACGGACCAGCCGGGCATATTCACAGACGATCCGCGCAAGAATCCGGGGGCGGCGCTGATCCAGAATATCAGCGAAGTATCGGAGGAGCTTTTCGAACTGGCTGGAGGCGCCGGCAGCGACATGGGCACGGGCGGTATGATCACAAAATTACAAGCGGCGCGAATCGCCAGCCGCAGCGGTATCAAGACCATTATCGCCAGCGGCAGCGAAGACGAAGCGATCATCCGCCTGGTCGATGGCGAGGGGATCGGCACACATATTGAAGCGAGCGCGATTCGTTCGGACAGTCGCAAACGCTGGCTGCTTACAGACAGAACGCAGGGCTTGCTGAGGGTAGACGAAGGCGCTGCCAAAGTTCTGATGCAAGGTGGCGCCAGCCTGTTGCCGGTGGGCATCCGCGTGATCGAAGGCGAATTTGAACGAGGCGCGACATTGGCGGTGGTAACACCCGACGGCCGTGAAATCGCGCATGGTCTGAGCAATTACGGGAGCGAAGATCTTCGCCAGCTCTGTGGCAAGAAATCTGGCGAAATTGCCGAAATCCTGGGTTACAGCTTCGGCGACGCGGTGCTGCACCGTAACAATATGGTCGTTCTTAAATGAGGCCATTCGAGGTTGCGCGCGTTGTAATTCGAAGCAGACTATGGGATATTGTGAGTTTGTGATCGCAATTATCCGGTGAGAAACTGACATGTTCGACGTCAAGCTTGAAACTGTGGATCTGCAACAGATGGGTGTACGCGCCAAAGATGCCGCCAGCGCGCTTGCAAAAAAATCGACCGCGCAGAAAAACCGCGTCCTGAACGCGATGGCGGACGCGCTGGAAGCGAATATCGCGTCGATCCTTCGGGAAAATCGGCGCGACATTGAGCTTGCCGAGGGCAACGGCGTCGATCCGATCTGGATTCGTGATCGTATCGCGCTGGAACCGCGAATGACCGGCATTGTGGCCGATGTTCGCAAGGTTGCCGAGTTGCCTGATCCGGTCGGTGACATTTTGCTGGAATCGACATTGGACAATGGCTTGCGGCTGATCAAGCGGCGGACGCCGCTCGGCGTGCTAGGCGCGGTCTATGAGTCGCGTCCCAATGTCACGGTCGACATCTCGACCCTCGCGTTGAAGACGAGCAACGCGGTGATCTTGCGTGGAGGCTCCGACGTGCTCAACAGCAATTTGGAGTTGACCCGTGTTTTGCAAGAGGTACTGATGGCATATGAGTTTCCAGTTGACGCCATTCAAACCATCGGAAGTACCGACCGCAAGTACGTCAGTGATATGCTCCGCTTGTACGATTACATTGACATGATCATCCCTCGTGGAGGCAATGGCTTGCATGTATTTTGCCGCGAGAACAGCAGCATCCCGGTGATCACCGGGGGCATCGGCGTCTGCCATATCTTTGTAGACGAGAGCGCGGACCTGGCCAAAGCGATTCCGGTGTTGAACAACGCCAAGACGCAGCGCCCAGCGGTCTGCAACTCGATGGAGACCCTGTTGGTGCACCGCGCGGTTGCGAAGGAGATTTTGCCTATGGTGGTGGAGGTCCTTGGCGGCGAAGGGGTCAGCTTCCACGCCGAGCCCCGCGCCCACGAGATCGTCGGCAGACATGTGCAAGTGGTGCCGGCAGCGGACGATGACTTTGATACGGAGTGGTACAATCTGACCTTGAATCTCAAGGTAGTCGATCATGTTGACGAGGCGATTGCACATATCGCGCGGCACGGTACACAGCATTCGGATAGCATTTTGACAGAAGAATCCGCCAACGCGGAGAAATTTCTGAACGAAGTCGATTCCGCGGCGGTGTATTGGAATGCCAGCACGCGCTTCACCGACGGAAGCGCCATGGGCATGGGCGCGGAGGTGGCGGTCAGCACACAGAAGCTGCACGCTCGCGGTCCCATGGCCCTGGAAGAATTGACGACTTACAAGTGGATCGTGAAAGGCGACTATACGTCGCGCGCTTGACATTGTGGCGTGCAAAGCTCGGGCGAACGCTTGACATGAAAACTATGCTCGCTGCATAATGAACGCAATTGAATAGACGGATAAAGGCATTGACGAAGACAGTCCACAAGCGCATTTAGATGTCTGCGGATTCAGGGAGCGGGTGTCAACGGACTGCGAGCGCCCGCGGAAGCAGTTGTGGAATTCCCTTCCGAGCCGACAGGTGAAAGACGGTCAGAAACTCCTAGTTGATCGGCCAAGTAGTCTGCTCCGCCGGTCCGGCGTCACTGGGCAAATCAAGCGCAGCGTCCGCGCAGGACGCTGAAACAGGGTGGTACCGCGGGAATGCTCACGCTCTCGTCCCTAGTCGGATCGAGGGCGTTTTTTGTTGGGAGCATCTGACAATAGCTTTAAAAGAATACAAGAGCGAAGGAGTTCCAATGTCACAGACTGTAGAGGTATTGCGTCATCAGGCGCTTGACGGATTGCATAAAACCACAACCAGCGATGAGTTAGTCCAGTGGAGGAGCCGCTACCTGGGGCGCAAGGGCGCGGTTGGCGCGCTCTTTGGCACGATCGGAAAACTGCCCACAGAAGAACGCGCGGCTTTCGGTCAAGAAGTCAACGCCTTGCAATCCGAACTCCAGAAGGCTTTCGAGGAACGCGAACAGTTAATCCGCGAGCAGGTTCTGGCGCAGGACCTTGAAGAAGGCGAAATCGATATAACGCTTCCCGCCTATCCACGCCAAATGGGCGGATTGCATCCCGCGACCCGCACACATCGCGAGTTTCAAACGATTTGGGCGGAAATGGGCTTTCAGGTCTATCAGAGTCACGATGTTGAAGAAGACGATTTCAACTTCACGCTGCTCAATCTGCCGCCGCATCATCCGGCGCGGGATATGCAGGATACTTTTTACACGACCAACCCCAGGGTCTTGCTGCGGACGCACACCTCGCCCGGGCAAATCCGCGCCATGCGAGAATTGGGAGAAGGCGGCAGCAAGCCAATTCGCGTCATATTGCCGGGCATGTGCTACCGTCAAGAGCAGGTCACGGCCCGCAGCGAGATTCAATTCACGCAAGTGGAAGGACTGGCGATCGGGCGCAATATTCGCATGAGCGACCTTAAAGGGACGATCAGCGAGTTTGCCAAGCGCATGTTCAATCCCAATGCCAAAGTTCGCTACCGCGCTTCTTACTTCCCGTTCACAGAACCGAGCATGGAAGTTGATGTCGAGTGCTTTCTCTGCGACGGCGCGGGCTGCCGCGTCTGCAAATACACAGGCTGGCTGGAAATCGCCGGCAGCGGCATGGTGCACCCCACAGTACTGCGGAATGGCGGATACGATCCGAGCCTGTGGAGCGGCTTTGCCTTCGGCATGGGTCCGGAACGCATCACGATGCTGAAACACGGGATCCAGGATATTCGCTATTTCTGGGGCAACGACTTGCGCTTCTTGAAGCAGTTTTAGCTGGAAAATGAGCGAAGGGCGTTGCTCGAAAACAGGATAGAAACCCTGCGCCGATGAGCAAGGTATTTCAAGCATGCGAATGAAAGGGCATTCCCTCAAACGCAACGTAGACTGCATTCTAAGCCATTGGCTTGGCGCCGTGCCAATATTGCTGGCAGTTGCCGCGCTAGGCTTTTATCACAGCGTTTTGTATCCACCGGCGATGGACGAATTCTATTCGATGTACAACGCTGGCTGGGCGACCGACGGCGCCTTTTCTCCAATTGAAGTACTCCAATCCCTGCGGCGAAACAGCCCGAACCATTCTCCATTGTACTTTTTGATTCTGGGCCTTTGGGGGCACATGACAGTCCCCGACATAATGCCGGCTCGCATACTGAGCATCATGTTTGCCCTCTTAAGCTTGTCCATGATATTTCGATTGGCGCGTGATTTTGTTGGCCCTGCCGCCGGCATATTTGCGCTGCTTCTCGCTTCCGGTAACGCATTCTATAACTACTACATCACATACGCGCGCATGTATACATTGCTTGTATTCCTGTCCGCCCTGGTTTTGTGGATATATCTGCGCATAGTCGACAAAGGAGCCAGCGCAAAAAGGCGCGATTTCCTGGCGCTTGGCGCGGCAGTATACTGTTTGGCGAATACCTTCCTTTTCAGCGCGACATTCCTGCTCATGCTGGGCCTGTATCATTTAATCACATTGTCGAGAAACCAAAACTGGCTGAAAATCTCCACTACAGTCATTGTCGCTTTGTTGCTTTTCTCTCCCTGGCTTCTGGTAGTGTTACCGGACGCTTATCAGCGCTCGATTGTTTTTTCTAATTGGGAAAGCCTGAGCAGCATGGAGGCATTGGCCGCGTGGCTGATGGTTAGCCTAAACGACGAATTGCTGCTGCTCTTTCTGTCGATATTTGGCGTACTGATGGGGCTTTTGTTGAAGACAATCAGCTTTAAGCCCTGGCTGTTCATGTTCCTGCCCTATTTGCTGATTCTGGCCCTGATTGCAAATTACACAAGTTTTATCGCTGCCGACACCATGCGCTACCACTTGTCAGGTTGGGTTCCCTTGTTGCTGGCGATTGTCGCAGGACTTTATGCCCTATATGGCATCCATTGGCTCTTGAGTTTGCTGGTGTTGCTTTGGCTGATTGCCGGGCTGCAGTTCCAGAGAACCGCCCCATGGGACGATATCCTGGGCGGGCAGATCTATTCGTACTTGCGGGAACCAATTCACTTGATTTCACGGGGGGCTTTACGAGAGGAACATCCGCCCTTGCTGGTGGGATATAAAACGGATTCATGGGCACTGTACTGGAATTACGACAGCGACAACGATTCATTGGGCGATCTATACTTCGATCGGCGCAATCTTGCGTTGATTACACCGGATACGATTGAGAAGCTGGAAAAAGATGTTCGGCATCATGCTATAGTTGAACCCTATGTTTGGGTGTTCTACTTGGATCGCCGTATCGGCGAAGCGGATCGCGATCAACTCGCGGCTGTAATGAAAAAGCTTAATTATGAATTATGCGATTCTAAAGCTATTGGCATTGGCAGTACGCTGGATACGTTCTCATGGGATGTGCTGAATTGCGCGTCACCACATATGGAGAGCCGTCACCAAAACGAATTTATCCATTACCAGTTTTTCGGCGCGGAAGTAAATCGGGACACGGACAGAATCGCCTATATCGACCGCTGGGTCGCGGAGGAAGCGCAGGCTCTGACCAATTTGAACATGTCGATTCAGTTGATTTCTGAAGACTGGAACAATGTCGCTCAAGTGGATCTTCCTTTGGTCAACCCCGATCAATTGCGTCAGTTCACCATCGATATCTCAAAAGTGCCGCCCGGCCACTACCGGCTCATGGCTATTGTCTACAACAACCAGACGGGCGAGCGCATTCTTTGGTTGAATAACAGTGGTGATGTGCCAGAAATATTGAAACTGGCAGAAGTGAAACTGCCTTAGTTGCCGCCAAGTCGCAGGTTTCAGAGTACAGCAATATGAGTGAGGAAGTTTCTTGAGCGCCAGGGAAACGGGACAGATTTCATTGCGGACTGCCAGCCATTGGGTATGGACCATACCGCTTTTCCTGATCGTCGCCTGGCTTGCCATACGGCAGATCGAGGTCTATCCCCCATCCACAGACGAGTTCTTTTCGATGTTTAACGCGGGCTGGCTGGGGAACCGCGCCTACTCTCCAATTCAGGTCGTTCAATCATTACAGAAACACAGCCCGGATCATACGCCGCTGTATTTTGTCTTGCTCAGCTTGTGGGGCCAGGCCGCCGGGACCAGCCTTGCCGCGGGAAGACTTCTCTCCGTTTTCATCAGCCTTGCCGCTATGGCGCTAGCTTACCGCCTGGCTAAAGACTTCATCGCCCCAATTGCGGGCTGGATGGCATTGCTAATCGTAATCAGCAACGCATTCTACAATTTTTATCTCGCCAATATACGTATGTATCCCCTGCTGGTGGGCTGCGCGGGAGCTGTGCTTTGGATCTACCTCCGTCTGGTTTACCAGGCCAGGTCGCCAAAAACGACCGACTATCTGGCGTTGGCTGTTTCGACATTCTGTTTGATAAGTACACATGCCTTCAGCATTATATTCATGGCCATGTTGGGGATTTTTCATCTGGTTTTCGCACCCAAGAACCTGCGATGGCTGCGGGTTTCTATTGCGGTGGGGATTGCGGCGCTGTTATTTTCACCCTACTACATGATGATGGCGAACAATATCGGCGCGGTAATTGAAAGCAAGCAACATGTAGTCGTTGGCGGCCTTGAGGCAATCGAGATTCTGCTCGCGGTCGGCACGAACGAGCGGCCTGAACTGCTGCTGATTTCAGTAATCGGTTTGGCCGTCGGTACTTGGCAGCGTACTATTCCCATACGACCCTTCCTTTACCTCTTCCTATTGTATTTGCTGAGCCTGGGACTGCTTGCCGAATCTACCGCATTGATCGTCAGGGATGGCATGCGTTATCACCTGGCTGGATTCCTCCCTTTGGTTCTGCTGCTCGCGGGGGGCATTTACGGGTTATATCGCTGGCGTAGATTGTTAGAACTGCTGGTTCTGTTGTGGATGATGGCCGGTCTCGAAATGCAGGCGAATGCCCGCTGGTGGGACTACATTGTCTTGCGCTCGCAGGTCTTCACACAGCCTCCTACGCATATCTTGTCGCGTATGGCAGCCGACGCAGATCCAAAGCCCGCGGTTTTCGGCTATCCCTACAACGACTTGTACGCGCCTTTCGCCCTGGAATATCCGGGCAACATCAAGCTGTCGCAGCGCGAGCATTACTTCGGGAAGCGCGGAATCGTCATGAACGCCACGGACCAACTCGAAGTCTTGCGGGAATTCGTGGCCGACAGCAATATCGACTCGCCATCGCTGTGGTACGTCTATCCCGACTTGGACAAATGGGCGCCGCGAATAGCGAAGGCGCGAAACGTTTTGGGCGACTTGCGCTACGCGCATTGCGCGAGCGAACCCGTCGGTCGCAATCACGCAATATCCCACTACATGTGGGAGTCACTAGCATGTGCGATCCCTGATGCAACTGTCAGCGACCAGAACGAACTCATTAGCTTGAAGTTCTATACTTCCTCGCTAGATGACGATGGCGATGCGCTTTTCTTCGTCGATGAGTGGTCAGCGCTTGGCGCGCCAAGTGTTCTGAACGATTTCAGCATGTCGTATCAGTTGCTCAATGACGACTGGGAGAATAAGGCGCAAGTCGACCTGCCCTTTGTGCACGAAAGTACCTACCGTCGCTTCTCAATTGATCTCAGCCGCGTTCCGGCGGGCAGCTATCGATTGATGGCGATCGCCTATAACCGGGAAACGGGCGACCGACTTGATTGGATCAACAATACTGGCTATCCGAGGAACATGCTATTGCTGGACGAGATTGCAATTTCAAAAACCTGAACGATCTATCACTATCAGAACTTGGAAAGGAAACCATTACCCATGCTCGTACCGATTTCCTGGATCAAAGATTATGTCGACATCGATATACCGGTTGAATTGCTGGCGGAAAAGTTAACTGTTGCCGGGCTGGAGGTCGCGCACTTAAGGTATATCGGCCTGCCGCAAGCTGAAGTGCCCGGCGTCCGCATGCCCCGTTCCGACCATCTCGTTTGGGATCGTGAGAAACTCCTGTTGGCGCGCGTCGTCGAAGTCAAGGCCCACCCCAACGCCGACAAACTGGTCCTGGCGATGGTCGACTATGGCGGGGAGGAACTGGAACAATGCGTAACCGGCGCAAGCAATCTCTTTGCATACAAAGGGCAGGGCGAGATCAACCCGCCGGTTTGGGGCGCTTTCGCCATGGAAGGCGCGCGTGTCTGGGATGGCCACAGCGACAAGCCGCGCCTGATGACCCTAAAGGGCAAGGAATTGCGCGGCATTTACAATAAGAGCATGGTCTGCTCCGAGAAGGAACTGGGCATTTCTGACGAGCATCAGGGTGTCATCATCCTGGATCACGAAGAGCGCTATGTCGCTGGCGCGCCACTGGCCGACATCCTGGGCGATGTCATACTGGATATCGAATTCACGCCTAACCTGGCGCGATGCTTCAGCATGATAGGCGTCGCGCGGGAGGTTGCGGCCATCTTGAGGGTGGAGATGCGCTATCCGTCTTTCGAATTTATCGCGGAGGGCGATCCAATCGAAGAGCATGTAAAAATCGATATTCGCGAGCCCGAATTGAATCCACGTTTCACGCTGACGCTCTTGCGCGATACCGAGGTCAAACCTTCGCCGTTCTGGATGCGGCATCGCCTGCGCCTCATCGGGCAGCGTCCCCGCAACAACATCGTCGATGTGACCAACTACATAACTTTTGAATTAGGTCAGCCCTTGCACGCATTCGATTATGACAAATTGCTGGACCGGGCCGGAGGGATGCCTACGATCATCACCCGTCTGCCAGAAACGGGAGAGCGTTTGGAAACACTTGATAACGTAACGCGCGACCTGGGCCAGGAGACCATTCTGGTGGCCGACACAGCGGGGGCTCTGGCCATCGGCGGTGTGATGGGCGGCGGCGAGACCGAGATCAACGAAAGCACACGTAATGTCCTGTTAGAAGCGGCGGCCTGGAACAATATCAGCGTTCGCAAGACCGTCAAGGAACAGCGAATCCATACCGAAGCTTCAGCGCGCTTCAGCAGAGGCGTACATCCCTCCCAATCGATATTGGGTTCGAGCCGCGGGATCGAACTAATGCGACAATTGGGTGGCGGAACCGTGGCAGCGGGCGTGGTCGACGCTTATCCAGCACCACCAGAAACGGTGACCGTTGCGGTGCCGATTGAGCGGATCAATGCGCTGCTGGGCATGGACATCGAGATTGATCAAGCGGCAGACGCCTTGCGCCGTCTCGAGTTTGAGACGCGCATCGACGACGATGTCATTCATGCTACAGCACCGGATCACAGGCTGGATATCAGCGCGGATCCCATCGTCGGGCGAGCGGATCTCTTGGAAGAGATCGCGCGCATGCTGGGTTACGACCGGATTCCCGAGACGATCATGGCGGACGAGATGCCACCGCAACGCGAGAACACCAGCGTATTCATTGAAGAGCGCGTCCGCGACATCCTGGCGGGCTTGGGCTTGTACGAAGTCATCAACTATCGCTTTACCAATCGGCAGACCGAAGCGATGCTGGTGCCCGATGGCCTGCCCTCGTCGCTACCCGATGCGGAATACGTGGAAATCGTCAATCCTTCCGCCAGCGAACGGGATGTCCTGCGACATACCCTGATGGCCAACATGCTCGAGACGGCAGCCAACAATGCCCGATATCAGAGGACGCAACAGGTATTCGAGATTGGCAAAGTCTACCTGCAAGTAGACGCCGTCTTGCCGGAGGAACCCATGCGCCTGGGTATCCTGCTGACAGGGACGCGTGATCAGCCTACCTGGCGCACAGGCGGCGCCGGGGACGCGCTCGACTTCTATGACCTCAAAGGCGTGATCGAAAGTCTCTTGGGCGCCCTGCACATTGATGATTTCGCCTATGAACGCGCGACGCACAGCAGCTTCCATCCCGGGCGCTCGGCGAATCTGCTGGTGCGCCGCAAACAGGTCGGCGCCTTTGGCGAGATCCATCCCCAACTCGGCCAGCGCTTTCGACTGACCGATAGCAAAGTCTTCTATGCCGAGCTGGAGGTGGCGCCCCTCTTGCAATACCAACAGCGCCTGCACAAGATCGACCCGCTGCTGACGACCCCGGCCATTCTGGAAGACATCGCGCTGGTTGTTGACGCCAATGTCGCGGCTAACGAAGTCGAACGGGTGATCCGACAAGCGGGCGGCCGCTTGCTGAAAGATGTCACGCTTTTTGACGTTTACACTGGCGATCCCATCCCGCCGGGCAAGAAGAGTCTGGCCTACTCACTAACTTATCAGGATCCGGAACGGACCCTGACTGACAAAAACGCGGCGAGAGCGCGGAAGAAAATTATCGGCGCGGCGCGGCATCGCTTGCGGGCGGAACTGCGTTCCTGAGCGCTTCCTGGATGGCCGGCGGCAGTTAATAGCCTTTGCCACGATCGAGTTGATTGAGCAGAGGGCGGTTTTCCAGGTAGCGGCGCAGGTTCTCTCTGAAAACCAGAGCGGCCTTGTCGTGGTAGTCGCGCGTGAAGCCCGATATGTGCGGCGTGATGATGACGTTGTCGAGGTTCCACAGTGGGCTGGTCGAAGGCAGCGGTTCTTCTTCGAAGACATCGAGGGCGGCCCCCGCGATCTTGCCGGAGGAAAGCGCGGTAATCAGCGCCTTTTCGTCGACGACGGGCCCGCGCGAGACGTTAATCAAGACTGCGCTGTCTTTCATGGCGTCAAGGATCTCATCCCCAATCAGGTGGCCCGTCTTTTGCGTCAAAGGCACCAACACCACTAGATAGTCGCAATCCTTGGCCATTGATGCGATGGTGGCCGCCGGATAAATGCGATCGGGAATGTCTCCGTTGGGATCGCCGACTCCCGGCAGAACGAAGGCATTGACCTCGGCGGTATTGCCCAGGTCTTGCTTTGATGCCAGCACTGTCATGCCCATACCGGCGCAAAGCCGCGCCAATTCGCGCCCGATGCTGCCGTATCCAACGATGCCAACCGTTTGACGATCCATATCGATCGGCATGAAGATCTCGGAGGCGTTTTCCGGCCACTCCGCCCTGCCCTGCAGGCTCAAGGCCAAGCGCATCTTGTAGTTGAACATGAGCATCATCATCAAACAGTAATGCGCCATGTTGGTGGCATGGATGCCGCTGGCGGAGGTTACCGTGATGTCTTCCGCCTGCACGATGCGATGGTGCAGCGCCTGATTCAAGCCCGACGTATTCGCCTGTATCCAGCGCAGCTTTGGCGCTTGTTCCGGCTCGGGATAATAGCTGGTTGTGTACAAAACTTCGGTCCGAGTCATCACGTCAACAGGTACATCGGGAAAGTGACGCTCGATCTGAAGTCGCGGGGAAATCTCTCTCAAATCAGCGAGGATAGCATCGCTGAAGTCGGTGGCAACGGTAACGGTAATTCGCTCTGATTCTGCCATAATCATCTGGTTCCTTTGGCGCTTCTGACGCGGGAGCAGCGTTGCGCCGTAACTGACAAGGGCATAGCGTGTTAGACAATGTGCCTTATAATACGATTCTAATCACAGAAGCCAGGCGTGACAACAGGATTGCGTCCGAGGACAGTTTGAGGGAGGAAGGCATGGGCTTGCTGGATGGGAAGATCGCGCTCGTCTTTGGCGTTGCCAACAAGAATTCGATCGGCTGGGGAATCGCCAAGGCGCTGCGACGCGAAGGCGCGACGATTGTCTTGAGTTATGCCATGGACAGGCTGGAAAAACGCGTGCGGCCACTGGGCGAGTCTATCGGATGCGAGTTGATGCTGCAAGCGGATGTAAGCAACGGCGATGAGTTGGATGCGGTGTTTGCGGCGGTCGAAGAGAAGTATGGGAAACTGGATGTGCTGGTCCATTCGATCGCCTTTGCCGACCGCGAATCGCTGGGCGGGCGTTTTGTCGAGCTCTCGCGCGAGGGGCTCTTGGCTGCGATTGATGTCAGCGCTGTTAGCCTAATCGAACTGTCGCGCCGCGCCGAACCCTTGATGAAAGATGGTGGCAGCATCATGAGCCTGACCTATAACGCCTCGCGCCAGGTCATCCCCAATTACAATGCCATGGCCATTGCCAAAGCCGCATTGGAGGCAATCACCATGTATCTGGCGGCGGATCTGGGCCGCAGCAAGATTCGCGTCAACGCGATCAGCGCAGGCGCCATCAAGACGCTTTCGGCTGGTGGCATCGCCGGGTTCCGCGACTTGCTCAAATACGCCGAGGTCACCTCGCCGATGAATGAGCTTGTGAGCCAGGACGATGTCGGCGACCTCGCGCTCTTCCTGGCGTCGGACCTGTCACGCCGAATCACGGGCGAAGTGATCTACGTCGATGCCGGCCACAACATTATGGGTTACACCGATGTTGCCGCCCTTGCGCAGCATCTGGAATAGCCACACCGCCGCCGCCCTTAGCAATGCCAAGAACGCTATGCGCATAACTACCCTCTAAATCATAATCCCAAAACAATCACAACTTTGTACGGGCGAGCCGCCGGCTCGCCCCTCCGTGCCCTCGCGCTCGCTCGACCAATATGAAACGTCGATGTTTCAATCAAGTGCGCCCGCAAACATGACCTCGGGTTCGGGACTTCGTAAAGCAAAGTCGCGCAAATCGGCGCGCCGCAATGCCAGCAAAGCAAAAGTCAAGCCAAGGCATCCGGCGATAAAGACAGTGCCGTAAGCGACGGTATGATCCCCGGAAAGCTGCAACGCCAGATCGCGCAATATGCCGCCGCCCGCCACGCCAAAGCCCCGCGCAAAAGTAACGGTCAGCGTCCAAAAGCCGAGGAAGGTGCCCGCGCGCCCGTCGGGGCTCAAATCCATCATCAGGCCCAGCGTGCCGATATTCCAAATCCCCAAACCCAAGCCCAGAAGGATCAAGCCCGGCGTGACCAGAGCGCGGATCTCGCCCAGGGAAGACAGCGCGAAAAGCACGTATGTAGCCATCAGAAGCCAAACGCCGGCCAAGGACATGAGACCGTTCGTGAGTTTACGATGGCGGCGGGACAAGTATAAGAAACCGAAGGAACCCAGAATCGCCATGCCGCCCCAATAGGCGGAAAAACGATTTGTGACCCGCGCTTCCATGCCAAAAACTTGCCCGGCAAATGGTTCCAGCACGGTATCCTGCAAGAAAGCGAACATCATCGACAGGATCAAATAGATCAAGAACAAGCGCATTGGGCGACTGCGCCAAACCAGGGCCAAATCGCGCAGAAGGTCTGAGGACTCGACGCTTCGTTTGAGGCCCCGTTTGCTGTTGCGCTTTTCTTCACCCAGTAGCGAGAAAAGCCAGATGGCGGCCAGCAGCAAGGAAGTAATCAAAAAGAGGTTCTGCAGGGATGCCGCCGAGAAAGCAATCGCGCCCGCGCCTTCGTGGTGAGGCAGCATAACACTGAAGAAGACGCCTCCGATGGTGAAGCCTAGCAACAGGAACGTCCACACCAGTCCAACCGCGCGCCCTCTTTGCGCCGGCGCGGCGCGATCGTGAACCAGCGCTAGAAATGTACTGCCAGAGAGCGCGATACCCAAGCTGAACAACAAAAATGAAAGCGCGATAACCAGCCACAGCGCGGGGGATGGCGGCAGCGGAGGATCGCTCTGTGCCGAGCGCACCATCTCGGCGGTAGAAAAGCCCAGCGATAGGGTGCTCAAGACCATCATCGCCCGGCCCAGCCAGATCCAGAACAATCGGCGAAATCCGCCAACCATATGTGTGTCCGAATAGCGCCCGGCCCAGACCCCCAGAGGCGCCAGGAAATAGCGCAGCCCGGTCAATAGTCCGACCACGGTCGCGCTGTAGCCAAGGTCGGCAACCATGATGCGGTTCCAGACCCCGGTCGCCAAGACGTCCGCCATGCCCGAGCCAAGGTGAAAGATGCCGATCTTAATGTTGCGACCGATTGTCAGGTCCGACGATTTTTGTTCAGACATTTGCAGATTTACATATAATTTTATAGATTTTCACAAGGAATTATACAAGTTCAAAGTGGAATATGTCAACATGGGGAGGGACAATATTGCAACAGCTTGTGATATACTGCAATAGTATGTAGTGGTTTCAGTAAAGTGAGGATCAGATGTTCCAACACCGTCCGTTAAAGAGAATAGTAGTTCCCACCGATGGGTCCGCCTGGAGCGAGCGCGCAATTCCTTACGCGGTCGACTTCGCGCGAGTCGGCGGCGGCGAAGTCATATTGCTGCACGTATTCACGCCACCGATGCACGAATTTGTTGATTCGCTGGCGATTGCAGGCGAATATGAATTGGCCAATCGCATCCGCGAGGAGATCAAACAACATCTGCTGAGCTTGCGCAACGAGATACGTGACGAAAACGTGGACTGCAGGCTGCATATCATTGACGCCGTCGGTATCGCCCAACATATCTGCGATTATGTCGAAGCAGAAAAAATCGATATGGTGGTGATGACTACACACGGACATTCCGGATTGGTGCGGCTGGTCTTCGGAAGCGTCGCCAACAAAGTCATGCACGATGTCAATGTGCCCGTGCTGGTCATCCGACCTGACCTGGAGTGATCTCGAACCGCCGATTTTTGGGGTTGTTTCGGGACCTACAAGGCCGAACTGACGAGCGCGGTTTCCCGCTTGTTTAGTTCGGCTTTTCCCTCCCCGATGAAATCTCGTCAAAGGGCGGCAAACGCAAGCGTACCATTTCTTGGATTTCCTGGACCGCCTTTCGCGCCGTCCGCTGCTCTTTCTCCGACAGATCCAGGGCGACAAATTCCTCTTCGTCGAGCGTCAGCGTCCTGCCGTCGGTATAGACAAAGACATCGAGACAGAGGTCCTCCGCCGCGATCCAGTCCGGACCAATCTGCGGGGGACGCGTAATATTGCAATACCATCCTTTCAGTTGCTTGTTCCGACCGTCACCCACGCGGAAGATATTGAACCAGCGATCGCGAAAGAACCACTCGCGGAAAACATCGCCAGATCGCAACACGACATAGCCCAAGTCACGGTCGGGGAAGCCGAACTCGGCTTCGATACACACATACTCGTCGCAAGTCTCTCGCAGCACGCCCTGGTACGACAATTCGTCCACCCCGCGCGCATCGCGCTTGATGATCGTGCAGGCAGTCATCAGGCCCGGCCGCTAGTATGTACGACGAGCAATAAGCCACTGCGGAGTTCGAGACTGGCGCTATCGCAGAGCATGACATTGCTGATGCCGCGCGCCGGCCCAAACTCGAGCGATTCATCGCGCAAGGGGTATTTGAGCCCGTTGCTGGTGATTCCGCTGGCCTTCCCTCCCAGTGGGATCAGCGAAACTGTGTCGCCGCTATGCCCTTCAACGCTGTAAGCGCCCGGTCGCAGGAGGCGGATATTCTGTTCACCGTCGACCAGTTCGATTTCAATATCTTGCAGACCCGGCAGCGCCAGCAAATAAACATTCGCCAGCGTTTGATCGAAGCGGCCGCCCAGAGCGCCCAAGATGACAATCGCCCTCGCGCCACTATCGACGCTCCAACCCAGTGCCAGTTCCAGATCAGTTTCATCCTTTTCCATCGGGAAGTGTAATATCTCGGCGCCGGCGGCGCTAAACTCCTCTACCTGCGTTGCGCTGAGCGAATCCAGGTCGCCGATGATCGTCTGTGGCGCGAGACCAAATTTCAGCGCATTTAGCGCGCCGCCATCCGCACACAGTATATGAGCGGATCCCGCCCCTTCCAGCGCCCGTCTCACCATGGTTCCGTCTTTAGCCACGCCGTTGGCAAAAAGGAGAATCCGCAAATTGCGCGTCCTTTCCGGAATACTACTGCACGGTTTCAGGATGATTATGTTACCATTCACCACACTATGGTCAAAGGTTACACGAGTTCGCTGATCCGCTACAAGTTTGCCTTAAGGCTTTACCGCGTTAGTATGTGTGTAACCTGCCCGGCGCGAAGGACAATGCGCGATGACAGTTGACGCCATCAGTTTGGAAGTATTCAAGAATCAATTTGCCGCGGTCGCCGAAGAGATGGGCGTGACTTTGCAGCGCGCCAGCTTCAGCCCAAATATCCGCGAGCGGCTCGACTTTAGTTGCGCGGTATTCGATTCTCGGGCGCGCATGATTGCCCAGGCAGCGCATATTCCGGTTCATCTGGGCAGCATGCCGGCATCAGTCGCCGCCGCAGTCGAAGCGTTTGAGGAGTTTTTCCCCGGTGACGTCATCGTGTTAAACGATCCCTACCACGGCGGCACACATCTACCCGATATCACTATGATCTCGCCTGTCTTCGCTGGGGGCGACCTCTGCTACTTCGTCGCCAGCCGCGCCCACCACGCCGATGTCGGCGGCATGTCGCCCGGCTCCTTGCCCTTGAGCAGCGAGTTGTATCAAGAGGGCGTCATTATCCCCCCGTTGAAGCTGCGCTTGAGCGGCTGGACAAACGAGGGCGCTTTGGCTTTGATCGTGGCCAACAGCCGCGATCCCGAAGAGCGTTTGGGCGACATTGAAGCGCAGCTAGCCTCGCACCGTGTGGGCGAAAGTCGGCTTGGCGCCATGATGATCGATCATGGCGTGGAAAGCACCATTGAACACGCCAAAGCCTTGCTCGACTATTCGCGAAAAATGACCGAAGCGGTGATTGACGGCATACCAGACGGCACTTATCGCTTCCGCGACGCCATGGAAGGCGACGGGCAGAATGAGTTTGAAATCCCAATCAACGTGGCGGTGACAGTAAACGGGCGGGAGATGACGGTCGATTTCGCCGGCAGCGCGCCACAGGTTACTGGCAACGTCAACGCCGTAACCGCCATTGTCGAGTCGGCGACTTGGTACTGTGTCCGCCTGCTGGCCAGTGAGGATGTGCCGGTCAACCACGGCTGCTTCCAGCCTGTGAGGGTGATGACGCCGCCGGGGAGTGTATTGAACCCGCGCTTCCCGGCAGCCGTGGTAGTCGGCAATACCGAAACCAGTCAGCGCGTGGTCGATACGGTGCTGGGCGCCTTGGCCGGGGCCTTGCCGGATGTCATTCCAGCGGCGTCGCAAGGCACCATGAACAATTTCGCCGTGGGCGGCTTCAACGACGGCGCTCAATTCGTCTACTACGAGACGCTCGGCGGCGGTCACGGCGGCTCGAGCGCCGGCCCCGGTCTATCCGGCCGGCAGTGCCACATGACCAATACGCTGAATACGCCGGTCGAAGCGCTCGAGCACAGCTTGCCGATGCGTATTCGACGTTGCGAGTTGCGCGAAGGCAGCGGTGGGATGGGGCGCAATCCTGGCGGCGACGGCATCATACGCGAATATGAGTTCCTGGCGCCGGCGCGGATTACCATCAGTTCCGAGCGGCGATTGCGGCCGCCTTATGGCAGCCAGGGTGGCGCGCCGGGGCAATGCGGCGTCAATACGATCCTGCGCCGAGGGGAGCCGGAGATCGTCGGCGGCAAACATACGGCGCAACTGGACGCGGGCGATCGGGTCATCATCGCGACGCCCGGCGGCGGTGGCTGGAGAGTCGCGGACGAGTAGCGCCAAGGCCAACGAAAAGGGGCCTATATCGCAAAGTGTCAAAAGACGCGGTACAAGCTGAAGAGAGTAGAATATAAATTCTATCACACGGAGCGCCTCGGGGTAGCGCGAGAGGCGAGGCAATACCTTCGCGCAACTCTTCGACCCAGAGTTCGCCGGGCGGTAAAATGTCCGCCCGCTCGACACCGTTAGCTAGATGGTGGCGATCGTGCGAGAGGCGGACGAGCAGCGACTTAGTTACGGGGATTCGGTAACGTGCTAGTCGTCATTCTTCTTGGCACTTGACGACTGCGACGTGGCAGGCGGGCGCTTTGGCAGTATTGGCGCAGCACGCTTTAGCGGTGGGTCAGAAGGGCTGCGAGGCTTCGGTGGAGGCAATGTGCCAAGGTCAATCTTGACCCTGTCAGTCGGCTCAACTCTTATCTCATTCATAGCTGACTCCTTAGACTGACTCAATACAAGGTCAGGCAGGCGCGACCCCACTCGCCCGCCAGGGCAACACCGTCCAATACCACATGAAACTCATAAGTGCCGGGTCCGGTATATATAATTTGCGACACCTTCCGTACCCATATGAAACTTGGTGACGCTGTGAGATCAAAACGGACAGGGTCCTCGCGTGACGGGAATTCGCTATCAGACGGCATTTCCTGGAACTTGCCAACATGGGTTCGCTGGTCGCCCGGCAGATCAGCTTCCCACTGAGAGATAAGATACAGTATTGGCGACAACGAGACTACACTGCCATGCGGAGTTTCCCGTACTTCCGGCGTCAGTGGTATCGCAGTGATTGGACACCTGATTTGCACGTTGTTTTGATCCGGAAGTTCGACAACTTCGGTGCATAGCATTGTAAAATCGTGTCGCATATGTCCTCGCTTCACTCATTGAATGAATCGCTCGAATAGTATAGTCGATATGATATACACTGTCAAAATGGCGATTCTGGCACAATAGCCGCATGGATAAGCCTCAAACAATCTGCGAACTCAGTTGTGTGCCCTGCGGTAGCGCACTGGTGAACGTGCCAGAGAAGATGCTCGCAGGGAAGACCGAGGGTCTCTGCGCGCATTGCGGGAAGGCGTTTGATCTGCCGTTCTACATACTAGCGTGGTACTTTGCGATATAAGCCACGAAAAGAAGTCCCGTCTTCAGGACTTCAATTGAAGACGGGACTTTCGTTTGCGCCCTTGGACTTTAGTTGCTGGCGCCACTCACCCTGACCGGGATCTGACGCGGCTTGGCATCTTCGGCCTTGGGCACGGCGACGCTCAGGACACCGTTTTCGAAGCTGGCTTCCACATTATCGCCGCTGACCGGGATCGGGAAGCGCAGGCTGCGGCTGAACTTGCCGACGCGCCGCTCGCGGACCAGTACGCGCCTGCTTTCGTCGTTGGATTCCGACGTGGTTTCGGCGCTGATCGTCAGCAAGTCGTCGTGAATGTTCACGCTGATATCCTCAAGGCTGACGCCGGGCAGATCGGCGCGGACGACGTAGCGCTCTTCGTTTTCCTCAACATCAAGGGCGAGGCCGAAGTTACGATTGCCGAATTCGTTGGCCGTTCCGAGCAGCGGATGATGGTCGCCAAAGATATCGTCGATCAGACGAAGATAGGGGTTGCGAGTTCTGACTAGCATTTTGATTTCTCCTTCTGTTGAAGTCTGTGTTGTGCGTACTGACATCTACAGCCTAAGCCCGCAACATAGGAAAAAGAAAAACGCGATATCGGAAAGGCAATAGAGGATTGTAAAAGAAACATAAGCGCCAGGCTCGGGGGCAGATTCGCGGGGGTTGAGGAGTGGACATGTTTGAATCGACACAGAGTGTGCCGACATAGCGGGTCAGCTAATCGCGTAGAGCTGTGTCGGCGCGCCCTACGCGCCCTATCAGGTCGCCCGAAAAACGCGCCAAAATTGGCAGGTTTTGTCGCGACTATCTGCCCAACGAAAACCTGTCATGTCCTCAGTTTCCGATCTGGGGAGGAGTACCCCCCCCTGTATACATACTGTATCTATACGGTTCCCCAAAAAACGGGGGAAGTTCAGGGCAACTTTCGGGGGATTGGAGGACGAATTGCATTTCATTGAGCGCTCGCGCTTTGCAATCAACTGCTTGTCGGATAACTGTCCGCTGAACTTCCCTCGATTTTGTGGACAGTCAAGTTGTCCAATAAAATAGGGTACGGAGTTAGGGTGGAAGGCGATGATGAAATATCCAGAGGAATTGAAACGTGAAGCGCTCAATTTGGCGGCGCAACCCGGCAAGGCTCGAGTTATTCCGATACATCGAAGCCTGTTACAACCGCCAACGACGGCATTCCGCACTGGACTATCTCAGCCCGATGGAGTTCGAGTTGCGTATCGGTTAGACAAAACCTGTGTCTACTTTTTCGGGTGAAGATCAACTACTGAGAAACCGCGAATCGCAAGTATAGCAAATGCCCAAAGTCTTTGTCAGTCACAGTAATCAAAACAAAGACGAGATCCCGCTCATCGTCGATGGCTTGAAGCGCGCCGGATTTGGCGTCTGGGTCGATTACGAGAACATTCGCGGCAGCGCCGATTGGCTCTGCGAGATTCAAGCCGGCATCGAACGCTGTGACGCTGTGGTCACAGTCCTTTCCAAGGCGTCCTTGGGATCGGTTTGGGTCGAGCGAGAATGTCTTTACGCTTTCCAACTGAGTAAGCCGCTATTCACAGCCTTGCTGGATAACCTGCGCCTGCCCTTGTATCTGGTCAACATCCAATACTGCGACTTTCGAGAAGATTTCGCGGGTGGGTCAAAGCAACTGGCCGAGTCCCTGACGAGCGCATTATCGTCGTCTGAATCCAGTATCGTCTACCCGGATGAAGCCCATACTACCGAAGCCAATCGCCTCAATTTCTTCCCTTACGTCGAACAATTGCCGGGGGGCGAAATCGCTACGCTGGCGGCGCGTGATCTGTTTCATTGGTCGGCTGGGATTGCAGATGAAGTGGCTTTTGGCGGACGTGTGAATCCAGGTTGTCATGTACGAATCAATCTCAATGGCCGTCCGGTGACGGTTCTGTCGATTTGGGCTTACCCCAAGACACCCGCCGCGCAAATATACTTCGACCACCTGGCATCCTTCGCGCCCTACCATCAAATTTCGGCTCGCCGCGCCCTTCTGAAGCAACTCAATCAAATACTGCCGACCGAGTTTAGATTGCCCGCGGCCAAGTCCGATCGCAGACCAACCATTCCGCTAACTGTTTTGAACAGCGCGGAGATCCTGGAATCGTTCAAGGGAGTTTTGGCGGAGATTCTGGCAGCACTGCGGGCAAAGTAATCCTGTTGAAGGGCGCCGTCAGCGTAGCGCCTCTTCCAGATGTTCAAGACGCAGTTGCCGGTCATAATACTTTTCCGCAGCTTCCGCCATGCTCTGCATGGTTTGAACGTTGAGGAAGGCATTAACAACCGCGCCTGCCAGCGGAACGAAGCCGACGATCATTCTGGCCGGCACGCGGGCGCCCAGGCGTGACGCCAGCTTGCTTGCCAAACGCCAGCTGACTTTGCGCCCCAAGGGACGGGTTAACATAACTTCGTTATCAAGATGCTGTACGTTTGTTTCGCCGTTCTTAAGCAATTCTCGCGCGAATGCCGGTCCGCCTATTGCCTCCATCATCAGCAGCCCGCGTTCGTCGCCGGCCACGTAGTTTTCCACCAGTCGCTGCAAGATATGGTAGGTACGCAGGGTCGTCTCGTCTGTGGACGACGCCAAGAGCCTGGGCATAGCGGCTTGTCCCTCCGCAGACGTCGCCCAGCCGAAACACGCTAAGGAAATCGCCAGGTGCTCGATAATGCTGGCGTCAAAGTGCGTGTTGTTTGCCCAAAGCGCCAGGATATTGCGCAAATCCGAATAGGCTTCCGTTTCGACCACAAAGGCGCCCTTCAAGGCGCCCACGCCCCAACTAATGTATCCCATCTTGTGCAGCAAGTAGCTGATACCGGTGGGAATCGTAAAGGCATGAAGGCCCGGTATCACCATCTCCGCGCCACCAACCAGCGCGAGTTTGGCCGTCTCTTGCTTGATCCACTGCGCCGCCGAATCGCATTCCATCGCCGAAGCGACTGCCTTTTGCGGATTCCCCGCCAGTTCATCCATCGCCATCACAATGGCTTCCGCAATGGTGTCTTCCAGTCCCATATCAATTGACCTGTAACCCAGGGTTTATCGTCTACAGTATACGCAATATGACGTATGGTCGTTGCGTGATCCTGTGCCGGCCGGTCGTCGTATTACCTGCCGGGCTCATACAGTTCGGACCGCCAGATTTTGAGGGCGGCAAAGGTTACTTCCACGGTCTTGCCAGTATAGTTCATAACCGCCGACAGACCGACCGCGCCGGCACTAGCGCGGCTGTCCCGCGCTTCGGCGACGAAGTGATCGTTGATCCACAGCGCTAAATAGTCGCCCACGCAAATCGCCTTAATTTGGTTCGTAGACGAGCCTCGGTTGATCACCCCCGAGGGCTTGGCGCCGACGATTTCATCCAAGGAGCGCCCATTGCTCCAGCGAATGCTGTAATAGCCGTCGCCGCCTATCAAGAAGTAATAGCCGCGACCGCTGTTTGCCGGATCAAGCCGACACGCGATTCCATAGGCGTTGTGATTGAAGTCGGACAATTGCCTGACTTCCGCTTCAACAACAACGTCGTCAAATGTATAGGGAAGTTGCGCCCAAACGTATTGGCGGGTCGCGAGCCAAATTTTGTAGCCGCCGTCTTCCACCGCCATTTTCAGGCTGTCGCCGCCGTCGTAGCTCATCCAGTTGCCGGGGCCGTCAAACTGATCACTGTAAACCAAGTCGAGGTAAGTAAAACCGACGCTGGGGCCATCGCCCGTGCCCAGTCGTTCAACGATAGACTGGCAAGACGCTGTCAGCAAGATAAAGACAAGGTATAGATGAATGCGCAAGAGAACCCCGTGACGTCGACTGGCAGAAGTGTAGTCAATATCGGCGCCAAATAGTAGATTTGACAGCAACGATCGACGGCGATTTGCTGAAATGAATTTCCTTCGATTTACTTCAATCTGTTTTGAAGTGGCACGATATAGGTGTATAATCTGAGCAGGCCTAATCTGAGATAGAGTGATCGAATTTCATGATTGAAATGATCGTAGACCGTGTCCAGGTGAGTCTGATGTCGCAGCATCGCCTGGTTGTTTTGCGAGACACGCAGGAAGAGCGATATTTGCCGATCTGGATCGGTGCGTTTGAATCCGAAGCAATCACTTTGGAATTGCAGGGAATGCTGCGCGAGCGCCCTTTGACACATGATTTGCTCAAGGCAACGATCACCGAAATGGGCGGCGCCGTTCGCCACATTTTCATCAACAATTTGAGCAAAGATGTCTTTTATGCTCAAATCAACATCGAAGTGAATGGTGATTCGATAGACATCGATTCGCGCCCGAGCGACGCCATTGCCTTGGCGGTTCGCCTCAAAGCGCCAATCTACGTTGACAAACAGGTAATGGACAAGGCCGGCATTCGACCCGACCGCAATGTCGAGCCGGAGATACTGGGGCTGGATGATGAATTCGCGGGCTCCATGGATCCATCGGAAAAGGTCGACGAGACCAAGCTGAGCGCCTTTGCCGATTTCGTAGATACGCTCAATCTCGATGATTTCGACGAGGATGAATAGCCGCCGTCAGGACTAGGGTTGGGCGACCGTCATCTGAAAAGTCGGTGGCGCTGCCAATTACAGGCATGCAGCGCTTTCACTGCCAAGAGCGCATTGTTCCCGCGGAACCGAAGGCATGACAAATCAATTGACTCAAACGCATTTGCAGATTCCAGCTAGCCTGGAAGCCGAGCAGGCTTTGCTGGGCGCTATACTCTTACAGCCTAAAACCTTTCTTAACATCGCCTCGTTCCTGGAAGGCGACGATTTTTTCCTCAAACGGCACGAATACATTTGGGCGGCGCTCAATCGCTTGCAAGAACGCGGGGACGCGATCGACTATGTGACCCTGTCCCGCGAACTGCAGGATATGAGGGTACTGGACGAAATCGGCGGCCAAGCCTACTTGACCAACCTGGTGAATAATACGCCCTCGTCGGTTCATGCCGAAGTTTACGGCAAACTGGTCGAACGCACCTCGATTCGGCGCAGGATGCTGCTGGCTTCCGACGAGATTCGTCGCCTGGCAGTTGACGAAGAACTGCCCATCGATAAGGTGATTAGCGATGCCGAATTGGCTCTGTTCGCCGTCAGCAACAGCCAGATCAAGCGCGAATTCGTTCCGATTTCCGATGCCGTCAGCGATTACTACGAAGAGATGGAGCGGCTGCTGGCTGCTGGCGAGGGCACGGTTGGTTTGCCGACTGGCTTCAAAGCGCTGGATGGCTTGTTGGGCGGCTTTCAAAAGTCGGACCTGATCGTCTTCGCCGGACGGCCCGGTATGGGCAAGACGAGCTGGATGTTAACTGTCGCATTAAATGTGGCGCGGCCACCGCGTGGCGCGCGTGTCGCGATCTTCACCATGGAGATGGGTGTCGAGCAGATGGTACAGCGCCTGATCTCGATGGAGACCGGCATTCGCATTCACCAGTTGCGCTCGGCTAACATCTCGGCGCGTGAGCATACGCGCTTCACCGAAGCCAGCAGCCGTCTCTCCGCTTTGCCCCTTTTCATCGACGACACGCCCTCAATCACGCCGATTGAAATGCGCACCAAATGCCGTCGGCTGCAGCACGAATACGGGCTTGATATCGTGATGGTGGACTATATGCAGCTCATGTCGGCCGGCAAGGCTTACGAAAACAACCGTGTGCAAGAGATCAGTTATATCAGCCGGTCGCTTAAAGAACTGGCTCGCGAACTCAACGTCACGATCATTTCGACGGCGCAACTTTCGCGCGCGGTCGAGCAGCGACAAGACAAGCGACCGCAGTTGTCCGATTTGCGCGAGAGCGGAAGCATCGAGCAAGACGCGGATGCGGTATTGTTCTTGTATCGAGACGAGGTCTACAACCCGGATACAACCGAATTCCCCAATCAGGCCGACGTGATGCTCTCAAAGCATCGTCACGGGCCGACCGGCACCATTCAACTTTACTTCGAGAAATCGATCACCAAATTCATGGATGTCAACATGAAGCGGGTTGATCTAAGTAATCTGGAATAAAAGATGACCGATACCTGCCCCGGATTCATGATTCGAGACGCGGTCGTTGCCCTGCCGGCGGGGCTATTCGAGTCCCTTCTGCTGGAAATTGATGATCTGCCGGAATTAAAGCTGACGCTCTTTAGCCTGTCCGCGCTTCAGCAGAAAGAAGGCAATTACCGCTATCTGCGCTACGACGAATTGCGCGCGAACAAGCAACTGATGACCAGCCTTCAGACCGCGGACGATTCGCGTCGGGCATCAGAAACGCTTGACGGCGCGCTGGAAAGAGCAGTCCGGCGCGGAATACTATTGGAGGCGATTATCAATCGCCAAGGTAAGCAAAGGCGCATTTATACGCTTAATGACATAGACGGGCAGACGATCCACCGTCAGCTTGTCGCCGGGGAATGGATACCGGCCGGCGAAGACGAGATAGAAATCCTGCCGCCGCGGCCCACGCTTTACGGGCTTTACGAGGAAAACATCGGCGTGCTGACGCCCATGATCGTTGATGCCATCCGCGAAGCGGAGGCGGAATTCCCCCATGACTGGATTGAGGATGCGATGCGATACGCTGCCGAGCGCAACGCCCGCAATTGGAGATACATTCGCAAAGTGCTTGATAGCTGGCGGCACGAAGGACGCAGAAGTGAAAAAGCTGGACAAGATCTTGAGCGGCACAAACAGTACACCGCCGGGGAATGGAAAGACTTCATTGAAAGTTGAGCCGGAAAGCGGGCTCGAACTTCCCCTGCAGGTCATCTGTCGCGATCCCCAAAACAAGGATGAGCCCTGCCCGCTATGTGGCGGAAAAGGCGTGTATGCCTTTGACGTTCAGCTAGATGATCCGCGCTTCGGCAAGTTCCAGCGCTGCCCCAACAATCCGGTCCAGGACGATCAGGAGATGCATACGCGGCTGCGGCGCTATGGCAATCTTGAGGCCTACAAAGAGAAAAGTTTCGAGAACTTTCAGACCGACTTCAGCGGCAGCAGCTACACACAAAGCGTCGTCAGTTCACTTATTAATGCCAAAAGCGCAGCTCAACAGTTCGCGGACAATCCAAGTGGATGGATCGTGTTTGAGGGGCGCTTTGGCTGCGGCAAGACGCATTTGGCGGTGGCGATTGCCAATTGGCGCCTGGAAAAATACGGCGAGCGCGTCTTGTTCATTACAAGTCCCGACTTGCTCGACTTGCTTCGTTCGACCTTTGATCCAAGTGTTCAGAGCTCCTTCGATAACTATTTTGATCAAATTCGCAGCGCGACTCTCCTGGTTTTGGACGATCTGGGCGTGGAAAAGCCCAGTGACTGGGCCAAGGAAAAGTTATTCCAACTCTTGAATCACCGGCACGTCGAAGCGCTGCCCACAGTTGTCACAACAAACACGCGGATCGACGATTTGGATCCGCGACTTGGCAGTCGCTTGTTGGAACGGTCGCTGGTCAAGCACATAAAGATTCAAGCCCCTGATTTCCGAAGGGTGTCGCGCAACGAGGCTCGCGATAGCGAAATTTTCAATATGCAATTGTACCGGGATATGCGCTTCGAAACTTTCTCCACAGACAGCTTCTTCGCCGACGATGTCAGCAACTTGAAGCGCGCGCTAACGATAGCGGTGGAGTGGTCGGCGAATCCAGAGGGCTGGTTTTACATCATGGGCGAGTATGGATCAGGAAAGACGCACCTGGCGGCTGCCATTGCCTACGATTTGTACGAGCGCGGCCATGACGTCATGTTTACGACCGTTCCCGATCTGCTGGACTTCCTGCGGCTGAGTTTTAATCCCCGCTCGGATGTGCCTTTCGACAAACGCTTCCACGAGATTATCAATGTGCCCTTTCTTGTTCTCGATGACCTGACTTTTGCCAGCGCGACGCCATGGGCGAAAGAAAAGCTTTTCCAGATCATTGATTACCGTTATCTGTCGCGTATGCCGACGGTCTTCACGTCGTCAGAAACGGTGGAAGAGACCGATGAACGTCTTGCTACCCGCTTGGCTGACCGCAGAGTGTGCACAATCTTCGCGCTGGAAGCCCGCAGTTACGTCAAGCGGATGAAAAACCTTCGCTGATGCTTGGTACCCGGCTTCACATTATGCCTTACAGTCGGCGTTATCGGAGCGACTTGCTGGACCTGTGCTGGTACAGTCAATGGACGCACAAGCACCTGGATTGGTATACAACCAGTCGCTGGCTTGATCGCGACGATGTGCTCGTTTTCCTGGCATGGGAGGCTGAAAAGCTGGTTGGATACATAGGCTTGTCGCCGGAAAACTACGGCACTTCCTGGATCCGCCTCATGGGGCTGCGCGATGGTTTCATGCCCGAAACGATCGTAAGAGAATTGTGGCAATGTGCGGAGGCAAAGTGCCTTGAACTCGGTATAAGCAATATCATGGTGTTGATGGTTACCAATTGGCTGCCCGCTTACCTGCGCGATTACGGCTTTATCTATTGGGACGATATCATCACGTTCAATTATCTTGGGGACTACGATCCTCATCAGCCCGACCCAGCGCTAAAAGTGCGACCGGCTGAAATGGAGCGCCTGCCAGCTATTGCCCGGGTCGATCGGATGGCATTTCGCCATAACTTTCGCCTGTCGCAAATCGATCTGCGCCAGGCGCTGCGCATAGCAGCGGCTGCCACTATCGCTGAATACGAGGGAGAAATCGTTGGCTACCAAGTCAGTACGCGACATTGCGAGGTCGGTCATTTGGCTCGACTGGCTGTCATCCCGGGAATGCAAAGGCGGAATATCGGTTCCGCGCTGCTACAGCGGCAGTTGGGCGACTTCGAACAGAGAGGGATCACCGCAATCAGCGTTAATACACAATTGAGCAACGTGCCATCGCAGCGCCTCTATCAGCGCTATGGCTTTTTCCGAACGGGCTTTGATCTTGAAATCTGGAACAAGCGCCTGCCAAGACCATCATCAGCAAAGACAAAGTAAAGCGCGCGATGAGCATCATCTATCATGAAAACGACGCCAACCTCGGTGTTTTGAACGGCAAGACCGTCGGTATCATCGGTTACGGGAACCTGGGGCGGCAGGTCGCGAGGAACCTGCACGATTCGGGCATCCGTTTGTTGATCGGGCTTCGTGAAGACGAGACGCGCGACCACGCGCGCGAAGATGGATTCGAACCACAAGATATCCAGGAAGTTGTTTCCCGCAGCCATATTTTGCTGCTTATGCTTCCCGACGAAGTTCTGCCCGAGGTGTATTTGGAGTCGATATCGCCTGCCCTGCAGCGTGGACACCTTCTGGTATTCGCTAATGGCTACAATATCGCTTTTGGCTTCGTGGAGCCTCCGCCATTCATCGATGTCGGCATGATCGCCCCGCGCACCATTGGCGCCGCAGTACGTACCCGCTATCTCGATGGCAGTGGTTTCTTTAGTTTCGTCGGCGTTGGGCAAGATGCAACCGGCACTACCTGGGAATCGCTACTAGCCTTGGCCAAGGCGATGGGCAGCCTGAAGGCGGGCGCGATCGAAATCTCCATGGTCCTGGAGGCGCAGCTTGATCTGTTTGTGCAGCAAGCGATATTGCCCGCCTTTCACTATGTGATGACCACCGCCGCTCACGTTTTGCTGGAAGACGGTTACCCGGCGGAAGCCGTCATGACGGACTTGATTTTGTCCGGGGAATTCACCGACTATTTGTCCCGCGTGGCGCAGGGCGGCCTCTTGCACGCCATGCGGCTGTCGTCGCTTACCGGGCAATACGGGATCTTCAGCCGCCTGCCCCGCTTCAAAGAACTGAAGCTGGAAGGGCTCATGGAAGCCACGCTGGACGAAATCCGCAGCGGCGACTTCTCTAAAGAATGGGCGCGCGAATACGAAGCCGGTTATCCACATCTCGGCGCCCTGCTGCGCGCGCAGGAAAGCCACGAACTTTGGGCGCTCGAGCAACATACCCTGGATCTCTTGCGCGGCAAATGATCGCCCAGGACAATCGCTTCAAATTATTTTAACCACCGAGAACACCGAGGACAGCGAGATTTGACCGCTCCCATGCAAAAAAGAGGCCATTTGACGGTCAGTGTTTATGCGACCCGCTGAAACGCCCACAAATAAAAAGGTTGTTTCACGGGCGGCTCACGAGCCGCCCCTACAGCGCGCGCATTTTTTTTGCGCGACTAACTGGATTTTAGAATGACCGGTTAACTCAACAGCAGGGAAGGAAGCTCAATTGCCCAAAGGAATACGAGCGATTATCTCCGACATGGACGGTGTCTTGTGGCGCGGCATGCAGCCTTTGCCCGGCTTGCATGACTTTTTCGCTTACATGTTGGACAAGAACATCGGTTTTGTTCTCGCCACCAACAACAGCAGCAAAACCCGGATGGACTATGTGGAAAAGCTCGCAACGCTGGATGTGAATGGCGTGCAGCCCTCACATATTGTCACCAGCGGTACAGCAACCGCCAGCTTCTTGAAGACAAGATACCCTCAAGGAACACGCGTCTTTGTGGTCGGAGGCGCGGGACTAAAGCAGATTCTGACGAAGGCTGGTTTCATGATAGTCGAAGATGATGCCGACTTGGTCGTCTGCGGCATCGACGTTGATCTGACTTACGAAAAAGTACGTAAGGCAACGCTGCTGATTCGCGGCGGAGCCGGCTTCATCGGCACCAATCCGGATTCGTCATTTCCTTCCCCGGAGGGCTTGGTGCCGGGCGCCGGCAGCATTCTGGCGCTACTCGAGGCGGCCAGCGGCCAGCGGCCAATTGTCATCGGAAAGCCGGAACGCGGCATGTTCGAGGCTGCCCTGCGTCAATTGGACGCGGACCCGCAAGAGACGCTAATGATCGGCGACCGCATTGGTACTGATATCCAAGGCGCGCGAGCGCTCGGCATCAAAACCGCGCTGGTTATGACCGGGGTCGAAGACGAGGCTAGCCTGTCGTCGAGCCAGACCAAACCCGATTGCGTGTTCGAGGGCTTGCCGGACTTGATTGCTGCATTGAAGCGCGGCGACTAATGGCGAGAGTCCGTCAAAGCCGCCAGGACTTCGTCGAGCGTCGGCAATTCATCGGCATCTTTGAAATGCGCCATGCCTTGGTAGATGTCGTGGGCGGCGAGGAAGAATCCGTTCGGCAGCCCCGCCCCTTCAAAGGTATGGGCGATTTCTTTCATCTCGCCCGTGAAGCGCCAGGCTTTCTCGGTAACGCCGCGCATATTGTCTTGCGCCCTGGTTGCTGCATCCGGATCGCGCCTTTCCCACTCGCGATACAAGTCTTCACGCACGCCGAGGCGCTCGGCAACTGCTTGAATCGCCGATTGCAAGGCTGTAAATCCTTTCGTCCCCGACGCGAATACCATCTTCAGCGCCGAGGCTCGTCCAATCTCGTCGCCTATCACAATCGCTTCCGTGACTGTGCCCGCAAACAGGTCAGCCACATGCGCGGCGGAGGCGCCCGAGAGATAGAAGCGCGTACTGCCCGGCTTCCATGCCGGCGGTCCGATGATGCCGCCGTCGACAAACTCGATGCCCGCCGCGCCCATTGCCCCGCCTATTGCGAGGGCTTTCTGGGGCGCAATCGCGTTGCCATCACAATACAGGCCGCGGAATCCGGCTTCGATGACCGAACCCGCCACGGATTCCGCAGCATGTGGAGGGCAGATACATAGCATCAGTTCGCAGGCCGCGCAGAGCTCCGCAATCGAATCGACATTGAGCAAGCCGTGTTCGGCAGCCCGTTGTCGACTTGCCGCGCTGCGTCCGGCTGAAGACCAAAGCACGTCGTGTCCGGCAGCCCGCGCTGATGCCGCGATCGATATGCCCATGGCGCCCGGATTAATGATACCGACCTTACTCATGGTCTATTCTCCCGAGCCAGCATTATCGTCGCCGGACAGCAATGACTCAAATCGTTCATAAGTTTCCGACTTTTCGTCAAAGACATAATTCGGTCTCATCACGATGATGTCGGTACCGCCAAGATCCCGCAAGTGCTGCATGGTTTTGTGGATCAGATCCGCTGGCACCAGCAAATTGGTCTCGAACCATTTCTCAGTAACTCCCTGCGGACTGGCCACCTCAACGACGCCGGGCCCCTTGCTTCCGCTTAACGCGCGGTTGGCAAGAATTCGCCGTTGTACATCGTCAACCGATTCGCCACGAATGTTGGCGCGCAGAGATACAAAGCGGCGGGCGCGACGATGCGCTTCAATTAGCTCAATCATCTCACGCAAGGTCTCCAGCTTGGCCGACGACTCGCGCAAGCTGCGGCGATTGCCAATAAGCACCGCTTGCGAAGCGAGTATCGCGCCGCCGTCAATTGGCCGCAGGTGGTTCTCGCGCAAGGTAGTGCCCGTTTCGGACAAGTCGGCGATCATATCAGCGTAACCCATACGGGGCGCGGCTTCCATGGCGCCGTCGGCATGAACCAGCAAAAATTGGGAGATGCCTTGGTGGTACATAAAGCCCTTGGTCAAGTTTCCATACTTCGTGGCGATACGCAGCTGTTTTCCACGTTCGTGATGTCGCAAACTCAGGTCGGCCAAGTCCGCAATCGACGTGACGTCAATCCAGGAATCGGGCACGGCCAAAAGCAATTCGCATCTGCCAAACCCGAGCCTTTCAATGATGATCACGTCTTCAGTTTCGCCGCCGTATTCGGCAACGATGTCGTAACCCGTGATACCGATGTCGACGCGGCCCTCACCTACCTTCCCGAGGATATCGCGCGGACGCTGATAGACGACCTCGGCAGGTGGCAAGCTAGGGATCGTCGCCGTGTATTGACGGCGATTGGGTTTGTATATCCGCAAGCCCGCCCGACCAAAAAAACTCTCGGAAGCCTCCCCCAACCTTCCCTTGCTTGGCAATGCCAGTATCAGTTTATCCGCGGCAATCCTGTCAATCATCGTCCCTGAACACCCTCGTCACTACATCGGGGACATCGCCCAGGGCGACCGTCATCTCTTGACGACTGCGCATATCTCTTAGGACGACTTGACCTTGCTGGCGTTCTCTCTCGCCAACGATGACAACTGCGTCCGCTCCCTTGCGGTCAGCGTGTTTGAGGCTCCTGCGCAAATTGCGCTCGTCAAGGCCGACCTCCACCACCAGGCGCCTGGCGCGCAGGCTGTTAGCCAATTGCAGGCAATAGGCGACTTCGCCCTCGGCTATCGGAATGACGTATACGTCAGGACGGTTCAGCGACAGACGATCTCCGGTATCCACGACGCTCGCGACCCGCTCGATGCCGTAGGCGAAGCCCGCCGCCGGCGTTGACTCATTACCGCCAAGAATACTGACCAGATTATCGTAGCGTCCGCCTCCACAAAGCTGGATATCTTCCCCGCTCTCGGTCGGATAGTGAATCTCGAACATCAAGCCGGTGTAATAGTGCAATCCTCTATTCAATCCCAAGTCCAAATGTATATCCGCGTCTAGCTCGCCGAATAAACCGAGTTGAACGAAAGTCGCCTCCAAAGTGTCCAAGGCGCTTGGATTGACATCGTATTCCGCGAACAAATCGCGCGCCCGTCCAAGGACTTTGTCTGTAGGGCCAGTCAGATCGCTCAGCCTTCGCATGTATTCGAGCGCTGTTCGAACTTTCGGGGCCTGCTCGTCTTCTCGGATCTTGTGTAAAAGCCGGTCGATAACTTCGTCTTCGTCACGATTGGTATCTATGCGGATATTGAGGCTGTGCAGGAAGTCCGTGATTGCTTGGTGGGCTTCGCCATCACTCATCTCGCGCAACAAATCAATTAACCGCTGGCTCTTGAAGCCGTCGGCGGGCCGAGAACCCGTTTCCCCGGTCGCAAGGTCATCAAGGTCAGGATAGAGATCAGATAGAGAATCTATGACGGCATCCATGCCGCGTTTGCGGACGTTTTCCATATTCCGCAGGAGATAATTCAGGAGTTGCCTGCGCAAGCCCAGCGAAGTTAAAAAACCTTCCAGTATCTCGCTATGACCGACAACGAGACGGTGCTTGCGAAGTCCAAGCGCCCCCAACCCGCTGCAAGCCAGGTAGAGAATCTCGGCATCCGCTAATGGCCCGGCCGCGCCCAAAAGCTCGGCGCCGGCAACGGTAAACTGCCGGAATCGGTTGTGTTGTGGCTTCTCGTAGCGAAAGACCGGCCCGGCATATTGAATCCGCAATGGCAGCGGCTCGTCCTGCAAATGCTCAACATATGCGCGCAAAATGGACGCTGTAACCTCCGGTCGCAGGGCGATGCGCCGGCTCTTGAAATCAAACTCATACAAGCGTGAAGCGATGTCTTCACCAGATTTGCGCAGATAGAGTTCGGTGTTTTCCAGGATCGGCAATTCGATCGGCACGTAGGAATGCCGCAGCAGATGCCCTTCCAGCTGCGCCTGAATGCTTCTGCGCTGGGCGTACTCAGCGCTAAATACGTCGCGCATGCCGCGCAAGGCCGTGATTTTTTGTGCCGATGGCATGATCAGCGAACCGTATCTACCCTATTGAACATCAAAACAAGAGACTACCATGCAAATCCATGAACGAGTAGAGTGCGCGCCGGCGCTCAATCGTAGGTATTGATAACGACGGCATAGCTGCTTGCCTTCTCGTCAAAGAATCGAAGCAGCCGGTTGCCTTCTTCCTCTATCGCCCGCAAACAATCCTTCCGCTTCGCTTCAAAGAGCTTGACATGGAGGATAAGCGAACTCCTGTCCTTTTTGACGTTCCAGGTTGCGCCGACGACGCCGTCGATCAAGACAGTGCCAATGACGCGGCCGGCGCTCAGAAAAACTTTTTTGCGATGCTCGTCGGGGAGGATGCGCGAGCGATCCCGGTGCGCGATAAGAATGTTATCGTATTCCGGGATGAATCGGAGTGGCGCTATCGAGTCGGGCGCGGCAATTGTCGCTTCGGGCAGGTCGTACATGTCCCGGCCGCTTTCGCTCTGATACGCCATGAGATCGGCTAGCGCCGACGCCAGTTGAGACTTCAAATGGGTCATGCCGGTCCAGGTCTGGAAATCCATGACGCTCGCAGGACCAAAGGCCGCCAGATATCGGCGGAAAAGGCTTGGCAGATCGGAGGGATTGGCCGGTCCCAGCCAGCTATCCGCGGTCGTGTAGGATGCGCGCGTACCCACGCCCCAGGTTCCGCTAGGCGGTATTTGCACCAGCGGCAGGTAGCTGCGCACAGCATAGGCCATCGCTTCCTTGTTCTGTTGCGGCTCGCGTTCCTGCAAGTGCGCGCGAAGCGCGCCTATCGCCGGCTGATTTGTCTCCAAAAAGGGCTTGGCAATGCTTAGCAGTCGCTCGATATCCAAATCCGCGCCGCGCGCCCCAAAAAAGGACCGAAGGCCGCGAACCAACGCCGGCTGAATGACCGATTGAAAGCGTTGATGATCCGCCGCCGAAACCAGGTGCAAAGTCGAGCGTATCCACGGCGCGCGCACTATCTCGCGAGACTCCAAAAGCTCGGTCAGTTGATCGCGTTTGAAGCTGCGCAGTCGCGTCCACAAACCAATATAGGGCGGATTGGGTATCTGCGACTGTAAGGCGATCAGATGCTCGGTAGCGGCAACCGGGTGTACATCCTGACGGTCCAAGAGCATTTGCCGCGCCAATAGTGTTCGATTCAGTTGTCGTAGCGTTAGCCGCGTCCCTGCCATTGACCGATCCTATTGCAAAGCCAATAGTCGACGAAATAGTCCATCGCTCTGAAGTTGCGCCAATACAGTGCGAAGCAAAAACCGGCCTCTTACTCAGTGTATAACTCGGTATCAAAACGAAGGGAGGCTAAAGCGCTGTCGCGACAGGTTCCTCGGAGATGTCCTGCGCGGTGGAGGCGCCAAATAGTCGCCTCGAAAGCAACAGGCTGAATCCGGCGAACAGAGCAAGAATCGCAGCAACATGAAGGCGCGCGGGCATTTTCCTTAAACGCGCCACCAGTCCCGCTTCGCTTATCAGCAGTTGCGTTTTCAAGTGAGCGGCAAATTCTGCGCTCGGCTCAACCGGCACCAAAGTATCGCGCAAACCTTGAATAAGGGAAACCAGATCCACATACTCGTCGTGGGCGCCGTCGGACAAGTCAACAATCGGGTCTGGGGAATTCCCCTGTTGTAGCGCGCCGGTGATGTTATCAACGAGGTCTTGCGCCTTCGCGTCGGCATGTGAATCCATGATCGTTCTTATCCCTCTTTTCCGCTTAGACGACGGGCAGCGCCGATATCATCCTGGCGCTGCAAATCTTCCCGCAAGGCCAATAGCGTCCGGTGATACAACGATTTGACCGCGCCTTCCGTTCGCCCCATAATCTCGCCAATTTCCGCATTTGACAATTGCTCGATAAATTTCAGCAAGAGCAACTGCTGGCGATCTTCGGGCAATCGGCGTACCGCTTCCATGAGGTGCTTTTGCTCTTCCTGCTCTTCGGTCCAGCGATCCGGCGCTTCGGACTGCAGCGAATGCGCGACAAAGTCGTCAAGCGCGATGATCTTGCGCCTACCCTGATCGCGATGCCAGTTGGCAACCAAATTGTGAGCGATACGATAGAGCCAGGCCTGAAAGGGCAGCCCCCGGTCGACATAAGTTCCAATATGAGACATCGCTCGCTGAAATACCTTGGCGGTCAAATCCTCGGCGTCGTGCGTGTTACCCGTACGATAGTAGACATAATTGTACATCTTGGTCAAATATCTCTCGTAAAGCTCGCCAAAGGCTTCTTTATCGGCGGCGGCCAATTCCACCAGCGCCCTGTCATCAAGCGTCTTGTATTTCTTGCGTCGCGCGAACAACTTTTGCATAGTCTAAAACCCGTGACGATATGTGCGGTTACGCAACTCTAGGGATCGTAAGCATTTACTTACCACCTGCCCGCAAAAGCGATTTTACATCGCTCAATCGCGGCAACGACAACATGGTGCCGTGTTTGCTGCAAGCTAGTCCAGCCGCTGCCGTAGCGAACTTCAGCGCTCTCTTGCCGGACCAGCCTTTGATCATAGCAAGCCCGTAGGCCCCAACAAAGGCGTCGCTCGCGCCGGTCGTGTCCACAACCGCGACCGTGAATGCAGATTGCTCCAGCTTGCGCTCCCTTTCATAAAGTACGCAGCCATCTTCTCCCAGGGTCATTACGACTTGCATGATCCCCATATTCAGCAATCGACTCGCCAATTCGTCGGGGTCATCGCTGTCGTCCCCCGCGATCAGTTGCGCCTCAAATTTGTTGGGAATGATGACATCCACCAAATGAAGATATCCGAAAACGAAGGCGTCTCGGGTAAAGAAGGGTGCGGGATTAACGAGGGTCGTGGCGCCGGCTTTCTTGGCGAGTGTCAACGCATAATGGACCAGCTCCTGCGGGATTTCGAAGTCAATCAAGAGCAGATCGTCCTTTTGCAGATTCCGCAGGGCTTTGTCGATATCGCCCTGGCCGATCTTGCGGCTGGCGTCCGGCGCGCCGATAAAGCCCGGGACCATGTCTTTGACCACAATACTGGCCAAACTGGTCCTAGCCGAATCGTGCACAATGACATGGTCGATGTTCACGCCGATATTCCGCAGTTCCTGCAGCATCTGCGCGCCAAAAAGATCGTCGCCTACACAACCTATCAGCGCGACGTCAGCACCGAGTAGACGGGCCGCCGCGGCCTGATTTAAGGCTTTGCCACCGGGGGATAATGTCACCTGGGACGCGTGAACCGCGCGATTGGGTTCAATCCAATCGGGAACATTAAACACCAGGTCGTATACCAGGGCGCCAATGACATGGATTCGAGGCATCGAATGCTGTCCTCGCATGCGTGATCATCGCGCTCCATTGTATCATGGACCATCGGATCGCCCCTACCGGCTGTCAGGTTGCTTTTCTTCATTTCAACTGACTTCGGTACACTGCCGACCGCTATGTTGTTTTGGATTTCGCATCTGCTTTAGCTATAATGAGTGCGGCCGGATGGAATGCATGAGCAACTGATGAATCGTCATAGAACAGCAGATATTCCACGACTGGGCTTCTTTGATACGCGCCGCGGTAGAATCGTACTGGAAAATCTGACAGCCTACGCGTTCCTCGCGCCGGCCGGCTTGCTGATTGCCTTGTTTGGGCTGTTCCCCGTAGCATTCGCTTTCTTCGTCAGCCTGCACCGCTGGCGCCGTTTCCCGGACCATTACAATGGACTTGCCAATTATGAAAAGGCGCTGGGCAACCTGGCGTATATATTGTTTTTCTGGTTCGCGCTCGCCGCCTTTGCCTTGGCGGCAGTGCTGATTCGGCGCTTGCTGCGCCAGCTTCGCCATTCAGCTTCGCCGAGCGAATCCTTGAATCTGTTGTCCGGCGCTGTTTGCGGCTACGCGGCGCTGCTGGTCGTTGACTGGTTCTTCAAACTTGTCCCGGCGATCATGCTGATCCCGCGTCAAGTTCGTGGACAAAACACCAGTCTTGAACTGTTCATGGCTAAACTCGGCGACAGTTTTGCTATGCCCGAGGTACTCGCAGCCGGCAATCTAATGATTCTCGGCTTGCTTGGGGCGATTGGCGTCACAGCGCTGACGGCGTGGTTTTTTCGATCAGCCCGCAGCAATGACTTGATTGTTTGGAGCGCCTTCGCAACTGCATTTACCGTCAGCGGCATACTCTTGCTGCAGCTCACCTTGAGCGAAATCCGGGCGGCGCTTGAGGTCGCCCGCGAGTCCGGCGAAGCGCTGCCGATTTGGTCCCAATTGGTCTTTGTCAGCGCCGGCGTCATTCTTATCGCGCTAGCCTGGAAGATCTTTCAGCGCGGTATCAAAGCCCATGAAAACAGGCGCTTCACGCTTATGGCATTTAGCGGTCTGGCGCTGGCGGTCGGCGGATACCTGCTCATGGCGGAACTGCCCGCCACCCTGGCCGAGGCGGATGACGACCTGCTGCAAGGCTTCTGGGTTACTGTTATGTACGCATTCGGGACGGTGCCGGTCCAATTGTCCGTTGGCTTGGTGCTGGCATATTTGCTCTTCCAGCCTATCCGTTTCCGCGCCTTCTTCCGCATGGTCTATTTCATACCCTACATCACGCCCTTCGTCGCGACCTCAATCGTCTTTCGCGTCATGTTTGACGCTGGTAAAACCGCGCCGGCCAACCGCGTTCTTTCGCTCTTTGGCATCGAGCCGCAGCGATGGATTCTGGAGCGCAACTCCATAGGCGAGCTTTTCGGGCTGCCCGATTTTCTTGCCGGCCCGGCCTTGGCGCTGGTCGTGATCATGATCTATTCGACCTGGACTTATATCGGCTACGACGCGGTGATATTTCTGGCGGGCTTGGGCAACATCCCGGGTGAGCTTTACGAAGCCGCGCGCATTGACGGCGCCAGCGGCTGGCGCATCTTTCGTCACATCACCTTGCCCATGCTGTCTCCCACCGTTTTCTTCCTGTCGCTGGTGGCGATAATCGGCACCTTCCAGGCCTTTACGCAGATCTGGATCCTGCGCACGGGCGCGGTGGGCAGCAAGGTCAATACGGCCAGCGTCTATATCTTTGACGAATTACAGAACAGCAACCGCTACGGTTACGCCTCGTCGATGGCTTTCGTGCTCTTCGCCCTGATCCTGCTGATGACGCTTTTCCAAAACCGCGTCATGGGAAGACGAGTCTTTTATGCCTAGCCCGAGTCGCGACCCTAAAGCAACCAAGGCGAAGCAGACGCCACCGTCGCGCGTCAACCGGAGTCAACTCGCGATTTACGCGGTATTGTTCGCCGGCGTCATCATTGCAGTGGGTCCCTTTCTATGGATGATCAGCGCCTCGTTCATGACGCTAAGCGAGGTCAATCTAACGCGGCTGCTGCCGGAGAATCTGCTGTGGGAGAATTACGCCACCGCTCTGCGCAGAGCAAACTTCCTTGATATTGAACTGACCACAGATCCGAGTACCGGCGTCTTGCAGTCTATCGGCATATCGGGCTATCTGTGGAACAGCCTGCGTATTACCCTGATCAGCGTTTTCGGGTCGCTGGTCGTTTGCATTCCGGCCGCATACGCTTTCGCGCGCATGGATTTCATCGGGCGCAATTTCATATTCGCTCTTTTCTTGTCCACCATGATGATCCCGGGCATTGTGATGCTGATACCGCATCTGCTAACGGTCATTTGGCTGGGGCGTTTGAGCGAAAGCCTTTTCGGCCCGGCAGGCGCCTGGTTCAACAATTGGCCGGCTCTAACCATCCCGTTCTTCGCTTCCGTCTTCAACATCTTTTTGCTGCGACAGTTCTTCATTCAAATCCCAAATGATCTTTGGGAAGCGGCGCGGATCGACGGCGCGGGACATTTCAAGTTCTTAAGGAGCGTGGTTCTTCCTTTGTCGAAGGCGCCCATCATGACCATCGTAACCTTGGGTTTTATCGGCTCCTGGAACGCCTTGATGTGGCCCTTGCTGGTCACTATCAACGACGATTGGCGACCGATAGCAGTAGGCTTGTCCAATTTCGTAACAGCTGACACGCCCGGAGATTTGAACTTGCAAATGGCGGCTTCTGTGATTACCGTCATACCGATCCTGATCTTGTATTTCGTAGCGCAGAAGCAATTCACCGAAGGTATCGCGCAGACAGGTATCCGAGGTTAGTGTTGAACCCTCCACCGCGTCCAGTATTGCGGTGTTCATTCCATGGCTGAATCCCGTAAGAGGGGGTATGGAGCAGCCGCCTATTTCGAAAGCTCATTTTATGCGAAGGAGACTCGCAAGCTATGAAGACTAAAATGACTATCGCGCTCATGCTGGTCGTTCTGACACTTGGGTTGGTTCAAGCGCAGAACATGACCGACTATGAAGGTGTTGATCCCAGTGGACAGACGGTCGTCTACTGGCATCAGTATTCCGATGACAGTTCCCAGGCCGAAACGATGTCGGCATTGATCGAGGAGTTCAATAGCAGCAACGAATATGGAATCACGGTGGAAGCCATCCATCAGGGCAGCTACAGCCCCATTCAAGATCTGATGAATACCGCCATTCTCTCCGGAGAGTTGCCAAACCTGGTTGCGGGATATGCCAATGCCATCGCCGGCTGGGCCAACGAAGGCGTTGTTGTCGACATCAACGAATTGCTCAATAGCCCGATGTGGGGGATCCCGCCGGACGAGCAAGCCAATCTCAACTTCGATTTGCTCGACGTCAACCAACTGGACTTCGCGCCCTTTCACGGTATGCGCGTCGCCTGGGCGAACCAGAACTCGCTGAACATTTTCTATACTAATCTTGACATCGTCGAAGCGCTGGGCTTTGAGCGGCGTCCGCCCGGGACGCTGGCGGAGTTCGAGGAAATCTCCTGCGCGGCCGGCGCCAGCGAGATGTATCAGGGATATCCCCTGGATACCGGCACATCACACTTCGAGAGTTTTGTCGCCGCGCACGGTGGCGCGATATTTGACGTCGAGTCCGGCGAGTACATTTTCGAATCCGCCGAAGTGGCCGCCGTCCTGGAAATGTTCACGCGCATGTTGGAAAACAATTGCGCCTATCTATTCGCGGAACGTTATCAAAACACGGGTGACTTCGCGGTGGGCGTCACACCATTCGCGGCAGGCAGTTCCGCCGGCATTCCCTTTGTCACCTGGGACGCCGCCACCGCCGAAATGACCGACGAATGGGTGGTTTCCGCATTCCCTGGCGCCGACGGCGTTGGTCCCACGCTGCAACTCTTCGTGCCTAGCCAGGCGATCTTGACCGCGACGCCGGAACAAGAAGTGGCCACCTGGCTGTTTGTGAAGTTCCTGGCCGGCGCCGAGGCGCAGCTTGCCTGGTCCGGCGCGACCGGATACTTCAGCATACGCAACGATATCGAGATCACCGAGGACGATTTCACCGAGCCGCGCATGCCCTATCACCGCTTTGTCGAAGTGCAGGGCATTCTAGCTGACGAAATGGTCAGCATTTATGCCTCCCCCGGTCTTCCCAGTTATAGCGCCGTGCGCGGGCTGGTGCCCAATGTGATCGCCGAAGTCGTCAATGGCGACGCCCCGGTCGCCGACGCGCTGGCGGAATTGAACGAGGAAGTTGCTGAATTGCACGCTGACCTGGATATGTAGCCAGGCAAATACAGTAAGACCGATCCCCGCCGTCGGCGGGGATCAATCTACGACCTACAATATCATGTCGATTCCTGAATAGAACCTAATACAGATTCAATTTCCATTTGACTACAAATCAATACTATGCTATAGTCTAACTTACAGGTTTCATTTTCCACATCTGTACCAGTAAACGTCATAACTGTGGAGTGTCAAAAAGCCTCTTTTGGCTATCCGCGTAGCGAGTAATTTTAGTGAGTTTCTCATGAAAATCGCCAGTCGGTCAGCATCCCGCAGGGTTGTGCATCTCCATGTCTAGCGTCCGTTACGGCGAATGCTTGCGATTCCCAGAGGAAAAGAACTTCCAATAATTTTCCAACAATTCAGTAAACAGGTAAGGATACAATCTCTGTTCGCGCGGCGGCCCCAGCATACACCCCTGCCGCAACAAATTAACCCAGGACAATCAGCATGAATATCGCAAAACTTGAAACGAAGACCCTTCCCGAATTGCGCAGTCTGGCGCGCGACAACAATGTGCCGCGCTTCAGCCGATTGAAGAAGCAGGACCTAATCATAGGTTTGCTGCGTCAAGATGCCGTGCGGCGCGGCCACGAGCTTCGCGGCGGCGTGCTGGAAGTGGTGGATGATGGTATCGGTTTCCTGCGCGCCGAGGGCTACCTCCCGGGCAAAAACGATATCTATGTCAGCCAGACGCAAATCAAAAAGTTCAACTTGCGCACCGGCGACATGGTGATTGGTCAGGTTCGCCCGCCAAAAGACACCGAGCGTTACTTCGGGTTGCTTCGCGTCGACGCGGTCAACGGTCTCAACCCCAACGAGGTCCGGCAGCGCGCCAATTTCGAACGTTTGACACCCATCTTCCCGGAAGTCCGTTTCAACCTGGAAACGCTGCCGCGCATCATGTCCACGCGTATGCTGAATCTGATCGCGCCCATCGGATTCGGGCAGCGCGGTTTGATCGTATCGCCGCCCAAGGCGGGCAAGACCACCGTTCTCAAAGACATCGCCAACGCGATCAGCCACAACTATCCCGAAGTCCACTTGATGATTGCCCTGATTGGCGAGCGCCCTGAAGAAGTGACCGATATGGATCGTTCCGTTGATGCCGAGGTCATCGCCTCCACCTTTGACGATCCGGTACATCATCATGTCCGGGTTGCCGAAATGGCGCTGGAGCGCGCCAAGCGTCTGGTCGAAGTCAGGCGTCACGTTGTGATGATGCTGGATAGCGTCACGCGTTTGGCGCGCGCTTATAATCTTGTCGTTCCCACCAGCGGACGCACGCTTTCCGGCGGTTTGGACCCCTCCGCGATTCACCCGCCCAAGCGTTTATTTGGCGCGGCCCGCAATGTCGAAGAAGGCGGCAGCCTGACCATAGTCGCGACCTGCCTGGTCAATACCGGCAGCAAGATGGACGACGTCATCTACGAAGAATTCAAGGGCACGGGCAATATGGAACTCCACCTCAGCCGCAAGCTCCAGGAACGTCGGATCTTTCCCGCTTTCGATATCGAACAGTCTTCGACCCGCCGCGAAGAATTGCTGCTCGGTCCCGATGTCTTGCAGCGCGTCTATACCATGCGCCGTATGTGGTCTCATTTGGCGGAACAGCCGGAAGGCATCGTCGGCGCTACCGAACAATTGCTGCACAGCTTCCGACTTTACGACACCAACCAGAAGTTCCTCAACAGCTTGAGCGGCTCAAACGGGCGCTAGGCATCCCGGCCGAGTGACGAGTTTCTCCGCGACACGCGGCGGCCGAACGGTAATTTCGGGCGCGGCGCTTTGCGTTCCATAATCTATCGGGAGTCAAATCTTATGCGAATGGAAGAGGTTATCGCGCTTGTCACCGGCGGCGCGTCCGGATTGGGCGCGGCGACGGCGAGGCGCTTTGCCGACCAAGGCGCCAAGATCGTGATCCTTGATCGAGACCTCGAAAAAGGGCGCGAACTCACGGCGGCCATAGGCGAAGCCGCGCGCTTTGCGAGGGGGGACGTAACAAGCGAGTCGGATGTTCAGGCCGCGCTGGATCTGGCAGTGACGGCATTCGGGGCCCCGAATGTGCTTGTCAATTGCGCCGGGGTCGGTCTCGCCATCCGTACGATCAGCAGCCGCGGCGCGCACCCGCTGGACTTGTTCGAGACGGTGATTCGCATCAATTTGATAGGCACATTCAACGTCATTCGTCTGGCCGCCGCGATGATGTCGGCGAATCCAGCGGGCGCGGGCGGCGAGCGCGGCGTGATCATCAATAGCGCCTCCGTGGCCGCTTTCGAAGGCCAAATCGGACAAGCAGCCTATTCCGCCTCCAAAGGCGGCATCGTCGGCATGACCTTGCCAATCGCGCGCGATCTCGCCCGAAATGGCATCCGTGTCTGCACGATCGCGCCGGGCATTTTTGATACGCCGCTGCTCGGCAGCCTGCCGCAAGCCGTCCGCGACTCGCTTGGCAAACAAGCGCCCTTCCCCTCACGCTTGGGTACCCCCGCGGAATACGCGCAGTTGGCGCAGCAAATCGTGGAAAACGAAATGCTCAACGGCGAAACGATTCGACTCGACGGCGCCTTGCGCATGGGTAGCACTTGATCGACCTTGCGAAATCATATGAAAACCAGGCGCTGAGAACGAGTTTCAATCAACGAGTTGACAAAGGCGCAAACATGCGCTAAGCTCTCTTGGAATTGGTCAAAAACCTTGGAAGTCTCGATGTTCCGCAACTGCTGTTCCACCTGTTGTTGTCAGATACTATCTTCCGATAGTCGTGCGGTGGGACATTGCTAGGTACCTGAAAGCCTGGATCAATCCGAAACAAGCAGCCCCGTTACGACACGGGGCTTTTTTGTTGGGGGACGCGAGGGACATTTTTGAAGATGTCAACAAGCAAGAACCACTGCCGCCACGTTTGTTGTTGTTGCTGTACCGAGCCGGGGAGGCTGGGTTATCCGATGCTGGCGCTTGAGTCTCGCTAGCAGAGTCGTTCAGGAATCTTGGGGCGCTTCGGATAATCCGAAGCGTTTTTTGTTTAGGGATCAACAACGCGGGATAGGAGTTCAAAGTGCTGGGATTGAACACAAGCGCTGCACAGATCAACGGGTTGGCGGAACAATTCGAGAGCGCGGAACCGCGCGAAATCTTGTCTTGGGCCAACAGGACTTTTGGCGAGACGCTCGCCATCGTGACCAGTTTTCAAACCACCGGGATCGTTACGCTGCACATGATGGGTGAGATCGCTCCCGCTACGCAGGTGCTGACACTCGATACTGGCTTTCTTTTTCCGGAGACTGTCGATCTGGTGAATGCGCTGGAAGAACGCTTCGAACTCAATCTTCAGCGCATCAGACCGCGTCAGACGCCGCGGCAGCAAGCGCGCGATTACGGCGATCGCTTGTGGGAGCGCAATCCCGACCGCTGCTGTCATATTCGCAAAACGATTCCCTTGCGAGAGGCGCTTTCGGCTTATTCGGCCTGGGTGACTGGACTTCGCCGCGATCAATCAGCTAATCGCGCCAATACACCCATCATCAGCCGGGATTCGCGAACGGGTCTGATCAAGATTGCGCCCTTCGCCAATTGGAGTGAAGACAAGATTTGGGCCTACTTGCGCGCCCATGACTTGCCCTACAATCCCTTGCACGATATCGGCTATCCCAGCATCGGCTGCTGGACCTGCACCAAGGCGGTCAATCAAGACGCCGATTCCCGAAGTGGCCGTTGGTCGCAGCGAGACAAAACAGAATGCGGCATCCATATCGAGCAGATCACCAAACCGGCCCGGGTGGGCGCCCATGCCTGAGTCGACTGCCGGATATCCCATCTTGCTTCACCTGCAAGACAAGCAAGTCGCCGTCATCGGCGGCGGCCGAGTGGCGACGCGCAAAGTCAAGCATTTGCTACATTCAGGCGCGCGGGTACTGGTTATCAGCCCGGCCGTATCGACAGAGCTTCTGGCGCTGGCCAATGAGGGCCAGATTGAGTTAATCCATTCGGAATACCAACGCGACATGTTAAACGAACATATGCCTTTTCTGGTCATCGCCACAACTGACGATGATGCTGTCAACCAAATCGTGGCTCAGGACTCACATCGCATCCGCGCCTTAACAAATGTCGCCAACGGCAGCAGCGATGACAGCGATTTCAGCAATATGGCGGTTATCGACCGATCCCCGCTGATAATCGCGCTAAGCACCAATGGCGCCTCACCCTCGATGCTGCGGGGGCTCAAGAAGCAACTGGAACACGCTATTGGCGATGAGTATTCGGTTCTGAGCGAGTGGCTGGGCGAGTTGCGGGAGCCGCTCAAAGGCCAACTCGATTCCCAAATGGCCCGGCGAGAGCTTTATCGGCGCATTCTGAATTCGGATGTACTCCCGTTATTGAGCGATGGCCAGCCCGAAAGCGCCAGGCGAATCTTCGATGAAATTATAAGTCGGGATCTGGCTTTATGACTGATTCTGCGCTGATACTCGCCGGGCACGGCTCACACATCAGCCCAAACACCGCCGGCGTCGTCTGGAGCTATGTCGACCGCCTGCGCGCGCTGGGGGCAGCTGGCGAAGTCACGGCCTGTTTCTGGAAAGAGCCGCCGGCCTTGAACCAGGTACTCGATACGGTGAAGGCGACTCAAATCTTCGTCGTGCCCGTATTCACGGCGCAGGGGTATTTCACGGCTTCCGTGATACCGTCAGAAATGGCTTTGCCCCGACCTGTGACCAGGCGAGACGGCAAGACGATCACGCTTGCGCGGCCACTGGGCGAACATCCGGCCATGACAAGAGTTGTGCGGAACATCGTGCGGGTACACATTGATGAACACAATCTGGATCGAGCGGATACCGCCGTTGCTATCATCGGACACGGCACGCGTCGCAATCCAAACAGTCGCGCTACAACCCGGTACCAGGCGAAAGTCCTGCGTGATATGAATTGGGTCGGCGAAGTGGTCGATGTTTACCTGGACGACGAGCCAGAGATCCAAAGCATTTATCGGACAACCTCCGCTGGCAATATCATCGCGCTGCCCTATTTTCTGGCGCCGGGATCCCACGTCAGCATTGATGTGCCGCGCGCGCTTGGCTTGTCCGACCGCGCCGCGCCACAAACGGTCGCCGGACGCAAAATCTTTTACACGCAATCCTTGAGCGGGGATGAATCCATCTGTTCGGCGATCCACGAATTGGCTCTGGAGGCCGGGCTTCCTGTTTGTCGCGACTCCGACAGCCGCTCTTGGCGAGGCTTCCCCAAGGCCGGCCGCCACTCGCTTGTAAAGGCGTTGAAGGAAAGAACAAATCAGAAGAAGCCGCTTCAATTCGGTCAAGTGATGGTAACGGAAAAACGCGTCTGGCATTGCGACAATGACGCATGCAGCACCCCCATGTCGTCGGCGGCGCAGCTTCGCGCCCGCTTGCGCGAAGATCCTTTCCGCCCCTTGCTCACATCCGCGGATTTGCCCGCCGGTTGGCACGTCGATCTCGATCGGCCCGCGCAAGCGCATGCCGTGCTGGAAACCATTTATCCGGGTTTGGTCGCCGATTGGGCGGCAAAGCATCAGGGAAACTTCCTGGCCGAGCCCCTCAAAGTCACCAGCGAGCGACAAATCGGCATGTTCAAGGGGATCCATAATCTGGCTGCGGAACTCATTGAAAGGACAGTCGCCAAGGTCTGCGGCGCTTGCGTCCGCCAACCAACCTGGTGGCAGGGTGAGCCGAAGTCAGACCTGCCCTGCAAGGCCGCCTGCAATTACTGGTTGTCAAACGCCGCAAAACTGGGAGAATCAGCGCTATGAAACTTGGCAAGGTTTATCTGGTCGGGGCAGGACCTGGCGATCCGGACTTGATTACACGCAAGGCATTGCGGCTGTTAGGAGAAGCGGATGTCGTCATATACGACCGTCTGATTCCACCGGAACTGCTGTGGGAAGCGCGCCCCGACGCCGAATTGATCAACGCCGGCAAACAGCCGACGAAGCACCGCTTGTCCCAGGAATCGATCAACCAGGTCATTGTCGATCGCGCCTTGAAGGGCAACTCGGTCCTTCGCTTGAAGGGCGGCGATCCGCTGGTCTTCGGGCGCGGAAGCGAAGAAGCCCTGGCCTGCCACAAGTACGGCATTCAATTCGAGATCGTTCCCGGCATTTCCAGCGCCCATGCCGTGCCCGCCTATGCCGGCATCCCGCTGACGCATCGTCATCTCAGCAGTTGCTTCACGGTTATCACCGGCCACGAAGATCCGCACAAGCCCGAAAGCAGCATTGATTATCAGGCCTTGGCAAATATCGGCGGAACAATCGTCATCTTGATGGGCGTAAAGCACTTGACGCGCATAACCCGAACCTTGATCGCGCACGGTCTCGATGACAAGACGCCGGCTGCAATCATCGAATGGGGCACCATAGCGCGCCAGCGCACCTCGATCGGAACACTGTCCACTATCGCAGGTCTCGCTTGTGAAGGACATTTTCAAGCGCCCGCCATCACGGTGATCGGCGAAGTTGTTCGCTTGCGCGAGCGTGGCGTACAATGGTTCGATCTCTTGCCGGCAGATCTTGTCGCGCCAAACCTAATATCGGATGAAGTCGTTAGAACGACATGAAGCTCGACTCTCAGCCAACAGTTTGGATACGGAAGGACATATCATGAGCACCTGGAAGGAACAACTCGAGGATCAGATTCCAGCCGACATGGCGGTTCTGATCGACACCTTTGAAGCACAGATCGAATTGCGCAAACAAGGCAAGCTGGACGAAAAAGTCTTCGCCGAGCAGAGACTGCGCAAAGGCGCCTATGGCCAACGCTATGACAATGGGCAGCGGCATGACGGCGTCCGCACCCGCGAATTGAGCTATCCGTCAGGCGAGTTGGTCAAGGGACCGGATACGCTCTGGGACGCGCCGGGCATGCAGCGCATCAAGATTCCCTATGGCGGGCTGACAGCAGAACAACTCGAAGTATTGTCAGAACTCGCCGATGAATACGCCGATGGCATCTTGCATATCACCACGCGGCAGGATATTCAACTGCACTACGTTCATATCGACGACACGCCGGATCTCATGCGGCGCCTGGCCGCGGTCGGCATCACCACGCAAGAAGCTTGCGGGAACTCGGTGCGCAATATCACGGCTTGCACCTTGGCGGGCGTCTGCCACGACGAGGTCTTCGACGTCAGCCCCTATGCCGACGCTATGATGCGCTTTTTGCTCGATCATGACGATGTGCAAGATTTCGGGCGTAAATTCAAAGTGGCATTTTCCGGCTGCGCGGGTCACGCCTGCGGCTTGGTCAAGATGCACGATCTGGGTCTGCTGGCGCAAACGCGCGAGATTGACGGCGAGATCAAGCGAGGATTCACCGTCTTCGTCGGCGGCGGCCTGGGTACGGTTCCCCAACAGGCGAAAGTGCTGGCGGAATTTGCCACAGAAGAACAGTTGCTGCCGCTCGCGCAAGCGGTATCGCGGGTATTCGCTCGCCTGGGCGAAAAGAAAAATCGCAATCGCGCCCGGATCAAATTCCTGGTGAGCAAGCTGGGCATAGACGAATTCCGGCGCGAAGTGCAAGAAGAGCTCAAAACCGTGCCGCACGACGACCGCCATACTGCCTACCTCGACACCTTGGGCGACTTCGCGTACCAGCCCGCCAAAGCCGGCATGGCGCTAAACGGAACGCCCCTGCCCGACGGTTTCTCCGACTGGTATCGCACAAATGTCTATCATCAAACGCAGAGCGGCTATAGCACGATCACGCTGAATACGCCGCTGGGCGATTTCACGAGCATGCAAGGCTTCCAGCTGGCGGAAGTCGCGCGGCGATATGTCGGCGACAATATACGGCTGTCGGTGGAACAGAACATCGTGCTGCGCTGGGTAGCCGATGCCGATCTTCCCGCCATCTACCGTGAACTCTGCGAGATCGGATTGGGCGACGCCGGGGCCGGCACCATCGTCGATATCACCGCTTGCCCGGGCACGGATACCTGCAAGCTCGGCATCGCCTCGTCGCGCGGTTTAACTGCCGAGTTGCGTACCCGGCTGATCGAAAGAATCAATCTGCTGCCGGACGCCGTCCGTGAACTCAAGATAAAGGTCAGCGGCTGTTTCAATTCCTGCGGTCAGCACCATGTCGCCGATATCGGCTTCTTCGGCAACAGCAGGCGCTCCGGCAACCACAAGATGCCGCATTTTCAGGTCGTTCTCGGCGGCCAATGGCAAGAGAACGCGGGCAGCTACGGTTTGGCCGTTGGCGCCGTGCCGGCAAAGCACATCCCGGAAGTATTGGAGGCCTTGACCAATCGCTATGTGGCCGAGCGCGCGGAAGACGAAAATTTCCAGACCTGGGTGAAGAACCTGGGGCGCAAGGAAATCAAGGCCATGTTGCAGCCCTACATGAAGTTGCCGAACTTTGACGACAAACCCGAGTACTTCAGCGACTGGGGAGATTCTCGCGTTTACACCATCGACGATATCGGCGTCGGCGAGTGCGCGGGCGAGGTGGTTTCGCTCTTCTCCCTGGAAATCGCCCGTGCCGAATCCGCGCATTTCGAGGCGCTGCTCGCCCTGGATGACGGCAACTATCCAATGGTCGACCAGCAGGCCTACAAGGCGATGGTGCTGGCTGCGCGGGCGCTGGTGCGCACCAAGTATCTCGACGTGGGCGATGACTATGGCAATATCGTCAACGAGTTCCGCAGCCGATTCTATGACACAGAGTTGGTCTATGATCGCTTCGCCAAGGGCAAATTCGCTCGCTACCTTTTCAAACGGCACAACCAGCCGCCGGCGCAAGTCGGGGAGGACTACGCGCATCAATTGATCGACGAGACGCAACTGTTCATCGAGAACATTCACAGCGCCGAACAACGCATCAACGGCGTCATCGTGAGCTAGCGCCATCGAGAGCTGTAGGCAAAGCGCCTGGAGAAAAGCAAATGACAATCGTTCCCAATCGCCTTGGGGTCAAATTCAACTTGAAACGCGAACCTGCGCTGGCGGCAGCCGACATCGTTCCGATTTTCCAACGCTGGATTCAGGAACACACGGTCGACGGTATGCTGATTGATGTCATCGACTACAAACATGTTCCCGAAGGGCCGGGCGTGATCTTGATCGCGGACGAAGGCGACTACGCCTATGACTTCAGCGACGGCCAAGTTGGCTTGCACTATATCCGCAAGCGTAATCTGCCCGGGATCTTGTCCGACGCCCTGCTCCTGGTGTTTCGCCTGGCGCTGGCTGCGGCATTATGCCTGGAAGACGAAGCGCCCGGCGATATCGAGTTCGATTTCAGCAGCGCCAAGATCAGTTTCCTGGACCGCCAGAATTACCGCAACGAGCAGTCACTCTATGCGGCGCTGCAAGATGAGCTAAGCGCAATTCTTGCGGAGATTTACGGCGGCGATGTGGCGCTGGAGCGAGCCTACGACGATCCGCGTCTCAGTTTTGCCCTGCGCGTTTCAGCGCAAATTGACAGCGTCGACGGGCATAAGCTGCTCGCGCGTTTGTCGGAAGGCTCCCCGAAATAAACGAAACCGGTACATGCTGGCGGGATTTAGGGGATGCACTACAGAATTAGGACCAACAAAGTAATGCGAATTCTTCAAAACTAACGAACTGTAGCCGCACGGCGGCCGCGATTTTGGGCTGCCGCGCTCACGCAAAATCGCAAGCGTTCTCGTCACATCAGCGACGCGCTATACGTAAACAGGGGCGATTTATCAAATCGCCCGAAAGCGCAAGCCGCCATGGCATCGGGCGACCAGATTGGTCGCCCCTACAGCACATATTTTTTTGCGCTATTAACTTGGCCTTGTTGAGTCGCAGAGTACGCTAGATCTTTTGTTTAATATCTCCTTCGCGCTCTTCGTGTCTTTGTGGTGAAAAAATCCCTGCCCCAAACCGCCCGTGCATCTATCCCCGCAATCGGTTATAGTTTTGGCATGTTTTTCCTGAAACCGTTGTGAACCTGAGAAAGCCACGAACATGACCGAGTACAACTTTGACGAAATCATCGACCGCACCGGGCATCACAGCGCAAAATGGGGCGCTGTAGACGAGGGCTGCTTGCCGATGTGGGTGGCGGATATGGACTTCCGCTCGCCGCCCTCCGCCATCAGCGCCATGATCGAGCGCGCTCAACACGGCGTATTCGGATATACGCTGGATCCCCCCAAACTCAAAGACGTCATCGTCGAGCGCATGAGCCGGCTCTATAATTGGCGGATCAAGCCCGAAGACGTGATGTTTTCGCCCGGTATGGTTCTGGCGCTCTGCGCGGTCTGCAGTGGTTTTGGCAAACCCGGCGATACCGTTTTGATTCAGACGCCGGTCTATGGCTCTTTCTTCAAAGCCGTCCGCGCCAATCGAAAATTCACTGGCAACATCAACATGGAATACATCGCCGATAGCGCCCACAGCTTCCATTATGAAAACGATTACGATGAGTTTGAAATGGTCGCGCGGGATCCGCTGACATCAATTCACCTGCAATGCAACCCGCAGAACCCGGCCGGCTTTCTCTATTCGCGAGCCGAGCTTGAGCGTGTAGGCGAAATCTGCCTCAAGCACGGCCTCTTGATTGTCGCCGACGAGATCCACTCCGATCTGATTCTGGAGGGAAAGCACATTCCCATCGCAACCCTGTCCGACGAGATCGCGCAGAATACGCTGACAATGATCGCGCCGAGCAAGACTTTCAATCTGGCCGGCATGGCTTGTTCGGTCTTGATCGCGCAAAACAAGGAAATCCGCGAAACGATGGCGGCCGCCCTGCAGAGCATCAGCGCGCATGTCAACATCATGGGTTACGAGGCCGCCTACGGCGCTTACACCGGCGGCGAGGAATGGCTGCGGCAGTTGCTCTTGTATCTCAAGGACAACCGTGATTTCGCTATCGAATTCATTCGAGAACATATGCCGCAAGTCAAGACAACGATCCCGCAATCGACCTACCTGCTCTGGCTTGATATGCGCGACTTGCCGATCGAAGGCGATGTCACCGCGTTTTGCACCGAACGCGCCGGCGTCGCGCCAACGGGAGGCACTTTCTTCGGCAGCGCCGGCGAAGGCTTCGTCCGCCTGAATTTCGGTTGTCCGCGATCTGTCCTGGAGGATGGACTTCAACGATTGAAAGTTGCGGTCGATAGCCTTGCCCTCAAAGTTTAGGTGGCCGCAGGAGACTTCGATATGCCCCGCCCTTTTTTGATCGATACCGACGCCGGATCGGACGACGCCGTCGCCGTGCTGATGGCGCTGCGCCACAGCGATATCAATGTCCTGGCGATCACCGTCGTCGCCGGCAACGTGCCCCTTGAACAGGGCGTTGAAAACTCGCTTTATTTCGCCGAGCTTTGCAAGAGCGATACCCCGGTTTATGCCGGCGCCGATCGGCCGCTCACCCGCGAATACGCGTCGGCGGACTGGTTTCACGGCGCAGATGGTCTTGGCGACTGGGGCGACCGCTACAAACCCCGCCGCAGCCGAGTCGGGGAAGAACATGCCGTGGACGCGATCATCGAGACGGTCCGGTCCAGGCCGGATATCGTGATCGTAACCTTGGGTCCCTTGACCAACCTGGCTCTGGCGTTGCGACAAGCCCCGGACATCGTATCGCGCGTGGGCCGCTGCATTGTGATGGGTGGCGCAGCCTGTACCAACGGCAATGTGACGCCGGCGGCCGAATACAATATCTGGTGCGATCCCGAAGCGGCGCAAATCGTCTTCCGCTCCGGTTTGCCAATCGAAATGGTCGGCTGGGAGTTCAGCCAGGGTGAATTCGTTCTATCGCCCGAAGATATCGACAACGTACGCGGAATCGGCAGCGAGTACGCCGACTTCACAATCGATTGCAATATCAAGGGCATGCGCGGTTACGAAATACAAACCGGCGAGATCGGTATCTCACTGCCTGATGGCGTGGCGATGGCTGTAGCTATTGATCCCTCGATCGCAACTTCAACCAGCCATCACTTTGTCGATATTGAATGCCGCAGCGAACTCACGCGGGGCATGACCGTGGTGGACAAGCTCAACCTTGCGGACGACGTGCGGAATATCGACACCTGGCGCGAGGCGCTAAAAAACCCCGCAAGACCGCTCATCTGCTGGGAATTGGACGCTGCGCGCTGGAAGCAAATGCTCTACGATTTGCTCCGCTAAACAAGCGGCGCAGGCGACGGTTGTACAACTCAGCATGGGCAGATACGTAGAAACTACTGGATGAAGCAATCCAGTGATCAGGAGAACGACATGAGCGAAGATCCGCGCAAACCGAAAGATCAGCGCGATTGGGTGGAAGAGATGGAAGTCGCCGGCAGTGAACTTGTCGACCGCGTCAAGGATCTGGTGGCAGAAGGCAACGTACGTCGCCTCATCATTCGCAACGCCAACGACGAAGTCCTGATCGAAGTCCCGCTGACGCCGGCGGTGGTGGTTGGCGGCGTCGCCACTATCTTTAATCCGGTACTCGCGGCTTTGGGGACGATGGCCGCCTTGATCGCCAAACTGAAAATCGAGATCGTGCGCGTTGAAGATATCGACGAAGACGGGGAAACGATTGAGATCTCGACCGACGATGTTAGACCTGTAGATCCGGAAGCATAAATCGACCGCGCAGGACTTGGCCGCTAGCGTTAGCGCCTGAAAACCAACAATTTGAATCGTCACGTGCCAGGTAGCGGCCCTGGCTGTCTTACTTTGTTGGTGTTGGTGGAGCTCCCGTCTTGGGCTATAATGCGTACAAAACGAATACGCGCGTAGACCGTCAGCGTCGGCGCCCAAGCTCGCTACTAGAGGAAAACCATGATCGTAAGTGTGCTGCAAGAAAACCTGGCGAACAGCTTGAATACAGTGACCAAAGCGGTGGACGGCAATCCCCCGCTTCCGGTGCTCGCCAATGTGCTCCTGGAAACCGAAGACTCCCGCCTGAAGCTCTCGGCGACAAACCTGGAAATGAGCATCACGGTCTGGATCGGCGCCAGGGTGGAGCAGGCCGGCAGCATCACGCTGCCCGCCAAAACCTTCAGCGAATTGGTCAACAATCTTTCCCGGGAGCGCGTCGACATGCGCCTGGACGCTTCCACGCATACGGTCCATGTGCGCTGTGGCATACAGTCTTCCAACGTCCGCGGCATCGACGCGGACGAATTCCCCCCGATTAACCACAACGAAGGCGCGGATCTGTATCTGGAAGGCAAAACCCTGCGCGAGATGATCGTGCAGACCGCTTTTGCCGCCGCCCGCGAGCAGAACCGACCCATCTTGACAGGCGTATACATGCAGCTTGAAGGCAATGCCTTGACGATGGCGGCCGCTGATGGCTATCGCCTGGCCGTGCGCACAGCCGAGTTAGAAGAGAACTTCGGCGACCGTCAAGATATGGTCATCCCGGCCAAGGCCATGAGCGAGATCGCTCGCATCGCCGAAGATGACCAGGAAGTCGGGATTTCGTTGCCCAAGCAGCGCAACAGCGTCACGGTCTTCATGCCCAATATCCTGGTCTCGTCGCAGTTGCTGGAAGGTCGATTCCCCGATTTCGCCTCGATAATCCCGCGCTCCTACGCGACCTCGACCGTGATGTACACCAGCGACTTGCTGACTGTTTGTCAACGTGCCGAGATCTTCGCCCGGGACAACGCCAACAGCGCCAACCTTCATGTCAAACCGGCGCTGAACCCCGGCGAGCCGGCCGAGGTGCTGATTGTGGGCAAAAGCGCCGAACGCGGCGACAGCGAGGGTATGCTCGACGCCTCCGCAGAAGGCGAAGCGCTTGATATCTCATTTAACATCAAGTACTTGATTGAAGTGCTGCGCGTGATCAAGGAAGAGCGAGTCGTCTTCCAGAGCAATGGCCCTGAGAACCCCGGCGTCTTGCGGCCGGAAAACCGCGAGGACTTCACGCACGTCATCATGCCCATGAGCAAATAGCGCATGGGGCCCAAGGCAAACGAACCCTTGTTACAACCGACGAACGCGCGGCGCGTCCGACCGAATATGCCGCACTACGGCGTCAACGTCGAAGAGACGGGGTCGATGCTGAGTTGGGATTGGGTCGAGCGCCAGATGGCCTCCGCCCGCAATTATTGGCTTTGCACGACCTGCCCGGATGGCAAGCCGCATGCGGCGCCCGTCTGGGGCGCCTGGGTCGAGGGACAGTTGTTCACGGCCACCGATCGCAATTCGGTCAAAGCGCGTAACATTTCGCAGGACAGCCGGGTCGTGGTACACCTGGAAAGTGGCGATGAAACCGTCATTTTCGAAGGCCTGCTCCGCGAATCGACGCCGCCTCCGGCCTTGCAAGCGCTTATCGACCAAAACTACATCGACAAATACGATCTCGATCCCAATCTGGAAGAAGAAGACGCCGTTCTGTATCGCTTGATACCGTGCAAAGTCATGGCTTGGCTGGAGCGTGATTTCCCGCTGACGGCGACCTATTGGCTCTTCGACGACTGAGGCTTGAACTGAATCAGCCCGCGCTTTCCGTTCACCCGCCAAGTTGGATCGCTTCGGTCTAAATCCTCGGCGACTGCCGCGGAAGGCAGCCCGACGATTGGATCGCTCTTGAGGGTGCGCAGGCACAAAACCGGCGCGTCAAAATAAGACATGACATCGCGGAATGGACTTTCTGCCGGCCAAAGGCAATCGCCGACCGCGCGCCGATAGTTGGCGTCTCCCTTGATTATCACAAGTCGCGACGCGTTGAGCCTATCGTACAACTCTGATGGCATATCGCGTAAAAGCGTGCTGCTATTCCAAAATTGATGCGGCAGGAAAAGCAAACGCGCCGATTCCCAGTTGGCTGTCAGCCGTTCAGCCAGTTGAGCGCTAGCGCCGCCGCGCCGCTTCATCTCACCCAGCATGATCCAGACATCTTCCGGCGTCGCGTCGCTGACAAAGGTGGGATGCGTTTTCAGGTAAAGCACGACGCGGTCAGTCACGTGACGCAGCAGACGATCCGCCAAGACCAGGTCCATTGCCAACTCGGAACCGGCGTTGTCCGCCACAATGTAAATGGCGCCTTCGTCGCGCTTTTGACCGGAGGCCGTCGCCGAGCGGCAAAGGTAATTCAGCACATGATCGCTGTCATCCACCAGCAGATCTTCGGGGATGATATCGGTGCCCCGTTCCAAAGACGCCGCATAACTTAGGTCGATTCGATTCGCCCACAGGTCCAGCATCACAGCTTGCGCGACCCCCTGCTCCGCCGCAACATCGGATGCAAAAGCGCCTTCGATCAGTGACCAAAGCCCCTCACTCGTCAGTTCAGATTTCTTCTTGGGCGCAAAGGGATCTCGCCGCGATTCGAAATAGCGCGTCGCTTGGACCAGGCAGCGATAGGCGTAGGTCTCCGCAAAGAACCACTCGGCGTTATGCCATGTCACGGGCGCGCCCATAATATCTTGCTGTTGACGCAGCGCCAGCAGCCATTGCTGATAGTCGCTCGCCCCCTCCGCTTCCAGAGGCGGGATCGCCTCTCCGGCGCCAATGTCATCGCGCAAACGACCGAGGCGATCCTTAATACCTGTCGGATAATCTGGATTCAGGTCGAGCGTTTCCTGGAAAATCGCAGGTATACGCACAGCCATGGTGTTGTGCGCGAAGGCGTTGCTATGATCGGTGCGGATGGGTGGCGGGGGCCTCAAGGAAGCGGCCATGAATCCCCTTTCGGCGGCGGAAAGATTCGCTCAAGCATCGCGGAAGATCGTGACATATCGACGTGGTTCATCACCGACGCTGGCCGAATGCATTTGCGCCTGACGCGCCAGTTGATGCTGGCGCTTGCGTATCTGGGAGACCTGCGGTTTGAGGTCAATATAATCTTCTCCGGCGCGGATGCGCCTGATGGCTTGTTCAGCTTCTTGTATGGCTTGACCAAAGGGATCAAGGTCTTTCCTGCCATTCAGCCGGAACAGATCAACCAGGAAGTTCTCCATTTGCGTCACCGTATTCGCGCGCAAAACGTAGATGGACATGCCCCGTTTTTCACCATCTGTGATCAGGCGCGGACGGCGGCGATAATGTGTCTTCAGGGTGACAATGGCTTGCGCGTCGCTAAAGTCATCGGTCAAAACAAGCGGCACGTTCAGCCGCCGCGCGGCTTGTTCGAGCCGATTGCGCGCCACGCCATAGGCATATACGCTTACCGGGCTCAGATCGCGTCTGCCTGTCTGAGCCAGATCGTCTCTCATCTTGTCCCGCGTGATGCCATTTTCGCGCGTGCCACGAACGTGATGCGCGTTCATGTCGCGTCTGCTACCTTGTAGTTGAACGCCCAGGCGAGCCGGCGATGAACGCGAATCGGCTTCCGGAATGTATACGTTCACGTGAATTACACCCGCGCCGTCGCGCTCTCGCAACTCAGCGGGTTGCGGGCGGTTGCGCAGAATCACGTCTACAGCCGTGGCGACGTCCGCATGTACGACCAAACGATCGCGCGCTTGAATCTCGATCATGATGTCGAAGGTTGGCGCCGTACGCCTCTCTAGCACGACTTTCTGTGTCCCGCGCCGGCGCGCTTCGTCATCAGAAAGCGTGACGGATTCAATACCGCCGATGAGGTCGGACAGAGTCGGGTTCAGCATCAAGTTTTCCAAGGAATTGCCGTGGGCGGTGCCGATTAGTTGCACGCCGCGTTCCGCGATGGTGCGCGCCGCCTGTGCTTCCAATTCTCGGCCGATTTCGTCAATCACAATTACTTCGGGATTGTGGTTTTCCACTGCCTCGATCATCACTTCATGCTGACGATCGGGCTGCGACACTTGCATGCGGCGCGCCTTGCCAACCGCCTCGTGCGGGATGTCGCCATCGCCGCCGATTTCGTTGGAGGTGTCGACGATTACCACGCGCTTGCGCGTCGCCCGCACTCTGGCCGCTTCCCGCAGCAGTGTTGTCTTGCCGACGCCGGGCGGTCCTACTATCAACACACTCTGACCCGTTTCGATCAAGTCGGCGATGATATCGATGGTGCCGTAAACTGCCCGACCGATGCGGACGGTCAAACCGACGATCTTGCCGCGTCGATTGCGAATCGCCGAAATGCGATGCAGAGAACGCTCGATGCCGGCGCGATTGTCATCGTCAAACTCGCCCAGTTCATCAAGCAACTGCCGCAGATCTTCCTCCGTCACCTCACGGTCGGAAAGTACATACTCGCTGTCAATATATCGGGCGGCAGGGGTCCTTCCCAGATCCAACACGATCTCTAGAAGTTGACTGGTATTGCCGACTTCATCAACCGCGTCTCGGATGCGCGGCGGCAAGACGCTTCTGAGTACTTCAAAATCGTCCGTTATTCGTTTGTCCATCTACTCGGGGCTTGTCCTTTTGCTATTGCGGGATTCGCTTGAATCTATCCAAATGCTGGGAAAGGCAACCGGGCACAGTTTCACTCTCGCAGCGCAAGGTTATCGTTGAGATATTCCATTTGCAAGTTAGCAGCCGGTTTCTGCCTCCCACTCGCGCTCAAATTAACTTGCGCGAATGACGCCTGTCGTACGCCTGCGGTTAAATGCTTGACCATCACTGCTTGCTCCAGCCAGGGATTGAAGCCCAGATCCAGCATGGCGTTTTCCAACCAGCCTTGATACCCACGGACGCTGATGTAGACCGGCAGCTTGCGACTACGCTCGATTTTCAGCAGTGCGCCGGCAATGATATCCGGCGCCTCGCTTAATACTTCCGGATGCAAAAAGGGCAAGAGATAAACACCGTGTTTGCCTTCGGAATAGGCGACGTACGCTTCCACCTGGCCATCTTTGCGATAGACCAATCCTTGCATGTCGGCCGAAGGCCCCATGACCGTCTGCATGATGCGCGGTATCGTACATCCCAAGAGCGCAGCGATGCCTATCTGATCCATCTCGGATTCCGGCGTGATTTCCAAATCCGCAAACGGGAGCTCCCCGACGATCGGTCCATGCTGCCAGATCACCTGCCGGCTATACACCGCGTAACCCGCTCGGCGCATCGTCTCAAAAAGCCTGTGGCTCAGTTCGACCTCGCCAACGAGGTTCTGCGCGCCGTTCTTGCCCGCTTGTTCAGCCATGGCATCGAGCATGTGCAGCCAGGTGCTATCGTCCTCGTCGTCGTCCAGTGTTGGCGCCAAGTACACAATATGCGCATTGGATTCGCCCGGGCGATAACGAAACTGACCAACAACATTCTTGTCGTCGACGTGACCCAAGAGCGTATGCAAGCCGCGCGGAAAGACGATGCTAGAGAGCAAGGCGCTGTTTCTCCCTCGCGCGTCCTCGGTCAAACCCAGCTCGCTATGCAAAACGATGGCATTCTGCTTGAGCCGAAGCATCAAAGGAAGATCCAGCAATTTCATCGAGTGCGTATCAGTTTGCAGCGCCATGATGATCCTCGCTCGGGAATCTCCAAAAGAGACGATTCCGATCTTATTGTATCATCTACCCGCAAGCTATGACAACGCAGGACAATTATCGGGGTGTATTTCAGATTACTGGCAAGTCAAGCGATTCGTTGCCCGGTCGAAAGCATGACCACCACAAAGACACAAAAGTAAACGCAAGTAAGTCGTGCAAAAATCTAAACACAGAGGACGCAGAGAGCGCAGAGAAAAACCAGCAGAGGAATATATTTTGCGGGTGTTTCGGCGAAACGCCCCTACAACTCGTCGCTTTTTCAGATTCTCATTACTTACTTGGAACTACTAAGAACACAAAGTAAATGAAGCGTTTCTCTGTGACCTCAGTAGAACCAAGAAAGTAATACAAATTCTTCAAAAGTAACGATCTGTAGGGGCGACATAGTATGTCGCCCAAAAAAGCAAGCCATCGTGGCATCGGGCGACCAGTTTGGTCGCCCCTACACGCCACTTATTTTCGCATTACTTACTTGGAATTACTTCTGTGTCCTCAGTACGACCAAGAAAGTAATGAAAATGATTGTAATATGAATGAAACTACCAAAATAACCGAATAGTTGTACGGGCGAGCCGATGGCTCGCCCACCGTATCGTTTAGGTTTTGCGGGCGAGCCAAGGCTCGCCCCTACATCAAAATCTCTGTGCCCTCTGTGTTCTCTGTGGTTAATTTTCGTTGCACGACTTACTTGGTTCTACTCCTGTGGTTAAATTTTGGATTTATTTTAGGTATTTTGGCTTTGTTGCGATTGCTCTGCCAGGCCAGGCTATTTTACAAAAATCCGCATGATGCTACAATCGCCCTTCGCAAGCCAACAAGAGGACTGAGATGGACAAACTTCGCGTAGGATTCATCGGAACGGGAAGAATTTCGGATTTGCACGCGCTGGCCTATCTGGATGATCCGCGGACAGAAATCGTGGCGGTTTGCGACCGGAGCATTGAGTTGGCACGGACGCGCGGACGCGCCTGGGGAGTGCCGGATTCTCGCATGTTCAGTGACTACAACGATCTCTTGGCGCTGGATGACATAGACCTGGTGGAGATCCTCTTGCCGCATCACCTGCACTATCAGGCCACCCTGGACGCGGCTGCGGCAGGCAAGCATGTGTCGGTTCAAAAACCGATGGCATTGACAGTTGTGCAAGCCGACGCCATGATCGACGCGACGCGACAAGCCGGCGTTTTGTTCAAGGTTTACGAAAACTTCATCTTCTATCCACCTGTTCAACGAGCCAAAGCGCTGATAGACAGCGGCGAGATCGGGGACTTGCTAACGATCCGCATCAAGAGCAATTCCGGCGTCAGCCCGACAGAGTGGGACGTGCCGAATTCCGCCTTGGCTTGGCGCTACGATCCGGAGGAATGCGGTGGCGGTCCGCTGGTATTCGACGACGGTCATCACAAGTTCGCGCTGGGTTGGCATTTTATGGGCATGGCGGAGCAGGTCCATGCCTGGATCGGCAGCACGGAAGTCTCCCCCGGCATGATTCTTGACGCGCCCGCCATCGTCTCGTGGAAGTTCCCCAACAACCGCTATGGCTCCCTTGAAGCGGTTTATTCTCCTGAACTGGTCTTGGATACGCGGCAATACGCGCAAGACGATCGTGTGGAATTGACCGGTACTAAAGGCGTGATCTGGGTGACACGGGGCCACGGCAAAATGATGGATCTGCCGCCGGTGGTCATGTACAAGGACAGGCAGACGCGCAGCTTCTCGGATATGCCGGTCGGCTGGGAACACAGCTTTATCAACTCGACCCGCCACTTTATTGATGCCTATTTTGCCAGCGAAGCGCCGAAGCTCACAGGGGAAGAGGGGCGCGACGTCTTGCGCTTCGCCCTTGCCGCGCAAGAATCCGCCCGTACCGGACAAGCTGTCGCTCTTTTCTAATAAACCGCGATCTGCGGTAGCCGAAGAGGTTTATTATTTCTGTGAGCGCGGTAGCCCAAATTCGCCGCCGCCGAGCGGCTCTAATCGACCGAATCGCGGGGCTCAGATCTCACGAACCGTGATTGTCTCGCCTTCCATACTGGTGATCGTAGCCAAGGCTTGAATCGGTATGTCGTATTTTTCCAACATGCGCTCGCGCCCGCCTTCAAAGGTCTTTTCAACGACAACACCCACGCCAACCAGATTGGCATTTGCGCTGGAGACTATGCGCGCCAAGGCCAGCAGGGTCTGCCCCGTCGCCAGGAAATCATCGATAATCAAGACGTTTTCCCCGGCGTGCAGGAATTCCGCCGCTACCAGCAGCAGAGTTTCGCCACCCTTGGTGTGGCTGGGCGCAGTTTCCAGAAACACGGGACCAGCCATGGTTATGGGCTTTTTCTTGCGCGCGTAGACTACTGGTACTCCCAATTCGATACCGGTCATTAGAGCCGGGGCGATCCCGGAAATCTCAGCGGTCAAGATGCGGTCAACCGCTACCTCCGAAAAGCGCCGGGCAAAGGCCTTGCCCATGTCTTCCATCAGCGGCGGATCAAGCTGATGGTTGATGATGCTGTCCACTTTGAGGATGCCGCCACCGAGGTTTTTACCTTCCGACCGAATACGTTCGATCAATGCCTGCATCAAAAATCTCCTAATTGCTCGCTGATCCCAGGTGTTTGCGTCACGGCGGTGCCCACTATCCCGCCAAAATTCGTGTGATCTGTTCCAGATGATCCAAATCGTGCAAGCCAACTTGCATCACGGCATCGGTCATCGTGAAGCTGTCGCGTTCCGGATGGACGCCATCGCGTTCCCATTGATCCGGTGTCAGAGAGGCGAAAAAGGCGATGGTCTCCCGTCGTGACGCTTTAAGCTGCTCGCAGGCGCTCGAGAGTTGCTCCTGCTGATATGCCCGTTCCACAGCCATTCCTTCGTGATCATAGGCGGGCAATCTCGGGTGATCGGTGTTCAACATCATCACAGCGCGGCTGCGGAAGATCTGGTCGAAATCACGCAAATGACAGACGATTTCGACAATGGACCAGCCATCCGGTCCGTCGCGCAAATCATGCGCTTGTTCTTCGCTCACGCCGCCAAGAATGTGGCTAAAGATCTCGCAGGTCAAGCGCATTACGCCGATATGACGCTCCCGCACTTGCCCTAAGCTAGTCGTACCTAGGCTCATCTGCATACACCTTCATTTCACTTAAGCAAGATGCAACTCATTCTAACGATTGCGCCTTGATGTTGCCAGGAATCCCGATGGCAACATCAAGGCCTCAGCGGATCGCCCAGAGCAGCGCCCGGTTGTCGCCGGCGCCGGAGACAAACATCGTACAGGCAGGATTGCGGGCGATGCTCAAGACAGGTCGCGTGTGGGCGCGCGCGCAATGCCGCAGACGGCCGGTGGACAGGTCCCAGAAACGCAACATATTGTCCCGCCCGCCACTCGCCAATAGCGATCTGTCTCGAGAGAATGCGAGGGTATCCGCGCCACCGGGATGCCCTGGCAAGGTTTGCGGTGGAGCGGAGACCCGCAAGTTCCAGATGCGAATGGTTCCGTCCTTGCAAGCCGAAGCCAGATTCCTTCCAGCCGAGTCCAGGGCAATCTCACGCACCCAATCCTCATGTTTGCCCAGCACTACGCTCTCGTTCTTCCCCAGGAGATCCCATACGCGAATGGATCCGTCACGGCCGGCGGAAAACAGCGCACGGCCGCTCCGATCAAAGGTCAGAGATGTCACTTCATCGGAATGCCCCCTGAGCAGTTTTTCAGTTTTCAGGGTTGTCGGATGCCACAGGCGAATCGTATGATCTGCGCTCCCAGTCGCGATCAGCGAACCATTGGGGCTGAAGGCCACATCGTCAACCGAGTTCTCGTGCCCATAGGCGCTGCTACGCTCGAGCAGCCCGTCTTCATGAAATGTCCACAGTCTAAGAGCAGTATCAGAGCCGACCGACGCCAGCCCAAGACCAGAGGGATCAAAGGCGATTCCCTTAACGGGAGCGCTTTGCCCTCTCAGCCGAAACTTGGGCTGGCCGCCGAAGGCATCCGCGTAAACCGCGATGCCATCGCCGCCGCAGACCGCCAGCATGTCTCCCGAAGGCGACCACAAGACTTGCGATATCCAGCCGAAGGCGACCGAGCCCAGTGGCTGGAGCGCATCAAGGTTTTCGGCAGTTATTCGTTCCATTTCCCAAGTTCTGTGCGCTTGCGATATATAACTGACAAGAACCAACTATAACATGCAGGGATGACAGACCCATAAAGTTGATCCCGCAGTTTCGTCATTTGCCGCTATAATGGCGGCGGATTCACGCGACGATAAGGGACCGATTGTCCATGCCGAAAACGCAGGTATCGCTTAAGGATATTCGTCAACTGGAAAGAATGCATCAGCAGCGCATTCCCTCAGCGTTCATGGATGAGAATTCGCATATGAATGTGCAATTCTACGTTCATGTGGCCGAACAGGGGCTGAGCGAATTCCTCCGCCGAGTTGGCATGGGCGAGCTTTATGCCGCGGCCGACAAATTCGGTAATTTCGCCTTGGAACAGCACATCCGATACTACGCCGAAATCTTGACCGGGGATCAGGTCAGCGTTCATGTGCGCTTGATTGATGTATCGCCAAAGCGGGGCTATATGATGGCCTTCCTGATCAACGATACGCGCGAGCAACTGGCGGCGACAGTGGAAGTGGTCATGATGAATATCGACATGATACGGCGCAGAGGAGCGCCATTTCCCGATGACGCTAAAGTCGCGCTGGACAGTTTGCACTCCCGGCACCGCGGCCTGCGCTGGGAGGCGCCGGTATGCGGGGTGATGCGCGCTTGACGCGCCCGCCCTGTCAGTTGCGCGCTCTCACCTTGGCTCATCGCTCCAAATACCCGCCAATGGCATCCAGCGCCGGTTTCGGGCGGTAGTCTGAATCCCAGATACCAAAGTGATGCTCCGGATTGTCCGAACTTTCACAGGGAGAGGGATAACAAGTCGCCGTCCGCGGGAAGTCAAAGGCTGTCCAAATCATCCATCCCAACAAGCCTGCCTTTTCGCTTGCCGAGATTGCGGAGGCCAAAGCCTGCGCCTGCGCCCCCGGGGACAGACCGCCGAAACTGCTGTAACCCACCTCTCCCAGCAGGATGGGTTTGGCTGTCGAAAGCCGCAATTCGCGAATTCGCCGTTGCAAGTCCGCGGCCGAGGACCAATGATGAAAGCTGACAAAATCGACAGAGGGCGCGGTAGAATGCGCCTCGTTTAACCAGCCAGCCGTCAACAAATGATTCTTGTCAATCGAGCGGACCAACTCCGCGGTTTGGCGCAGCCAATCCAGCACTTGCACACGCGGAAAACGTCGCTGCAATATACTCCGCGATCCATAATCGATATCGCCCTCGTTGCGCAGATCCCAGGCCATAATTGCCGGCGCCCTCGCATAGCGGCTGACGATGATTCGCGTCTGCTCCTGCACCTGAGACGGATTTTCATAGAGGGGATGCGCAGTAAGATCGGGCATATCGTTTAAGGTCACGATCAGCCGAAAATCGAGTTCACCCGCGAGGCGCATCATTTGATCCACGCGTTCAAAGGCCGCGGGGCTTGGCCGGCCAGGGGCATCATGGCAGGGGAAGAGCGCGCCGTTCCACAAGAAGATTCTCAGCGAATTGAATCCGGCAGCGCGGATCAATTGCATCTCCGACCGCAGATCGCGCCTTGTGGACTCGAGCAGGAATCGGCGCCAGGGTGTCCGCGCGGGATAATAGTTGATGCCGCGCGCCTTGTAGGCCTTTTCGCCCTCTACAAGGCTCTCATCACGAAGCTGAATATACGGACGCGTATCGGGGTCGACAAATAGAGGCAAATCCGTCACTTCAATGCAATTGTCCGCGCCAAGGGAAATGACGCCGGGCGCCATGCTCCACAGAATCAGCAGAAGAAAGCGTAGACTCATAGGGAATTGCGAAGGGGCTACAGTTCGCGCGGGAAACTTGTCAGGACATCCAGACCATCTTCAGTGACCGCGACATTGTCTTCGATGCGCACGCCGCCGACACCGGGAATATAGACGCCCGGTTCGATGGTGAAGACCATGCCCGGCAGCAGTTCCTGTCGATTGCCCGCCACCATATTGGGCAATTCGTGTACGCTGAGTCCAAGGCCATGCCCCAAACGATGGATGAAATACTCGCCCAATCCCGCGGCTTCAATCACATCGCGGGCGACGCGATCCACCGCTTCGCAAGTGACGCCCGGTCGCGCGAATTCGCGGGCAACCTTGTTGGCGCCGTATACAGCTTCATACATCGCGCGCATTTGCTCGGTCGGCTGCCCGACGCAAAAGGTCCGCGTGATATCCGCCGGGTAATCCTGGAAGCGCGCGCCGAAGTCGATGAGCAGGAATTCATCTTCGCCCCAAACGCGATCACCGGTATCGCCGTGTGGCAAGCCGCTCTTCTCACCAGTCAATACCAGCAAGAATGGCACTCCCTGCGCGCCGCGCGCCAGCATTTCGGCTGACAATCTGTCGGCGATCTGCCGCTCAGTCATCCCGGGTCGCGCCCAATTCATAGTTGCTTCCAATGCCTTCTCGCTGATTTCGATTGCCTTGCGCATCCTGGCAATTTCTTCTGGCGCCTTGCGCGCCCGCAAGGTCAAAAACAGGTCGCCGGCGTCAATCGCTTGGTCGGCAGAAACGCCTGCCCTGCTCAAGGCCAGCCACTCAAAGAGGCGCAGTGTCTGCCCATCCATGGCAAGTGCATTTTCCTTGAGCGCCAAGTCCGCGACCGACTCTCGAAAGGCGTTATCATAACCATCGCGGTCCGTCCACATGAATCGGCGCGCCTCCAGGTCAGGTCGCGCTTCCAACTTGGCAACCTCCAATTCAGGAATGATCAGCGACAAGCCCTGCCGGTTATACAGCGCTACGATCGGACGTTCCGACAGATGAAAGTGCAAGCCGGTAAAATAGACCATGTTCTCGCCCGGCACCATCGCCACCGTATGCGCGCCGCTCCCCTCCAGCAAGCTGTCGAGACGCTCTTGATAATTGATTTGCATAAGGATTCACCTCCAAGAACTTCCAGCTTACTACGAACTCGTCGGCACTTCAACTGAATCATCGGTAGTGTATCTTTTTCGGTTGAATCAATTTTAGCCAGTCCTCGGCATGGGATCCTTAACCCAAAATACCAACGATCTGGTAGGGGCGACTCGGCGAGTCGCCCGATACTCATCCAGTTTCTACGCGTCGGGCGATCCAGCGGTCGCTGTTGAAATTCTACCCCACCCCCGGCCCCCTCCCCGAAGCATCAGGG
>WTGF01000063.1 GCA_011525385.1 Chloroflexota bacterium | reverse complement strand
CGGTCCAATAGCGCTCATCCCAGGTGACGAATTTGTTGAAGGCGACGATGGGTATCGAGTACATATTCTCAACCCAATACTTCAACATCTCCGTAGTCAGCTCGAAGTTTTCCGGCGAATCGGGACTGATGGACACCATGGCATCGATAAATTCACCAATCTTCGGATCTGTCAGGCGCGTCGCATGGCCGCCGGTGGTGCGTGAATCCTCCCCAACCGGAACAACCAAGTCAGGGTGAAAGCTGTTGAACGCCGGCCAGGCATCACCATCTACGAGGGTGAAAGAGAACCAATCGCCGGAGATGTCGAACTGCCCAGTCGTTTTGGTCGACGTATATAGTGTGCGTTCGTGCGCCGCCAGGCTAGTATCGATGCCGAAGTCTTTCCACATATCGGCCGCCGCATTCCCGAAATGGAACTGCTGAACCGAAGTTGTATCGCTGAGTACTTTGAGTTCCCAGGGATTGCCGTCTGGCGTCAGCCAATTGCCGCCATCATCACGGCTGAATCCGTGCTTCATCAGCAGACGCTCCGCCACATCCGGTGCGTGAGCCCACCAGCCGGAACCGAATACAGCGCGCGTATCACCCGGAACTTCGTAGCCCTCGGCTTCCGCCCAGGCGGCGATCTGATCGGGGATCGTGGCATCGTAGGGCTTGTACATCACGCCCTCTTCGATCTCGATCTCCAGATTCTGGAACCATTCTTCCATCGGGTCATGATAAATGGCGGTCAAAGCCGGTGTGGTTGGCACTGGCATGTTGGTCAACTTGGCGGTGCCGCCCATGTAGTCAGTCACTACTGCCTGGATATCCAGCGCCAATGCCAGCGCCCAGCGCACATCCTTTTCATGGAACCAGGGCTGAGTTTCCGATCCGAAGTTGAAGATTAACTCCCGCGTGCTGACTTCACCCATATAACCCCAGGGGAAGCCCGCATACCATGAACGAGCGGCCGGCGCCGTTTCGAGCGTGCTCTGGAATGACTCGAAATCCGAATCGTAATAGACATCCAATTCGCCGCGGGACATGGCAATCACTTTTCTGTCCGGGCCACCATAGTTGATCTCCAGAATATACTTCGGTCCCGGGTTGCCGGTGATGACACCGGCCGGCGAGCGTTCCCAATCATCGCGCCGGACTAACAGTTGCCAGACCCCGCTGGGGTCCTCCTCCACTGGGAGGTAGGCGCCCAGGTAAGGACCATCCGTATAGGTGTGAGCCGGCAGATCCTCGATGTTCTCAAACGCATGTTTGGGCATCATGTAAATGGCGTTCCAGCGGGCCTCGAAAAGGGCATGGAAACGCGGCGTCGGCTCGGTCAGATGGAAGGTGACGCTGAAATCCCCCGTTTTCTCCACCGAAGCCATCGACTTGTTCAGGTTCGCGTGCCAGCCAAAGCCGTTCAGTTCCGGCGTGGCTTTGACCGTCTCCACGGTAAAGATTAGATCGTCGGCTGTGAATTGAACGCCATCGCTCCAATAGATATTGTCCCGCAGGTCAACACTCATCTGGGTGAAGTCATCGTTGTACATCGGGTCAGAGATGGCGGCGCCCATGACGCGTTCGCCGGTTTCCTGATCCCGAATCCACAGGTTTTCCATGATCAAGGCTTGGGTAACGAGCGGATGCGGCCCAGTGATCCAGAAGTTATAGTTCCCAGGCACTGGCGCAGTGATGATCACATCGACAACAAAGACCTCTTCACGCGGCACATCGACTGGCAGCTGAGCTACCCCGACAAAAGTTGGTATAGAAAACACGACCAACAAGAGCATAAATACAAGTTTCCTTGCCATTGCAAAAACTCCTTACTTAGTGAAATGTAGTTTGCAAGAGCGCTCGATTCGCGCCCCAGCTAGCCCGGAATGGGCGATCGCAAACATAGTGTAACGCGGAATCAAGATGCTGCCAAAATTCCGTATCCGATGCTTGCGAATTCGTGAAAAGATAGCTAACTCAGATGCTTTGTAGGAGCGATTCTGGGAATCGCGCGATGTTGCAATCGTGTATTGTCGGGCGACTCACAGTGTCGCCCCTACGGCTTTCGATAGGATTGAAGAAGGAAGGGGCTAAGCCCTTCCTCCCATGCTGTGCACCATGATTTGCGAACCGATATTCGGATTCGCCCGTTCGGTTATGACTCTACCGGCCTCAGATTCTGGAAGGTCAATTTGCCGCCCTGGAACCAGAATAACGGCTGTGAAGTCGGGTTCTCAAAGGTCGGGAAACCGGTCCAATATCGCTCGTTCCAGGTCACGAACTTCTTGAAGCTGATGGTCGTGATCGAGTACATATTCTCGACCCAATACTGAAACAGCTCCGTGGTAAGCTCGATGTTTCTCGCTTCATCGGGATTGATGGGCACCATGGCATCAATGAATTCACCGATCTTCGGATCTGCCAGACGCATCGGTCTGCCGCCTGTTGTCCGGGCATCCTCGCCAATCGGAACAATCAAGTCAGGGTGCCATCCATTGAACTGTGGCCAAGCATCACCGGATGCGAGGACGAAGGAGAACCAGGACGCGTTGATATCGAACTGTCCGGTTTCTAGGGTTGTTCGCCATAAAGAGCGTTCAAACGCAGCTACGCGGACATCAATGCCGAAGTCATTCCACATATCGGCCGCCGCATTCGCAATCGCTAACCCATCAGGATCATCGACTGGAGCGAGGACTTCGATTTCCCACGGGGCACCGTCTGGCGCCAGCCAATTGCCGCCATCATCACGGCTGAAACCGTGCTTCATCAGCAGACGTTCAGAAACATCCGGCGCGTTAGCCCACCAACCGGTACCGAATACAGCGCGCGCATCACCCGGAACAGTGAGACCCTCTCCTTCAGCCCACGCGGCGACCTGATCGGGGACGGTGGGATCGTAGGGCTTATACATCTCGCCCTCTTCGATCTCGATCTCCAGATTCTGGAACCATTCTTCCATCGGGTCATGATAAATGGCGGTCAAAGCCGGTGTGGTTGGCACTGGCATGTTGGTCAACTTGGCGGTGCCGCCCATGTAGTCAGTCACTACTGCCTGGATATCCAGCGCCAATGCCAGCGCCCAGCGCACATCCTTTTCATGGAACCAGGGCTGAGTTTCCGATCCGAAGTTGAAGATTAACTCCCGCGTGCTGACTTCACCCATATAACCCCAGGGGAAGCCCGCATACCATGAACGAGCGGCCGGCGCCGTTTCGAGCGTGCTCTGGAATGACTCGAAATCCGAATCGTAATAGACATCCAATTCGCCGCGGGACATGGCAATCACTTTTCTGTCCGGGCCACCATAGTTGATCTCCAGAATATACTTCGGTCCCGGGTTGCCGGTGATGACACCGGCCGGCGAGCGTTCCCAATCATCGCGCCGGACTAACAGTTGCCAGACCCCGCTGGGGTCCTCCTCCACTGGGAGGTAGGCGCCCAGGTAAGGACCATCCGTATAGGTGTGAGCCGGCAGATCCTCGATGTTCTCAAACGCATGTTTGGGCATCATGTAAATGGCGTTCCAGCGGGCCTCGAAAAGGGCATGGAAACGCGGCGTCGGCTCGGTCAGATGGAAGGTGACGCTGAAATCCCCCGTTTTCTCCACCGAAGCCATCGACTTGTTCAGGTTCGCGTGCCAGCCAAAGCCGTTCAGTTCCGGCGTGGCTTTGACCGTCTCCACGGTAAAGATTAGATCGTCGGCTGTGAATTGAACGCCATCGCTCCAATAGATATTGTCCCGCAGGTCAACACTCATCTGGGTGAAGTCATCGTTGTACATCGGGTCAGAGATGGCGGCGCCCATGACGCGTTCGCCGGTTTCCTGATCCCGAATCCACAGGTTTTCCATGATCAAGGCTTGGGTAACGAGCGGATGCGGCCCAGTGATCCAGAAGTTATAGTTCCCAGGCACTGGCGCAGTGATGATCACATCGACAACAAAGACCTCTTCACGCGGCAAATCGACTGGCAGCTGAGCTACCCCGACAAAACTTGGTATAGAAAACACGACCAACAAGAACAAAAACACAAGTTTCCTTGCCATTGCAAAAACTCCTTACTTAATAGAACGTAATTTTCAGGAGCGCTCGCGTCGCGCCCCGGCTTGCCCGGAATGGACAATAGCGAGCATATTGTAACGCGGAATCGGTGCTATGCACAAAAAACCTGTTTCCCATGCTTGCGAAACCGCCCCAGAAACGCTAACTTAGTGGCTTGTTGTCGAATCTGTAGCGTTGCAAAAGCGCCTATGGTAGACTTCCCGCGATAGAAGGAGTAAAGCCTGTGCCTGACAAACCCAATATTCTGTTAATTGCAATTGATTCAATCCGCGCCGACCACATGTCCTGCTACGGTTACGACCGGCTAACCACGCCGCACATCGACAAATTTGCCCAATCAGGAACCCTCTTCGAAAACACCTTCAGCCCCCACATTCCCACAACGCCCGCCTACGCCTCCATGCTGACCGGCAAAGACTGCTTCGGCACGCAAGTGGTGGCGCTGCGGCACAAGGGTCCGCTGCGCGCGGAAGCGCCGACGGCGGCTGAAATTCTTCGGCGCTATGGCTATAACACGACATCCGTAGGCTTCAAAGGCAATCCCAGTTCGCGCGGTTACGACAACTATATCGAGTTTGCCGGTTGGGGCAGCTACGCGCACGGCCGCAGTCCCAAAGCTCAGAACTTAAATGATGTGACGATTCCGGAGCTGGAACGACTCAATGCCGAGGGGGCGCCCTGGTTTGTGACGCTGCGCCACATGGATCCGCACGCTCCCTACCTGCCGCCGGAACCCTACGAGCGCATGTTTTATCACGGCGATGAATGCGACCCGAACAACCGCTCGATGGACCCGGTGTTCAGTTTCAAACCTTTCGCCGTATTCTATAAGTCCTGGATGCCGCCCGGCCTCACCGACAAAGATTACGTCATCGCTCAATATGATGGCGCCATCGCCTATATGGACGCTTGCATCCAATCGATCTTTGAAGCGCTGGACAGTATGGGCATCGCCGACAATACGATCGTCGTCCTCAATGGCGATCATGGCGAAACGCTCTATGATCACGAACTCTGGTTCGATCATCACGGCATCTTCGATAACGTCCTGCACGTCCCGCTGATTATCCGTTACCCGGATCGAGTGCCGGCGGGCATGCGCCTCAGCGGCTTTAACCAACACAAGGACTTGCTGCCCACCCTGCTCGACTTGGCTGGTCTGGAGGACCAAGCAACTGCCGACGGTTACCAGTTCGACGGGGAGAGCTTGATGGCGATGGTGGATGGCGACATCTCCTCATTTGACAGCGAGTTCTACATTTCCGAGTGCACCTGGATGCGCAAGCACGGCTGGCGCACACCGGGCTGGAAACTCATGGTCGCCCTCGAGCCGGACTTCCACTTCAAGCCGCCGATCGAGCTATACAATCTGGTCGAAGACCCGCAGGAGAACAACAACCTGGCCGATGAACGCCCGGAAGTCGTGGCCGATTTGCGAGCGCGGATGGACGCTTTCATCGCGGAGCGCGAAGCGGAAACCGGCCTGACCAATCCCATGCTCACGCAAGGCGACTGGCACGGCCATAAAGGCATCGGGCCTTTCAAGACTTCGCAGCAGGCATATGACACGCTCGCCCTCCCCGATCTGGAAAAGGCCATCAGGCTGCAAGCGGAATCTCGGGAGGAAGACTAAACGCAATCAGGATTTGTTGAGGCGATCCTGCACATCGCCCGCACATAAGGATCTTGTAGGGGCGACCCACTGGGTCGCCCGAATCAAGCGAAAATTGTAGGGATGACCTACCAGACTCTGTTGAAAATCATGAATTACAGCCAATCCCGGTCAGTGTCGTGTAAATGCGAAAGACCAAAATGGTCCAAAATAGCTCAGTAAAGCTCCCCCTCCCTGATGCTTCGGGGAGGGGGGCCGGGGTAGAATTTCAACAGCGACCTACCAGGTCGCCCGAATAAGCGAATCTGTAGGGGCGAACCTTGGTTCGCCCGCATCTGATAAGGAGACACACCACATGACCCTACGCGTAGCCATCGTCGGCATGGGCGGCATCGGCAACAACCACGGCCGCTGCTACAGCAATCACCCGGAGGCCGAAGTCGTCGCCGTCTGCGACATCATCCAGGAACGCTCGGACAAAGCCGCCGAGGATTTCGGATGTCAAGGCTTCTACTCTGTACAAACGCTGCTCGAAAGCGGCATCGAGTTCGACGCCGCCAGCGTCACCACCGCCGGCACGGAGAACGGCGGCGACCATTACGCGCCGACGATGCAGCTTCTTGGCGCCGGCTATCCGGTTCTGGGTGAGAAGCCGATTTCCAACAGCGTCCCGGAAGCCGAGGAGATGGTCGCGCTCGCCCGCGAGAACAATCTGCGCTACGGCATCAACCTCAACCATCGCTTCACACCCGCCGCCGCGCTGGCGAAAGACTGGATGCTGCGCGGCCGCCTGGGCGAAGTGAATATGATCGACATGACCATGTGGATCAACAACCCCAACGAAACATCGCCCCATTTCCACATGCGCGCCCTCCACCCCCATTCCCTCGATGTCATGCGCTATTTCGCGGGGTCCGACGTCAGCCAGGTCCACGCAATTTTCAAGAAGGGCAAAGGACGGGCGATCTGGTCCAACGTGCAGGTGAATCTGCTCTACGAGAACGGCATCATTGGCCACCTGCGCGGCAGCTACGACGGCAACTGGGGCCACACCAGCATGGGCGGCGGCAGCTATGGCTTGGAGACCCTTGACGTCTTCGGCTCGGACGGACGCTTCTTCCTCAGAGACGCCTGCGAAGAACTCACCTACTATCCCCGCTTCGAAGGCTCGACCGAACATCACGAGTATTACGGCGGCATGAAACACTTCGGCGAGACCTTCCAAACCCGCATCAACCATTGGGTCGATCAAAACCTCGCCGGCGTCGCACCGGGCAAGATCGACGCCTCAGGCGCCGACGCGCTGCACGTCCAACGCATCATCGAAGCCGCCATCGAGTCCTGGGATACCAAGGGGGTGGTTACACTGTGATAACGGTCATCGGCCGCGGTCACAGCGGCACGCGGACGATTTCGCACACCCTCTACGCCTCCGGCGTCTACATGGGTCAAACGCTGAACCCCTCCGGCGACCTGGTGCCGGCGCACGCCATGTACGACGCCTGCCGTATATTTGCCCGCTACGTGAAATGGAACGGCGACCTGACCTGGGATTTTAGCCGCGCCCACGAGACCGATATACCTGAAGTCTTCACGAGAAACCTCAACCGCTATCTGGAATCGGTATTGAATCATTCGCGACCGCTAAAGGGCTGGAAGGTGCCGGAGACCACGTTGGTATTCCCCTGGATCCTGCGCATGTACCCGGACATTCATTACATTTTCTGGATTCGCAATCCGCGCGATTGCATCATCGGCCGGCACAAGACCGATGATCTGCGCGATTTCGGCATCCAGTATCCGGCACCCCTCGGTCCCCCCGATGAACAGGGGGAAGCGAAAGAAGACGAGCGCCTGCGCCGCGCCATCTCTTGGAAATATCAGTACGATTTGGTCAAGTCGACACCCAGGCCTGAACGCTGGATCGAAGTCCGTTTTGAGGACTTCGTCTTAAAGCAGGATGAAACCCTGGAGCGACTGGAAGACTTCCTGGGTATTCCCTTGGCGCGCGTCATCATGCGCAAGGACACGATTAATCGCTGGCAACGCGATGACGGTGTCAATTATTTCGATTTCTTCGAGCCGGCTATGCGCCAATATAACTACGAGATTCCGTCGACCCTAATGCCCGCCGCTCCCGCCAGGAGCGCCGTTGAATGACGCTGAGAGTCGCTGTCATCGGCTTGGGGCCCATCGGCAACCGCCACGCCAAGCTCTACCGACAGGATCCCCTGGCCGAGCTGGTCGCCGTGTGCGACCTGATTGAAGAACGGGCCGACAAAGCCTCCTGCGCCTATCACGCGCCCGCGTATTATGACATGGAAAAGATGCTGCGGGAGCTGGCGCCGGATGTCGTCAGCGTCACCACCGGCGGCTTCGAGAACAGCAGCGACCACTACGAACCGACCATGCTGGCGCTGTCCGCCGGCTGTCATGTCCTGGGTGAAAAGCCGATCTCGAACGAGATCGCCCCCGCCGAAGAGATGGTCGCCAAAGCGGGAGAAATGGGCCTCTGCTACGGCATCAACCTCAACCACCGTTTCACGCCCGCCGCCCGCCTGGCGCGAACCTGGCTCGACGAAGGAAGGCTGGGCCATTTGCTCTTTATCAATATGGCCATGTGGATCATGAATCCGGCCGAGACCTCGCCCTACTACCATATCAAGTCATTGCACCCCCATACCGTCGATGTCATGCGCTATTTCTGCGGAGATATTTCGGCCGTGCATTGCTTTGGGGCAAAAGCGCCGGGCCGTCAGATTTGGTCCACCGCGCAATTCAGTTTTCGCTTTGCCAACGGCGCCGTCGGCGCATTGACCGGCAGCTACGATATCGAACGCGGCCATCCCATGGAGCGCTGCGAGGTGGCCGGCACCGGCGGCCGCTTCGTGCTCGACGATATGTGGCGCGAACTGACGCTTTATCCGGCCGGAAACCTGGAAAAGACAGTTTATACCGATCCGCTCTTCGGCGGCTTCCACAACTTCGAAAATACCTTCCGCGAACGCATCCATTGCTTCCTGCAGCAAATCACCGATGGCGTCGCGCCCGAAGACATTGACGGCAGCGGCGCAGAAGGCCTGGCCGCGCAAAAGGTCCTGGCCGCGGCCATCAAATCGCTCGAGACCGAGTCGGTTGTTTATCTGGACGATTGAAACTTTGAAAGAATTCGGGAAAAGGAAAAAGTCATGAAACTTGGCGCAAATTCACTTCTATTCGGCGCATGGGATATGGAAACCGCCTTCAAGTACCTGGCCATGGCCGGCTACGACGGCATCGAAATGTCCGCCATCGACAGCATGAGCCAGCACCTGGTGCTGGATCGCTGGCGAGAGATCGCGCCCGAGGTCAAGCGGCTCGCTAAAACCTATGACCTGGAACTGCTGGCGATGGAACAATCCTCGCGCGATGAACTCTTGATGGAGAAAGCCTTTCAAGCGGCTGTCGAGATCGGCATACCCATCATCTGTTGCGGTCCCGGCGGCGTGTCCGATGATGAATCGACCTATCAACAGGTGCTGGACGAACTGGGCGTTTTGGTTCAAAAGGCCGAAAAATACGGGGTCATGCTCTGCGTCAAAGCCCATGTCAACAATTACGTCTATAACACGCCGACCAGCCTCAAAGTCTTGAACGATATCACATCGCCCTGGTTCGGGCTGGATATGGACCCTTCGCATATTCATCGCGCCGGCGAGAATCCGGTCGAGGCGATTTCCGCGGTGATCTCGCGCATCAAGCACGTGCATATCCGCGATTGCAAAGGACGGCAGCAGGGTCCCGGCGCGCCCGAAGACCAAGCCAACGGACGCGGCGACATCGACTTGGTCGGCTACATCCGCGTTCTGCACGAAAACGGCTACACCGGTCCGCTTGACCTGGAGGTCATCGGTACCAAGAGAATGGGACATACGCTGGAGCAATGCATTGTCATCGCGGCCGAATCGCGCGGTCACATGCAGGCTTGCCTGCAGGCGGCCGGCGCGCGCTAAAGCGTTCTTGAGAAGGGACACGTACGAAACATGAGCTTTCAACCGAGCGACAAACAGATCAACTCGGCCTACGACATCGCGCGCGAGCGCTACGCTGCCTTTGGCGTTGACGTTGCCGCGGCGACCGCAACCCTGAAAACCGTGCCCATCAGCCTGCACTGCTGGCAAGGCGATGACGTGGGCGGATTCGAAGACCCCGATCGTGGTCTCAGCGGCGGCATCATGGCCACTGGCAATTATCCCGGCAAAGCGACCAATATCGACCAACTGCGGAGCGATCTCGACAAAACCTACAGCTTGATACCCGGCGACCATCGTCTTGCCCTGCACGGCTCCTATCTCGATAGCCCGACCAAAGTGCCGCGCGACCAGCTAAAGCCGGAGCATTTCGCATCCTGGGTCGATTGGGCCAAAGCCAATAACCACGGCCTGGATTTCAATCCGACGCTTTTTTCTCATGACCTGGCTGACGACGGCTTCACCCTTTCCCACGCCGACGAGGGCATCCGCCAATTCTGGATTGATCATTGCATCGCCACGCGGGAAATCAGCGCCTCTTTTGGCGCCGCGCTCGGTACGCCATCCGTCAATAACATCTGGATTCCCGATGGCTACAAAGATATGCCCGCCGATCGCCTCGCCCCGCGGCAGCGCCTCTTAAATGCGCTTGATGAGATCTTCGCGCAGGAATTGAATCCAGCGCACAATCTTGACGCCGTCGAGTGCAAGCTCTTCGGCTTGGGCTCCGAGAGCTATGTCGTCGGCTCGCACGAGTTTTATCTCGGATACGCCGCTTCACGACAAAAACTGCTCTGCCTCGACGCCGGCCACTTCCACCCCACAGAAACCATCGCCGACAAACTGTCTTCTATCCTGTTCTACGTGCCGGAGATCCTGCTGCATGTGAGCCGCGGCGTCCGCTGGGACAGCGACCACGTTGTCACCCTGACCGACGACCTGCAAGCGATCATGCAAGAGATCGTCCGCTGCGACGCCCTGGATCGAATCCACATCGGTCTCGACTTTTTCGATGCCAGCATCAACCGAGTTGGCGCCTGGGCCATCGGCACGCGCAACGCCTGCCGCGCCCTGCTGATGGCATTGCTGGAGCCGCGCGATTTGCTGCGCGCTTACGAAAACGAAGGGAACTTCACCGCTCGGCTCGCGCTGCTGGAGGAACTCAAAGGTTTACCTTTCGGCGCGGTCTGGGACCATTACTGCTTGTCACAGAACGTGCCGGTCGGAATGGCCTTCATGGAAGAGATCAGCGCCTACGAAAAAACGATCTTGCCGCAGCGCTCATGAATCTGTTGTCGCAAGCCAAGAAGCGCCGCCAATTGACGCCCAAACGGCATCATTTGCGCAAGCTATGTAGGGGCGACCTATCAGGTCGCCCGCTTCACGGCCAAGAAAGGTTTCATAACCACATTGATAAGGACGTATAGAAAAAATCTGCACCAATACCGGACAGGCATTGCAGGCGCGACCGGCGGTCGGTGTCCACGCGATCCGTCAGGTCGCCCGTTTGCGCCATCCATACCATTACACTATTTTGCCTGACTAACATGGTACTATGTTTGTAGAACAAGGTGACAGAAGTAGTTCCAATAAAGTAATGCGAAAAAATCTCATTTGTAGCGAAAGTTCCTCATCAAGTCCCAAATCCGCCAAATGCGCTCCCCCTCTCCGTTGCTATGGGGAGGGGGCCGGGGGTGGGGTTGAAAAAAGCATTTTCGCATTCTCATTACCTACTTGGATTTACTGAGGTGGTCAAATGCAACTCTTCAAGCCCGATGAATACCGATTCGTGAATTACCTTTGGGACGACAAGCGCGCCAACTCCCTTGATGACGTAGATCGCCTGGTCTATCGCTCAAATCTGCTCGGTGCAGATCAACGCATTACCAACACCGGCGGCGGCAATACCTCCAGCAAAATCATGCAAGTCGATCCCTTGACCGGCCACGAAGTCGACGTGATGTTCGTCAAGGGCTCAGGCGGCGATCTCCGGACCGCAAAACGCGCCAATTTCGCTTCACTCTATATGGACAAGCTATTGCAACTGCAGCGGGTTTATCATGCGGCGGAGCTGAAGGGCGTCAAAACGCCGATTGAGGACCAGATGGTAGGCATGTATCCGCATTGTGTCTTCAATCTGAACCCTCGCGCCAGCTCTATCGACACCCCTCTGCACGCCTTCATACCATTCCGCCATGTGGATCACAGTCATCCCAACGCGGTTATCGCCATCGCAGCCTGCAGCAACGGCGAGCAACTGACGCGCGAGATCTATGGAGACGAAGTCCTCTGGGTCGATTGGCAGCGCCCGGGCTTTGATCTGGGTTTGCGCTTGGGTGAGGCCATAGCCGCCAATCCCGGCATCGTCGGCATCGTCCTCGGCGGGCACGGACTGATCAACTGGGCCGACGACGATAAAACCTGTTATGAACGCTCGCTGACCCTGATCGAAAGAGCCGCCCGCTATCTCAGTCAGAACGACATGGGCGCCACGACCTTTGGCGGCGCCAAATACGAATCGCTAACTCCCTGCCAACGTGATGACATCTTGGTCGAGATATTGCCCCGGCTACGGGGGATGATTTCAACGAACGACCGCTTCATCGCGACCATTCAACACGATGCTGATGTCCTGACATTCGTGAACAGCAAGGGAGCGGGGCGCCTTGCCGAATTGGGCACATCTTGCCCCGACCATTTCTTGCGCACCAAGATCAAACCACTCTATGTAGATTGGGACCCGCAGCGCGAGGGTCACCCGGCCCTGTTGCAAAAATTGAGTGACGGGATCGCGCGCTATCGCGAGGACTACGCCGCGTATTATGAGGAATGCAAACATCCGGACAGCCCGGCCATCCGCGATGCCAATCCCCGTGTGATATTGATTCCCGGTATCGGCATGATCGCCTACGGCAAGAATAAAAGCGAATCCCGCGTGACCGCCGAGTTCTATAATTGCGCCATTGCCGTTATGCGCGGCGCCGAAGCCGTCGGCGAGTACGTCGCCCTGCCCCGGCAAGAAGCCTTTGACATCGAGTACTGGGCCTTGGAAGAAGCCAAGCTGCAGCGCATGCCCCCGGAACGCCCCCTGGAGCGCAAAGTCGTGCTCGTCGTAGGAGCGGGCAGCGGAATCGGCGTGGCCGCGGCCAAACGCGTCGCCGAAGAAGGCGCGCACGTAGTCTGCGCGGATCTCAACCTCGACGCGGCACAAGCCACCGCGGACGAATTAACCGCGACATACGGCGCCGGGATCGGCGTGGCCGGCTCCGGCATATCCAACTGCGGGGCTGCGATTGCGCTGCCCGTCAATATCACCACCCACGAAAGCGTCCGTGAATTTATGAATCAAGTGCTGCTGGCTTACGGCGGCATCGACGACATAATCGTCACAGCCGGTGTCTTCTTCGCCCCGGACAAGACCGGCCACATCCCGGACGAAAAATGGCGCTTCACCTTTGACGTCAATGTCCTCGGCGGCTACATCGTCGCCGACAGCGCGGAACCGATCTGGCAAATGCAGGGCTTGCCGGCAGCCCTCGTATTGACCACCAGCGTCAATGCCGTCGTCTCCAAAAAAGGCTCCGTGGCATACGACACCAGCAAGGCAGCCGCCAATCACCTCGTGCGCGAGATGGCCATCGAGCTAGCCCCCTTGGTCCGAGTCAACGGCTTGGCGCCGGCCACCGTCGTCAAGGGCAGCAGCATGTTCCCGCGCGATCGCGTCATCAGCTCGCTCAATAAGTACGAGATCGACTATTGCGAGGACGCATCCACGCCCGAGTTGCGCGACCGGCTCGCCAACTTCTATGCCCAGCGCACCTTGACCAAATGCGCCATCACCCCCGAAGACGAAGCCGAGGTCGCCTATCTGCTGATCACAGATGCCTTCAGCAAAACCACCGGACACATCATCAGCGTCGACGGCGGCTTGAACGAAGCCTTCCTGCGGTAAGTTGTAGGAGATCAAGCTTGAGATTCGAAGATTTGCTTTCACGAGCAGATGATGAAACGCTTCAGCTTCTTCTAGGACAAGCACCCTTGAAGTTGCTTTTGACTCTTGATGCTCAATTGGCTACACCACAACAGATACGTGAATTGATTCTACGCATCTACTCAGCGGAGGGCTTACTGCTGTCGCCGGATAAGAGGCAGATACTTTTTGATTTGTTGCCTTATGAAAGTGCCCATATTCTTCACAAAGTTCTTAGACTTCCACAAAACAGGAATACATACCAAGAGTTGAAACTCGCGCAATTTAGACGAGGGTCCGAACGTGAGCAGGCAATGTTCGATTTTTTTGGTTTGAATGTACCACTGCAAGAGGTTCACGAACAGAAGCCGGCAACACAAATCAGCACCGGACGGTATTCTCTCTTCAATCATCAACGAGATGCCGTTCGCCGCGTTGTGTCTGCTTTGGAAGAACACCCTTATCGTGTATTGCTGCATATGCCTACAGGCGCAGGCAAGACACGAGTTGCTATGAATATTATCGCTGATCATTTACGCAAACACGAACCAACGTTAGTAATCTGGCTCGCAAATTCGGAAGAATTATGTGAGCAGTCGGCATCCGAATTTGAAAGTGCGTGGAACTACTTGGGCAATCGAAATATTGGAGTGTATCGATTTTGGGGTAAACGCGAAATAGCGCTTGATGAGGTGTATGATGGGCTACTGATTGGTGGTTTAGCGAAAATGTATAGTGCAACCAAGCAGAAACTTGAATTCATCATGGAACTAGCCGGGCGCACATCGCTTGTGATAATTGATGAAGCCCACTCTGCAATTGCGGAAACATACAAACTAATTCTTGACGCACTTGTTAGAATGCCGCGTCCTAATCCCCGTCTATTGGGATTAACCGCAACTCCCGGAAGAACTTGGGCAGATATTGAAATTGACAAAGAACTATCGGAGTTTTTCGCCCGGCAAAAGGTCACACTTATGATTTCAAACTACTGTAATCCAATTGATTATCTGGTTGACAAAAAGTACTTGGCTCAAGTTCATTACACCTCTCTTTACCACGAAGGAAGCACGAAATTAACAGATACCGACATAAGGAAGCTTCAAAATTGTTTCGAAATACCTGACAGTATCCTAAAGCGTCTTGCCGAAGACGAATTGAGAAACCTAGCAATCATTACAAAACTAGAGGAACTTACGAAACGTCACAAGAGAATTCTGGTGTTCGCCGCAACTGTTACACATGCAAATGTTTTAGCCGCAGTCTTGACGATGAAAGGCTATGACGCAGCATCTGTTACTGCCAAGACGCCAGGGATGATACGCTCTCGAATGATTGAGCAATTCAAGCAAAATACTCCAGAAGTTAGAATACTTTGCAACTTTGGCGTATTGACAACGGGTTTTGACGCTCCTCTGACAAGCGCTGCTCTCATAGCGCGTCCAACAAAATCCCTCGTGCTATACAGTCAAATGGTGGGACGGGCGATACGGGGAGCACGAGTTGGTGGGAATTTAAGCGCTGAAATTGTTACTGTAATTGACTATAATTTGCCGGGCTTCAGAAGTGTTGCCGAAGCATTCAACAACTGGGAAGACATTTGGGAGTAGGCGATGCCAAACAATAGTATTGTGCCCGTGCATTTAGCTGTAAAAGCGTTCAGGGACAATGGATACAAGAATGCAGCTTATGCCATAGCGGAATTGATGGACAACTCGATTCAAGCTGATGCAACCAACGTAGAACTTCTCTGTGGCGAGCGGCTCGACATGAGTGGTCAGCGCAGCCGTTCACGAATTCATCAGATTGCTGTTTTGGATGATGGATACGGCATGGATACGGAAGAATTGCAAATGGCTCTGCAATTCGGCAATGGGACGCGCCTAGAAGACTATAGTGGCATAGGGCGCTTCGGCTTGGGATTGCCCAGTTCTTCGATTTCTCAAGCGCGGCGAGTCGAGGTGTGGTCTTGGCAAGACGGACCTCAAAACGCCATTTATACTTATATTGATATAGATGAGATCGAGGCAGAAAGCCTCGAAGATGTGCCCGTCCCAACCAACAAGCCTATTCCCGAAGTGTGGCAAGAAGTCGGAAGTCACTTTGAAGTGTCGGGCACCCTCGTTGTTTGGTCGAAGCTGGATCGCATTCTTTGGCGTACAGCAAATACAATTATTAGGAATTCCGAATCATTAATTGGGCGAATGTATCGATATTTTCTGTCGGAAGAAAGGGTGAAAATCAGGCTAGTAACCTTTGATATGGATGCTCATCCGCAACGCCGAAAAATCAATGAAGAATACGCTCGTCCAAACGATCCTTTGTACTTACTCTCTAATACTTCCTGCCCAGCTCCTTGGGATATTGTTCCCATGTTCACACAGGCAGATTTTCAAAACACTCAATTCAAAATCAGATTCCGCGAAGAAGAACATACGGTCACTGTAAGATTTTCTTACGCAAAAGAGGAGGCACGAAAGGGAAATAACGCCGGCAGAGAACCACATGGCAGACATGCAAACCATAACAAGGGAGTATCAATCGTCCGAGCCGGGCGCGAGCTAGACCTCGATACCTCTTGGTCGGAAGACGCCGAAGCTCTTAGAGATCGTTGGTGGGGCGCGGAGGTCAGTTTCTCACCAGAATTAGACGAACTGTTCGGAGTCACAAACAACAAACAATCCGCACGAAACTTTTCTGAATTAGCAAAAGCGGATCCAGAAACATTAAGAGAACTGGGACAAACTTGGGTGGCAACAAAAGATGAAATGCGTCAAGTTGAAGATCCTCGCTTACCGCTGTCGGAACTTGTGAATCATATTCGAACGAACATCTCAACTATTCGAAGATTGCTACGAACACAGGGAGCAATTTCAAAGAATAAGCGGCATTCTGAATCAGCACAGTCGGAAGAAAAAGGCACAGAAGTAGTTCGAGACCGCATTAGAGAAGGCTATTTGGGTCAAAGTGACGAACAGGAAAAACAGCAAAGCGTTGAAGAAAGAGAAAAGGAAATTGCTTCAGAACTTGTTGAGCACGGTACAACGCAGGAACATGCCCAGCATCTGGCCGCGCAGACAGTAAGTCGAGGCCTAAAATATACTTTAACAAAATCAAGCTTGTCGTCACCAGCATTTTTCGATGTGAGATCGCGCGGAGGTGCTATGATTGTTTCGTTAAATGTCGACCACCCTGCATACCAGCATTCGTTAGAAATCCTGCAGCAAGATTTGGGCAATTTGGACGAGAGCAAGCTCAAGGAAAGTATCGCGAATGCCCGCAATGGTTTGGAGTTGCTGTTGTTTGCTTGGGCGCGATATGAAGATGAGCAGCCCGACGGTAATCGTCGTTTGCAAGCTCAACAGGTTCGATGGGATTGGGGGAGCATGGCTCGGAATTTTCTGGATGAAGAAGGCTGACATATAGACGCGCAACATCACATCTATAAGCTATTCGCCGTGGGTTTCAAACGTCCGAAAATAATTCACGATATCCCAAACCTGCTCCTCGCTTAAGTCCCCGCTGCAGCGCGGCAAGTCCCGCCAACCCGCCCGCACCGCCGCATACAGAAAATCATCGCGGGACGCGCCCAACCGCCCCCGCAAAGCGCGGAAATCAGCCGACTGGCCCTGCCAGACCAAGCAGCGCTCCTGATACAGCGCTGCGCCGCGCGCCAGCGATTCGGCATCGGGCAATACAGCGTTTACGACTTCCGGCACTGGATTGAGCGCGCGTTCATATTCTCGCTGCTGTTCGGCGATCAGCGCGGCGCCAATGCCCATCGTGCCGAGCGCCACCACAACTGCGCCGCCCGCAAGCAGACAGCTTGCCACACCGAGATTCATCCTGGCGAGAAGGCGCTTTCCCGCGGGATAAGCCAGCCCGCCCATCGTAATCACGATTGTCGCGAGTGATACGATCTGCAGGGAATTCGCACCACGCGATTGCACTACGGCGGCGGCGGCGCTTATCTGCCAGGAAAAGGCGGCCCGTGTTAGTCTATCGTCCTCAACAACATCAACCAGTACCCACCAGTTGCCGGCTCTGTCGATATCGTCTCCCGCAGCCACATAAAGACCCGCTTCCGCCTCTTCCGCCCGCTGCCACGGGCTGCGTCGTCCATCTTCGGGATGGACCAACTGCAAGGTGACATTGAGGTCGGCAACCGGTACGCCGGCGCGGCTGAGGAGCAGATCGTAAGTATTGACGCCGGGTCCGCCGGGCAGCGCGGCAGCGCTTATCGTGAAGTCGCCGGATGTCCCGGTCGCTTGCGGAACTTCCGCGTCGGGCGGCGCGGACTGCGGTTCGGGAATGGGCGTCGCGCTGAGCCAGGAAACCGTGAGCAGGGTCAACAACGCCAGTAGAACTTCCAGCCGCAACAAACGTTCGCCGCCGTCTTCCCTAAATCGAATGCCAACTCTTTCCAGCTTGCCCCGGATTCGCGCCAAAAGGCGCGGCCGCAGTGTGAGATGCTGCCACCCGCCAGCCAGCAGCAGCAAGAGGACAAGAGCAAGCTTTCTGCCCAGGGCGCTGCCGTAGCTGCTCGCGATCTCCGCCGGACCCGCAAAATAATTCAGCGCATTATAGGCGCCGGTGACGATCACGATGATGACCATGATCTTGGCAAGTCGCGAGAAACGCGTCAATACCGCGGTCAGCGCCCGACGTCTTTCTTCCTCTCCGTAAGGATCAAGCGCAACTGGCAGCGCCAGCGCCAATGCGAAGAGACCGCCAACCCAGCCGGCCACCGCCAGCGCGTGAATCCAATTGACCAAGATGGCAACCCAGGGCAGTACCAACGATCCGGCCGCGTGGCTGGTTATCATGCTCAATCCGATGAAGAGAGCGCCAAGCCAGACCATCCCTTTCCAGATCCCCAGGGACATCTGGGGAACTGTGTCGCGGATGTATTCGGCAGCGAAAACAAGAATGGCGGTGAAGACGAGCAAGACCATGCGCAAGGTCCAGATATCGCCGAAGCGCGAGCCAATCTGCACCACCTGCCAAAGCCCCCCCTCGACGACTTGAGACGCCTCCGCGTTGAAAAAGACCATCGATTGCTGAATCAGCGCCAGCAAATTTGCGCCGATAGCGATGGTCGTAGCCAAAACGAAGCAATTGCGCAGGCGACCCATGACACGCGCCGGCAAACCGCCTGAAGAACTGCGCGCGCTGCCCCACGCGGGTAATAGAACAGCGGCGTAAGCGAAAGATCCGCCAAAAAATAGCGTATTCGCAATACTGAGCAAGTATCTCCAGAAGACTTCGAGCGGAATGGCTCGGTCATCGGCCTTTCTTCCGCTGACGCCGCCGACCTCCTCCCCCACGAAGAAAACGCGGCTTTCGGCGATGACATGGCCGTCGCTGGCAAATGCCGGACGCAATTCGACGATATAGGCGCCGTCGGGCAAGCCGCTCGGCACGCGCAGTGACAACAAAGAAAGACTGTCCTGATCGACGCCGCCGCTGGCGATGATCTTACCCGTCTGATCACGCAGATTGATCTCGCTGAAGCGCGGCTCAAGCGCTTCGCTGAACCAATACTGCAGGCGTGTTGGCGGGCGCTCAAGCCTGCTGCGGTCGGCGGGTATCGCCCGAACGACATATCCATGCGCCCGGGTCAGCACGAGCGAGGCCAAGAGAACTGACAAAGCGAGCAGTAGACGCGGAAGTCTCATTGGAGGGAGCATCCCGCTAGCATGGAAACTGTCAACATGGCTTCATTATATGAGGCAGCCTCAAAACATGGAAACGCCGAATTAATCGAAACTGTGTAGGGGCGAGCCCGTGGCTCGCCCACTGTTCCGGCTGGGTTTTGCGGGCGACCGACGGTCAGTGTCGGCGGTCAGTGTCTACGCGACCCACGCGACCCGCAATACCCGGCTTTATCCAATAACCGCGACCATATAGTCGCCCTTTTCTCCCCGCCTTGCGCTATCCTTCGTTTGACAACACACGCGCCCTGACCCTTGCAAGGTTCATCCATGACGAAACCCGTAAGGCTTGTCCGCTACTCTACATCATACACATAGGTAACGAAAACATTACCAAACCAATATAAAAAGGGAGCCGATCATTGCAAAAATCAACAAATTATTACATATTTCGCAACGTTTAGCTCCCCTTCCTCCAATGCTTTGGGGATTCCGCCCCCCGTTGAGCGGGGGGACCGAGGGGGGCAGGCCG
>WTGF01000056.1 GCA_011525385.1 Chloroflexota bacterium | reverse complement strand
CCCCAGATTGGAAGCTGAGGGCAGCCAGGCTGACAGCGGCAAGCTGCCGGCAGGAAACCGGGACATTCTGCGGCGATCGCGGGCGAGCCAAGGGGCACATAGACACTGACCGTCGACCGCCCCCTGTATTCGTCATAGGAGACGCCTAGCGATTGACGTAGGTTTCGGTTTGATGTTCGTTCGTCTTTGTCCATTTGCGGACCCAGCAATATCGTTTTCGGAGTTTAGCGGCTCTTCTTGGACAATGTCGCTCCCTTTGGGCCGAGCCCGGAGTTTGAAAAGCGGCGGCTGCGTGTGGCGCTAAGCGAAGTATAGAGCAAGGCGGGAGGAAAAGGGCGGCTATATGGTCGCGGTTTTGGCATAGAGTCGCGGGCTAGCGGGAAGGGCAGCGAGTCAGTTGACAAAAAACGTCCGCTCCTCAGCCGCCTCACGGGGGAAGTATCCCGAAGCATCAGGTCGCGTAGGGCGCGTAGACACAGCCCTTCGACACTGACCTTTGGGAAGGGGGCGCTTTCCCCGAAATTCGAATAAAGTCCAGAACCCTCGCCACAAATGGGTTTTTTCCACATCATTTCCTCAGAACTGCTTCTATGACCGATTTAATCCACTTAGGGCGTGGGCGTCGCCAAGGGAATAGAAACTATCGTCGGCTGAAAGATGGCCTGCTCCGGCGTCGCCGTCGCTGTCGGGTTCTCCACGCGCAAGCTGATCTCGTAGTTGATATTGCCGCCCTTGCTTGAATAGGCCGCCAAGCGCAAGATATATTCGCCATCCGGGACGCCCAATGCCCGCGTATCCCAAAGGCCCAACACAGAACCGTAATTGGGCATTTCCACCAGGGCCGCGCTGATAGGCAAGAATTTGTCCGGATCGTCACGATAAGCGTAACCCAGTTCGAAGCGGTCGAAATCCGGCGCTCGCGCTTGACCGCGGATCTCCACAACGTCGCGAACGACAGCCCCTTTGTTGGGGGCGCTGATGTTGACCAGCGGCAAAGACTGGCCCTGCGCGCATTCGGCTTGCGGCACGGGCAGCACAGGCAACTCGATTCCCATACTTTTGGCGAAAGCTTGGCCTTCGGCAGTTCCCGAGAGCCAGTCCAGAGCGGCCGGATCGTCGACCGCGACGAAAGTCTTCTCGACGACATTGCTATTGCAGAATTCGTTGGCGAGCAAGCCCGTCCAACTATCGACGGCGATCCGTTTGATATAGGCTTGTTCGGCGGTCGGGGGATACTGTTCGTGCAAGAAAAGGCCGGTACTGGGATCGGGACAAGCCGAATAATTGAGCGTGCCCGTCGCTCGGCAGATCTCGCGCGCCACCACGCCACCGGGATTCTCGAATGGCATTGGCGCCTTCTGTATCGAAGCGGCGGTCATCACCGCATTCCAAACCGGCGCCGCGCTGGCGATGCCAGAGGTATTATAGGTTGGCGAATTATCCGATGTCCCCAGCCAGACGCCAACAACAGCGTCGCGCGTGAAGCCCATCGTCCAGAGATCGCGCGCGCCGTTGGACGTGCCGGTTTTGGCCGAAACGACGTTCTGCGTCGGCACGCCGATATGCGCCAAGGTCAAAGCGGATCCGGGATTGAAACTCGGCTGACGGGAAGCGTCGTCGCTGAGGATGTTTTGCATCAGATAGGCCAGCGCCGGAGAGATCGCCCCCCGACCATGCGCTCGTTCGCGCGGGAGCTCGACTTCTTCGCCATCGACCGTTTCTGTGATGCGATCAATGGCATACAAGGGCATTAGCTGGCCCCGATTGGCCAATACGCCATAGGCGGCCATCATATCGTAGAGCGTGACTTCGTTCGCGCCTAGCGCGCTGGATAGCGTGATCAGCGAGTCTTCGGGAAACTGCAAGCCGACAGCGCTCGCCATTTCGGCGAAGCGGATCTTGCCGACCTGCTCATAAACCTTGATTGTCGCAACGTTACGACTGTTTTGCAGCGCGGCGCGCAGGGACACCGGTCCGCGGAATTTGCCGTCGATGTTCAGGGGCGAGTAAGGTCCGGAAACGCCCATATCGTAGGTCGTCGGCACATCCCAAACGATGCTTGCGGGAGTAAGAAAATTGCCTTCTACGCCTTGCAGGGCGGCGGCATAAATGAAGGGTTTGATGACCGAACCGGGCTGCTGCCAGGTAAGCGCGTTGTTGACCTGCCCGGCAAATTCATCGTCAAAATTATGGCTGCCCACCATAGCGCGGATAGCGCCGGTTTGGGGATCGGTGACCATAACGGCGCCGGTATTGACGCCGGTGGCCGTCCCCACCAAGTGATTCACCTGGTTGCTCAAAGCCTGCTGCGCCGCGTCCTGGGTGGCGGGATCCAAAGTAGTATAGATATTGAAACCGCGCTGGAATAGACCATTAGCGCCGATCTCGACCTCCAACTGAGCCCTCACAAAATTGACAAAATGCGGATAGCGCAAGCGCACAGTCAAAGGTTCAAATGTAGTGGTTTCGATTTCCGCGATCTGTACGATAGCCGCGCCGCCGACGATTTTTCCCTCTTCGTTGGTACGCACCAGCACTTGCGGGTTGCCATCAATCTCGGTCTCGCGCCCGTCGATGATGCAGAATGGGCCGCGCCGCGGCCAGTCGCCATGTTGGAATTGCAGGCAACCGATGTCGATCATCTTGCGCATGGTGGCGCGCATGCCGCTGACGGCAACCGGGCGATTGGCGACGGGATCGTTCTTGGCCGGCGAGGGCACAATGCTCGCCAAGAGAGCAGCCTCGGCGAAATTGAGCTCATCAGCCCCGTGGCCGAAATAAAACTGCGAGGCAGCCTCGACCCCGTAATTCTGATTGGCGAAGAAAACCTCGTTCAAATAAAGCTCGAGGATGAAGTTCTTGTCGTATTGATTGGCGATTTCCAGCGCGACCAGGATCTCGTTCACTTTGCGCTGGACAGTAACTTCGCTGTCGCGCAGAACCAGGTTGCGGGCGATCTGCTGGGTGATCGTGCTCGCGCCGGATTCGATGCCGCCGCCGCTGATGTTCTGTATGAAGGCGCGCGCGATGGCGATGGGATCAAAACCGGGATCTTCATAATAGCGTTCGTTTTCTTGCGCGACGATGGCGTGAATAATGTAGGGACTGACGCGCTCCAGCGGGATGGTGGTGCGCGCGCCCGTTTCCTGACTGTTGAGCGCGGCGATCAAGCCGCCGGCGGCGTCAAAGATGCGCGCCGTTTGGTACTCGGGGGTGTAATCAGCCAGCGCGGCGATCCGTCCCTGGAATGGCTTCACTGTGTCGCTATACCAGAACATGATGCCGCCCGCCCCCACGATCGCGCCGACCAGCGCTATTACCAGCAGCACCACCAGCACACTGGCTAAGGCGCGCAGCGAATTGCGCCGCCGCGATTCCAGCAACTCTTCGACGATAGGAGAGCGCTCCAATTCATAGCCGGCGTCGATGGCGCGCGGGATCACTTCGCCATGATCGCCCGCGTCGTCAAATCGGGTCTGCGCCGGCTGCGTCCTGGCGAATTGCGGATCCGAAGGCGCGGTTCGTTCCTGGCCCGGCAGTTCGTTTTTGAAGGCGGCCGTGCCGGGGACGGTATAGAGTTCGTCTTTGGTCGGGGGCATCCGGCCGATTTCGACGCCCCGTTCGTCAAGGATGGGCGCGCCGCCATGCGGTTCAGTGGGACCCAGGTAAGAAGGCGGCAGATCGTAAACCGTCTCGGTTCGCAGATCCGATTCAGCGCCGGACGGCCGCTTTTCTTCCTGTGCCCGTCGGAATGCCTCCCATTCGCGCAGCGCAGCCGGATAATCGATGACCCATTCATTCTCCCCGCTATCGTGTCGGTACCACTGCGCGTTTTCGGGGTCGATCATCCACCAGACGCCGTCCTCGTCCTGCGTCATGCTGTCGTAGAGCAGGCGCTGATATTCCTCGTAACTGATCTCTTCGCTTTTGAGCATGGCAGTCAGGGTCGCCGCTTGATTCTGCATCTTGATGAAGCCTTCGGCGGCTGCGCGAATGCGGGGATTGATCTGCGGTCGAGGCGGTGGCAGGGTTGCTGCGCCTTGCGCAACCTCGGCGACAGGCGGCGAGGTCGCGGCGAGGTCTTTCGGCGGCTTTGGCGCACCTGCATCAGTTTCGGATGGAGGACCCAAATAGTCTTCAGGCGGTGGCGGTTGGTCCGGTTCCGGCTGCGGGTTGAGCATGCGCCCCATCATCTCTTCGGGAGAGAGTGGCGCGTCTTCTGTCGAGTCGTCGTCCGCAGGTGGTTTGACAGGATCGTCGGGCATGTGCGGCTTCCCGTGATTGGCTGTTGAGTACGGGATTCATTATAGTGGAATGTGAGAATTGGGGGAAATTGGGGAGGGCGTCGCCTTCGGATCGAGAGTAATGACCGAATCGGCCCGAGAATGGTATACTGGATTCGCAATGCGGATTCCGCGAGGTCTGAAAGATGAAGAACACAATGTACTACGGCGACAATCTGGACATCCTGCGCAATCGCGAATATTTTCCAAATGAGTGCGTTGACCTCATTTATCTGGACCCGCCCTTCAACAGCAATCGCAACCACAACGTGTTGTTCAAAGCGGAGAGCGGCGCGGATAGCGAGGCGCAGATCACTGCATTTGAGGATACTTGGCATTGGGGCGAGACTTCGCTGGCGACTTACTTCGACCTGGTGAGAGATGCGCCAGCACAGGTAGCAACAGCAATCAAGGCGCTGATGGATTTGATCGGACACAATCAGATGATGGCTTATCTGGTGATGATGGCGGCGCGGCTGATCCAATTGCAACGGGTCTTGAAACGGACTGGCAGCCTCTATCTGCATTGCGACCCGACCGCGAGTCATTATTTGAAGATATTGCTGGATGCGATTTTTGGCACAAAGAATTATCGTAATCATATTACCTGGAAGCGCACGAGCGCGCACAGCGGCGCAAAGAAATGGGGACCAATATCTGACAATATTCTGTTTTATACAAAAAGCGATGATTTTGTGTGGAACAGGGTCTATCAACCATACGATCAACAGTATATCGATGACTACTATCGCTATGAAGACGAAAGGGGGCGGTACCGTGTTGGGGATCTAACAGGTTCTGGAACACGACAAGGTGATTCTGGACGCCCGTGGCGTGGTGTAGATCCCACGGACTCGGGACGCCACTGGGCGATTCCGAACTCGTCACTTGAAGCCGCATATCCGGACCGCGATTTATCCGCTTTACCAGTGCAAGAACGGCTTGATCTGTTAGATGAAGCAGGATTGGTATATTGGCCCAAGCGTGGAAAAGTGCCGCAACGAAAACGATACTTGGACGAAGCGGAAGGCGCTCTTATACAGGACATAATAAGCGATATTCGACCGCTTGGCGCGCATGCCAAAGAGCGTCTAAGCTATCCGACTCAAAAACCAGAAGCCCTTTTGGAGCGCATTATCCGCGCCAGCAGCAATGAAGGCGATATTGTTCTCGATCCCTTCTGCGGCTGTGGCACGACGATAGCGGCAGCGCAAAAGCTAAACCGCCGCTGGATAGGGATTGATATCACACATTTGAGCATTGCTCTGCAAAAGTATCGCCTGCAGGACAAATTCGAGTTGGTTTCCGGCAGCGACTACGACGTCATCGGCGAACCTGTGACAGTGGATGCGGCGCGCGCTTTGGCGCATGATCCTGACAACGAAGGACGCTATCAATTTGAGTGGTGGGCGCTGTCGCTGATCGGGGCGAAGCCGACAAACGGGCAATCGGGCTCACGCAAAGGGAAAAAAGGCGCCGACAGAGGCATTGACGGCATCATCAACTTCTTTGAAGAAAACGCGAGTGGCAAAGCCATAGCGGCTACTGTCGTGGCGCAAGTCAAATCAGGCAGGGTGACATCCCGGGACATTCGCGATTTGAAGGGCACGGTGGCGCGGGAGAATGCGGCGATCGGCGTTTTCATCACATTGGAGAAACCGACGCAAGCAATGCTGAAAGAAGCGTTGTTGGCGGGATATTACGAGTCGCCAGGACGGCGGGACAAACGGTATCGCAAGATACAGATTCTAAGCATCGGCGACTTGCTCGAGGGTGTGGGAGTCGATATGCCAGGGCAGTATAGCGGCATCAAACGAGCCGAGCGCCACAAGGCGGACAGCGTCAATTCCGACGGGGAGTCACAGCAAGGAATGTTTTGACTTAAGGTCGACGCGGTCCTACACCGCCGCCGCGTCCTCCTCGACCAGCTCGTGCGGATTGGAGGCCAGGTAGCGATAGATGTAGGGATTGCCGACCACGGCCATGTCGGCGACCACCTCGTCGCGGCGGATGGTGAAGTGGAAAATCTCGATGCAGCGCATGCCAGCGAACCAGTGCCGCCGCAGCGTCACTTTGTCGTCGATCTCCCAGCCGCGCGCGATGGCGGTGAGCAGGTTGTCCCCGCCGGCATATCGCTCGGAGGAGTAACTCCAATGCTGCGAGGTAATATCTTGATACTGAACGCGGAGATCCTGCTCGTTCTGCTTCACCATGTCATCATTCCCCAAACTCGGTCGCGCTAGGCGCAATTATAAGCCCCCCGATACCAAGCGGCAACAGTGCCATTTTTGCTTAAAGTGATGTCGAGGATTATTCGGGAATGACGATATGATCGGGGGTGTTATCGTAGATGATGCGAAGGCCCTTTTGCACGATGAAACGCTCGATGTAAGGATTGGTCAATACCGGCATGATCATGAGTTGCGCGTCGCGCATCAGCGTGAAATCGTAAACCGTGCGCGGACGGCTGCCACTGTTCCAAACCTGACGGGCGCTCACCCGGGGCAGCGCCAAAACCCAACCCGAGCGCATGGCGGTGATCAATTGACTGGCAGCGGCGTAGTCTTCGGATTCAGGACTCCAGTATTGGTCGCTTTCGGTGAACTTTTCATGTGTGTAAATGGTGTGACCCTGTTCCATGACGCGCCTCCATATTGGAAGGACTGAACAACGGCACTGAAAAAGCCACAAATGCTATGTTGCGCCCGCTCGACGTAGTTCTCTTAAAGTATTGGCCATAGCCCTGATGTTAATCCGCCTACGAGCAATCGCAATTAAAACCGCATTAACTCGTATAATTTCATTATATACGAAAATGCATTTGCAACAGTAAAAATAGAATAAAGTTGCAAGCGCCGATTTCGTTTATCCCAACTATACGCGGCTGCCAGTCGCAGGCAGTTCTTTGCTCGCAGCTAGGGAGAAGCGCTGTCGATCGCCTCTGCGAAGTGCGTATCCAAGGCATCCAGCATAGCTTCGGCGCCCGTTTTCGGTGGGGAAACAACGACGCGGAAACCAAGTTCAGCGGACCGTTGGGCTGTCACCGGTCCCAGGCAGGCAGCGGGCAAGGCTTTTGCGGCGGGCAGGGGACAGCGCCGCGTGAAGTTCCGCGCGGCCGAAGGGCTGACGAAGGTCAGCGCGTCGACGGCGCCCTCGGCGATCATGGCCGGCAAATCGACGCCACCAACCCCCATGACCGTCTCGTAGGCGATGACCTTGCTTACCTGCGCGCCGCGCTCACGCAAGACATCGGCCAAATAATCGCCCGCCACAGTCGATTGCGGCAACAGGACACGACTACCTGTTTCGATAAGCAGGTCGCGCGCCAGGGCATCGCCTGTACCGGCCGCGGGACTGAAATCGGCGGCCGGTCCCAACTGCTCGCGCAAGGCCTCTTCCGTGACTTTGCCCACCACAGCGATCCGGATGCGCGACCAGTCGGGATCCACGTCCAGCGCCTGAAGGCGGCTGGCGATGGTCGTCACGACATTGGCGCTGGTGAGCAGCAGAACATCAAACCGAGCCAAGTCCGACAGGTGCTCGTCCAATTCTCTTGTGTCCGACGGCTGCTTGATGGCGATGCAGGGATAACTGATCGGGACTGCTCCTCGGTCTCGCAAGGCGCGCTCCAGGGAAGCTGCTTGATTGAGAGCGCGTGTCACGACAATGCTTTTGCCTGCCAGCGCAGTACGATCTGACATGGTTGTAATCATTCCTCTCTCGCTGATAAAGCGCCGGGCGCTATCTCGTCAAGGATTTGACGCCCGCCCTTTTCCAGGGCCTCTTGCGCCAAACTCGTCCCAAGCTTCCGAGCCATTAACACCCCGCTAGGACCCTCAAAGGCATAGGTTTCGCCGGCGACATCAATCTGATGACTGCCATCAAGGGATGTCACGCGCCCACGCACGAGCAGCGCCTTGTCTTTGACATAAGCGTAAGCGCCGACCGGCAGAGAGCAGCCACCCCCAAGGGCGTGGAGAAAAGTCCGTTCGGCTTCAATAGCCTGTACGGTTTGCAGATCCGTCAGCCGCGCCAGGAAAGCCAGTGAATCGCTTTCGTCACGGCATTGAATAGCCAGCGCGCCCTGCCCCGCGGCCGATATCATCTGTTTCAAATCGAGTACCTCGCTAATATGGTCCGTCAAACCCAGACGATTCAAGCCCGCCGCCGCCAACACGATGGCATCGTAGGGACCGTCGTCTAGCAGCAGCTTCCCGATTCGCGTGGGAACATTGCCGCGAATATCCAGCATTTGCAGATCGGGACGCAGCGCCAGCAACTGCGCTCGACGGCGCAGGCTGCCCGTACCAAGTCGAGCGCTCGTCGGGAGTTGAGCAAGCGTGCGCCCGCTGCGGCTCAGCAAAACATCGCGATGGTCGCCTCGCTTCGGTATAGCGCCGATTGCCAGACCGTCGGCATTCTCTACAGGCAGATCTTTGAGACTGTGGACGGCGAAGTCGATTTCGCGTCGCCGCAGCGCGTTCTCCAGCGCCTCGGTGAAGAGTCCCTTGCCGCCGATCAAGGGCAGGGCCGCATTCTGATTCAGATCCCCGCGCGTCCGATAAGTCTTGATTTCGACGGGCCGGTCGCCGTGACAGTTGCGGATCAGATCGGCGACGTGATTCGCCTGCCAAAGAGACAGCTTGGAGCCGCGCGTACCAATACGGACCGTTTCAAACACATCATCACCGGGGGCAAGACAAGTTCCCTGTCAAGATTATACAACGAACGGGGGGTAATCGTTGATATTGCCAGGCGACACTGTATGCTAAGATCGGGCAACTCATCCGCCTTCGAGGCGGAACTGCGTTGTGGAATTCGCGATGGAGTCGCTATGCGCATTGCTACCTTCCTTTCCCTCATTACGCTCGCTTTTCTTATGCTGCCAATTGCAAGGGCGCAAGAATCAGCTGCCGATATCGTTTATGACCCGTCGGTCTGCTGGTCTGGCGAGGACTCGAGCGCTGCCTGCCTGACAATGATAAAGACGCACCCGCGACCAAATCTGGAAGCGATTCTGGAAGATCGCTATACGCTCGGTCAGTTCAGTTTTTGGCGCGTAGGTCCAGAAGCAGTGAATCTTTTTGACGCGCCCGGCGGGGATGTGATTGGGCAGATCCCAGCCGGTTTCAACTTTGTCCACGCTACCAATACCGAAATAGATGGTTGGATCCAACGTTTGGGCGGCGAATGGATCGCGCGCGATGACGCCGAATATGCGCGCCCCTCGACATTTACGGGCTACCTGTTGCCGGAAGATTGGCAGTATCCCTTCGCCATTATTCTCGACAAGACCGGCATTTACACCTCCTTGCGTCCCGGAGAGCGTGGCAGCGCGCAAAGCGGTTATGTCACGCGGCGATATGATCTGGTCAATATTTTCGCGCGTCAGGAAGACGGCGACGGCAATGTCTGGTACTTGATCGGCCCGCGTCAATGGCTGCGGCAAGAGTTCGTCGCCATGTTCGCGCCGGCCGAAAAACCCGAGGTTGTTTCCGGTCGCTGGATGGCGGTGGATCTCTTCGAGCAGACGCTCATCGCTTACCAGGACGACAGGCCCGTCTTCGCCACGCTCGTCTCCAGCGGCTTGCCTGATTGGTCGACCAATGAAGGCGTTTTCGAGATTTGGGCGCGCCTCGATCGCGATTCCATGAGTGGGGCCACCGGCGCGCCTGACGCCTACGCTTTACAAGACGTGCCCTGGACGATGTATTTCGACGGGGACATCAGCCTGCACGGCACCTACTGGCATGATGACTTCGGCTATCGACGCAGCCACGGCTGCGTCAATTTGAGCGTCAGCGACGCTCGTTGGCTGTATGAATGGACGGCGGAACCGGAACCGGATGAAGGCGGCGACATCGTGAACCAGGTCTACGTCTTCAGTTCGGGTCAGTATGCCGGCGAGTAGTTGTCCTTCTACACAGCGTGCACGGTCGCTTCGTAACCGAGCAAATCGCGGGCGCGGTCGTAGCTGACCAGAGTTTGGGCGCTGGCAATCGCTTTGCTGCGGGGGCGCACATCCGGAAAGAAGATCGAAAGCAGCGCTTCAGAATCGTAATCAAGATAGTTTCGGTCGCTGTTGACGAAGAGCGGATGCGCTCCGACGTAATCGCCGGTGATCGCGCGCTCAAAAGCTTGCGTGGAGTCATCGGTGTGGATGAAAGTCCAATAGTTGAAGCGATCGAAAAAGTACGATGAAAACAACCAATTGTCTTTTGGCGCTTTGCGATCAAAGTCGCCGGATTGAGCCGCCTCGTATTCCATGACATGTCGGGCGCGCAGTTTCAGCGCTTCCTCCCGAGCGATCGCCAACTGCCTACGCTGCTCGTCGTCGGGTAGCTGCTGGAAGGCGGCCAGCGCGTCCCGCTTTTCTTGCAGATCTTCGCGAAGTTGACGCTTCTCGATCAATGCCTCCGACCAGACCGCCGGCAGCCGAAAGGAGACGCTGCTGATCCCCGAGCGCCGCCAATAATAGGCGGCGATCTGCTCGACCATTTGCTTGGACAAAGAATAGGCATCGGTGGTGTGCGGAGGATGCGCTTCATCCAATGGGAAGTAGTCGAATTGACGGTCGTCGCAACCCCAGTAACCGCCGAGGGCGTTTATCGAGCTGGCTTGCGCGATGCGCTTGACCCCGGCGCGCGCGGCCGCTTCAAATACGTTGTAGGTGCCGGCGACATTGATTTCGAAAAGCGCGTGATTAGGATGACTGATCGTACTGGGAATTGCCGCCAAATGCACGATGGCGTCGCAGCCGTGGACGTGGCCCCGCAGCGCCTGGTAGTCCAGAATGTCGCATTGCGCATACTTGACGCCTTTCAGGTCGCAAGTGGGGTCGACGCCGATGACCCGGACATCCCAGCCCCTGGCCACGAATCGCTCTGATATGGGACTGCCAACATGTCCGGCGCCGCCGGTGATAAGTACGCGCATTGTCTAGCCCAAAGCCCGCATCTTGAATGCGATTGGCGCGGACAAGGCCAGCGACGAGCGGAAGGTCAGCATTCCGGTGGCGGCGTCAATCGAAAAGACAGCGGCGTTATCGGTATGGCGATTGCCGACAAGCAGATACTCACCGCGGGGATCGATCATGAAGGCGCGGGGCCAAGCGCCACGGGTTGATTCGTTAGCGAGGTAGCGCGGCATGCCCTCCGCATCCAGGCTATAGATCACGATGGAGTCGTGTCCGCGATTCGACCCATAAAGAAATTTGCCGTTGGGATGGACATGGACGTCAGCGGTGGTATTGGGGCGCTCGACCGGCTGTTGATAGCCGTCGGGCAAGGTCGTCAAAATGGGTCCTGTTGTCCAGTTGTCATCTCCGTCATAAATAAATGTCGCCAAAGTGGAATCGAGTTCGTTGATGACATACATCAGCGGCAGGCTCGGGTGGAAGGCAACATGGCGCGGCCCGGCCCCGGCGGGCAGATCCAGAGTTTGTGACAAGCTCAGCTTGCCCCGCGCCGCATCCAGCGCGTAGAGATAAACCTTGTCCGTGCCCAAGTCCGGAACCACCGCAAAGCGATTATCGGGCGTGGTCACGATCATATGCGGATGCGAGACCTCTTGCCGCTCGGGATTCACGCTATTGCCATCGTGCTCAATCATCTCCGTGTTGACGCCGATAACGCCGTCGCTATCGATAGGATAAACGCGGACATTGCCGCGCGTCTCGCCCACGATGTAATTGACCAGCAGCACGTTTTTCTCGCTATCGTCGACGACCACGTAGGCTGGCGAGGTGCCGGCCGCGGGTTGGCTGTTGATCTTGCTCAAGTGGCCGCTGTTGGGGTCGATAGCGAAGGAAAGAACGCGCACATCGTCATCCATGGTGGTGGCGACCAGAAATCTGCCGTTGGGATGCAAGTTGAGATAATGGCATTCGCTGATTTCAGTCACGTGCTGAATCGGCGAAAGCGTGCCGTCTTCGTATTTGAGTTCGGCGACGGTGATGCCGCAGGGTCCGCCACCACCGTTGGCGATGTAAACAAGTGAATTCGTCATCCGTAATCACTTTCTGCTTAGAAACCGAAGCGTGTCAAGTGTAGCGCAGTTTTTCCGGACAGGCGATAGAGTGAGTTTGTATCCAAGACAACCCATCCCCGGCTTGCTCCTCGGTCCCCCGCCTCAGGGGGCAACTTCAGCAGGAAGGTTTACCTGCCCTGGAACAGCGCCCTGCCAGGCCCTTAGCGAGAAGCCACCTTGGCATACTGGCGCACTGCCAGAGGCATGAACACCAGCACAATGCCGATGATCCAGGTCAGCGAAGTCGTGATTTCGTCCGTGTTGACCGTGCCGGTCATCAGGTCGCGCACGGTGCTGGCAACGATGCTGACCGGCTGATTTTCGGCAAAGGCGCGCAGCCAATCCGGCATGGTGCGGGTCGGCACGAATATCGAGCTGGCAAAAGTCAAAGGAAAGAGCCAAATGAATCCCGCGACTTGGGCCGCTTCAGGATCTTTTACCAAGAGCCCGATCGTGGCGGATATCCAGGTAAAGGCATAGCCGAAAGCCACCGCCAATAGCAATCCGGCAATGCCGGTGCCCCAATCCGCAAAGCGGAAACCAATTACAAAGCCGGCGATCAGCATGATCGTTATGGTGAAAAAGCCACGAGCCGTATCGGCCGCCGTCCGCCCGGCCAATACGGCCGCGCGCGACATCGGCAAGGAACGAAAACGATCGATCATCCCGCGCGAGAGATCCAGCGACAAGCCCACTGTCGTATTGGAGGAGGCGAAGATGATGGACTGGATGACAATGCCGGGCATCAGATAGTTGATGTAATCACCGCCGGTGGAAAAACTGATCACGCCGCCAAAGACATAGGTAAACAGCAGCAGGAACATGACAGGCTGAATGGTGGCGAAGATGAGCAATTGCGGTTCTCGCACGAAGTACATCAAGTTGCGAATCATCACCACGTAGGTATCCGCAACATTCCACCACAAGTGCTTGAGGAAGCCGGCTTCGCTGGTCGCAGGAACGATGACGGTTGATGTTGGGCTTTTCAGCGTTTGATGTGACATGTTGGACATTCCTTCAATCATATGTTCGGTGAATTGGCTGAGTCAGGCGCTGCGCCGGCGGCCGAAGCCGCGACGCTTGGGTTTCACTTCCTCTTCAACGATGGCCTCGCCGGTGATGCTGAGGAAGACATCATTGAGGGTGGGTCGGCGCAGATTAAGTTCGGCGATGTGAATATCTTCGCTGTCGAGCAGGCGAACGACTTCGGCGATACTTTGAACGCCGCTTTCCACAGAAAGGACGACATGGCCGCGCAGGTCGTCGGTTTGCGGCGTTTCGGTTGACAGAGGCCGCAGCAGTTCCGATGCTTGTGCCGCTTGCAGCGGATTGGCGACGGTAATATCGATGAAATCGGCGGCCATGTTGGCTTTGAGCTGGTCGGCCGTGCCTTCGGCGATGACGTGCCCGTGATCGATAACGACGATCTTGTCCGCCAATTCATCCGCTTCTTCCAGGTATTGCGTCGTCAGCAGCAGCGTCGTGCCGTCCGATACCAGCCCCCGGATGGTATCCCACATGATGATGCGCGTCCGCGGATCCAGGCCGGTTGTCGGCTCATCAAGGAACAGAATGCTTGGACGCGCGACGATACTGGCGGCGAGATCCAGGCGGCGCCGCATGCCGCCGGAATAGGTTTTGACCGAGCGATCAGCGGCGTCGGTCAACTCGAATCGCTTAAGAAGTTCGGCGGCTCGCCGCTTGGCATCGCGTCGCGACATGTGATAGAGCCGCCCGACCATGACCAGGTTTTCACGTCCTGTCAGGATTTCGTCAACCGCGGCGTATTGCCCGGCCAGGCCGATGATCTCGCGCACTTGCTGCGGGCGACGCCGCACATCGATGCCGCCAACGCGGACTTCGCCCTTATCCGGCTTGAGCAAGGTAGCGAGGATGCGTACGAGCGTGGTCTTGCCGGCGCCGTTCGGCCCCAGCAAACCGAGCACTTTACCGTTCTCGGCGGCGATGGACACGCCGTCCAGCGCTTTGACATCGCCAAAGTGCTTGTAGACATTTTCCGCTACGATGGTGTGTACGTTTGGCATGAAAAGGGACTCCCGTGATAGTTTGACGAAAGAAACGCGATTTCAGCTATGGCCCTTGTCGGCTTCCGCCGATCGGTTTTCCAACAGGGAAAGCACCCGTTCGAATGTCGCGAGCGTTTCTGCGCGTTCACCCTCGGACAAGGGTTCCAGCAATGCCTGCGCCATTTGCTGGTGGCGCTCGTCGGCATGACGCATGCGCTGCGCGCCCAAATCAGTCAGTTCGACCAGGACGCTGCGACGATCGCGCGGGTTTCTGACGCGATTGACCAAGCCATCCGCCTCGAGCCGGTCAATCATCTGCGATGCGTTGGAAAGATTGGAGAAAACGCCATCGGCGAAAAAACTTATCGGTTGCGACGTACCAGCCTCAAATAGCCGTTTGAGAAACCAGAGTTGCGACGGTGACAGTGTATCGTCAGCCCGGTTCTGTTCAGCATGTTGGAGCAAGTGGCGGTAGATTCTCATCAAGAGTACAAAAAAGCGCTGCTCAAAAGTGGCATCGGGGGATTTGGCAGAGACGCCACATTGATTCATATCTGAATTATCCATATATGGACTATACAGATTTTCAGACCTATGTCTATAAGAGATTTGTTAGATTTTATTGCCGCGGGGGCGGCGCGAGCGGTTTAGCTTTCGACAAAGACGACTTCAAAGATCTTGGGCCATTTCTTGCCCGTCACATAAAACGTCATCGACTCGGGATTGTATGCGATGCCATTGAGCACGCTTCCGTGGTCGAGCGCGGCTTTTTCGGCTTCAGTCAGCAGCGATGAGGCATCAATGACCGCGACAATATCGCCGGTGAACTTATCAATCCGGAAGATGTAATCGGTATTCCAGGCGTTGGCGTAAATATAATCGTCGACGCATTCCAACTCGTTGAGCAAAGAAGCCGGCAGGATCTGTCCGTTGTAGGTGACCGCGCCGCGGAAAATCAACTCGAAACTGCCGGGATCGCGAATGCTGAGATAGGAACTGCCGTCGCTCATGAACAGGTAACGGCCATCATAGCAAAGTCCCCAGCCCTCGCCGTCGTAAGATATCGTATCGAGGTGTTCAAAGGTGTCGAAATCGTAAACGAAAGCGAGCCCAGCTTGCCAGGTCAACTGAATGAGCGTGTCGCCGACGCGCTCCAGGCCTTCAGCGAAAAGCTCGTCTGCGAGCGAGACCGTTTCCAAGGGACGGCCGGTCTCAATCTCTACCCGCCGCAGCGTGGAGTGGCCGCGCAATCCCGTCGATTCGTACAAAAAACCACTGTCCCAGAGCAAACCTTGCGTAAAAGCACCGTCGTCATGGGGGTAGATCTTGATCACCTCGGGCAGCATTACGGGCACTTCCGGCGCTTGTGCGGCCACTGACATCGTTAACAGGGCGATAACAATAGCTAGGATCAACTGTCGTTGCACAACACCATCTCCCAAGGACTAGCAGGATCGCCTATGCTAGCAGTCATCGCTAATTGTCCGCCAGACTCGATTTGACGAGTCCAATAGGAAAGCCCAAAATAGCCGTTGACGCCCCTATGAGATCGTGGATCCCGGAACTTTAGTTAGTTTTTACAGAAAATGGGATTCAATTTCGATAATAATCGCTGTGGATGTTGTAAGAAACGTCCAATACAATGACGCTTGTTAACATTTAGACGACTTTAGCAGAAGGATGAATGGAAATGGCAAGGTATGTCCCCCCCGCTTCCGCGATGGAATCGCCCGCCGCCCTGCTGGCATGGGCGCATGAGAACGACATCGTTGAAGTCGATTTGCGCTTCGTCGATATTCGCGGCATTCCACAGCACTTCAGCATGCCGATACAATCCGTCGACGAAGGCGCGTTTGAAGACGGCTTTGGATTCGACGGTTCGAGCATCCAGGGTTTCCAGGCGATCAATGAATCGGACATGATCCTGCTCGCGGACCTGGCCACGGCCTATGTCGATCCCTTTTTCGGTTACAAGACCCTGGCGCTCTATTGCGACGCGCATGACCCGATCAGCCGCGAGCCCTATGCGCTGGATGCGCGTGGCGTGGCGAAACGCGCCGAAGCCTATCTGCATGGCTCGGACCTCGCCGATATCGCCTATTTCGGCCCGGAAGCCGAGTTCTTCATGTTCGACAACGTGCAATACAGCACCTCCGAGAACAGCAGTTTCTATCGCGTCGATTCCTTCGAAGGTGACTGGAATAGCGGCAACGAAGACCCGGCCCAGGGCCACATGAATCGGATAAAGATGGGCTATTTCCCGCTGTCCCCGCTCGACAAAACGCAGGACGTCCGCGCGGAGATGGTGCAGACGATGATCGACGTCGGCATGGAGGTCGAAGTCCATCATCACGAGGTGGGTGGCGCCGGCCAGGCCGAGATTGACCTGAAGTACGCGCCGCTGCTGCAGATGGCGGATATGATGGTGACCTACAAGTACATTGTCAAGAATGTCGCCATGGCCAATGGCTTGCATGCCACATTCATGCCCAAGCCGCTTTTTGAAGAAAACGGCTCCGGCATGCATGTACATATGTCGCTCTGGAAAGATGGCAATCCGCTCTTCGGTGGCGATATGTACGCCGGCTTAAGCCAGATGGCGCTGTGGTATATCGGCGGTCTAATCAAGCACGCCGGCGCGTGTGCAGCCTTCACCAACCCGATCACGAACAGCTATAGGCGTCTGGTGCCCGGTTATGAAGCGCCGGTCAACCTAGTTTACTCTGCCCGCAACCGTTCGGCCGGCATCCGCATTCCCATGTACAGCAACAATCCCAAAGCCAAACGCGTCGAGGCGCGCTGGCCAGACCCGGCGGCGAATCCCTACCTGGCAATGCCGGCCCTGCTGATGGCAGGCATTGACGGCATCAAGAATCAGATTGATCCAGGCGAATCTTCAGAAGCTGACCTGTATGAAGGCGAGCATGAAACACCGGTTATGCCGGGCACACTGGGCGATGCTCTGCGCGAACTGGAAGCGAACCACGATTTCTTGCTGGAAGGCGGCGTGTTCAACGAAGCTTTCATCGACAATTTCATCGCCTACAAGCAGGTCGAGGATCAGGACGCGGTTGCCATGCGCCCGCATCCATACGAGTTCGAGTTGTACTTCAGCATTTAGTCCGGCCCCCCAACAACCGCCTACAAGACACAAAAGAGGCCATCCTTTCCGGGTGGCCTCTCTCGATCAATGTGCGAATGTCGGACTATGTCTGTCAATCAGATTCGTATATCAAATTTCCGTGCTTCTGTACGAATCGTACGGGGATTTTCGGATTGTTGATATCGCGCCCCGTATCATTCCATTTTCTTTCCCATCTATCGAAATACGGAAACTCTAGGTCTGTGGGTTTCAAATGATAAATTGAGATCAACTCAATGTTTTCGTAAATCGCGAATATCCATTGTGATTCTCGATACTTTTTCAAGATTGTGGGATTCAAATGATGATGAGTGGTAAAGCTCTTTACGAGACCACTATTTACAGTCTTCAATTCATACTCGACGCCGTTCTCGTCGACAGCATCATTCCCGTGTCGTCCCGGTAGAATACGGAGCCCTGTAATCAACAATATCTGGAGAAGCTTACCGCCGTTATCCTGGAATATATCGTCAATACCGTGCTTCGTTGCAAGAGCCTGATACTCGCGGACGAAAGGGAGCAGTCTATCTAGCTGCGCTCGATCTTTATGTGGCTTCATCGCAATCTTTCAGAAGATCGATTAGACTTACGCTAAGTGAGTCCGCAAGCCGCTCCATATTGTCAATGGAAATGTTTCGTTCTCTTCGTTCCACCGAACCAATGTACGTACGATGTAGCCCGGACTTCAGAGCCAGATCTTCTTGGGATAGACCTTGCAAGTTTCGAATTCGTCGCAGGTTCTTTGCGAAGACGCGCCGATATCGGCTTTCACGCTTTGTCATATCGGCAAAATACTGGTATTATGACTATACGTCTACAGACTATGAGTAGCAGATGAATGATAGAGTCCTTTAGACCTGCGTACCGAACTGAACTCGGCGTCGCGTACTGTGAAGACTCGCTGAAGGCACTTAGGGAGATGCCCGAAGCGTCGGTGAACTTGGTGTTTACCAGTCCTCCTTTCGCCCTGCTACGGCAAAAGGAATATGGAAACGAATCACAGACCACATATATTGACTGGCTCTTACAATTTGCTAGGCTTGTATATCCAACTCTTAGCGATGACGGGAGCTTCGTCATTGACTTGGGTGGTGCATATAAGCAGGGAGTACCAGTTCGAAGCCTTTACAATTTCCGGTTCATGATCCGTATGTGCGATGAGATAGGATTCCATCTTGCCGAAGACTTTTACTGGCACAACCCTTCCAAATTGCCTTCCCCGATTGAATGGGTAAACAAGCGGAAAATGCGTACTAAAGACAGCGTGAATACCGTCTGGTGGTTCAGTAAAACGGAGTATCCAAAGGCGGACGTGAGAAAGGTACTGACAGCGTATAGTGACCGAATGAAGAAGCTCCTAAAAGCCCCCAAGAAATACTATGAACCCAAAGATCGACCCTCTGGACATAAGATTAGTAGCAGCTTTGGGAAAAATAACGGTGGCGCGATACCGTCGAATTTGCTTCAAATCCCAAACTCAGAATCTGCAAGTCATTATTTGCAGGCTTGCCGCATTGTCGGTATCAAGGCCCATCCAGCGAGATTCCCGGCCAAGCTTCCTCAGTTCTTTATCCGCTTCCTTACGGAGCCAAATGATTTAGTTGTTGATATTTTCTCTGGTTCTAATACTACTGGCATGGTTGCGGAAAGCGAGAAACGAAGGTGGATTTCAATCGAAAAAGACCTGAAATACACGGCTAGTTCTGCATTTAGATTTCTAGACAAAAATACCACGCCCGGCGACGTGCAGACGCTCTATAACCGCCTTCTGATGGGCGAAACGGTAGACATGACCGACACTCTATTTCAGCCAAAGCTGCTATAGGAATTCGAGTCGATATTCCTCAACGTTTTCCTTTCCTGCGAAACATCAGTAACTAATGCAAGGATTCGACTAAAACCTCTGCGCGGCGAAAGGCGAATTCTCCCAGTCGGAATCGGCGAAGCCCGGCGCGGCGCGGCCGCCGACGGTGTTCCAGGGCAGCGCCCCTTCCTTCATCCAGTCGATCTTCGCGGCATAGGCGCGACCGATTTGCTCCATCAATTCGATTTCGTCCCGCGCAATGCTATCCAGCGCCAGCGCCGACGGGTCGACATCGCCGCAGTCGATCCCCAGGTTATGTTCGACATTCTCCCGGCTCAGCAGCGGATTATAGCGGCGGAAATCCATCTGAGCATAAATGGCACGCGCCATGAAGACCTGCTGCAGAGCAGCGTCATCCATACCTTCGAAGATCAGATACTCAATCCAGGACTTCAACCAGAATCCTGCGCCAGCGCCCTCGTCCTCTTCATTGGAAATATAGCCGTTGCCTAGCGACAAGTGGACGATGTTTTCCGCTCTCATATCCAGGTATGCGACCGCCTCCACGGATACCGCGAGACAGGGATTGCCGTAGCTGCCGACGCCGCCGTCGACCAGATTGCCCCCACGGGCGGGAAGAAAAGCGGCGCGGCCACGCTGGACGCGACAGCGCCGGCCAAGGGCCAATGCGCGAACATAGGAGCGCCCGGCCCCCGGTTGGTGATGTAATAAGTATTGCTGGTGCGCATATCCTTCGTCGTCAACAAAATCGCGGGGCTAACGATATCCGCCATGCGCTTGTCTTCGGAATAGGGTCCCAGCGCGTCGATGAAAGGTTTGTAAGCGTACATATGTCGCAGGCCGCTGAAAAGAAAGCGCAGCCAGCGAAAGCGCTTGATCTTGCGGAAGGCGCGCGGCAGGCGGTCTTTATAGACGTCGTCCATCATCTCGCGCGCGCTCATGCCCAAGCCCAACCCGGCGCAGATCAGCGCGCCCGTGCTGGTCCCCCCGACCAACTTGAACAATTCGTAAGCGGGTTTGCCGGTCTGTTCCTCCAGCCAGCACAAGATCGCCAAGGCTATGACGCCACGCATGCCGCCGCCGTCGATCGACAGGATCAGGTCTTTTTGATAGGGATTGAACAGGAACTTGTATCGTGGCTGATCGGTCATGCTTGTGCGCGCAGGGAGTCCATGAACGGTATCCTGATTAGTTAAGCACGACAAATCAATAAGGGCAAGCGACGAGCGGGGGCGCGTTACCTCTGCCGGCCTGCCAAACGGGGTCTTGCCTTTGATCTTTCCATTGATTATAATTCGGGTTACTCTGCGGGCATAGTTCAGCGGTAGAACATTTCCTTGCCAAGGAAAAGGTCACGGGTTCGAATCCCGTTGCCCGCT
>WTGF01000014.1 GCA_011525385.1 Chloroflexota bacterium | reverse complement strand
TCGGTCCTATGTCCGGCGATTTACACTTATTGAACCCAGTTTTTCAACAGCGTCTATCAGGTCGCCCAGATTGATTCCCGCCAATTGCTCATTTGAGAGTAAAGAAAGGCGTCAGTGTTCAAACTATGGTTATGTGGTGATTCAAATGATATTGGGCGCGAAGTGTGAAATTGGCCAATTACATAGTATTTGTCTTCAAGTAAGACACAAGTTTTGTGGGTCGTTTACTTAGAAGGGACAGATGAGTGGAACTGGATCGTTTGTATAAGCTGAGAATGGAATTCCTAGAGGCGCAGCGAGAACAGTGCGTCTGTGTGTCTAACATTACGTTTGAGCATAGATGCTGGGGTTGCCGTCGTTGCTGGCACTGTGTTGACAAAGCCAGCGATCACCATTGCATTGAATGCTGCAATGATGACTTTGTCGCCGCGAAAGCTGCCTGGGAACTCCGGATGTGGCCTTCAATTGAAGGCCTGCTGAAGCTTCCAAACGGTCATTATGGCGCGCTAATATTGGTTTGCCACCAAGCCGAAGTCGCCTACAAGGTCATGAATCCATCAGCTCAAGACAACGTGATACACAGCGCAATCAGATGTGTTTTGATTAAGTCTGGACTTGTGTACGACAATGACTATTCGCACAAATTGGCAGAAAAAGTGCGAGTGATTCTAAATATGCTCAAGCACGACCGTAGAACGGGGGAAAAGGAAATCCCTAACAGCCAAGCTGATGACGTATTGGAGAGCTTAAGAATTGCTTCACGCAGCCATTTTGGTTTTCACAGTTCCCTTGAGTCAGCCCCAATAATCAATGGCGAACGTCAACCACCCACTGAGCGTAAATCGGAACTGGGCCTTTTTTCTATAGTGTGCAAGTTGTGCCAAGGGCTGGATACGATGTTCTCGGGTTGTCAACTACACGACGACTGAATGTTTCAACAACAGCAGCAACATTAAGACTGGACGACCGTTTGTAGTGTATCCTTTTCGGTTGAAATACCTCTAGCTCTTCGTCGACATAAGATCGATAACTTAAAAAACTATATATATTCGGTAGGGGCGACTCGCTGAGTCGCCCGATACTCAATCAGTTTCTAATCGTCGGGTGATCTATCGGATCGCCTATAACGGCTGTCAGGTGATTGTTGACCTTCATTACAACCGCCCTCGAAACATACTCTAACGTCTACCTTTCGCCCCCAATCCCACCCACCATGCTATACTCCCCACACAACCACTCACAGGAAAGCAGCCATGCCCGCAACCGAGCCGCGCTGGAAAGCCGTCGCCGATGTCCTCGTACATTACTCCACAGCCGTCCAACCCGGCGAGCGCGTCATGATCGCCATGGGCGAAACCGAGACCTTCCCGCTGGCTCATGCCGTCTACGAATCCTGCATCAAAGCCGGCGCTTACCCGCAAGTGCAATTGCTCTCGGAAAAACTGCGTCACAGCTTGCTCGAACACGGCTCAGTCGAACAACACAGTTGGCTGCCGGAAATCGAGGCTTACGGCATGGACTGGGCAGATGTTTATTTCGGCTTGCGCGGGGCTTACGACTTAAGCCTGCACGACGACATCCCGAAGGCGGCGCTGGCGGCCAATCAAGCGGCTATGGGCAAAATCTCGACCCTGCGCTGGCAGAACACGCGCTGGTGCCTGGTTCGCGTGCCTAACGCGGAGTTGGCGCGGCAAGCCGATACCGATCTGGAGTCGATCGAAGACATGTTCTTCGCCGCCTGCCTGCTGGACTATCCCACCGCCTCGAAAGGGTGGCATCGGCAAGCCGCCCGGCTCAAAGGCAGCGAGACCGTGCGCATCGTCGCCGGCGACGAAACCGACCTCACATTCTCCGTTCGCGGTCGGCAATGGAAAGTCTTCGACGGCAAGATCAACTTGCCCGATGGCGAGATCTATACCGCGCCGGTCAACCAGACGCTGAATGGCAAGATCCACTTCGAGCTGCCGGGCGTCCTGGGCGGCCAGTTGGTGCATGACATTCGCCTGGCCTGGAAGGATGGCGAGCTCATCGACGCGAGCGCCTCGTCAAATGAAGACTTCCTGCTGCAAATCCTGGAAACGGATGCCGGCTCGCGCCGACTGGGCGAGTTTGCCTTTGGTATGAATCCCTACGTCAACCGCTTCTGCAAGGATATACTTATCGACGAAAAAATCGGCGGCACGATCCACTTGGCGCTGGGCCGGGCTTATCCCGAGTGTGGCGGGGTCAATCAATCCAGCATTCACTGGGATCTGATCAAGGACCTGCGGCAGACCGGTGCAGTCCTTGTCGACGGCGTGCCTGTATTGGCGGATGGCGAGATCTTGATCTGACGCTTAAGCGAGGAGGCGCTTATCGAATGTTTTCCGTGGCAGTTTGTCATTTACTTACAGACACAGCAAGAAGGAGTGTACGATGTCCAAGAAGAACTTGAGCCGCCGCGATTTTCTGCGCATGAGCGGCGCGGCCGGCGCTGCTGTCGCCGGAGGCTTGTCGCCTCTGGCCAATCTTTCGCGCGTCGCTGCCCAAAGCGACACCACCATCAACGTGCTGACGGTGGGCGATCCCTGGGATCTGGCGCTGCAAAACGTGGTCGATCAATTCACCGAGATGACCGGCATCGGCGTCAATATCGAGTCACTGGGTTATACGGCCTTGCAAGCGCGCCTGGTCAACGCCTTCCTGACGCAAAGCGCGGACGCCGACGTCATCGCCGTCGACCAGATGTGGATCAGCCAATATGCCGACAACGGCTGGATTCGCTCGCTCGATGACTTCATTTCGGCCGATTCCGATTCCGCCATCGACGATTTCGTGCCGGAATGCCTCTATTCCTTGAGCACCTGGCGCAATCACGTCTGGACGCTGCCCATCGCCTCCTATGGCCAGGGCATCATGTACCGTACCGATCTCTTCGAAGCCGCCGGCCTCGATCCGCTACCTTCGTCCGTGGCCGACGCCGGCGACTGGACCTGGGAAGATTATTTCGGCATCCTCGACCAGATCAACGGCATGGACCTTGATGGCACCAGCATGTACGGCACTACCGTCATCGGCGCGCAGCCCGTGCCCGTCGTTCACATGTATACACAGCTGTCCGCCAGCTACGGTACGCGCTGGTTCACACAATTCCCCGAGGCGCCCTGGGACTTCAGTCCCACCATCAACAGCGCGTCCAATGTCGCTGCGCTGCACGACTGGAACCGCCTCTATGGCTGGTCGCCGCCCGAATCGATCAACTACCTCTGGTTTGACGCTGGCACGCGCTTTTCGCAAGGCGATATCGGCATGTTCTATCACTGGACGCCCTATTTCTACCTGGTCAACAACGAAGGCTATCTGACTGGCACGCCTTCGCCCGTGGTCGACAAGTTCGAGACCGCCGTGCTGCCGACGCAGACCGCCGGTGGCGATCAAGTCGTCAGCCTGGGCGGCTGGTCGCTGGGCATGCCATCCACCTCCGCCAATCAAGATGCGGCTTGGCAGTTCATCAAGTGGGCGACCGGCGCCGTCGGCCAGAAGGCCATGGGACAGGTCAATGTCGCGGGTTATCAATTCGCCGATTTCAGCCGCAAGTCCAACTACGACGATGCCGATTTGAATGCCATCTATCCCTTCCTGGACACACAGCTGGAGATGATGAAGCTGGGCGATGGCAAGGTGGTTCGTCCCCCGGCGCCGATCTACACCTCTCTGGAAGGCGTTTATGGCTTGCAGATCAACCAGGCCATGACCGGCGCGGTCACGCCTGAACAGGCGCTGGAGACCACGCAGACGCTCTTCCAGAACATCCTGAGCGGCAACCAGATGATACCGTACAATGTCGAAAGCTTTGACGATACGCTGGATAACACCAAGGCCTTGATCGCTAGCCTGTCGTCCATGTAATACCGAGCGACGAGCGCTTGCACAACGCTTCACCGTCGTAAGCGCGCTTCAACTCCCTCTCCCCAATGCATTGGGGAGAGGGTTGGGGGGAGGGGTTTGCAGAACCGCTTCATTTCTAATAGAAGACTTCCATACCTGCTGCTAGCGCCGTCAATCATCATCTTGCTGGCGCTGATTTTGTATCCGCTGGGCTTCGCCCTGCGCAACAGCTTCTGGTTCTGGAACTTGCAGACCAGCGCCGTCCCGCTATATCACTCCGGCTTGGACAACTACCGCATGGTCTTCCAGGTCACGCCCTTCACCGAAGCCCTGAAGAATACGCTTCTGCTGGCCGGGCTGGGCACATTGGCGCAATTCTGGCTGGGTATGGGCGTCGCGCTGCTGCTGCATACCCACCTGCGGGGCATGGGCTTCTGTCGCGCGCTGCTCATCATGCCAACCACGCTGGCGCCGGTGGTTGCCGGTTTTCTCTTTCGCTATTTGCTGGAGCCCAAGGGCGGCCTGCTGCCCTGGCTGATGGCGGGCATCGGCTTCCCAGTGCCGCCGCAAGGCATCCTGGGTTATGCCGGCACGGCGCTTTTTGCTATCGGCATGGTGGATACCTGGCAATGGACGCCCTTTTTCGCGATTGTGCTTTATGCCGGTTTGCTGTCGATATCGGAAGAGGTCAAGGAAGCCGCGCAGGTGGATGGCGCCTCCCCTTGGCGTATGTTCTGGTCGATCACGCTGCCGCTGCTGCGCCCCATTGCCGCCTTCCTGGTCATGATCCGCTTTATGCAGCTCTTCAACAGCTTCGATCTCGTCTTTGTGCTGACCGGCGGCGGACCCGGCACCTCGTCGCGCACGCTCAGCTTCAACCTCTATCGCGAAGGTCTGGTCAATTACAACATCGGCTTGACCGCGGCCATGACCTGGCTGGTGGTCATCATCGTCACCGTCATCATCAATCTCTATATCATTTTCATCTTCCGCAAGCGGGAATGGTAGCGTCTTATACTCGATATGTCCAAGTAGCCGGCGAAGGATTACATGTGATTAAGTTTGAGGACCATAATTGAGAAGAGGATTTCTTAGACGAGTCACCCCTCCCCAATGCGTTGGGGAGGGGCCGAGGGTGGGGTTGAATTGTCGCGCAAAATCAGATATCGCAACAGAATTGTCATCTACGCGCTCATGGCGCTGGTCATGATCTTCTTCGTCGGTCCCATCCTCTGGTTCATCCTTTTGGCATTCCGCCATCCCAGCGAAGCCTATACCATCCCGCCGCAGTTATTCTTCGAGCCGACGCTGCAATCCTTCGAGCGTACCTTCGTCGACCCGGGCAACAATCGGCCGCAGGTTTTCAACAGCATTATCGTCAGCACGGGCGCTACCCTGCTCAGCTTGCCCTTCGCCATGTCAGCCGCATACGCGCTCTCGCGTTTTGCCCTGCGCGGCAAGGACTTCATCATGAACTGGTACATCAGCCTGCTGATCGCGCCGCCGATCGTCTTTGTTATCCCCTATTTCATTCTCATGTCGCGCATCGGCTGGGCCGGCACTTACCAAGCGATGATTCTCACCTTGCAGACCTTGGCGATTCCATTCTCGGTCTGGCTGCTCAAGAGCTTCATAGACGAAGTGCCGCTGGATCTGGAAGAAGCGGCTTGGGTCGACGGCGCCACGCGCTTGTCCGCTTTCTTCCGCATCATCATTCCGCTAGCCACCCCCGGCATCATCGTCACATCCATGTTCACCTTCGTCTTCAGTTGGAACAATGTGCTCTTCCCGCTCATTCTCAGCAAGGGTAGCACAACGACGCTACCCGTAGGCACCATCAGCTTTTTCGCTTCGACCGGCGTCTACTGGAATCAAATCGCGGCGACCGCCGTCGTCGCCATGCTGCCGCCAATGCTGATTTTTTTGGTTCTGGGGCGCTATGTGGTGCGCGGCTTGACATTTGGGGCCGTGAAGGGTTAGCCGCCTTCGTCCGCTGGTAAACAAGCCGGCGGGTCAGTTTTGTGGTGTCAAGCTCGACTTTTGGGTAGATTAAGCGCTAATGATGCCAAGACTAACCAGAGTCGTCACAAGGCTCGATATGGCAACGAAAACCAGCGCCAGAATACTGACGCCGCCGGTCACTTTCATGCGCCAGCTACGCTCTTTCTCAATCTTATTACTCAATTCTTTAATCTGGGCGCTAATATCCTTGGACTGCGCGTCGATTTTCGCATCAATCTTTGCATCAATCGACTTTACAGCGTCATTTATTTCTTTGCGGACGAAGTCTTTTGTGGCCAGCGATTCCAGCTTACCCTCGATCCAGCCAATGCTGCGCTCGTGCTGGTTTAACTTGTCTTCGATGTCCATGAAGGTTCCTTTGAGAATGGCATCTTTGCGTCCATCGCAAGTATAAACGGGTTTGAAGTTAATATCAAGCAAATGTCATGCAAACCCGAAGACAGCTAATATTACTGACCATGACATGAATTGCGCGTTGTCATCGAACAGGAGTTGAAATGAGTCAAAAAGGATTCGGCGTGATCGGGACGGGCAGAGTTTTGGAGGGCTGGCATGCCCAAGTCGGCCGTGGCCATGCTGCCGCCGATGCTGATTTTCCTGGTTCTGGGACGTTATGTGGTGCGCGGCTTGACATTTGGCGCTGTGAAGGGTTAGCCGTTTTCGTCCGGCGATTGACAAGCTGGCGGGTCAGTTTTGTGGCATCAAGATCGCAAAATGGTTACATTAGGCGCTGATGACGCCCAGGCTAACCAGAGTCGCTACCAGACTGGAGATGGCAACGAAAACTAGTGCCAGAATACTGACGCCGCCGGTGACTTTCATGCGCCAGCTACGCTCTTTGTCTATCTTATTACTCAACTTTTTTATCTGCTCGCTAATATCCTTGGACTGTGCGTCGATCTTTGCATCAATCGTCTTTACAGCGTCATTTATTTCTTTGCGGACGAAGTCTTTTGTGGCCAGCGATTCTAATTTCCCCTCGATCCGTCCAATGCTGCGTTCGTGCTGGTTTAACTTGTCTTCAATGTCCATGAAGGTCCCTTTGAGAATGGCATCTATGTGTCAATAATAAGTATAGACGGGATTGAAGTGTATTTCAAGCAAATGGTATGCAAACCCGAAAAAAGCTAATATTACTTACAATGACATGAGTTTGCGTTTCACGTTTTCATCGAGAAGGAGTTAAAATGAGTCAAACAGGATTCGGCGTGATTGGCACGGGCATCGTCGGCGGCGCCTGGCATGCCCATGTCTACCACAATATGCCACAGGCGGACCTGCTTGCCGTCTGCGATCTGGACGAGAGGAGGGCGCGCGAAATCGCGGGGCGATACAGCGTGCCCCACGTTTACACTGACTATCGCGATCTGTTGGCGCGCGACGATATCGCCGCCGTATCCATAGCCACGCCTGACTTCGCGCATCGCGATCTGGCCGTGGCCGCGGCGCAAGCAGGCAAACATATCCTGGTGGAAAAGCCGCTGGCCACCACCGTCGAAGATGCCGAAGCCATCCTTGAAGCCGTCGAAGAAGCCGGCGTCAAGCTCATGGTCGACTTTCACAACCGCGTCAATCCGCCTTTTGTTCAGGCGCGGCAAACTGTGCTGGACGGCGAACTTGGTGATCTCAAGTACATCTATGCTCGCTTGAGCAATACGACATTTGTGCCCACGCAAATGCTGCCCTGGGCGGACAAAAGCTCGGCGCTCTGGTTCCTGGCCAGCCATACATTTGATATGTCCCACTGGCTGCTGAACGATAAGCCCGTTCGCGTCTATGCCGTCAGTCGTTCCGGTGTCTTGCGCGACCAAGGCGTCGATACACAAGATTTCCATGTCGCCATTGTTGAGTTCGAAAAAGGCGGGGTCGTCACGCTGGAGAACAGTTGGATCTTGCCGGAGACCGAGCCCAATGTCTTCAACTTCAAGATGGAAGTGTTGGGCAGTCAAGGCGCGCTATATATCAACACCTCCGATCACCGCGCCGTGGAGAAATACACGCGCGATTCCGTCAGCCTGCCCGATGTGCTGGGTTTCACGCTCGACGCCAATTCGGCTCGCATGAGTGGCTTCGTGCTGGAAGCGATCGCCCGCTTCGTCGATGCCGTTGTTGACGACAAACCCGTCCTGGCGACGGGCGCCGAAGCGGCGCTGGTCACGCGCGTGCTCTGCGCTGTCGAAGAATCGGCGCGCACCGGTCAGCCTGTCGATTTGGACTAGAAGATCGAGGCTTTATGAAGGACGATCGTCTGCTGCTGGGCATTGATATCGGCACTTCCAGTTCCAAAGGAGTGCTGGTTGGTCTTGATGGCCAAGTGCTCGCCGAGCGCACGGCGCCGCACGGCTTTGATATCCCGCAGCCCGGCTGGGCGGAGCAAGACGCCGACGCTGTCTGGTGGCGGGACTTCTGTACGATTTCCCGCGGTCTGATCGACGCGGCGCAGATTGATCCGGCGCGCATTGCCGGCGTCGCTGCCAGCGCCATTGCGCCCACCATGCTCCCTCTCGACTCAAACTACAAGCCGCTACGTCCCTCCATCCTCTACGGCATCGACACCCGCGCCGGTCAAGAAATCGACGACCTGACGGCAGAACTGGGAGCGGATGAGATCTTCTCTCGCACCGGTCAATCGCTCTCGGCGCAGTCAGTGGGTCCCAAAGTACTCTGGTACCGCCGCCATCAGCCCGAGCTATTCGAGCGCACCCGCAAGATCGTCACCGCGTCAACTTATCTTGTCTACCGCCTGACCGGCCGCTTTGTCGTCGACAACTATGTAGCGCCCTACTTCACTCCCTTCTTCGACGTGCGCCAACTGTCTTGGCACAAGGACTGGGTCGAGCGGATCTGCCCCTTGGAATGGCTGCCGGAGACACTCTGGTCCGGGGAGCAAGCCGGCACGATCACGCCGGATGCCGCCGAAGAGACGGGCATCCCCGCCGGCACGCCGGTCGCCACCGGAACGGCCGACGCGCTCGCCGAGGCGATTGCCGCGGGCGCGACCAATACCGGCGATCTGATGGTGATGTACGGCACCACGCTCTTCCTCATCCAGACTACGGATGTCTATCGCCCGCACCGCGATCTGTGGGCATCCGTGGGTATCGTGCCGGGCAGCGCCATTTTGGCGGCGGGCTTGTCGACATCGGGCGCGCTCTTGACCTGGTTCCGCGATGAACTGGCTCATGCCGAGCGACAGCGAGCGGAGCAAGAAGGCCTGAACGCCTTCGCTTTGCTTTCCGAGATCGCCTCGCGCATCGCCGCCGGCAGCGATGGCTTGATCACCTTGCCCTATTTCAGCGGCGAACGCAGCCCCATCAACGATGTGCATGCCAAGGGCATGATCTTCGGTTTGAGCCTCAGCCATAGTCGCGCTCATCTCTACCGCAGCCTTCTCGAAGGCATCGGCTATGGCTTGCGTCACAATATCGAAGCCATGGGCGAAGTTGAGGCTCATCCGCAGCGTCTGGTTGCCATCGGCGGCGGCGTGCAGGATCCGCTTTGGCTGCAAATATGCAGCGACGTCGCGGGCTTGCCGCAAGACGTGCCGCGCCAGGCGATCGGCGCGGCTTATGGCGATGCCTACCTGGCCGGTATGGCGGCCGGCCTCTTTGATGATTTCGCTCCCCTGCGCGACACCTGGGTGCGGATTGACCGCCGCATTCAGCCCGACACGGACAGCAAAGCGATTTACGACGATCTTTACCTCATCTATCGCGATCTCTACCGGGACAACCGACAAAACATGCGCCGGCTGTCTGGATTCGCTTGAGCGGAATCGGACCGCGCTGCTAGCTTGGCCTTTACATCCTGCCCGCAAGATATCGGCAATCCGCAAGTAACAGCGGCTTGAAACTTTGCGCATCATCCCGAATACTTTGCATGCGCGTATACGTCTCAATTGCCGTGCTGGTTGAAGAAAAGGAGTTGATATGGCAACCAAGAAAGCGCAGAAGGATGCCGACAACTTAGCCGCCGTACTCGAAAAAATCCCGCAGATGTTCAAGGACCAGGCCGCGATCGGCCAGCGCCTGCATGAAATCATCATGGCGGCCAATCCTGGTCTAAAGCCAAGACTGTGGTATGGCATGCCCGGCTATGCCAGGAGCGGTCCGGTCCTCGTCTTCATTCGCATGGACGATTATGTGACCTTTGGTCTCACCGAGAAAGCGAACTTGCCCATCGACGAAGACGCGCCCGACAAGCTCATCGCCAACGCCTGGTTCCTTGCCGAGCCCGAGTTGGACGCGGCGACCGAGGCCAGAATCGCGGAGATCGTGCGCGTGGCGACTAGCTGAGGACATGCGAAGGTCTCAATCTGTTTGATCACGCTCTCAATCGTGACAAGCGACATCACAGAAGGCGGCTGGCAACCATATCGGCTTGATTACGAGTCAAACCCGCAATAGACATCTCCCCGCTTCTGCGCCACAATGGGCGGCGTTTTCGTCCGCATTCAGTCCCCGGAGCCGCCATGCCTTACCAAGCAAACATGTACGATTCTCACATGCATAGTCCCCTGTGCAAACACGCCCGCGGCGCTCCCGCCGAGTACGCGACGGAGGCCGAGAAAAAGGGCTTGCGCGGCATCAGCTTCACTTGCCACAGTCCCATGCCTTTTGGCTGGAACCCCGGCGTGCGCATGAGCATTAATCAGTTACCTCAATATGTGGAGATGATCGAGAAAACGCGCGAGGACTTCGCAGGACGCGTCGATGTGCGCCTGGGCCTGGAAAGCGATTACATGCCAGGTATGGAGAGTTGGCTGGAGGATCTGCACCAGAAAGCCGATTTCAGCTATATCTTGGGCTCGGTCCATCCGCAGACCCTGGAATACCAAGCGATCTATCTCGAGGGTTCGTCGCGCCTGGCATATGAACGGAGCTACTTCGAAAATCTGGCAAATGCGGCTGAATCCGGCCTCTTCGACTGTCTAAGCCATCCCGACATCGTCAAGATCGTGCATCCCAAGCAATACGACGTCTCCGATCATCTTGATACGATTCGCCCCGCTCTGGATCGCATCGCGCGAACCGGCATCGCCATGGAGTTGAATACCAGCGGCGTCAACAAACCCTATCCGGAAATGAACCCGGGAATGGAAATCTTGCAGGAGATGGCGCGACGAAATATCCCGGTCGTGCTCGGTTCCGACTCGCATGACGCTTACCGCGTGGGCGCGGACTTCGACAAAGCGCTCGACAAGCTCGAAAGCGTCGGCTACGAATCGGTCAGCTATTTTCTTGATCGGCGACGTTACGATTTGCGAATCGGCGAGGTTCTTCTGCCGCAGTTGCAGCCACGGCTGATCTGAGTAACATCGCTCGACTACTGATAGGCGTCCTTCCAACGCGCCTTGTGCATACTCCGAGCAATTGCGTCCCTGAAGTACGAGAATCCCAGAGCAAGCGCTTCAAAATTATTTTGAGCTATTCTCCCCGCATGAATGAGAAACGCCCCTACCGACAAGTCAATGAGAGTAGATTGATATTGCCAGCCCGGTATCAGTTTGAAGCGATTGCCTCGTGCTAAATCAGGCCCCGTCTTTGTACCAGTCGTCGCGTGTGAGCGGGAGGTAGCCATACGCGGTCTTGCCGTCTAGCGATTTGTAGAGCAAAGCCTGATGAATGGAGTTGTAGCCGGATTCGAAGACCCAGCGCGCGCCCGCCAGGTAGATTCGCCATTGGCGATAGCCGGTGGGGCCCAGCATATCGAGGATGGTCTGTTCATGCGCCTCGTAGCGTTCCAGCCAGTTCTTGAGCGTTAAGGCATAATGCTCGCGCAGGCTTTCCACGTCTCGACACTCGAAGTTCGCTTTGGCAGCGACATCCAAAACGTAGGCAATGGGCTGGCTGTCGCCATCCGGAAAGACGTATTGCTGGACGAAAGAATCCTTCGCTTCGTACAGCGCCTCAAATGGCGCGCTCAAAAGCGTAATCCCGTGGTTGAGAAAGACGCCGCCCGGTTTCAGCAGACGATAGGCTTTCTCAAAATAGATGCCCAGGTTTTCCCGGCCGACATGCTCCACCATGCCGATGCTGACGATCTTGTCAAAGGGCTGCGACTCGTCCACGTTGCGGTAATCCAGCAGTTGGGCGCGACAGTGATCGGCTAACCCGGCGGCGGCGATGCGCTCGTTCGCCAGCGCCAGTTGCTTTTCACTGAGTGTGATGCCCAGCGCGTCCACGCCGTAGTGTTGAGCGGCGTGCATAATCAGCGCGCCCCAACCACAGCCGATATCCAGCAAGCGCTCGCCCGGCTGCAAGCGCAGCTTGCGGCAGATATAGTCGAGCTTGCGGCTCTGCGCGGTATCAATGCTTTCGTCGGGATCGGCAAAGTAGGCGCAGGAATAAACCATTCTTTCGTCGAGCCACAGTTGGTAAAACTCGTTTGATACATCGTAATGGTATTGGATCGCTTGTTTGTCGCGGTTAACCGAGTGCTTCTGCCCGGAGATATGGGCGATCTGTTCATTCGAGCCGGGCGAGTGAGAAGGCAAGCGCAACAGCTTCGGCGCAAAGCGCAGCGTATCGCGCCAGGTCCAGTTTTCCCACAGGTAGCGCGCCAGGTAGATTGCCTCGTACATATTGCCTTCGATTTCGAAATCGCCGAACATATAGGCTTCGCCCAGGCGGCGCTCGGTCGGCGGGAAGAACATGCGGCGCAAGGCCGACGGATGATTGAGCACGATCGTGAAGCGATGCTCGGACGTGCCTTCTTGTTCCCAGATCGTTCCGTCCCACAAACGCACGGCAAAATCACGTCCCGGATAGCCAGCAAAGACCCCTTGCAGCAGGTCCAGGGTCTGCGGAACGAAGCGATCTTGAACTGTGATTTGCGCATCGGCCATCGCGCACCTCCTCTTGCATCTGACACTGCTCCACGCCAATGGCGCGGCAACAGGACTGGTACCATTCGACTGACATTATAACAATACTGCCCGTCTCTTGCGAAATGCGAATTTAATCGCGGGCAGTGTATCCTTTTCGGTTGAAATACTTTTGGCCGATCCTCGACATGAGATCCTTAAGCGAAAACAGGAATGACGTTACTCAGCACGAGTGCTTTGTGAAGCCCAATGTGTCCTCAAATGCTCGGAAGATGCCCTCATTTTGCCCCCTTTTTGGGTCACAGTATAGATACAGTATGTATACGGGGGGGGGGGGGTACCCCTTCCCCGGATCTGATAGCTCGCCCCAGCAATTTTCGTCATAAGAGATGCCTGGCGATGGGCGCAGGTTTCGCTTTGAAGTTCCTTCGTTTTTGTCCATTTGCGGATCCAGCAAAGTCGTTTTCGGCGTTTAGCGCCTCTTTTTGGACAATGTCGCTTCGTTTGGACTGGGCGCCGGGTTTGAAGAGGGGGTCCCGGGCTGGGCGGCCTCGTGTGTTGCAAGATTGAAGTATAGAGCAAGTCGGGAAGAAAAGGGCGACTATATGGTCGCGGTTTCGGGCGGGGGGCGAGCTGCCGCTGAGCTGCTCTATCGGACCTGTTTTCCGGAGAATCCTTGACCGTGTCCGTATCGATTCACGATAGCGCCGACCTGCAGATCTGAAGAAATACCTCGGGGTGGGCGATTTCTTCGCCCGAGTTCTATCTCCTTCACTTGTCCCCAAAAATCTAGGCACGAAAATCGCCAGTCTTTAGAGGCGTTTTCTGGTCGCCGCGGCTGGCATTTTGAATCTCCCTGGAAGGACTTGCGATCGCAGTAGCGCAATCTCCCCAGGCGCTGACCGCGCCTGCGCATGGCTCATCCAGATGGCGCTTTGTCGGCGTTGCAATGTGCTTCGAATGAAAAGTCTGGATATAAATTAATTATTTATATTATGTACAAAAATAGTAGATATACAGTTCGAATTTCTAAAATGCGACCATTTAGTCGCATTAAATAGAACAAATATGCTAAGTTGATTGTATGCCTGTGTATTAAAGGAGAAGATCAAGCAAAGATTGCCTAGTACAGATTTCAAAGTACACAGTAAAGCGGTTCTGTTGTGTTAATTAGATTGTGACAGAACAAGTTGACACGACAGTTTTTCTGACCTGCTTGATACCTGGCAGGACCATACCAATATTCATGAGAAACTGACAAAACTGACAGAAGTAGAAAAAGGAGAAACACAATGGCTTGGACGACGCCAAAAACCGATTGGAGTACCGGCGAACTGGTCGCCGCCTCGGATTTGAACACCATCGGCGAAAACCTGGCAGCGCTTAGAAACCTGGGGAAAGCAGCCTACACGACATCAGAGGATATCGTGGCAGATACGCGTGATTTCACCCATATTGACGGTGATAACCTCAATCTGACGATTACCACTGCGGGCGGAGATGTTCTGGTTCATTTTCACGGCTCGATAATCCTAGCTAGGGCTTATTCCGTTTTTCTTGATATTGAGGTTGACGGAGCTCGTCTAGGTGGGGACGACGGCATTCTAAAGCACGAGCTTGTCGGCGTGAGTCGCTACACGCACGCAGCCAACCTGGTAAGTTTCACACGTCTGATTCAGAATTTGAGCGCCGGATCGCATACCTTCAAACTTCAGTGGAAAGAGACTCACAGCACCACTCTGAAGGGCGGCGCCCAATTCTGGGTGCGCGAGATCTAGCCTGCGCTTCCACGAGCTTGAAAATTAAGCGAGAACGCAAGTAGTTCCAAGTTAGTCGCGCGAATTTAACCCCTTCTAAATCTCCCCCATTGCAATGGGGGAGATTTGTTCGTGCCGTGCGAACTCCCATTCCCTGATGCTTCGTTGAGGAGCGGACATGTTTGAAGCGATAGCGACGGGTCAGCTAATAGCTGACCCCTACAAGGTTCATCGCGAGATTTGTAGGGGCGACCTATCAGGTCGCCCGAAAAACACCGAAAAAGTCCCGATTTTGCAGCGATTTCTTGCCCGATGAAAACTGTCCTGTCCTCAGCAATTAACCGCGGGCTACGAGACACGCCGCCACCAATGCCATAGCCAACTCGTATACATGTTGTCCAGGATCAATTTCGCCAAGCAAGTTTGCGCAAATGCAAATCCAATACGGATTCTGCTAACCTGAATGCCATGTCCATACCGGAAACTGAGCTGCGACTGATTGTCGTCGCGGAAAACTCGTTGGCCCGCGCCGGTTTAGCCGCCTTGCTGGAGGCGCGCGGTTTCGCCGTCGTCGCGCGGAGCGACGGGGGCGATCTTGATCGCGCTGTCGCTGAAGCGGGAGCGGATGCCCTGATTGTCGATCTGGGCTGGCAAAGCGAGAATCTGCGGCAGACCCTCGCCGAATGGCTTGGCGACATACCCGTCCTGGCCTTGGTAGCGGATGACGAAACTGAAGAGTCCCTGCTGGCGCTGATGAGCGCGTTGACCGCCTTTCCCGGCTATGCCATCTTGCCGCGCGAGAGCGATCCGGACGCCTTCGCAAGCGCTTTGACCGCCATCGATTTCGGCTTAATCGTACTCGATCCCGGCTTGCGACTCTTGCCAGCCGCGCGGATGGATCCGCAGTTGATGGCGGAGGCGATTCCCTTAACGCCCCGCGAAAACGAGGTCTTGCAGTTGTTGGCGCAGGGCATGACCAACAAAGCCATTGCCCTTGATCTGGGCATCACCGAGCACACGGTCAAATTTCACGTTAACGCTATCATGGGCAAGCTGGGCGCGCAGAGCCGCACCGAAGCCGTCGTCCGCGGGACACAATTGGGCTTGATCGTGCTCTAGACAAGGGTAGGCATCGAACCAGAGCAATCGCAGCACTCGAAAAATCTATGTTCAAACAGAAAATATTAACCACCGAGGACACCGAGCGCACCGAGAAATGCTCTTAATCGAAGATTCTTGTCTCATTCGGCATCGTTTTGAACGCCGCAGGAAAATATCGACGGAATAGTGTATCGTTTGCTCGATTCCGGCAGTGAATTTGGAAGAGAAACACCAAAGTGAACCCAAACTTGGCGTACTCGGTGGTAAAACGAAAAGTGGTGCGATTGCTCTGCATCGACCCCGTCGGACTGTGCTTTTCGCGGAAAGGCGATTAGGATACCTGTCGCGACTTGTGCCCAACCTAAACCGTCGAGGTGGAATGAGGGTTTTCATAACCGGCGCTACCGGCTTCGTCGGTTCGCATATCGCTCGCAAGCTGGTTGAAGCCGGCCATGATCTGCGGGTTCTCTACCGGTCGGAGAAGAAACTGGCGATCCTGGACGGTGTAGCCTACGAAGGCGTCGCCGGCGACCTCGACGACCTGGAATTGCTGAAGCGCGCCTGCGACGGCTGCGAGATCGTCTTCCACGTCGCCGCAAAAGCCGACTACTGGAAAGACGATGACAAGGCTGCTCTCTGGCGGATCAACGTCGAAGGCACGCGCAATGTCTTAAGCGCGGCGCGGGCTGCCGGCGTGAGACGCGTCGTCTTCACAAGCAGCGCCGCGGCCGTTGGTATTCGACCGGGGAGCGCGCTCTCGGACGAGAGCGATCGCTTCAATCTGTCGCCGGAGCGCTATCTGTACGCCTATTCCAAGGTCAAAGCCGAGGAGATCGCCGCAGAGTTTGTCGCTTCGGGGCTTGATGTGGTGATCCTCAATCCGACGGTGGTCATCGGCCCGGGCGATCTCAACGCCATCTCCGGCACCTTTGTCATCGAAACGGCGCGCTATCAGTGGGCGGTGCCGATCTCCTCCGGCGGCTTGGCTGTCATTGATGTGCGTGATGTGGCGGGGGCGCATGTCAATGCCATCGATCGCGGTCGGGGCGGCGAGCGTTATATTCTCAACAGCGCCAATGTCCCCTATAGCGAGTGGTTCGCCATGATCGCGGCAGCCTGTGACGCCCGGAAGCCGGTTTTCCGCACACCCGATTTCCTGCTGGAGCCGATCGCGGTCTTGATCGAAGGCTTGCGCCGCTTCGGCATCGAGACGCCGATGGACGCGGATCAAACGCGATTGGGCGGCGCTTTCGTTTACTTTGACGGCAGCAAGGCTTACCGCGAGCTTTTCAAGCCCGAGATCGACATCGACGCCAGCTTGAAAGACACCTGGCAGTGGTACCTCGAAAGGGGCTACATCAAGCACAACCTGTTGACGCGCTTGATCGGATTGTTTTAGCGCGCGTCGCTGTCGCAACTTGCCCGCGCGACCAGATGCGCGAATAGCCCTTGCGCCGCGCCGGTCATGCGCTCGGGATGGAATTGCACGCCGACAATCCGGCCATCGTCCGATTCCAGCGCCTCAATGACGCCGTCCTCCGCGCGCGCCGTCGCGCGCAGACCCTCGCCCACATTGGCAACAGCTTGAATATGGTGGGTATTGGTCATCAGCTTTTCGGCTTTAAGGACGGCATTCAAATGCGAGTTTGCTGAAATGCGAATCTCGTGTTGGATCGCGCCACGTTCGGCGCTGTGGATCATGGCGTCTGCCTGCGCCTGGGCGTCTCCGTAAATCGTGCCGCCCGCCATGGCATTGAGAAATTGCATGCCATAACAGATGCCCAGCACGGGGCGCTCCGCCGCGGCGCGGTAGATCAATTCGTCACTGAGATCGCGTCGGGGGTCGACGGCGGGCAGGTCCGCCGGCAGCGCGCCGATCAATCCGCGAATGATGCCCGGTCCGCCGGTGATGATTAGTCCATCAAGCAACACCGCAAATTCAGCGGCGGCTTCGGCAGTCTTCAAGAGCGGTACGATAACCGGGATACCGCCGGCTTCTTCAACCGCTTGAACATAGCGCAGGTCAAGCGACTGACGTCCGTCCTCCAAACCCGTGGTGATTCCGATCCTGGGAGATCTTTTCACAGCCTGTCTCTATGCCCGTTTGAAGGGGGCGCTGTGCATCGCGCCGACGAATTGGGGCAGCTCCCGCTGCCCAAGCATTTGTCGAATGGCATGTACTTCGCCCAGATGATACCAATAGTGGTAAATGGTTCGGTACAACATGGTGCCGATTGACTCCGCCAGCGGCTCGCCCTTCCATTGGAAATGCTCCAGCAGCTTCTCCGTGGTCAAGGTATCCAGGAAGACGTCGGCGGTCGCTGTCACCTCGTGCCAGGCTGCCCACATATCGTCGAGTTTTGGGGTCGAGCGCGGGCTGCCGTAGCCGCAGATCTTGCGCAATTCCGGTTGCACGATTTTGTTCTGCGCCAAGAAAACGAAGTTGTTGCTCTCGTGCGCGGCCAAATGACCGATCGTCCAACTGATGCAGTTCATCTGCCCATGCTGAACGTATGCGTCCTGCGGGCTCAAACCCTCGAGACAGCGCAGGAATTCGTTCCGCGTAAAGCGCAATTGCTCCACCATAGTATGCGCCATCTTCAGCCTCCGTTCTCCGCTCGTTTCACATTGGGCTGATGATACTCACCCGACACGAGTCGTGCAACCGCAGCCCAAAGACGATCGGTCCCGCGGACCTGTTGAGTGTGCGCTGTCGTCTCCGGATTCGTAAAGATCGATCGTCTTGGCGCTGTCGTTATGCGTCCTTGATGATTCCAGCGGGGACCTGCGGTATGGCCGACGCAACCACAATGTCCTCAAGCGCTATCGGCCCCGGCGCGCAGCAGTCCAAAGCAATGGGATCGCAGCAGGCCGCTTCGTCGGCGAAGTCGCTGACGCAAACGCCCGTCTCCGGCAAATTCAACTGCAGATCGCGCGCCGCTGCCCAGTCGCCGGCTAGGGCCGCTACCACCGAGCGCGCTTGTTCGTAGCCGGTGGCCATCAAGAAGGTGGGCGCGCGCCCATAGCTTTTCATTCCGATGATATAGAAGTCTTTTTCCGGCTGACGCAATTCGGCCTCGCCATGCGGGCGTACTGTGCCGCAACTGTGCAGATTGGGGTCGATTAGCGGCGCCAAGGCTCGGCTGCTCTCAACAACGGGATCCAGGTCCAGGCGCAGTTCTCGGGTGATTCCCAAGTCCGGCCGCGCGCCGGTGCAAATGATGAGTTCCTCTACTTCGGCGCTGTGAAACGCCCCGTCCAGGTCGCCGCTAATCACCAGAGCGTCGCCGTGATCGTCTATATTCGAGATGCGAAAGGGCGCCAGGATCTCCATGGCGCCGGCAGTTACCGCCCGGCGCATCAAGAGGCCCAATTGTCCGCGCGCCGGCAAAGCATCGTTCTCGCCACCGCCGTAGACGCGCTGCAGGTTCGCGCCGCGCAGCGCCCAGACGATTGAGGTATTCGGCTCATCTTCCGCCAGGCGCGCCAGATCGAGCAAGGTATTGATGGCTGAATGCCCGCTGCCCACTACCATGACTCGCTTGCCAAGATAACGATCTCGCGCGCCCCTTTTGACATCGGGAATCCCGTACCAGATGCGCTGATGCTGCCCTCTTGTTTGATGATCCCCCCAGCGGCTTTCGCCGAAAGCGGGCAGTCCGTCTGCGCCTGCGGGATTGGGATTGTGCCAGGTTCCCGAGGCGTCAATCACGGCGCGCGCCAAAAATTGGCTTTCTCGGCCGTCCGCATGGCTCACTCGCAGCACAAAGGATGCATCGTCCCTTCCGCGATCCTTCATCTTGTCATGATGACGCCGGGAAACCGCGATCACGCGCGCGCGCCTGTGAATGACGCCCTGCATTATGTCGAGCTCCGCCAAGGGGCGTAGATACCGCTCATACAGTTCCGCGCCGGTCGGCAATTCCTCCGGTGGCGGGGTGGTCCAGCCAGTTGCTTCCAAGAGGCGGATACAGGCGGCGTCCATGTTGAACTGCCAAGGCGAAAACATGCGCACATGCCCCCAATCGAGCACGCTTGCGCCGACGGTCGAGCCGGCTTCAAAGAGGATCGCTCTTTCGCCGCGTTCCAGCAGATGCGCGGCGGCTGCCAATCCAACGGGACCTCCACCAATTATAGCGACAGGGTGTTTGTTCATATCGACTTCCTCAGCGAGACATAATGAATACGACAATGACCATTATATTGATAATTATCGATATGTCAATATTTCAAATCCACTGAATTGTCGTGAAAATGTGACGGTATCCGGGGATGAAGATTGAGGCGAAAATTTGAATTGATTACTAACAGTAGTATAGCCCAATTGCTTAAACCACCCCACATATTGAGGGAATCTTGAAGCCTTGTGCAGGGTATAGTAGCTGTGCCGCCAACAACATGAGGAATGAAAATGACTGTACAAACATACTACAAAATCCACAGTCCTGTCACTGATCCAGGCGCCTATTCCGCTCTTTATGATGGACTGCCTGATGATATAGGAAGCATTTCGGCTGCTGTACGCGGGTTGCTTGTCCACTATAACGGCATCGGCTATCAAGCTCCGATTGACCGAATAAGCGAGGTCGATACCCGTTTGGTAACGGCGATGCTACAGCGTATTGTGGAGCTTGACGACCGCCCACTTGACCAAGCAAGACCCTTCGATCAGCGTTTAGTGGGTTGCTGTCGAGATTATGCAGTCCTAACCGTATCTATTCTGCGCCATAAAGGCGTTCCGGCGCGTGTTCGTTATGGCGCTGCCGCATATTTTGTGCCTGGCTACTTCATGGATCATGTGATTTTGGAGTATTGGAATGGTGAGCGCTGGGTTGCTGTCGATGCTGAATTGGACGCTTACCTCGTCGAACATCATAAAATCGGCTTTGATCCTTTTGATGTGCCCGATGATCAATTCATCCGTGGTGGTCGCGCCTGGTTAATGTGCCGTGAAGAAGGTTTTGACCCGCTGTTATTTGGCTTGGGACCGGGCTCCGACTTGCGCGGGTGGTCGGAAATTGTCGTTGAAATGCGCAACGATTTGGCGGCGCTCAATCGGATGGAGATGTTGTGTTGGGATGTCTGGGGCATAGAAAGTCCATACGAAACGGGGAATGAAGACGACAAGCTATTGTTGGACGAAGTTGCCAGGGCAACACTCGACAACACAAGATTTGTTCAATGGCAAAGCCTGTTTCAGCATAATAAGTTGCGGCTGCCTGACACCATTAGCAGTTTCACACCGGCAGCGCCACCCGAACGATTGCCGATTACAGTACAACTCGATTTCTGATTAGTAGCCTAATTTCAGCGCCACTTCGTCCAGGCTGTCCGTGGGACCAATCAGTGTTAACTCGTCGCCTATGTGCAAATTCGTATATCCATGTGGCACGATCGCATGACCGCGGCGTACAATCGCCATCACCAACACGTCATCGGGCAGGATCAGATCGCGCAAGTGCAAGCCATCCACGGTGGGATCGGTAATGGTGACCTGGATCACATCATGATCGGGGTCATCTTCAAAGACCATCGTCGCCAACTGTGGCGCGCGCACAAAATTGTCAAGTAGATGAACCATGGCATTTGCCGGGTCCAATACATGTACGCCCAACTCGCGAAATTGATCAACCAGGCTAAATTCGTTGAGGCGCGCAATCTGCCGCGTGATGCCAAAGTCCTCGTAAAAGATCTGGCACAGTTTCAAGCTGTCGGCATCGTTTGGCAGCAAGGTGACGGCAACCTCGGTCTTGGGTTCGATGAGCTTGCGCAAGTCCTCGGCGGAAATCGCCGGCAGCCAATGCTCATGCCGCAGGCCGTCCGATGCCGTCAGCACTGAAACGTGCGATTGGTCAATATCCAGCAATTTGACCCGCCAGCCATGCGCCAGCAAACGCTCCGCCAGCGCCCTGGACTGATTCTCGATGCCCACGATAACCACATCCAGGATTTCATCATCTTTAATGTCCTTGGGCAAGTGCGACTCGCCGACCAGGCGAATAGCGAATTTGAAAAAAGGAGGTCCGGTCAATTGGCTCAAGACGATAACTGCTACCATCAAGGTGGTGAAATCGTTGCCAAGCTGCGGAAATTCGATCGCCACCTCTTTTGCCAAGCCCAGGCCGACACCGGCCTGCGTGATGTAGGCCATCCAGGTCAGCCGGTTGAATTGCGGCGGATCGCCAGCCAACGCGCCGCCAACATAACCACCGATGAATAGCGCCAGGAGGCGCGCCCCGAAGATCGCCACGGTGATTGGCAGCAGTGTCATTACAATCCCGATATCCAGCGATCCGCCGATAAGCGTGAAGAAGATGACATAAACCGGCATCTCGATCCGATGCAGCAGGTGGCGCAATTCACTGCGGTAGGGCGACCGATTGGTCAGCCAGAAGCTCGCCACCATACAAATCAGCAGCGGCTCAAAAAGCAATTCCACTGGCAGGTTGTCGTGGCTCCAGTGCCGTATCTCCCCGGCAATATAGAAGACCAGATAGCCGATGAAAAGCAGAAGCGGGATCTTCAGCCAATCTTCCCAGTGATTCCGTAAAATGAGCTTCATCACCTGGGCGACCAATACGCCCAGCCCGATCGACGCCAGAACCTCGAATGAAACCAGCAAGATAAAACCGAGGTCAAAGCTCCGGCCCGTTAGCAACGTCGCCGCGATGGATGTGCTTAGCGCGAAGAGTACGACGATGAGCACATCTTTGACCAGCGTCACGCCCAGCACCGTCTTCACGAAGGGGCCTCGCGCTCGCATCTCGTTGATGATGGCGATGGCCGACGATGGCGACCGCGCCGCTAAAATCGTACCGCCGAGCAGCGCCGCCGCTATTCGGCCCGCTGGCGTCAAATCACGCATGAAGGGGATGTAATCGGCCAACAGCAAAATCGCCGCGATGCAGACGATGTACACCGCGACAATCTGAGTCAAGGTGTTCCAGCCGATGCTGCGGTAACGGCCGCGCAACTCGTCCAGTGCCATTTCACTGCCTGCGGCGAAAGCTATGAAAGCGAGCGACGTCTCATCGAGAAAGCGCAGGGCGTCGACATTCGACATCGACATAAAGCGCAAAATGAATGGCCCGGCGAATATGCCCGCCAGCAAGTATCCGCTGATCAGCGGCAGGTGCAAGAAGGTCGCCAGCCGCCCCACTTGATAGGCGGCTAATACGATAAAGGCAAAACTAGCTAGCGAAGCCGCCAGCAATCCGTAATCCAAAGTCCAGTCCTTAAGTCAAAAGTGAAAGTCAGCAAAGTGCGTATTTTAGCAACTTACGGCTGGCTGTACAGGCTATACAGACGGCGCGGCGGGTTGCCTGCTATTCGGCTGAGGAAGCGACTCCGAGTTGCCTTTCCAAATCCGCGGCCAGCCGTCCCATGACGGTAACGGTTTGCCGCAAATCGGATGGCGTGGTGCGGGGATTGTTCGTGACCATGCGCATGACCGGCCTCCCGAGCAGCTTGGAAGTCGAAGCGAAGGCGAAGCTATTCGCTGCCATGGCGCCGGGTAATCCATCCGTCACCGCATCGGCCAGATCTTCGTCGCCATTGCTCGGTTTGTAACGAAAGGTCACAATGGCCATTTGCGCCGGGGTGACGATCTCCCATTGACCCGCGTCTCTCAAAAGCGATTCAACCATTTCAGCCAGCTTGAATCCCCGCTCTATCGCGCGCCGCATGGCGCTCAGGCCAAATACTTTCATGCTCATCCAAAACTTTAGGGCGCGAAAATAGCGCGTCAATTGAATGCCTTGATACATATAGTTCAGTTCTTCGCCAACCTCTTTCTTGCTATGCGCTTCGGCATCAGTAAGGAAGTGCGCTGTATCCTTAAATGTATCACCCAGCCAGTGACGATTCTGTACCAACAGAGTGCTGCACTCGACAGGTTGGAACATCCATTTATGCGCGTCCCAGGTCAATGTATGTGCGCGGTCAATGCCAACCAGCTCTATCTTTCTGTGCTCGGTCAAGCAGGCCGACGTGCCATAAGCGCCGTCGACATGCAACCAAAGATCTTCCCGCTCGCACAGATCTGCCAAGTCATTCAGCGGGTCTACCGCGCCCGTATTGGTTGTGCCCGCGGTTGCTGCAATACAAAACGGACGCTTCCCCGCCGCTCTATCTTCTGCAATGGCCTTTTCGAGATCAGCCATAGGCAGCCGGAAGTCATCGTCGGCGTGTATTTCGCGCAGTTGTTCCGTCGCAAAACCAAGGATGCGCAATCCGCGGGAAATGACAAAGTGCGCCTGATCCGAGCAGTAAATGACGGCATCACGCATATCTCCGTTCAGATGCACCTGCCGCGCCACCGCCAATCCCGTGAGATTCGCCACTGCGCCCCCGCTAACGAACAGACCGCCCGCCTCTTCCGGCATGCCGACGAGCTTGAGCAGCCAACTGATGGCTAACCTTTCGACCTGTGCAGCGCCCGTCCCAAGCGGATACAAGGCGTTGAAAATGTTATAGCCGGATGCCAAAGTATCCGCCATGGCGCCGACGAAGTTGCTCGAGGACGGAATGTAAGCGAAGAAGCGCGGATGATCCAGATGGTCGATTGTTGACAGTACCTGTCGTTCGAATTGTTCCAATACGTCCTGCCATTCCGACCCGTTCTCCGGGAGCGGCTCGCTCAATATTTCATCGAATGTCACCTGATCCAACGCTCTTGTCACCGGAAATTGGGCTTGCGCCCCGTTATAATCCACCAGCATGTCGATGATGCGGTAGCCCATCTCACGCATCTCATCAGCGCTGAGCTTTAGTTGGTCTCGTGGGCTTAAATTGCGCACGTCAAATCCCTTCAATTAGTACATCTTATTCGAGTCTATCACAACAAGGACACTCATGGATACTAAGCAAAGCACCGGCAAGCAATCTGGCATGTGCGACGCCGGGAAACCGATATCCAAAATCCAGTTATCATGGCAAACGAAAAATAACAATGTCATTAAATCTTTGCATGTGTTTTAGCAATTTTCGGTCAACTGTATAGACAGTATAGCAGGCAGTCTAGTCCGACGTCGGCATATCTACGCAACCTGCTTCCAACTCCACCGCCAGCTGACCCATGCGTGCGATGGTCCCCTTCACATCATCAGGCGTGGTTCGCGGATTATTGCTGCATATGCGCATGACCGTCTTTTCGCGCAGTTGCGTGCCCGAGGCGAAAGCGTAGCCATCTTCCAGCAGGCGACCTACAAGATCGTGTGTTACGCGGTTTGCCAGCCTTTCATCGCCATTCGCCGGCTTATAACGAAATGTGACGATGGCCATCTGCGCCGGCGTGACAATCTCCCAGCAGCCGGCTTGGCGAAGCAGCCGCTCGGCCAGTTCCGCATTCTCAAATCCAACCGCGATCGCATCACTGATGGCATCCAGCCCAAAGACCTTGAAACTCATCCACAATTTCAAGGCGCGAAACTGCCGCGTCAGTTGTATGCCCTGGTACATGAAGTTGATTTCTTCGCTCGCCTGTTCGACGTCTTTCAAGTATTCCGGCTGTTCCTTGAAGGTCTCGGCAAGCCAGCGCCGCTCCCGCACCAGCACCACGCCGCACTCGATCGGTTGAAACAGCCACTTATGCGCGTCCAAAGCCAGCGAATCGGCACGCTCCAGCCCTGTCAGCGCGCCTTTGCCTTTTTCGGTCAGCATGGCCGGCGCGCCATAAGCGCCATCGACATGGAGCCAAAGATTCTCTTGCTGGCAAAGATCCGCCAGTGCGTTCAAAGGATCGACGGCCCCCGTATTCGTGGTGCCAGCGGTGGCGACGACGCAGAAGGGCCGCCTGCCCAGCCCCCGATCGGCCGCAATCGCCTCCTTCAACATCGGCAGCGAGAGCCGGAAGTTTTCATCGCTTGGGATCTTGCGCAGTTGCTCCGGCGCAAAGCCCAGCACGCGCAAGCCGCGGGAGATGGCGAAATGGATTTGATCGGAACAATAGGCAACTGCCCCTTGCATATCGTCGCCCAGTTGAATATGCCGCGCCACCGCCAGCGCAGTCAGATTCGCGACCGAACCGCCGCTGACAAAGGTGCCGCCGGATTCCGGGGGAAAGCCGAAAATCTGTCGCAGCCAACCGACCGTCAGTCGCTCGATCTGCGCTGCGCCCGGTCCTTGCAGCCAGACCGCATTGAAAATGTTATAACCAGCAGCCAGCGAATCCGCCATCACGCTGACGAAATTGTTTGCCAGCGGGATGTAGGCAAAGAAACGCGGATGATCCACATGATTTGTACTGTCAACGACTTGCCGCTCGAATTGCTCCAGGACATCGCGCCAGGGCGAACCCTCCCGCGGCATTGGCTCATGTAAAATCTCATCCAGCGCGCCGTAATCCAGCTTTTCCGCAACCGGTCTCTCGGCGCGGCTTGCGTAATAGTCCACCAGGGTATCAATGACGTGATAGCCAAATTCCCGCATCTCGTCGCCGTCAAACTGCAAAGAGCTTCTTGGTGATGGTTCGCTCATGCCGATGTCAGTTCCCATCAGAAAATCGCGTTAAAGGCTATCACAACCAGCACCGCCAGCGCCAGACGATTGAGCAGGGGCTTGCTAATATGATTGCCCGCGCGAACACCGATCGTGGTGCCTAGATAAATCAGCGGTGAAAGCAGCAGCGCGGTCGCGACTACCTCAAGGCTCATTGTCCGGGACAAGAAGAGCAGAAGCAGCACTTGTATGGGGACATTTAGCAAAAACAATGTCATAGTGAAGGCCCGCGCCTGCCGCGCGCGGAAGTTGCGCGTCGTCATCCATAGAACCAGCGGCGGTCCTCCCATAGCGACCAAGCCTTGCAAAACGCCGCTGATTGCAAAAGCGGCGGCGGATATGGTCAAGGGTAGATCTCGCTTCAATTGATGTGGCGCGACCAAACGGATAGCGACGCCGATCAATACGCCAATGCCGACGAGCGGCTTGACATCCGAGCCATTTACGTCTTCAACAAGCAGAAGCAGTGTAATGCCGATGGGTACAGTCGCGTAGCGCACGAGGGCCGCCAACTTCACATCCGACCAAGGGATATGATCCCGCAGTTGCCAGGCCCCCGCCATCACCTGTATGCCGATCGCCAAGGTTGTTAGCGCCACCGCTTGCGACAAGCTATAGCCCCCATCAACCAGCAGCGGCACGGCGATCATACCCAGCGCGAAACCGATCGCGCCTTGCACAAAGCTGCCAAAGAGCAATATGAGACCGGCCAAGATCAACGGCATAGGGCGTCCCGCCACCAGACGTCGAGAACGCAGAAAGTGTCACACAGTCCTGGACGATCCACAAGTCTGTACTGTTTATGTAAACCGCGGCGCTCATGCGACAAGTAGATTTACTATTTTGCGTGAGCACGACATTCCTGGAATCTTTTTGCCGATTACGCGTTCTGCGGCTCCGACTTGCCCTTGACACGCTATGGAACGCGGGCCCGGCGCTACGACAGAGATTTGGGCAGCGCCCTTTGTGCAATCCGTACAAAGTCTGCGACATCGCTTCCCGGGCTGCGTATAAAGAGCTATGGAATAGCGCGGGTTTGCGCGCCTTCAATATCACATCAAGTCCTTGCGAGTCAGGTGCGTTAAGAGTCAAACGCCGTTACAATTAAGTTATGGGGAACGCGCCGAAATGTGATGCGAAGACGCACAGGATTACACCCGCAAGTTGTGGATTTAGTTTTCGTGAGCGTGATCATTTAATCTGAAAGGAGTCTGGCAAGCCAGCCAAACTGTTGGCTGCGCTGCCCAACCAAGATGGACGATCGTAAAATCACGGAACTGACTGTTGACGAGTTGGAAGAGATCATCAAGCGCACCGTGAAGAAGTCCGTTGCCGAAGTCATGATCGAATTCGCTATGGAAGCCGATATCGAAGCGCAGATTGCCTACGAGGCGGAATTGAACGATATGCTGCGCAACGAAATGAAATCCTACGGCAAGGTCCATGTCATGGATATGGACATAATGCCCAAAGCGGATGATTAACACGGGGAGGCCGCGCCTGGCCCCATACCCTGTTTACGTAAACCGCGTCGCTCAAGCAACAGGGCGGCTAACAATTATGCGTGAGCGGGACAGACCTTTTCGCTGCCGCCGAGCGGCTCAACATAATCTGGAGAGATATCTTATGCAGGTTTGGGACGCGATTCAAAGCAAACGAGCCATCCGCGAATTTAGGGCGGAGGCGCTGAAACCCGCGGAGGTGGAACGGATCTTGCAAGCGGGCAGGCGTTCCCAAAGCTCAAAGAACAGCCAACCCTGGCATTTCATTGCTGTTCAGGATAGGGACCGCTTGGGAGAGTTGGCACAGCTTGGCGCGGGCATGGGGCACGTTGCCGGCGCCGCCCTCTGTATCGCGATCGTGGTGCCGACGCAGAACGAACGAACCTTGTGGCACTTTTTCGATTCCGGACAGAGCGCTGCCTATATGCAGCTGGCAGCTACCGAGATCGGTATTGGCTCTTGCCTTGGCACCATCTACCAACCGGACGATGCGCGCGCTCTGTTGGGGATTCCCGATGGCTATCAAACGCGGCTGGTGATTTCCTTCGGTTATCCGGCCAATAAAGCCGCAGCCGAGCAAGCCCTGCGGGCTGGCGGCAGAAGGATCTTCGACGAAGTTGTTCATTGGGAGACCTGGTAAAACATGCCGCTTGCGATCGGCTGCTGACCGGGGCGCGTGTCCGGCGAACTCTCAGGACGTGTTGAAAGAAATAGCCTAACGACCATTCTGGATCAGCGTCCGCCACTTGTCCAGTATCCCGCTCCCTTTCGGCAACAGCTTCAGTATTGCAGATTGCGTCCCTGGCGCTAGAATTCACGCAGCATCCGGCTACTGAGGGGCGGATTCGGCCATGTCCCGATTGCTCAGCGTTTTGCGCGGCCACCTGCACTTCCTGGTGCTTGTACCGGCGCTAATCGTCGTGATGACATATCCGACGATCTTCTATGTATTTGACACAGAAGTCTTCTGGCTGCCGACCCAGGTCCAGGACGTTTGGACAAAAATATGGAACATCTGGTATGGCAAGCTGCTTGTGACTGGACAGGCGGAGTTTCTATACACGGATCTGATATTTTACCCCGAAGGCGTCTCGCTAGCCTATCATACCTTCTCCATTCCCCATATGTTGGTAGCCGGTGTCTTGGAAAGCTTCATGCCGGTAGACAAGGCGTATAACCTTACCTTTTTGTTCTTCGTTTTTGGCGCTGCGCTTTCGGCTTACGTTTATCTGCTGTATCTGTTCAGGCATAAGTGGCTTAGCCTCTTTGGCGCGGTCATCTTCGGCTGCAGCAGCTACGTCATCGGGCGGCCTTCCCAGCCTGATGTGTCAATTATCGCCACAATACCGCTCTCGCTGTATTTCTTTCATAGAGCCGTGCTGGAAAAACGCTGGTCCCTGGCAGCGCTGTCCGGATTCTTGACCGGCGTGACGGCTTTCATCGGCATCTATACCTATGTTTGTCTTCTCATTGCTCTCGGCTTATTTATTTTGTACTTTGCTCTGCTGCGCTGGCGACATCCGGATTTCTGGTACCGGGTCATTGCGATACTCGTAATTGCCGGGTCGATTGGCATGCTACGGGTTTTCCCCATGCTGCGCGATTCCGATTCCCTCGAACATGCGCTTGCAAAGCCTCGTGGCGAGGAATTCAACAATGATCTGATGCAGTACTTCGTCAATCTGGATCATCCTTTCACCACGCCATTTTTCAGAGAGTTTTTTGGATTAGAGATATACCCGCGCCACAACACTTCGTATCTTGGCTACATTCCGCTCGCGCTCATCATATTTGGATTCACGCGCTCAGCCTACCGGCGCAAAATGCTCCTCTGGCTGTACCTGATGATCCCTTTTCTTGTTCTGCGGCTGGGCACCGCGCTTACCATCAACGGGCAGCGCTATGAGGCCGTCGTATTGCCCAAACAAATGCTGGACAACTTGATTCCTTCTATATTCACCGCTATTTATTCGCCTGACTACTTTTATTGCGGCGCGCTGATTCCATTGGCGGTTCTATCCTGCTACGGCCTGCTGACGCTCCTGCGCTCCATGTCGAAGCGCTTGCGTTTCTCCTTCGTTGTTCTTGTTATTCTTGCGACCGCCTGCGAATATTATGTCGCGCGAGACGATTTGTTCCTTAGCGATCAGCAACTTGCCTTCCTCGATTGGCTGGCGAAAGAAGACGACCAGGCTTCCATACGGCTCGTCCACGTGCCGATGGGGCGCGTCAATGCCAAGCTTTTCGACTTTTACCAGACCTTGTCGGCTTATCCACATGCGGAAGGCGTCGCTGACCGTACGCCGCCCGCCGCCTATTCTTATATCAACAGCAACCTCTTGCTAGGGACATGGATCGCCAGTGAAAGCATTCAATGCCAAGTCAAGAATGAGAGCCAGTACTTGGCTGCGATAGACGCGCTGGCGCGGGACGGGTTCAGCCATGTCGTCATGCATCGCAAGCTTTGGAATTCGCCATATGTGGCTGACAGTTTTTTATATGCTCATGCCAGTTACCAAGACGATTTCTCCGCGATCTTCCGCTTGTCCGACCTGCGCCACAGTTGCCCGAAGCATAGGCCCGGTCGCGCCGGTCGCGATGGATAAAAGCATGCAGTCATGTTTGCGGCTGTCGACGCAACGCGAAACAGAGCCGGCCCGGCGCCATCTTTCCGCATCAGCGCCCCTATTATTAAGCGCTCGAACAAGATAGTTAATGATTATTGCTAGCATTTTGCTATGATGGCTTTGCCGCAGTTCTTCGTTTTCCGACTGCTGAGTCATGGCGACATTTTTGGAGAATGCTAGAATACCTGGGTATCAAATGACCTGACGCGATCTGGTTTTCATGTCAACATTTCTTAGAATCCTGCGTAATCACTTCCATTTCATCATCGTCGTTGCCGTTCTCCTGGTCTTGATGACCTGGCCCACCATTGTTTATGTCTTTCAATCCGACGTCTTCTGGTTGCCCACCACCGTCTACGACGCCTGGACCAATATCTGGAATGCCTGGTACGCTGAACTGATCCTGGCCGGCAAAGCCGAACTGCTCTACACCGATTTGATTTTCTATCCCGAAGGCGTATCGCTCGCCTTCCACAGCTATTCGCTGCCGCATGTCGTGATGCTCAACGCATTAAGTTCTTTCTTGCCGCTCTCGAATGCTTACAATCTCTCCTACTTGATAATCATTTTCGCAACGACTTTGTCCGCCTATATCTACCTGCTTTATCTCTTCAGGCTAAAGTGGGTTAGCTTGTTGGGCGCGATTATCTTCGGCTGCAGCATATATGTCATCGCACGTCCTTCGCAGCCGCTGGTAACGACAATTACCACAATGCCCCTATCGCTTTATTTTTTTCACCGCGCCGTGCTGGAAAAGCGCCGGTCTTTGGCAGCGCTGTCCGGATTGCTGGTTGGAGCGACAGCTTTCATTGGCATCTATACCTATGTCTGTCTTCTCATAGCGCTCGGACTGTACATCCTGTATTTCGCGCTGATGCGCTGGCGGCATCGGGGCTTCTGGATGACTGTGCTTCTGGCCTTGGCGGTTGCCGGGTCCATTGGCGTGGCTCGGGTTTATCCCATGTTAGCTGATTCACCGGCCTTGCAGCAGGCGTTAGGCAAAGGCGGCGGAGAAGAACTGAACACCGACCTGGTTCACTTTTTTGTCAATTATGACCACCCCGTTTTGACCCCTGTTTTTCGTCAATTATTTGGGCTGGAGACCGATACGCGTTGGAGTTCCTCTTACCTGGGATATATCCCCCTGGCGCTGATCGCCATTGGATTGCTCAGACCGACCTACCGACGAAAGATGCTCTTCTGGCTCTACTTGATGGCGCCCTTTCTCGTATTGCGGCTAGGTTCTCGCCTGACGATCAATGACCAAGAATTCAGCGACATTCTGTTGCCCAAACACTTTCTGGACGAACTCCTGCCTTCTGTGTTTGAAGCGATCTACGCGCCGGACTATTTTCATAGCGGCGCGCTCCTGCCGCTGGCGGTATTGTCCTGCTACGGCGCTTTGACCCTCCTGCGCTTCTTTTCTCAACGATACCGCTGGCCGCTGATCGTCTTGCTCATCATCGGCGTCGCTTTTGAATACTACAATTCACTGGAGCATGTTGTCATTCCCGATGAGCAACTTGCCTTTCTCGATTGGTTGGCTCGGGAAGACAGCCAAGACCAGATCCGATTGATCAACCTGCCGATGGGACGTGTCAACACCAAGCTGTATGACTTTTATCAGACTTTGTCAGGTTATCCGCATGCCGAAGGGGTTGCGGGACGCACGCCGCAGGCAGCCTACGATTATATCAATAACAATCCCTTGCTGAGCATGTGGAGCGCCAACAAGAGCATACATTGCCGGCTCTCAAATCAAAGCCAGTATCTGGCCGCTCTGGACGCGCTGTTGATGGACGGTTTCACACACATCGTCATGCACCCAAAAGCATTCTTCGCGGCGAAAATTGAAGATAGCTTTGCCTTTGCCGAAGCGGAGTTCCAAAATGAATACACTGCTGTCTACCGTCTATTCGACCTGCGCGGAACTTGCCCGGACGAAATGCCCGGCCATGAAGCAGCTGCGCATCTGAAGGAATTCTTCAGCTTGCCGGCGCCGATTCCCAAACGCAACGAGAGTATCTTGAGCCTGCATCCGCATCGTCTCCTCGGGTCAGAACTGTTCCGCTTCTACACCCGCCAAGCTGCCAAATGGAAGAGTTTGATTCACATTTCGGGTGATGCGCAAGGCCAAATACAAATTCAGTCTTCGGACCCGCGCTCTTCGGACAAAGACAGTATCGTGAACCGAAATAGTATTGTCTGGCTTGTCTACGACCCGCAACAAACGGATCTTCGCAGCCTACCCGTTTACAATGATTGGTTTGTCAAGCAATACCGACAATGCAAACGCGCGCACAATAGTTTCCACATCAGGGCCGATTTGTATATTCGCCGATTGTTTTCCTGCGATCTGGTAGATGCGGAGCCCTCGCTCGCGGTACGTTACGACAACGGCATTCAATTGGCCAACAGGCTGTACAGCGTCACGAACAATGAATTGCAAGTTTACTTATGGTGGTCGGAACCTCGTAAAGGCGACCACGCCTATTCGATTCAGATTTTCGATAGCAACGGCGTGAAGGCCGCCCAGGCAGATCATGTCATCCGCTATGACCCGCTAGCATATAGCCGCATTGACATTTCGCAGTTTCGTCCCGGGGACTATTCTGCGCGGCTAATCGTGTACCACGTCGACAGCAAAAAAAGCCAGCCCGGGACCATCAGGCAAAACCAGCATTCCTTCCTCAGAGAACTGGAAATCGCGCATTTCAGCGTCGACGCTTGAACTGGCAGTCGGGCCATTTTCACTGTTTGCCAGCGACAAAAACTTGTGTTGCCCGGTGATGGAATTGTGGGGATACAATGCTAAAATGTGCTTATCCCAAAACCCTTAACCTGTCGAATACTCATGTCAGCAATGCGTAGCGCCTTCCGCAACCACTTGCCTTTCATCATCATAGTTGCCACTCTGCTGGTCCTGATGACCTGGCCGACGATTGTCTATGTCTTTGATACTGAAACCTTTTGGCTGCCAACTTCAGGTCAAGACGTGTTTTTAAACATCTGGGACGCTTGGCATGGCCGATCGGTTTTTGCGGGAGAAGCTTCGCCTTACTTTACTAATATGCTTTTTTATCCGACTGGCTTGTCTCTTGTCTATAACCCCAACAACTTGATACAGAGAACATTGTTTTGGATGTTCCAATTTGTTATGGGAACGTCAAACGCTTTTAACCTGGTCTATCTCTTGATCGTCGTCGCTACGACTGTGTCAGCTTATATCTATTTCAGTTACTTGCTTAAGGACCGATGGCTGGCGCTATTTGGCGCGGTCGTTTTCGGATTCAGTCAACATGTGGTCGGGCATCCCAACCATCCAATGGTGAACCTGTTAACAACGATTCCTCTATCTCTCTATGCCTTGCAGCGTGGTATCGGCGAAGGAAATTTGAAATGGATGTTGCTGAGCGGTTTTTTACTTGGCATTACCGCCTTCATAGGCATGTATATTTTCGTCTGTCTACTGCTGACTCTGGTATTGTTTTTCCTCTGCTTCACCTACTCGAAATGGCGGCAGCCGCGGTTCTGGATCGGGACAGTTCTTTTATTTGCTGTCGGCGCTTCGGTGAGCCTGGTTCATATTTATCCGATGATCGAGGACACATCACAATTAGACGAGGCATTGCAAAAGAATCTAGGCGAGGAATCCGGCAACGATTTTCTTTCGTACTTTGTCAACGGCGGGCATCCCTGGCTAACGCCGGTTTTTGTAGAAGTCTTCGATTTGAACGCGCGCGGCGAATTGAACTTCCGCGAGCAGCACAGAACCAGCTATCTGGGATACCTGCCATTGCTATTGATCGCGCTGGGATTCAGCTCTTCCGATCATCGGCGCAAGATGCTCCCCTGGTTTATGCTGCTGCTACCATTCTTGATCCTGCGGCTGGGTTCCATGCTGCGTGTCAACGGCGTACTCTACCCCGAAGTTTTGCTGCCCAAGCATTTTCTCAACGCCGTTATCCCGTTTATCTTTCAGGCCTTTCACGAGACCGATCACTTCCAGATTGGCGTGCTTCTGCCCTTGTCGGTATTGTCCTGTTTTGGATTGGCTGTCCTTTTGAAGTCCTTCTCAAAAAGATATCGCGCTTTTGTCGTTGTTGGCGCCGTCGCCTTGCTAGCCTTTGAATACTATCAGCCGCCTGTTGGCCAAGTTATTCCAGATCGTCAACTCGCCTTTAACGATTGGCTGAAAAGCGAGCCGAATCAGGAGGACATCAGACTTGTCAATTTGCCGATGGGACGCCGCTACTCCAAAATCTATGGATTCTACCAGACGATCAATGGCTACCCTCACGCTGAAGGTCTGGCAAATCGCACGCCAGATAGATCGTACAACTATATTCTGCAAAATCACCTGCTGGCAGCTTGGCACAAGCGCGGAAATCCCGATTGCTCATCCGGCGCCTTCGACCGATATCTTGCCGCCGTGGATCAATTGCTCGGCGACGGCTTCTCGCATGTGGTTTTGCACCACAGCGCGCGAAGAGTCAATGAGATAGCCGATAGCTTCAGGAACATTCCCCCTGCTTATCGGGATGAATACGTATCAATTTACAACGTGCTGGAGCTGCGTGAAAACTGTTTGGAGCGCGTCGCAGGCTACCGGGATCAGCTTCCAATTTTACGGGAGTTCCTGCACGCTCCGGTCAACCAGCCGCGGGGCGATGTTTCTCTAATGGTTCTGTACCCGGCTGAAGTTTACAGCAGTGATGCGCGCCGCCCCTTTGATATCGCGCTGTCGGAGTGGAAAGACCTCATCCACGTTGTCTATGACTCGCGGGGCGCTGCCACAGTCCTAAATTCGGATGCGGGGAACATTGACCTGGACAGTATCGCGACAGAGAACAGCATATTTTGGCTAATATACAGTCCAGCGGAAAGCGATCCGCGAAGCCAAAGCCAATTCGCAACCTGGGTGGTTCAGAAACTCAGATTCTGTCAGCAGATTCGTCAGGGCGAAGACCTGATTGTAGACTTCTATATCGATCGCGCCTATCCCTGCGAACTTGTAGCGACAGGGGACCCGCTCGAGTTGCGTTACGACAACGGAATTATCCTGGAGAATTTATTGACGGACTTTGACGGCGATCAGTTTTCGGTCGACTCGTGGTGGCACCGTGACGATATTGATGGTTACGCCTATACGATACAAATGTTCGGCGAAGGGGGAGAAAAGCAGTTGCAAATCGACCAGGTAATTGACTCGCGGCCGCTCTCGCGCGCGACTTTAGATACCGGCGGCTTGCAGCCGGGGGACTACGTCGCGAAACTCATCGTCTACGAAACGGGCTCCGGCCGCAGCCAAGGGGGCACAATTCCGAGCGCTCAGCAAACCGTTGAACGCGAATTGGAGATCGCGCATTTTCGTGTGCAGGCTTGAGCGGGGTCCGCTGGAATATCGGTGTCCCAAGTTCCTTAAGCTGTTGAATACTCATGTCAATCTTGCGTAGCGGCTTACGCAATCATTTGCATTTCATTGTCGTGGTAGGCCTTCTGCTGGTCGTCATGACCTGGCCGACGGTTGTCTACGTCTTTGATACCGAAACCTTCTGGCTGCCCACCGACAACAGAGACGTCTGGATGAACATCTGGAACGCCTGGTACGGCGCCAGAACAATTGGCGGTGGGGGAGATCTGTACTTTACGAACAGTCTGTTCCACCCCTTGGGAGTTTCGCTGGTTTTTCACAACTTCTGCCTGCCGCATATGTTTGTTCTTGGCATACTGCAATCACTGATTCCAGTTTCCAACGCCTACAATCTCGCCTACTTGCTAATCATCCTGGCCAATGCTCTGTCAGCCTATGTTTACGCGCTTTACCTGCTAAACGACAGATGGCTGGCAGTGCTTGCGGCGGTTGTTTTCGGCTTTCATACCTATGTCATTTCCCATTCAAACCAGCCGGATCTCGGCCTGATCGCGACAGTGCCCTTGGCCATTTACCTGTGGCATAGGGGATGTGACGAGCGCAAATGGAGCTTCTGCGCTTTGTCTGGAATTGTAGTTGGATTTACCGCTTATATCGGAATGTACATCTTCGTCTGTTTATTGTTGAGCCTGGGGATACTTGTTCTGTATTTGGCAATTTCACAATGGCGGGAGCGATTTTTTTGGCTCTCGGTAACCCTGCTGCTCGTGCTGGCCGGAACCGTTGCCAGTATGCGCTTATATCCCATGCTGCATGATTCCGCAGGTTTGAGTTCGGCATTGGACAAAAATAAGGGCCGCGAGAGTCGTACGGATCTACTCTCATATTTTGTCAATGCCCGACATCCTGTTTCAATTCCAGTTATGCTGATCGAACAAGGCGTCGTGGATCCAGGGGTTTTTCCTTTCGCGCAAGGAAATAAGTTGGGCTGGTCATATTCCAGCTACTTGGGCTATATACCATTGGTGTTGATTGCCCTAGGCTTTGGCAAAAGGCGCTTGCGTCGGAAAATGGTGGTTTGGCTATTGTTGATGATACCATTCCTCATACTGCGATTGGGCGGCGATCTTCGCATAAACGATCAACTGGTTCACAATGTACAGTTGCCCAAGCACTATTTGGATATACTGTTCCCGCCAATTTTCGGCGCATTCCACGTAACTGACCAATTTATGGTTGGGGTTCTGCTGCCGCTTGCCCTGTTGGCATGTTATGGCTTACGCGCAATCCTCGAGTCAATCAATCCGACTTATCGTTCTTACGTTGTACTCTTGTGCGTCGCTTGGATCGCATTCGAGTACTATATACCTCCGGAATCCACAGTTATTCACGACAAAGAACTTGAGTTTATTTCCTGGTTGCAGGCGCAAGACGACCCGGATTCGATTCATATAATCAATCTCCCTATGGGTCGTCGACAATCCAAAATCTACGGTTTCTATCAGACCATATCCGGTTTCCCGCATGCGGAAGGCCTTGCGGCGCGTACGCCAGACTTGGCGTATGAGCAATACATTGTGCCAAACATGATATTGGATTCCTGGCGCCGTCGCATGAACGTTCACTGTACCGTAGTCAATTTCGAGGGCTACTTGAGTGCCGCCGACCAACTGCTCAGTGACGGTTTTTCTCATATAGTCTTGCATGAAAGAGAACGATTTGCGGATTTGCTTGCCGACAGCTTTGCCGAAATGCCGGCCGCCTACCGAGACGATTTTGTATCGATTTTCACTGTTCGAGATCTGCGCGATCGCTGTCAGGACCTTGTCGAGCGCCACCACAACAAACTACCGGAGTTGAGGGACTTTCTGCTCTCTCCGGTCAATCAGTCACGCGCCGAAGTTTCTCTGATCTACCTGTATCCTGCCCGCGACTACCGCAGCGAAGCGCTGGGCTACTACGGCAATGCGCTGTCCGAATGGAGAGAATTCACCCACATTGTCCATGACCAACAAGGCGCCGCAGTCGTCATGACCGGGCCAGCGGACAGCGCCGACTTGGACAGCATCGCTACTCGGAACAACATTTTTTGGGTGATCTACAATGCGCGATTTAGCGATCCGCGCGGCCAAAACAATTATGCGGCATGGTTGGCTCAAAATCTCAGGTTTTGCCAGCAAATTTATCGCGGCGAAGACCTGGTTGTAGACTTCTATATCGATCGCGCCTATCTCTGTGAATTGGTTTTGCTGGAAGAGCCGCTGGAACTGCGCTATGACAATGGAATCACCCTGGCGAATATAATGACACACTTTGACGGCGATCAGTTTTCGGTCGACTCGTGGTGGCAACGTGACGGTATCGATGGATACGCCTATTCGATACAAATGTTCGACGCAGAGGGAGAAAAGCACTTGCAAGTCGACCAGGTGATTGACTCGCGGCCCCTGTCGCGCGCTACTTTCGATACCGGCGGTTTGGAACCGGGCGGCTATGCCGCCAAACTCATCGTCTACGAAACGGACTCCGGCCGCAGCCAAAGCGGCGCGCTTCCGCGCGCCCAGCAGACTGTCGAGCGCGAATTGGAGATCGTGCGCTTTCGTGTGCAGGCTTGAGCGGGTAGTCGATCACTATCGCTCTTCGCTGGCCTTGGCTATTTATATTTTCCAGTATTAGAGTGCTGCGCGCGACGCCCATAATATAGCGTAATGAATGGATGTGGGCTTATAGTTAAGGCCTGAGCGCCAAGATTCTCTATCCATTAACACCTCGTTAATGACAGCTAGGTGTTTGATTTTTCGTGGTAGTGCGCATAGAATTGATTATGCCCTCCGGGGCGGCAGTTTCGAGGGTTCCCCGTGACACATTAGGCTCACAACCAATATCACGGGGAACTGCCAAAACACGGGAAGCGTTACCGTCTCCCGCATTTATTGTACCGTAAGCCGCTTCAATGTACCAAGTACAGGAGTGGACCGGTTCTCATAGTTTAGCTGAAAGGCTAGTCGAAATGCCTACTATGTTTTTATTACTTACATGTCTATTATTTATAAGATTACTAGAATTTCTCCGCCGATCCGGGCGCAGAGGGGAGCACATACAGAATTCTCTAAAAAATAAGGTATCCCAAGTTCCTTAAGCTGTCGAATACTCATGTCAACAATGCCTAGCGCCTTCCGCAATCACTTGCCTTTCATCATCATAGTCCCCATTCTGCTGGTCCTGATGACCTGGCCCACGATTGTCTATGTCTTTGATACTGAAACCTTCTGGCTGCCAACCGACGGCAGAGACGTGTGGATGAAATTCTGGGACGCCTGGCACGGGCGGTCGATCTTGGCTGGAGAAACAGACTTCTACTTTACGGACATGTTGTTCTATCCGGTTGGTATGTCACTAGACTATCACCCTGCAAATGTGTTCCACATAACACTGCTTGCGAAGTTTCAGTCAATTATGGGCACATCCAATGCATTCAATCTCATTTACCTGTTGATCATTCTTGCGACAACTTTGTCGGCTTATGTCTACCTCATCTACCTTTTTGAACATCGCTGGCTGGCGCTATTCGGCGCTATCGTTTTTGGATTTAGTCAACATGTAGTCGGACATCCCAATCACCCGGATGTAAACTTATTGATAACTTTCCCTCTCTCCCTTTATGCTCTGCAGCGCGGCATAGAGGAAGAAAAATGGACCTGGACCTTGCTTAGCGGCGTTTTGGTCGGCATCACCGCTTTCATTGGCATGTACATATTTGTCTGCCTGCTTCTAACATTGGGGCTCTTCACCCTTTTCTTTGCATACCGCGCATGGCGTAAACCGCGATTCTGGATCGGAATGGCGCTGCTTTTGAGCGCTGCCGCTTGCATAAGTATGCTGCGTGTGTATCCGATGATCCGCGACAACTCAAGATTGGACGAAGCCCTGGGGAAAAATATAGGGCAAGAAAGCAATAACGACTTGCTTTCCTACTTCGTCAGTGGCGGACATCCCTGGCTAACGCCGGTTTTTGCTGAGGCCTTCGATTTGAACGCTCTGCACGAATCGGACTTCCGCGAGCAGCACAGAACCAGCTATCTGGGATACCTGCCATTGCTATTGATCGCGCTGGGATTCAGCTCTTCCGATCATCGGCGCAAGATGCTCCCCTGGTTTATGCTGCTGCTACCATTCTTGATCCTGCGGCTGGGTTCCATGCTGCGTGTCAACGGCGTACTCTACCCCGAAGTTTTGCTGCCCAAGCATTTTCTCAACGCCGTTATCCCGTTTATCTTTCAGGCCTTTCACGAGACCGATCACTTCCAGATTGGCGTGCTTCTGCCCTTGTCGGTTTTGTCCTGTTTTGGATTGCGAGTCCTCTTAAAGTTTTTCTCAAAAAGATATTGTCACATTGCCGTTGTTGGCGCCGTCGCTTTGCTAGCCTTTGAATATTATCAGCCGCCTCTTGGCCAAGTTATTCCAGAACGTCAACTTGCCTTTAACGATTGGCTGAGAAACGAGCCGAATCAAGATGAACTGCGTCTTATCAATTTGCCAATGGGGCGCGGCAACTCCAAGATCTATGGGTTCTACCAGACTATCAATGGCTACCCGCACGCTGAAGGTCTTGCCCATCGCACGCCAGATCGATCGTACAACTATATTCTGCAAAATCTCCTGCTGGCAGCTTGGCACAAGCGCGGAAATCCCGATTGCTCGCCCAGCACCTTCGACCGATATCTTGCCGCCGTGGATCAATTGCACAGAGACGGCTTCTCGCATGTGGTTTTGCATCACAGCGCACGAAGAGTCTATGAGATAGCCGATAGCTTCAGGAACATTCCCCCTGCCTATCGGGATGTGTATGTATCAATTTACAGGTTGCTGGACCTGCGTGAAAACTGTTTGGAGCGCGTCGCGGGCTACCGGGATCAGCTTCCAATTTTACGGGAGTTCCTGCACGCTCCGGTCAACCAGCCGCGGGGCGATGTTTCTCTAATGGTTCTGTACCCGGCTGAAGTTTACAGCAGTGATGCGCGCCGCCCCTTTGATATCGCGCTGTCGGAGTGGAAAGACCTCATCCACGTTGTCTTTGACTCGCGGGGCGCTGCCACAGTCCTAAATTCGGATGCGGAGAACATTGACCTGGACAGTATCGCTGCAAACGATAGCATGTTTTGGCTAATATACGATCCAGGGGAAAGCGATCAGAGAAGCCAAAGCCAATTCGCGACTTGGACAGTTCAGAATCTTAGATTCTGTCAGCAGATTCATCGCGGCGAAGACCTGGTTGTAGACTTCTATATCGATCGCGCCTATCTCTGTGAATTGGTTTTGCTGGAAGAGCCGCTGGAACTGCGCTATGACAATGGAATCACCCTGGCGAATATAATGACACACTTTGACGGCGATCAGTTTTCGGTCGACTCGTGGTGGCAACGTGACGGTATCGATGGATACGCCTATTCGATACAAATGTTCGACGCAGAGGGAGAAAAGCACTTGCAAGTCGACCAGGTGATTGACTCGCGGCCCCTGTCGCGCGCTACTTTCGATACCGGCGGTTTGGAACCGGGCGGCTATGCCGCCAAACTCATCGTCTACGAAACGGACTCCGGCCGCAGCCAAAGCGGCGCGCTTCCGCGCGCCCAGCAGACCGTCGAGCGCGAATTGGAGATCGCTCGCTTTTCCGTCCCCAACTGAGCCATCGCAGTAACGCTAAGTGTAAACCCGCTGGCTGCGGGTTTCGCGGGCTTTTTCCACCAGCGCGTCGAAGATCGCCTGCTGGCTGAGATCGCGCTCGGCGGTGACTTCCGGGTGCCATTGCACTGCCAGCAGCCAGGGATGACCCGGCATTTCCAGCGCCTCGATGATCCCGTCGGCTGCCATGCCTGTGACCCGCAATCCCCGGCCGAGTTCTTTCACCGCTTGATGATGACCCGAAGACGTATGCAAACTGTTCCTGCCCATGACTTGCGCGATCAAGCTGCCCGCTTCCACCTCGACATCTTGCATCTCCCACAAGCCTTCCTCGTTACGGTGAATGTCCTGGTCGCGTATGTCGGGAATATGCTCGTACAGGCTGCCGCCTGCCGCGACGTTCAGTACCTGCAGGCCGCGGCATATGCACAGCAGGGGCTTGTCCATTTCCCTCAGCAAATGCCGCACCAGCGCCAATTCGCTATGGTCTCGCTCGCGGTCGGCTGGCAACAGGTGCGCGTTGCTGCTGTCGCCTTTGTATTCAATGGGATCAATGTCCGTGCCCCCGGTGACGACAATGCCGTCCAGCAGCGGCAGCAGTTCGCGCCAGGCTTCATTGCCCGGCGGCAGCAATACCGGGTTGCCGCCCGCGCGACGCAGGGCATCCACGTAGGGCGTCGGCGTGCTGTAGAAATTTTCATAATGCCGCGATTGAATATAGCCTTCCTCGCGTCCGCCCGTGGTAATGCCGATCACCGGTCTGGTCATGAATATGTCCTTTGCAAGCCTGGCCTGGCTACCACTATAAACGAGAAGCGGGCGCGCCGACAACGGGCATTGTCGCGACGATCGCGCTGAAAAGACGTATGGCTATACGAACAAGTTCCGCCATCTTTCCTGGATGCGATCTTTCCGGGCCGAGCAAGTCAACTACAATGAGAGAGTTCTAATTCAAGGACTATAATGATTCATCGACTCAGATTCTATCTGGTATACGCGCTGCGCAATATCCAGCGTGGCGGTCGCTGGACTATGCTGGCGATCCTGTGCATTACCGCGGGCGTAGCGACCGTCGTCGCCTTGCGCTCGCTCGGCTTGGCGATTGGCGACACGCTGATTAACAACATGCGCGTCGAAACCAAGGGCGATATGCTCATCCGCAACGACGGCTGGTTTAGCGCCTTCGGCAGCAACGATCCGGATGCCTTCTCGCCTTCCCGGCTGAACGAGCTTCTCGATTGGGCCCAGGACGCGGGCGCGAAGACCACTGCCTTCATGAGCGGGCGCAATATGCAGCTTGGCAAGGCCGATCAGCAGGGGTTCGGACGTCCCAGTTTCATCGGCAGCTTTTTCATCGAACCGGGGAGCTATCCGCCAACGCATACGATTCTGGCGCTCGACCCGCCCGATGCGCCGCTGGGGAGCTTGTTCAGCGGCGGGAACGACGTCGTCATCAGCGAAAATCTGGCGCAGCAAAGCGGGATCAGCGTCGGCGACACGGTTCGCGTAAGCGGCACGCAAGAGCTTTATACCGTGCGAGGCATCGTCTCTACCGCGGAAGAGAGCAGCGTCAGCAACTTTTTGAACGCCTTTTTTGGCTTCGCCTATTTCGATTTGGAAAACGCCGCCCAAGTGATCAATGACGATATTTCGCCCAACCGGATCGGCGTGCTCTTTCCTCAAGACGTCGATATTGACCTGATGGAAACTTTCATCCTGGAAGTCGAGGAAATTGCGCCCGATGCGCGCATAAACACCACCTTCGACTTGCTGGAACGCTACCGGGATATCTCGCAGTACCTGAGCGATTTCGTGGTCGTGATGGGGCTGGGCGCATTGCTGATCGGAGGCGTCGGAATTATGAACACTATGCTGGTTCTGGTGCGACGCCGGACCAACGAGATCGCCGCGGTGAAGACCTTTGGTTTGCGCGCGCGCCAGATTGCGATTTTGTTCCTGACGGAAGGCTTGATGCTCGGGCTAATCGGCAGTACCCTCGGTATCGTTATCGGCATTGGGCTTAGTCTTGTTGTCAACGAGTATGGCTCGGTCGCCTTGCGACAGCCATTGATTTGGCGCGTATACCCGGAGGCGCTGCTTTTCGGATTCGTCTTGGGTATGGTCGTGACGGCCATATTCTCTATAGCGCCGATCTTGACGGCGTTGCGCGTCCGCCCCAGCATCATCCTTCGTCCCAACGAAAACCACCTGGTTGCGCTCGGCGTCTTGCAGACTATCGCCTTGCTGGTATTCGTGACGGTTAGTCTCGGTCTGATTGTTGGGCATATCGTGCGTCCGTCATTTGAATTGACCGCCGCTAACCTGGCGGAGCCGGAGCCGGATCGGACTTTCTCGCCATTGGCCGACCGCCCGGACAGCGCGCGTCCGCCACAAAGGCCAGACTTCGTCCTGCCATCGCCTTACCTGGCGGGAGTGCTCGGTGTGGCGGGCGCCTTTGTCGCCTTTGGTCTCTTGATTGCCGTCCTCTGGCTCATTGTGCTGCTGATCGGCAAATTCCCCTCCTTCGGCCTGGTGACATTGCGGCTGGCTTTGAGAAATATGAGCACCAACCGCCTGCGAACCGCCACCACATTGCTGGCATTGAGCGCCGGCATGCTGGCCCTGAGCAGCATCGCCTTTGTCGGCGAGGGCACTCGCGAGCTGCTCAATATTCAGTTGAGCCGAAGTTTCGGCGGCAACGTGCTGGTTTTCCCTTTTCCAGGTCTGCCAGCGTCAATGGTCGAAAGCTCGCTCGAGAATGCGCTGGAGGAGATTAATTTCCAGTACCAAACGACCATCGCAAATTATGAAAGTACCGTGACCGCCGTCGAGGGCCAGGCAGTGAACCAAGACAATGACTTGCAATTGAGTGTCTGGGACTCGGACAAACCCGACATTTACCAGGGACAAGGCACCATCCAATCGGGACGTATGCTCACGCTTGCGGACCGTGGCCAGCCCATAGTCGTCCTCCCCCTTGCCATGGCGGATTTGCTGGATGTCGAAGTCGGCGACCGCATCACCGTCGACCTGGATGAGACTGCCCTGGAACTGGAAATAGTGGGTCTCATTTCAAGCTCGGGTTTCTTCAACGATTCGGATTCCGGGGCTTTGCTGCCCCCGCAAGTCGTCCCGGACGCTCTGAGGCCGGCATTCAAATTGTATAGCTATCAAGTGTCCGATGACGAGCTTAATCGCGCTTTGGCGGAATTGTCCTCCGTCATTTTCGCCTTCGCCATCGACGTGCAGTTCATCGACGGCCTCATCGGTCGCTTGATCGATCAATTCGCCGCCATTCCAACTGTCGTGGCCTTGCTGTCGCTCTTCGCCGCCGCCGTTATCATGGCGAATACAGTCGCCCTGGCAACGCTTGAGCGCCGCCGCCAGATCGGCATCCTCAAAGCCATTGGGCTGAAATCGAGGCGGGTCCTGCAAATTATGTTGATAGAAACCAGCCTTGTGGGCTTGTTGAGCGCCGTCATCGGCATCGGATTGAGCGGGCTGCTGATTTCATTGCTGTCAAGCGCTTGGGGAGTTGCTATCCCCCTGCCCGCGGACGCGCGCGCCGCCGCCGTCGCCCTGGTGATCGCCGCCGTCTTGATCGGCTGGCTCGCCACCTTCCTCAGCGCCCGGGTCGCCGTTAAAGAACGTGTCATGAATGTCCTGCGCTACGATTAGTCAACGATCCTCCGGGAGGCGATTCACATAGTTGAAATGACTAGCGGAATTGATACAATTCTGCGACTTAAATCACTTCTCATTCACCAATCGTATCCGCTCTGGATAGGAGTTAACATCATGAAACATCGACCCCGACACGACGACGGTCAAGGGCTGGTTGAGTACGCCTTGATTTTGGTATTGGTCGCCGTGGTTGTTATCGTCATCCTGGCTCTGCTCGGTCCCTCGATCAACAACATCTTCGCCAACGTTGTGAACACAATCAATCCCACTCCCTCCTAAACCCGTCCTCATCACGCTTTTGAAGCCGTGTGAAAAGAGTGGGCAGCGCGCTGCCCACTCTTTTTATCTCCAACTGATTGCCAACGTACATGACCTGTGCTATATTCATACCAATTGGAATGACACGCGAATGTCGTTCGGCAGGAGATCTGTCATGCATCGGTTTCCACATAATGACGAAGGACAGGGGCTGGTTGAGTACGCGCTGATACTGGTCTTGGTGGCGGTAGTCGTGATCGTGATTCTGGCTCTTTTAGGTCCTGCAATCGGTAACATCTTCTCGAATATTATCGACAGCTTGAATACCGCCGCGTAGTTCTGATCGACGAGCTTCCCGAGTTTAATCTTTCACATCGACGCGCTCTTGCGCTTGCAAAGGCTGCGTTTTTCGCCGGTTACGCGCCGAGCGGCTTTGCCAGGTGGCCGTTGGGGCCACGCTCTTACAGCGGCCCACTTTATCAGCTATAATGCCCTGCACTGCGATGGCATACGATTAGGCGCTTGGCTGCCAGGACTTCCATCGGGTCCGCGGAGTGAGGCGCGAGCCATTAAGGACAAGCCATGATCTTGCGAGAATTGTCGGAAGCGGTCGGCGTCAGTGGCGAAGAAAACGACGTCCGCGAAATCATCATACCCGCTATACGAAACCACGTCGCTTCGCTCGAGGTCGACGCCTTGGGCAACCTCACGGCCCTGCAAACAGGTACGCAATATCCAGAGTTCACCATGATGATCGCAGCTCACATGGACGAAATCGGCATGATGGTGACCGCTGTCGAAAGCAACGGCTTGATTCAATTCACCAGCGTCGGCGGTATAGACGCGCGCATACTGCCCGGCATGCGCGTCATGGTGGGGGGCGATCGGACGCCCGGCGTAGTGCTTTGGAAGCCGATTCACAAGTGGCGCGACATGAAAACGGTGGGGATGGATAACTTGCGCATCGATGTCGGCGCGACCGATAAACACGCCGCCGAGCCGGGCGACCGCATCGCCTTTGACAGCGCCTATGTCCAATTGGGGGATGACACTGTCCGGGGCAAGGCTTTCGACGATCGCGTCGGCTGTTCGATTCTGGTTGATATCCTTCAGAGCGGACCGTTTCCGGTCACTGTAGCGGCTGCATTCACCGTACAGGAAGAGATCGGATTGCGGGGCGCGCAAGTCGCAGCGCAGCGCCTGCAGCCCGATGCGGCGATGGTGTTGGAAGGCACAACAGCCTACGATGTGCCCGATCCCAATCTCGAGATTGATGCCGATGATTTACCGACTAATCCCGGGACAAAGCTCGGCGCCGGCGTGGTGCTTACACTCGTCGACGGTCGCATGATTTCCGATCCGCGTGTTCTGGCCTTCTTGCGGACAACTGCCGAAGCGAAGGGGATTCCCTACCAGTTCAAGACGATTGGCGGCGGCGGTACCGACGGCGGCGCCATACATACCGCGCAAACCGGCATTCCGACGATGACGCTATCCACGCCTTGTCGCTATATTCACACGCCGACCGCGCTTATGAACCTCAAGGACTATGGAAACACGCTTCAACTGTCTCTGGCGGTCTTGAATGCGATCACGCCCGACACATTCGCGCGGGAACGGGCTTAAGACTAGCCCTCAGTTCCCTCAGTCGATTCTTCTTCCTGTTCCTCGTTCTGTTCCTCTACAGGCGCGTCTTGTTCTTCAGCGGGCGCGTCTTCTTCCGGCTCGGGGATCACGATTTCTTGTCCGGCGGCTATCGGGTCCGTAATGAACGATTCATTGGCATCCAAGAGTTCCTCGACGGTCAATTCATAGCGCAAGGCAATGCTGGCCCATGTTTCACCAGCGGAAACCACATGGATCCGAGGTCCTTCCGGCAACAGGATAATTGTCGCCGGGGAGGAATCCGTCGGGCTTGCCGCCTCCTCTTCAGACGCTGCCGTCGCGACAACAACCGGTCCTGCCGCGGGCGCTTCCGGCTCCGTACGCTCACAGCCGGGAACGAGGAGCAACTGTCCTATCTGCAAGGCATCGCTCTCCAGATTGTTTTCTTCGAAGAAGGCTTCCACCGTCGTGCCAAATGCGATTGACAGCCTGAATAGATTGTCGCCGGGCAATACGCTATAGACGCATTCATCGTCCGGATCAAGCGTTTCTTCGAAGGTCCGGGTAGCAGTCGGCAAAGTGAAACGCCGCGTGGCCGCTTCTCCTGGGGTCGCTGCGATGACCACAATGCTTGTTGGCACAAGGATCGTTGGTTGCTCTACTTGACCGGGCGGCGGCTCCGGCGTAATGAAGTTGCTTGCCGGGCTTAGCGCCTCGCCATCGTCCGAAGCTGTCTCGCCGGTCACCGGTTCGGCCGGGGCAACAACTTCCGATTCGCTCAAATGGATGGCAGTGACTACGGGAACCGCTGTGTCGATTGGCTCAACTTCGCTGCTATTGACCTGCTGGAATTCTTCTTCGGCTTGCCGATAGCAGCCGGCAAGCGCCAAGACACAGATCATCAATGGCAAGAGCAATCTATGCTTCATTTGCCGCTACCCCCCAAAATGGACGACTGCTTCTGACTATTATATCCGAGTCAGAATATGCGGGCTAGCTAGGCAGCCGCATATTCTGGTCGATGCGCTGGCGCGCGGAGCCAGTCAGTATTCGGTTTGAATCGGGGCATCCCACGGGCGGCAGACAAGCAGTCTATACAATCTGCGGCAGGGCTTCCATCGCGCGTTCAATCTCGGCCTGCGGGTATTCATAGTTGCTCAATTCCCCGGCCAGGTAGGCGTCGTAGGCGCTCATATCAAAATGTCCGTGTCCACACAAATTGAAAAGGATCACGCGCTCTTGTCCCGCCTCTTTGGCTGCCAGCGCCTCGCGAATGGCGCCCGCTATGCCGTGAGCCGCTTCCGGCGCCGCCACGATCCCTTCCGCCTTGGCGAAAGTGATGGCTGCGCTGAAAGTCTCCATCTGTGGAATAGCGGCCATATCCAGCAAATTCTGGTCCCAAAGTTCGCAGATGATCGACGCCATGCCGTGGTAGCGCAAGCCGCCGGCGTGCAGCGGCGGCGGCACGAATCCATGCCCGAGCGTGTACATCTTGACCAGCGGCGTCATGCCGACGGTATCGCCGAAGTCGTAAGCGTAGACCCCGCGCGTTAAACTGGGGCAAGCCGCCGGTTCCACGCCCAGCAAGCGCGTCCCCTTGCCTTGAGCCAGATTCTGGCGCAAGAAGGGCAGGGCGATGCCGGCGAAGTTGCTGCCGCCGCCCGTCGGTCCCACTACCACATCCGGATATTCGCCGGCCAGTTCCATCTGTTGCAGCGCTTCTTGTCCGATCACCGTCTGGTGCATCAAAACGTGGTTCAAAACGCTGCCCAGGGCATATTTGTATTTGCCGCCGCTTTTGGCAGCGACCTCGACCGCTTCGCTGATGGCGATGCCTAGCGAACCGGTGCTGTCGGGATCCCCCGACAGGATCGCATTGCCGGCGTCGGTGGTATCGCTGGGACTGGCGGTGACGCTGGCGCCGAAGCTCTGCATGATGGCGCGGCGATAAGGCTTTTGCTCGTAACTGATTCGCACCATGTAAACGATGCATTCCATGTCGAAGAAACTGCAAGCCTGTGCCAGCGCTGTGCCCCACTGTCCGGCGCCCGTCTCGGTCGTTAATCCGCTAACGCCTTCTTGCTTGTTGTAATAGGCTTGCGCCGTGGCTGTGTTCAGCTTGTGACTGCCGGAGGGAGAAACGCCTTCGTACTTGTAATAGATGTGGGCCGGCGTGTCGAGCGCCTTCTCGAGCCGCCGCGCCCGCAATAATGGCGTGGGACGCCAGAGCTTGTAGATTTCCCGTACTTCTTCTGGTATCTCGACCCAGCGATCCCGGCTCACCTCCTGGATGATCAAGCCCATCGGGAACAGCGGCGCCAGGTCCTCCGGTCCCACGGGCTGGTGCGTTCCCGGGTGCAGTACCGGCGGCAAGGGACGCGGTAGATCCGCCTGCACGTTATACCATTGTTCCGGTATCGCGCTCTGCGGTAGGTCGAAGCGAATGTCGTCGGACATGAGATATTTCTCCCTACTATGGATGAGGCTTGTATTATGGCTGACGGGTGGGCGCGATGCAACGATCGCGTAGACACTGACCGCCAGCACGGAGAGCTATGATTTGGGCGAGCCAACGGCTCGCCCGTACACTTTGCGACGTGAGTGTAGATGGTGTGTTTCGGGCGACCAGATTGGGAGCCCCTACAATTTTTTGCGCTCTGGCGGGCAGCAGGGCAATTGCATCAAAATGAGGCGACTGACATGGTACGAAATTGGACTGATTATTAACCACCGAGGGCACCGAGAACACCGAGAAAAGCAAAGTTCATAGCTCATATCATATTTCAGGCTTGCTTCTCAGCCACAGATGAAGTTTCGCCGGCGGCTTTGCCGTATTCAGGTGGCGGAATTAGAAGGAAAGTCGACATACGATCCTAAACTCGGTGCGCTCGGTGTCCTCGGTGGTGAAAAAATGATTTGATGCGATTGCCCTGGGCGGGCAGGGGAGCAATCTTGACTGCCGCCGCTGCTGCCACTATACTTCCTGATCACCATGCTTGCTCGTGATGATGAGTCGGGCCCCTTGCGGCAGAAAATTCCGAACCGTGTCAGGGCCTAACGGCAGCAGCACTAAGGAAAACCTCTGGGTGTCTTGTGGATTCCTGACTCATCTTCTCGGGCAAGCACGGTTTTTTTTGCCGCCAGGCGCGATCGTCAGCGCAGGATCACGCGGATCTTGCCTTCAAAGCCGGTGTTGGCGTGGCTGACCATTACCGTGTAAGCGCCGTCAGCCGGCAATTCAACGTTGGCGATCAGGGCATCGGTTTCGCCGCCGCCATTGTCATCGCCCAATAGCGGCGTTCCGTCGACATCCAGCAGAACCAGCAGCGGGTCCACGCCCCTGCCCAGATAGTCACGCGCGCTGATCGACACAAGCTGACCCGCTTCGCCCTCAAACTGCAGGCGCGCCACCACAGCGTAATCCATTTCGATGATCAGAGGTTCGTCGGGTGTCAGGCGCGCCTCAATGGATTCTCGCTCGGTCAGGGTCATGCGACGGTGGAAATCCGGCGCGGCCAAATCCAAGCGCTCGCTTTGCGAATAGATATGACCGCGCGTCAGGTAATAATCTTGCATCTGCGGTTGCAACTCCAGCGCCACTGTCAAATCCGCCAGCGCCTTATCCCAATTTTCCGTGCCGGACCATACATCGGCGCGCGTGAAATAGGCGTAGCCGAGTTCCGGTGGCGTCGAGCCACGATCAAAAACCCCTATCGCCTCGTCCAAAATGGAGATCGCCCTGATGCTGTTGCCCCGGGCATGGGCGCGCGTCGCGTCCACGATGCTTTGGTAAAGTTCTCGCAGCTTGCCCTCGCGATCGCGCTCGTGCAAGCGAACCAGGCTGGTGTAAGTCCGCGTCGAGCGCGGGTTTACGGTTAAACTTTGCTCGTAGTCGCGTTTAGCTTGCCGTGGATTGCGATTCTTCAGGTGCAGTTCGCCGCGCGCGCGCCAAATCGCGGAATCACCCGGTCGCAGATCCAGCACTGCGCTGTAGTCCGCTATGGCATCCTCCCAATCTTCCGACCGCGCATGAGCGAATCCACGATAGTAGTAGGCTTTCCAGGATTGCTCGTCTTCCCCCAAGATCACAGCGGCAAGTGCGATCGCGTCATCGTAGGCTTCAGCTTCGATATGTTCCAGGACTTCTTCCAGCGCCCGGTCAATATCCAGCGCGTCGGGTGTCGGGGTCGCTGTGACCTTCCCAATGGCATAGCTGGCATCCGGGTCCAATAGCATCGCTGGCAGCAGGCAAAGGCTGACAAGCACTGGAAAAATCGCGTGTCGAATCGGCATCCGCATTATTCTCCCGCTTGCAAAATACGCGTCTGCCCAAGACAAATGCGCTTGAAATACCCTATGCCGGAGCCTGTGTTTAACCCCGGTCGCTTGTCGGCAGGTTGAAGCGGCATATCGCGAATCTCGCGTCAGCGCAAGCGAGCGCTGGTGATCACGACCTCAAACTGCTTGCAATAAACCACAGCCGATCGATAGATACTTAAATCGTGATTTTGCGGCAAAATATAGTTTTGGTTGCCAATATTGCCCTTTAGCCTGCCCAGGTTCAAGAAATCAAGTCCAAGCTCCAGGGCGTTCCTCGGCTGCGGGTCGCGTGACAGATAGACCCGAACATCGCCGCCGCGGGCCGACGAAAACCCTTCAAAGCGCAAAATGCGGCGGTCGGTAAACTCGTAAATGGTCGCCGTGCCTTTTCCCCAATGCAAGGCATCAATCGTGCCAAACTCCCCGCTTGCCAAAACGCGCGCCGTCTCGGCGCTCATCTCTCGTTCGTCTTCCGGCGCCCTATCCGATTCACTGATGGCGACGTGCACCATGCCCAGCGCCATTTCCGGGCTCGTCTCGTGCATCTCAATCAAGGCTTTACGCTGGTCTGCGGGCAAGGCGAGGAAGTCGTCCTGCAAGTCCATATCGAGGCCGGGAAAGGCTTCGATCACCTGCCGATCGCGCAAGAAACCACGCCAAGCGGGAAAGGTCCAAACGGCCAGGGCTATCAGCCCGATTAGCGCGGTAAGTATGATTCGAAGTCTCAGTTCCATAGGCGGGCATTCTTGGAGTAATTCGCTAGGAAGTCATTGTGGCACAGCCCTAGCGAGCGAGCAAGACCGTCCGCTGGCATGTCCCGCTGTCTTCCGTCAGCCGGACAACAGGCGCGAACTCGAATTATCGAGTCAACTATACTATACACAGCCGCTCGGCGCGTAACCGGCGAAAAGGACTCCCGCGCTCACGCAAAATAAGAAACTCGTTCCGCCGGCGCGGGTGGTGGTTTGTTCAATAAGAGGCTATCGTCTGATTCGCAGACAGCAGGGAGAGTACAATGCCATTTCGCTACGCATGGAAAGACCCATCCAAACGCGTCATCTGCTACATCGCGGAAGGCGACTGGAACTGGAAGGACTATCATCACGCCGCGCGCGCGTCGGCCTTCACGCTTTCCGGGGTCGAGCACCCGGTTGATTGCCTCATAGACTTGCGCCGCAGCGCCCGTCGGACCTTGCCGGCCGGGCTGGCGGCGCATGTCCGCAGTTTTGGCAAGAAAATGCAAGCCTGCTTGACCGGGCGCGCTGTCGTGATTGGCATGCCAAAAGAGGGAACTGATTCACTGCTGCTGGACGACGACACGCTTTCCACCAGCGACGGCGCGGTGAGGTTTGTCGCTGATGACGCCGAACTCGAGGGCGTGCTCAGGGCTTGGGCGGCGGACCCGCCCGCTTAAAGATCTTCGTGCCGCACCGACGGAGTGGCTGGCAGCGCAAAAATCAGCGGCAGGGAAAACAGCGAGATAAGCGCCGCGGCGATAAAAGCCGATTGCAAGCCCAGGGCATCCCCCAGGGCGGCAACCATCATCACGTTAATCGCCCGAATGCCAAAGGCATAGAGCATGAACATACCGTTGGCGGTGGCGCGGTTGTCCGGCAGTTGGTCCTGCACCAGCGCCAGGAAGACCGGTGAGACGGCCAGCGCCGTCAGCCCCAAACCGATGAGAATCGGGATCATCAGCGCACCTTCCACGTGCACAAATACCAGCATCAGCAAGGCTGCGCCGATCGTCGCGACAGCAACCATCCGCCGTCGTCCGAAGCGATCGCTTAGCGTACCGCCCACCAGCGCGCCGCCCACGCCGGAAAACTCATACAGCGCCAGCGCCCCCGTCGCCAGGGGCAATTCGAAGGCGCGTATGTCTACCAAATAGACAACCATGAAAATCCCGAGGCTGCTTGACGCCATATTGCGCAAGAGCATGACGCCCAATAGCGGCGCAAAGACGCGGGCGAAGCGCCTCAGCATCGGCTTGGTCTTGTCTTTGCGCGGCGCGCGCTTGGCCGAGACATCGCGCAGCCGCCAATATAGCACGGCGCTCGCCAGCCAACCGAAGAACATCAAGCGCCACAAGCCTTCCATGCCCCATTGCGTGACGCCGTAGGCGACCAGCAAGGGACCGACCGAACGCGCCAATTCGCCGGAGGCCATGAAAAAGCTCATGCCGCGTCCGACCTTGTTCCCCGAAACATGCGCGATCATCGCCGGCGCGGGCGCGTGAAAGGCCATGATGTTCACGCCGACGCAAAATAAGAGCAGCGCCGCGGCGCCGTAGGTAGGCATGAAGCCGATCAAGGTCGCCAGCGTCGCCGTGATTGCCGGCGCGAAGATCACCAGGTAACGCACCGTGAAGCGATCCGCCAGGTAGCCGATGATGGGACCCAGCAATGAAGGCGTCTGCATGAATACAGGCAGCGACCCCGCCATCACCAGCGTCAAGCCGAGTTTGTCGATCAGCAATGGCAGCAGCGGCGCGATGAAGGCCGAGTAAATATCGTGCACAAAATGGCCGCTGCATATCAGCATGATGCGGCCGTATTGGAAGCCTTGCTCGCCTTTGGATTCGTCACGTAACGCTGGCGCTTGACTGGTCATATGAATTTCATTTCGATGTCCGTTAACAAGCGTGTGATTATAGCTGCTGCTACAGATTGCGACAATTGACGTTGACTTCAAGAAACAGCGCGTGCGGGGTAATTTCAGCGCGCTTGGTTTCTCTGCCAAATCCAGATCGTTTGTTCGACTTGAGGTTTGCGCGCACGGCAGCCTAAAGGTATAGTATAAGCAACTTGAAGCCGCAAGGACTACAATGAGCCAGCAATACAAAGACGACGATATGCGCGCTGCGGAAATCGTCTCTGACCAGGCGATGATGCAGCGATCGCTCGGACTCAACATCGAGGTAATTGGTGAAGACGAACCCAAGAATCTACAAATATCGTTTACTGAAGATGAAGAACGACGAGCCAACGACGTCGTCTTAGAGTGCCAAGACAACATTGAATTCTTGCGCGGGCAGCCGGACGAGAAATTCAAACTTATAGTAACCTCGCCACCTTACAATATTGGCAAGAGCTACGAAGTGCAGTCCAGCCTTGATCAGTATCTTGCCAATCAAAAAGAGGTTATACGCGAGTGTATACGCGTGCTGCATCCGAAAGGTTCAATCTGTTGGCAAGTCGGCAACTATACCGACAACGGCGAGATATTACCCTTGGATTGCTTGTTATTCCCGATCTTTCGCGAATTTGGTTTGCAACTCCGCAATCGCATTATCTGGCATTTTGGCCATGGGTTGCATTGTCGTAACCGCCTTTCGGGCCGTTATGAAACCATAAATTGGTGGACCAAAAGGAATGACTATACCTGGCATTTGGATCCGATCCGCGTGCCATCCAAGTATCCTGGCAAGCGGCACTTCAAAGGACCCCGCAAAGGCGAGTTGTCCGGCAATCCCAAAGGCAAGAATCCCAGCGACGTTTGGGAATTCCCGAACGTCAAAAGCAACCATCCAGAAAAAACAGTTCACCCCTGTCAATTTCCTGTCGAATTGGTCGAGCGCCTGGTACTTTCCATGACGGACGACGACGACAATGTGCTCGATCCTTATGTAGGCGTTGGTTCGTCCATAATCGCTGCGATAAAGCATGGACGCAATGGCTACGGCTGCGACGTTGTGGAAGAGTACATAGCCATTGCTCGAGAGCGCTTGGATGCGTTTTACACGGGGACGCTAAAGACAAGACCGATGGGCAAGCCCGTTTATGACCCGACGCTGCCGAACGGCGGGCATTGATGCGGATCGCCGCGCAATACTCTCACTTAAATGGCTTGGAATACATGCTCGTGCACCACAAGGGTTTGTGGGACGAGATTCAAGGTGTTATTGCAAGCGTGGACGCCGAAGCATGCAAGACCAAAGTGTCCAAAGAAAAGACCATGCGCGGCAGATTGCTCTACTCTCCGGTGGATATGAACGATGAATTCACAGAAAGCTTCAGGAACAAGGGCTGGACCGAACGCAGGAATACTTTCTGGGTTACAGACGACGAAAAACTAATGCGTGGTGTGTACAATCAGCCTGCTGAGGTACAGAAGAAGGCAATACGAGACGCCGGTCGCGAACCCATTATGTCGTATAACCAGACGGATTTCGTGAAAGATCGCATAGCGGTTGAAGTTCAATTTGGCAAATACGCCTTTGTCGCTCATGACCTTTTTGTCAAGCACTTAAGCTTTTATGTGTCAGATATCATTGATGTTGGCATCGAAATTCTACCGATGAAAATATTGGAACGAGAAATGTCCTCCGGTGTTCCGTACTATGAACGTGATTTAGTCAATGTTCTGAGGCAAGGACGGGGCGTTCCCGCCGTTCCGCTTGTCCTGGTTGGCATTCTCCCTTGATTCCTATTGCAGCGCTACGCTACGGATAGCTCCAAGAGTCAAGCTACACGTCCCTCCACTACGGTGGAAACTCCCAGCCTATCTGCTATCATGTTCTCCATGAGATCATCATCGCAACACTTCAGCAACCGACGTTACCTCGATGCCATCGAGGACCATATCGTCATCTTCGACGGCGCCCAAGGCGCCAGCATCCAGTCTTACGACTTGAAGCTGGCGAACTACGGCGGCAGGACTCTGCTTACCGAGGACAGCCATGTAAGACTTGCTCTTGAGAAGCAAGGAACTCCGCCAGTTTCTGAGCGAATGGGAAGACAATCCGCTATCAATCTAAAAGTCCTCATGCCGGACCACAGGTGCAGCTGGCAGGGTCATGATCAAAGGCAAGGAAATCAGAGAAACAAGAGCAGCGACGATAAAAGCCGTCTGAAGGCCAAGCGCGTCGCCCAAAACGCCCGTGATCATGATATTGAACGCGCGTACGCCATACTCGTACAAAAAGAATATGCCGCTGGCCGTGGCGCGATTATCCGGAAGTTGATCTTGCACCAGCGCTTGGAATACCGGTGTCACAGAGAAGGAGGCTGCGCCCAGCCCCAGCAATACCGCGATCAAAAGCGGGCCGTCGACGTGTACGAATACCAACATGAATACAGCGGAACATATCGCCGCCAGCGCCACCAACCTCCGTCGGCCAAAGCGATCACTAAGTGTGCCGCCCGCCAGCGCCCCTGCCACGCCAGCCAGTCCGTACAGCGCCAGCGCGCCCGTCGCCGGTAACAGTTCGTAACCGCGGACATTCACCAGATAAACAACCATGAAGGCGGTGAGGCCGCTTACTGACAGATTGCGGAACAGCATTACACCAAACAGAGGCGCGAAGACCCGTAGAATTCTCTTCGGCAATGGCTTGGCTTTTGACATTCCCCGGTCTCGCTTGGCAGATACATCCCGCAATCGGATGAAGAGTATGAATGTCGCCAACCAGCCGAAACACATCAAGCGCCACAAACCTTCAATGCCCCACTGCGCCACACCAAAGCCCACCAGTAGCGGCGCCAACGTTCGCCCGAGTTCGCCGCCCGCCACGAAGAAACTCATGCCGCGCCCGACCTTGTCCCCCGCAATATGCGCGATCATCGCCGGCGCCGGCGCATGAAAAGACATCACGCTTACGCCCATCGTGAATAGCAGCAGCGCTGCCATGCCATAACTTGGCATAAAGCCAATCAAGGTCGCCAGGGTTGCCGTTACAGCCGGTGCGAATATCACAAGATATCGGACTGTGAAGCGATCCGCCAGATAACCGATCAGCGGACTCAGCAGTGATGGCAATAGCGAGAATACCGAAAGCGAACCCGCCAACAGCAGCGACAGACCCAATCTGTCAATCAAAAGCGGCAGCAGCGGCGCGATGAAAGCGCTGAAGCTATCATGCACAAAATGCCCGCCGCTGATCAGGATGATGCGATTTGCCTGAAACTCTTCGTCACCTTGTACCTTGCTTTCCATAGAAGCGACTGTGGTTGTCATTTGTAATTCCGAGAGCCCCCGGTCGGCGATACTCGCCACACCGGTATGATTCTCGTCCTGCCGACGTATCCGTGATTTTTCGGGGGTGGTGAAGACTGTAGTTTCTGCGCTTTCTAAAGTCTTGTATTGCGTGGCATTGCGATTTGATATACTCACAAGTTCAAGCGATCTGAATATTAACTTGTCTTTAAGATACTTAACATTAACAAAATATATCGTGAGAGGCAAGCTTCATTTCTATCGGGAGTGGCGAAGATCGTGGTTAGGGCGCTTTCCAAACACCTTGTATTGCTGCGCTTCGCGATTTTACATGCCCACATATTGAAGCGCTCCACTGTTAAATTACCGTAAAGTCACTTAACATGAGCATAATATGTCAGGAGATGCTGCGCACTATTGAAATGAGGACAGTCAATAACCTGGGCACAACGCTTTGTAAAAGTTGTGATTTGCGTCGCATTGCGTTTTTCCATCACGACGGAATAGGGCGCCCCCGGTTGTGTTGGAGCGACGGCATTGGGAAATCGACTACGATAGCCGTAATACCAACTCATTAATTCTATTGCCACGGAAGTCCGCCGTCAGTCCGATAGAGGACCGGGGGGGACAGCGCCTTGGGGCGACCTTGACTACGCTAGACAGCAACCCTGTGCTATCATTCTCCACATGAAAAGGACGACTCAAGGCTTTAGCAACCGACGTTACCTCGATGCCATCGAGGACCATATCGTCATCTTCGACGGCGCCATGGGCACCAGCATCCAGTCTTACGACTTGGGTCCGGCGGACTACGGCGGCGAAGGGTATCAGGATTGCCTCGATTACCTCGTCATCACTCGTCCCGATATCATCCGCGAAATACACGCGTCATTTCTGCGCGTCGGATGCGAGGTTGTCGAGACCAATACCTTCCGGGGCAATCGCTTGACCCTGTCCGAACACGGGCTGGGCGACCGCGCAGTCGAGATCAACCGCGCCGCGGCACAAATCGCCCGCGCCGCCTGCGACGCAGTCGAAGCGGAAACGGGCCTTCCGCGTTTTGTCGCCGGCAGCATGGGACCCAGCGGCAAACTGCCTTCCGGCGACGATCCCGATCTCAGCGATATCAGCTTTGACGAGCTTGCGGATCTGTTCCATGAACAGGCGCGGGGACTGGTCGAAGGCGGCGCCGATTTGCTGCTGCTGGAAACGGGGCAGGATATACTCGAGGTCAAGGCGGCGGTATATGGAGTCAATCGATATTTCGCTGATAGCGGGCGGCGCATTCCCTTGCAGGCGCAAATCACGCTCGATGTCAGCGGTCGTATGCTTTTCGGCACCGATATCGCCGGCGCATTGACCACTTTGGAAGCGTTGCCCATTGATGTGCTGGGCATGAATTGTTCCACCGGTCCCGAATATATGCGTCAGCCCATTCAATACCTGGTCGAACGCTCGCCGTTTCCCATTAGCGTCTTGCCTAACGCCGGCTTGCCCATCAACGTCGATGGCGAAGCGGTTTACCCCATGGGACCGGAACCCTTCAGCGAACTGGTCGGCGAATTCGCGCGCTGGGGCGTCAATGTCGTAGGCGGTTGCTGCGGCACCAGGCCCGAACATCTGGCGAAGCTCTACGAAAAAGTGCATGGCCAGCCCTATCAAGAAAAGCAGGCGGAACCCCCGCAACTGCGCGCGCCAAGCAAACGCCAGATCATTCGCGAAGCGCAAGCTTCCAGCGGCATGACGGCCACGCGCATGATGCAGGACCCGGGACCGACGCTCATCGGCGAACGGGTTAACAGCCAGGGCAGCCGAAAAGTCAAAGGCCTGCTGCTGGAAGACGACTACGACAGCATCGTGGAAATCGCCGTGGGGCAGGTCAACCGCGGCGCTCACATGCTCGATGTGGCTGTGGCGCTGACGGAACGCGACGACGAAAAAGAACAGATGCAGCAACTGGTGAAGAAGCTCTCGATGGCCGTCGAGACACCGCTGATCATCGATACCACCGAAGCCGATGTCGCCGAAGCCGCGCTGGCGCTCTATCCCGGCCGCGGCATCATCAACGGCAACAACCTGGAAAACGGCCGCGAGCGCATCGACCAGATCATGCCGATCGCGGTGAAACACGGCGCTGCCGTGCTGTCCATGACCATTGACGAAGAAGGCATGGCGCATAGCCGCGACAAGAAACTGGCAATCGCCCGGCGCATCACCGATATCGCGCTAAACGAATATGGCCTTTCGCCGGAGGACCTGATCTTCGATGACCTGACCTTCCCGCTGACGACCGGGCAGGAAGAACTGCGGGACGACGCCGTGGAAACGATTGAAGGCATCCGCTTGATCAAAGACGAGATCCCGGGCGTGATGACCGCGCTCGGCATCAGCAATGTCAGCTTCGGCGTCGGGGCGGCGGCGCGCGGCGTGCTCAACAGCGTTTTCCTGTATCACGCGGTGAAAGCCGGCTTGGATATGGCCATCGTCAATCCGGCGCATATCACGCCTTACTTCGAGATCCCGCCGGAACAGCGCGGCGTGGCCGAAGATTTGATCTTCAACAGCGACCCCGATGCCTTGCCGCGCTTCATCCAGTATTTCGAGGAAAACGAGGTGCAGCTTGCGGGCGGCGAAGTCGTCGATCCCACCGCGGACATGAGCAGCGAAGAAGCCCTGCACTGGCAGATCGTGCATCGCAAAAAGGACGGCGTCGAAGCGCTGATCGACGACATTCTCACGCGCAAAGATGCCGTCGACGCTTTGAACAATGTACTGCTGCCGGCGATGAAAGAAGTCGGCGACAAATTCGGTGCCGGCGAGCTTATCCTGCCCTTTGTCCTGCAATCGGCCGAGGTGATGAAAAAGTCCGTCGCCTACCTCGAAGGTTTTATGGACAAGATTGAAGGCGTCAGCAAAGGCGTCGTGGTGCTGGCCACGGTGTACGGCGATGTCCACGATATCGGCAAGAACCTGGTCAAGACCATCTTGAGCAACAACGGCTATACCGTGCACGACCTGGGCAAGCAGGTGCCAGCCAATACCATCATTGACAAAGCGCTGGAACATAAAGCCGACGCCATCGGGCTTTCGGCGCTGCTGGTCAGCACCTCCAAGCAGATGCCGCTGATCGTCAACGAGTTGGCGCGCCGCGGCTTGCAGATTCCCGTGCTGGTGGGCGGCGCGGCGATCAACCGCCGCTTTGGCCGCCGCATCCTCTTCCTCGATGAATCGCAGGAACCTTATGACCCCGGCGTCTTCTATTGCAAGGACGCCTTTGAGGGTCTGGCTGTGGTCGATCAACTGCTCGACCGGGAGCGCCACGACCAGTTTTTGGACGAAGTCTTCAGCGAAGCTTATGCCGAGGTCAAACGAGCGCCCCGTCGCAGACGGTCCGGGCGCGGTCTCTCGCGCAAGACCGTCAAGGACGCGTCAGCCATCCCGACGCCGCCCTTTTGGGGGAGCCGCGTCATCCGCGATATGCCCCTGCAAATCGTCACACAGCACTTGCACAAGCCGGAACTCTTCCGCCTGTCCTGGGGCGCAAAGAACACCCGGGGCGCTGAGTGGACGAAACTCGAAGCGGATTTCGAAGCGCGCCTGCTACGCATGTCCAAGGAGGCGCATAAACGCGGCACGCTCAAGCCGCAAGCGGTCTACGCCTACCTGCCCGTCAACAGCGATGGAGACGACCTGATCGTCTTTGACGGCGATACCTTCGCCGAAAAGGGCGAAAAAATCGAAGCGGCTCGCTTCAGCTTCCCGCGCCAGCCCGACGGCGAGTTCCTCTGCATCAGCGACTACTTCGCGTCAATAGAGGGCGGCAGAACAGATGTCATGGTCTTGCAGACGGTGACGGTGGGCGAAGTCGCCACCCAGGAATTCGAGCGCCTGCAAGCCGCGGACGAATACAGCGAAGCTTACTTCTTTCATGGCTTGGCGGTGCAAGCGGCCGAAGCCACAGCCAACTACCTGACCAAGATCGTTCAAGGCCAACTGGGCATCGCGGAAGGGCAGGGCAAGCGCTACAGCTGGGGTTATCCCGCTTGCCCCGAGCTTGCGGACCACGGCATTGTCCTGAAACTGCTGCCGCAACTGGAAAGCGAGCTGGGCTTGTCGCTGACCGCGTCCTGGCAGTGGGTGCCCGAGCAGAGCACCGCCGCCCTCTTCACCCACCATCCCGACGCCAAGTATTACAGCGTCGGGAATCTTGATCGGGCGAGGCAGATATTGGGATAGTGCCAAGCATCGGGATACTGAGAGCCTAGTGCAACGAAAACATCGACCGGGTCCGCAATCAATGGGAGAAATCACCATGACCTACACACTCAAACGCATCGGATTTGTCTCCGCCGTCAGGATCGCGGCCCTCGTCGCGGCGGCCGTCGCGGTTCTGCCCATCGTGATCCTGCTGCTGCTCAACGCCATCTTCAAATTCCTGGATGTCATCATTCCGCCGGAACTGATCGGACAAGTCCTGGCGTCGACCGCCCTCTGGGGGGCCGCCGCCGGCGCGGTCTCGACCGCCATAGTCGTCGTCATCTACAATATCTGCGCCCATTATTTCGGCGGCATCAGCTTCGAGCTCCAGGTCGAGCGTCCCCCGCGCAAATCCAAAGAAGAAGTCGAAATCAAATAGCGGACTCGTCCACTTAAGCGCTTCTCCAGCATCAACTTCATCGGAATTCTTTCGGCCGATGAATTACTTGATTCAGCGACGAGTCACCCCTCCCTCTTTATGGGGGAGGGGCCGGGGGTGGGGGTCCAAACGCTTGACAATCCCCCCAATTCATTCCATCATTCAGCCCACAGATCTCCTGCGTTTCCGGCATTTCCCTTTCAGAAACGAGGTGCAAAATGACCACCCCCTTGCAACAGGAATATGACGAAAAAGGCTATGTCATCGTCCGCAACGCCGTTGATGCCGATCTGGCCCGCGAAACCGCCGAACACGTGCACTGGCTGGCGGAACGCAACCCCGGCGTCCGCCCCGAGAAATTCGGTCATAACATGCTGGTGACGGATCCTTTCATGCACAGGCTGGTCGGCGACGAGCGGCTGGTGGACATCGTCGAGCAATTCATCGGCTCGGACGTGGCCATGTGGGCGGCGCATTACATCGCCAAACCGCCTAAGCATGGCCAGAAAGTCCTCTGGCACCAAGACGGCAGTTATTGGCCGCTGGAGCCGATGGAGGTGACGACCATCTGGCTGGCCGCCACCGCATCCACCCGCGAAAACGGCTGCCTGCGCGTCCTGCCCGGCACACAGAATAATCGCCTGCTCTCCCGGAAAGAAATGATCGATGTCAAAGATGGCAAAAATGTCCTGGGATCCGGCATTCACCCGTCGCAGATCGATGACTCGCACGTGGTCAATCTGGAGCTACAGCCCGGTGATGTCTCGGTTCACAATCCGAAAATCATCCACGGCTCGGAAGCCAATACCTCCGATACCTGGCGCATCGGCTTGACGCTGCGTTACATCCCGACCTCAACCCGCATCAAACGCGAAGGCGATCGTCCCATCCTGGTGCGCGGCCAGCCCGACGCCAGCAACAAGAACATATACGCGGAACGTCCGGTCTTTGATCCGGCGCAGCACATGTCTTTCCGCGGCCAGGAAGACTGGATGCCGGCCTGAGCGACGCTATGTCAAAACCAAACATCCTCTACATTCATTCACACGATACCGGCCGCTATCTGCAGCCCTACGGCTACGGCATCCCGACGCCCAATCTGCAGCGGCTGGCCGAGGAGGGCGTCTTGTTTCGGCGCGCCTATTGCGCCGCGCCCACTTGTTCGCCCAGCCGAGCGGCGCTGCTGACCGGCCAATCGCCCCACAGCGCCGGCATGTTGGGCCTGGCCAACCGCGGCTTTGTCCTGGGCGATTTCCGTCAGCACATCATCCACAGCTTAAAAGGCGCCGGTTATACATCGGCGCTGGCGGGCATCCAGCATCTCACCAACGCGCAATTTCATCGCGACGCTGAAGCTATCGGCTACGACCGCATCCTGACGACGGACCATGCCGAAGCGCATCTGCGCGCCGTCGACTTCATTAAGGATGCGCCCCAGCAGCCCTTCTTCTTGACAGTCGGGTTTTTCGAAAACCATCGTGAATTTCCGGTCGAGCACGATGTTGATCCCGCTTATGTGTCGCCGCCCCTGCCTCTGCCCGACAGGCCGCGCATTCGACAAGACATGGCCAATTACGTCGCCATGGCGAAGATCCTCGATGACAAGGTGGGGCAGGTGCTGGCTGCCCTCGATGACGCGGGCCTGCGCGAAGATACGCTCGTTGTCTACACCACCGATCACGGCATCGCTTTCCCGGGCATGAAATGCAGTTTGACCGATGCCGGCATAGGCGTGGCCCTGATCATGCGCGGACCGGCTGAATTCAGCGGCGGAAAATCCGTCGACGCCATGGTCAGCCACATTGATATCTTTCCGACGCTTTGTGACTTGCTTGATATCGAGGCGCCGCCCTGGTTGCAGGGGCGATCCATGATGCCGCTGCTGCGCGGAGAAGCGGATGCGATCCGAGACGAGGTCTTCGCGGAAGTGTCCTACCACGCTACCTACGAACCGAAGCGCGCCGTCCGCAGCGAACGCTTTAAGTACATCCGCCGTTATGACCGTCGCGAGTCGCCCGTGCTGCCCAATATCGATGACGGATTGACCAAGGACGATTACCTCGACCAGGGCTTTGCGGCACGCGCTCCCGCCGCGGAACAACTCTACGATACCTATTACGATCCGACGGAACGGGACAACCTGGTCAATGATCCGGACTACGCCGGGGTTCTGGGCGATATGCGCGCCCGCCTGGATCGCTGGATGCGCGATACGGATGATCCGCTGCTGCGCGGGCCCGTGCCCGCGCCGCCCGGCGCCGTCGCCAACGATCCCGATAGTGCGTCTCCCAAAGGTCCTCTAACGCCAGCCAACCAGATTTGAATCGCGACGACAGGAAGGGACATGACCGACTTGCTGCAGCATCAAATCGAATATTACTCCGCTCGCGCGCCGGAGTACGACCGCTGGTTTTATCGACAGGGGCGCTACGATCGCGGTCCCGCCTTCAAGCGACAATGGGAAAGCGAAGCGCAGATCGTGCGCGAGCAATTGCTCAACGCGCCGCGCCAGGCGCAGATACTGGAAATGGCGCCCGGCACCGGCATCTGGACCGAGCAGTTGATCAGAATCGGCGATCAGGTGACGGCCCTCGACGCCTCGCCGGAAATGATCGCCATCAACAAAGCCAAGTTGGCTTCGGACAAGGTCACCTATATCCAGACCGACTTGTTCACCTGGCAGGCGCAGCGGCAATACGATATGGTCTTTTTCGGATTCTGGCTGTCACACGTGCCCGGGGAAAAGCTATCGGCCTTCTTGAGCGCGGTTTATGAAGCCCTGGCGCCGGGCGGCCGCCTCTTCTTCGTCGATTCGCAAGATCGGGAATTGTCCCACACGCGCACGGAAACGGAAAATCTGGGCGGCGAACTGCAGCAGCGCGTGCTAAGCGACGGGCGGCGCTACGAAATCGTCAAGATCTACTATGATCCGGCGCAACTCACGGGGACCCTGCGCGACAGCGGTTTCGAGATTGAAGTGTTGTCAACGCCGAAGTTCTTCATTTATGCCGATGGGGTGAAGCCGATCTGAGCGCCAGCTTCAGCGGATATCAGCATCGCCACATTTCTGATATCCGATTCAAATAGCGCCGTCGTACAAGCGCATCACCTGCTCAGCGACCCGGTCCCAGGTCTGCCGCAGCGCCCGTTCCCGTCCGGCAGCGCCCATCATGGACGCTTTCCGCGGATTCGACAGCAATTCCAGCAAGGCGCGAGGCAATTCTTCGGCGATATTGTCTTGCGCGACGATCAAACCGGTGACGCCGTGTTCGATGGCATCGGCGACGCCACAGCCGTCCGTGCCCAGCACCGCCGTGCCGCAGGCGCCGGCTTCGTAGAGCGTAAGGCCAAATCCCTCGAAAAAAAGTCCGTCGTTCATGGCGGGCAATGCCAGGACGTCGGCCGCCGCTAACCAGGCGCGTTTCACTTCCTCATCAACGAAACCCATAATCTGCAGGTTTTCTTGCAAACTGTGGGCATCGATCGCCGCCTGTACTGTGGTCGTGTAGGCGCTGCCGAACTGTGGCGGTCCCATGATCAGGCACTGTACGTCCGGTATCACCTCACGTACGCGGGCGACCGCCTCCACCAACTGGAGGGTACCCTTGCGCGGCTTGATCTCGCCGATGGCGACGATTGTCGGCGCTCTTTTTTCGGCCTGAAATGCCGGGGCTTGGGCAAATCCGCTGACGTCGGCGCCGTTGGGGATGACGTGAACGCGTGCCTCTGGCATCAACGCCGTTGCCACCCCCGCGGTATAGTTGCTGACGCAGATCAAAGTCGCGCGGGCGAAGGATCGTCGGTAGAGCTCATTCACGGGAAAGCCCCGCATACGCGGCAGATTGACGTAGCTGCCGTGAGCTGTGACGAACAACGGGCGGTCGCCGGCAACAGCCGCCGCCAGTATCGCCAGCGGCTCAGCCGTGCAGTGGATGATGTCGCAATGCCGCAGTAGTCGCCGAACGGCGAATACCTGCCGCATAGATTTGAAGAAGGTATGTCGTTCCGGAGGGGTTACCGTTGGCAGGAACCGATGGATCGCAAATTCAGCGTCGGGGCTGTTTCGAGACGCGACCACTGTCGCGTCGAGGCCGCGCGCCCGTAAAGCTCGTATCAAACCCAGGCTATAGGTTGCCCATCCGTTTTGATTGCTGAGGTCGGAGCTGATGAAGCCAATCCGCATGGGCAGTGCTGGGCTGAAGTCCCGGTCAGGCTTGATCCGCGGCAGCCGAGCCTTGGGCATCGTCGCTCTCGCTGATGCCCAGGCGCGCGCGCCAGGCTCGAACGGCGCCCGATTGCTCCGGCGAGACCTCGTGGTGATGTTCGCCCTGTGTGCCGACGCGCATCACCGCCAAGAGCAGCACGATATTCAAGATGATGATAATCGCCATCACCACCATGGCCATAATCGACCTCCTAGGCCGCGAATCTGCCGAATCCCCCCGTATTATGCCCGATATTGCGACGTTGGTCTAGGGCGGTGGGCATTCCGCCATTCAAAAAATAGCCCGCCGAGCATAGCTCGGCTTGTGCCGACGGCGCCTGCCGTCTATGATGGTGTCGAAAGAATCGAGAGTCCGAAAGGTCCCGCCCGTGACAATTGAACTGAACTTGAGCGACGACGCGCCTTGGAAAAAACGCTACCGCGCCCCCGCTATCGTCGCTTCGCGAATCGCCGCCTCTAACCCCAAACGGGGTCTAATCCGCAGCAACAAAGACGGCGTCTTTCAACTTTATGCCTGGGACAGGCACAGCAACGATCTCAGGCAAGTCACTGACCAGCCCGCCGGCGTCGTCGGCGGGCAAATCTCCGCCGATGGCGAGTTTATCTATTACTTGCAAGATGAGAGCGGCGACGAGATCGGTCATTATGTACGCCTTCCCTTTGCGGGCGGCGCGGCCGAGGATGTCACGCCAGATCTGCCCCCTTACGCCTCGCATTATCTGCGCGAAAGCGACAGCGGAAACGCGCTCGGCTTGACCACAGCGGCAAAAGACGGATTCCAGATCTTGCTTTACAACAATCCGCCCCAAGGGGATCCGATCTTCACTTACCATTCTGACGCGCTTTCCGTTGGTCCTTTACTCTCGCACGATGCCGAAATCGCCATCATCGCCTCGACTGAAAAAACCGGCGTCAACGAATATGCGTTGGCGGCTTACGATGTTGCTAGCGGCCAGCTTATAGCCGAACTTTGGGATGGCGCTGGCAGCGGTATTGATCCCGGCAGGTTTTCGCCGCGGGCTGGTGATATGCGCTTCGCCGGCTCATCCAATGTTAGCGGCTTCTACCGTCCCTTTATCTGGAACCCGCTAACCGGCGAGCGGCATGATATTGAGTCCGAGCATTTTGCGGGCGATGTCAGAGATTGGTCCTGGTCGCCTGATGCTGCTCGCCTGCTGCTGCATCAAGTGCATCAGGCGCGCCACAGACTATATAGCTACGACATTGCCCGCGACAAAGTAGACCTGCTGGATACGCCGGCAGGTTCATCTGGCTTGGCCGGCTACTTCCTGGACAACGGCAATATCTGTTTGCACTGGAGCGATGCCGCCAACCCCCCGCGCCTGCTCGAAGTCGACGGCAGCAGCGGGGAAGTCCTGCGGGACCTGATTGATCTCAAGTCGGACTTGCCCGAGAGTATTCCCTGGCGCTCGATCACATACCGCTCCGGCGACGGCGCGTTGATCCAAGCCTGGCTGGCGACGCCGCCGGGCGAAGGTCCTTTCCCCACCATCGTGCATACCCATGGCGGTCCGACGGCGGTACAGACAAACGCCTGGTCGCCAAGCGCGCAAACCTGGCTCGATCACGGCTTCGCCTTTTTCAGTCTCAACTACCGTGGCTCAACCACCTTCGGCTACGACTTCCAGCACGCCATCGACGGCAACCTGGGCGAGTTGGAAGTCGAGGACATTGCTGCCGGCGTCGGCTGGCTGATCGACAAGGGCATTGCCGATCCCGGCGCCATCCTCAAGACCGGCGGCTCTTATGGCGGCTACTTGACCTTGCTGTCGCTGGGCAAGCGCCCGGAACTATGGGCGGGCGGCATGGCCATGGTCGCCATCGCCGACTGGACCCTGATGTACGAAGATCAAGCCGGCACCCTGCGCGGCTATCAGCGCAGTATGTTTGGGGGTACGCCGGAGGAAAAGCCGGACGCGCACAAGAAGTCCTCGCCGATCACCTATGCGGAGAACTTTCAGGCCGATCTGCTGGTCATTCAAGGCGCCAACGATACGCGCTGTCCGGCGCGCCAGATGAAAGTCTTCGAGCGTAAACTGAAAGACCTGGGCAAGTCCATCGAGGTGCACTGGTTCGACGCCGGCCACGGCTCGCTCGCCATCGAGCAGAGCATCGAGCATCAAGAATTGATGCTGCGCTTCGCGGCCAAGGTATTGTCTTGATCACTGCGTAGGACCTTGAAGCGCGATCAACCGTTTCTGGTTACAATGCGAATCGAACACCCTGATAAGGATATGAAGTGACAGTTTCTCCCGCCCAGCCATTCGACCCCATCCACGGCGTACAGACCGTAGCCCTGCAAGCTTTCGGCGACGAGCGCGGACGCTTCATGGAGACCTTCCGGGCGGAGTGGTTCCCGGCTGTCAACTGGGATCGCCTGCAGAACAACCGCAGCGACAGCAAAGCGGGAGTTTTGCGCGGCTTGCATTACCACTTCAAGCAAGTTGACTATTGGTTCAGTACGCGCGGCGCGATCCGCGTCGGGCTGGTAGACCTGCGCCTGTCCTCGCCGACCTACCTGGCGTCGGCGACTGTCGATATCGGCGAGGACAATCCGCTAGGCATATTCATCCCCGAAGGCGTGGCCCACGGTTTCGCCGCGCTGAGCGACTGCACGCTCATGTACATCGTCAATAATTACTACGATGGCGGCGGGGACGAGTACGGCATCGCCTGGGACGATCCGCAAGTCGGCATCGACTGGGGCATTCAAGACCCGTACTTGTCGGATCGCGACCGCAGCAATCCACTGATCGCGAATCTGCCGGGGGAGGCGCAACCGTATTAACTACCCAACAAACCGCTTCTTGCAGCATTTCGGACAAGGCGCCATACCGGATCATCATCTGCTACAGGCGGTCTACACATCCGGTAGGCGTGTCGGTTGACGGAGCGGGTCAAAGCTCTACCGACAGGCATTGTATGTCGGCTATCATTACATTATTCAACCACCTGTTTGAGGTGGTTTTTTCTTTCGTCATATTAATTGCCGAGATCGGCAGTAAAAGCTCCCTCTCCAATGCTTTGGGGAGGGGGTTGGGGGTGGGGTAGTCTAAACCGCAATATCCGAGCGGCGCGCGATCGTCAGTTCTCGCATGCGCTCGAAGACATCAACGCCAAGCTGCTGATATACATCCAGCAGATCGACCAAGACCCAATTCTCGCGGATCATGCCATTTTCACAGCGCCAGAAATCCAGGCTGCGCATGGTGATCGCTTGATTGCTAGGCGCGATGCCCAGCCAACCATCGCCGCTGATGGTCATGGTCATGCCGGGAAATGCCGTGAAACTGACGTACTCGGCATCGGCAAAAAAGACGCCCTTGTCCAGGAGGGCTTCACGGTCGGGCATGGCTTTCAGGAAGGGAATCTGGTGCCAGTGGCGGAAACCCGATATGCGCCGCATCGAGCCGATGCCCGCCGGTCCATACCACATCATCTTGGGATGCCAGTAGCGGTCAAGCGCCATGGCGGCTTCACCCTGGGGCGAATTCCCGAGCGCGCTTAGCATATCGCCCACCAACTGGATGCTGGCCGCCGATCTCGCCTTGTCATAGTCGCTCGTGATGATACCGTCAGTCGTCGCCGGACCGGGCACAATCCACTCGACAGCCAGGCTCGGCGCCAGCGGCCAGGCGCCGGCCCCCATCATCACCTGTGGGATATCCCATAGCGCCTGCATCTCCACGATCCGCTCGTCCTCGATGCGAAAGAATTCGTGATAGCGCATCGCCATCAAGTGCTTGGTCGGGGGGATATCCAACCATGGCTGCTCGAATAAGCCCATATAATGCCCGGCGCAGCCGACCCAATTCTGCCCCCGGCTCTCGCCGGCCATCACGATAAAATCGCGCCGCTCCAGATCGGGCACGGCATTCAACAGCGGCAGATAAGCCCCTTCATAAAGGGCGTCGATACCATGCAGAGATTCAAGCGGGTGCGCCAGGTGCGCTTCGCAGTCGGCGGCGAATAGCTCTTGCAATTGGCGTTGAAGATCGCTCGCGTCAATATCGTAAAGCGCGGCCCGCAGCCCGCCAATGAATTCCTTGTTTCGGTTGTGAATCGACATGTTTGTCTGGTTACCGTTCAGGTGTTGCGTCCGCCTGACTCAGAAGCTGCGTCGTCAGTGACTCAGTCCCCTGGATTGACCAGCCATTCGCTGGCGCTGATGGGCTTGTGCTGGCGGAACTGATGCCGCATGCGCCCGAAGACATCGACGCCCATCTGCAGCAGAATATGCGGCACATCGATCGGGACCCAGTTTTCCACAATGGTCTCGTCGTCGCAGCGATAAAAGTCCATTACGCGCATTTTGAGCGGCGCCCCGGTTGGCGGCAGGCCGAACAACTCGCCGCCAGTATGCGTCGCCCGCAGATAACCCCAGCCGCCGGTCACAGCAAAATAACCGTCGCCAATGCGTATGAAATGCCCCTGCTCGGATCCACCTCGGTCGGGAAAGGCCACCAGAAAAGGAATCTGATGGTAGTCTTCAAATCCCTTCAAGCCGCGCGTAGTGCCGATGCCCGACGGTCCATACCACATGAAATGCTTGTGCCAGTGCTTGACCTGTTCCATCTCGTCGAGCACATCGCGCGTTGGCGGCTCCCCGCTGTAATAGCCCAAGGCAGCGTGCATCTTGAGAATGGTCTCGATAGTCTTCTTGGAGCGCGCTTCGTCTTGCGGCGTCAAGATGACGCCATCCAGCGTTCGCGGCGGCATCCAGCGCATTTCGCTGCCCAGGCTGGGCGCGATCGGCACGTAACCGGCTTGCCGCATCAAATCCAGAAAGTCGATGAAGATATAACTGGTGACGATTTTGCCATCGCGCAGTTCATGTCCCTCACAATATCGCAGGCAGACCACGCCGCGCGTGGCCGGTATGCCCAGCAAATCGCGCTCAAAACTGCCCATATAGTGGCCCATACAAGCGATCCAGTGCGCGTCGCGGTAGCGCCCGCCCGCCACAAAATGATCGCGCCGCTCCATATCCGGCAACGCTCGCCGCAGCGGCAGCCACAACTGTTGCAGGCCGGCGGCAATGCCCCCCAGTTCATTAATCGGGTGCGTCACATTGAGCGAGACATCTCGGTCATATCCGTCACGTGCGACCTCTGGCAGGTCATCAAGCGGCGCTTCGCTCAGCGCGCGCATGATTTCGATCACGCGGACTTTGTTGGCGATGTTTTGCGCTTGGTCAACCGGACTATATTGAAAAGACGATGTGAAATACTTATCCGTCGCAGTTGCCATTACCACTCGTCCATCTAACTAATGACCGAATCGAAATTTGTAGCCGCTCGGCGCGTAACCGGCGAAAAGGTCCCAGGAATGTTGCGCTCACACAAAACAGCAAAGCGCCTCATGCAAGAGCATGGGGGTTTACTAAAACAAGCGAGGGCTTCCTAAACCCACCTCAAGCGACGATCTGCTTGAGCAAGACAAATTCGTCAAACACGGTCGACTCGCTTTCAATGCGGCCGTCCCTGATCACATGATGACTGAAACCCATCAGTCGGATCGGATTGCCCGTCGGCTCGCCATATATGCCGTAACCTGTGTGCGTCCCGCGCATCGACCAGCGCGTGGCCACGCGATAACCGGCCTGCTCATCCCCGACATGGCAGAAGTGATCGACGTGAATCGAAAGATCGGGGAATGGGGAGAGCAGCGACAGGGCGTAAGTCTGAAATTCGCCGATGCCCTTGAACGAGCGCCGCGACGGGCCGTCAAAGACGAAGTTCTCATGATAATACTCGCGGGCCTTGTTCAGCAGCTTCCAATTCCAAATCTCATGCATCATTCGGCCGATGAAGTCTTCCGGATCAAACTGCTCGGATTGCGCTTCGGGCCAAGGTTCCGGCGGCAATTGCCCGACCCGGTGGTCGATATCGCCGGCGATACGCAATCCCAGGTCGCTGTCCTTTTCCTTCGCCACCATCTCTTTAGCGGTCTGCACCGGATCCAAGCCCAACTGCATGATCAGCGTCAACTCATCGCGGGAGATCCACTCTTCCACCATCATATTTTGCACACAGACACAATCGGCAATGGCGCGATAACTGACACGTTTGCCCGTTGGCGGACCATATGGCGTCCAGCCTCGATTGGTTCCCTCGTGCCGCAGCCGATGCGATGTGTAAAAGCCATCGACATTGTTGCCGGTCCAGATCACTTCTTCGCCAAAGAGACGACGATCGGGGAAGGACGCCTGCGATTCGATGGTCGCCGCGATGACTGCCTCACGCCCAAATTTCAATCCGCTGGCGGTATGCATTTTCACGGTATTGGCGTAATACTCATACAGCTTGCCGATGCCGTGCTCTTCCCAAATCTCATGCGTGACTCCGATGATATAATCGACGATGTTCTTGTAACGCGGGTTGTAACCCTCCATTGGCTGCGTCAGCTGCCCGTCCGCTTCGTCCATATACTGTATGTCAACCAGCTTGGGCAAGGTAATGCGCGCTTTCTCCTCGTCGCATGCGCGCTTGACATCCAAACTTTTTGAAGTCTTCTTGTCTTCTGCCATCTGCTCACCTAAACTATCTTTTGCATCGGTTCTTTCGGTATTGTCGCTATTTCGAGAAGGCTGACGGTCCTGCGCTGCGCTCTTGGCCTGAACGATTCCGGCGGCTTGATCCGGAGGCGACGCCTGCCAAAAACGATTCGACTCGAAAACGTTTTCGACAAGAGCAATACCTTAACATGTTGTGGCGGCAATTGCAAACTTCGCGGTCGATTGCCAGGAGCCATTTAGACCGCATTTGCAGGTATACACGATTCCAGATGGAGGAGGTCTTGATATGGGGCAACAAACCCTGGCGAACAAAGGACTTGTTTATGAATTCTTATCCCAGGTCGAGCGCTTCCGTCAATCGCCCGTGTCGCTGGGCGATTATTTCGCGGACGATGTGCTCTGGCATGGCTGCGCTCCCTTCGATACTCAGGCGGGCGTCGACGCGCTTTGGCAGACGTTTTGGGGGCCCTTGTTCGCGAGCTTTTCCGGCCTCCGGCGTCGCATCGATACCTTGCTAGGGGGCACATGCGAAACTGAGAACTGGGTCGCCAGCAGCGGCTACCTGTTCGGCCGCTTCGAGCGGGAATGGCTGGGCATAGCCCCAAACGACCGGCAAACTTACCTCCGCTTTGGCGAATTTTATCGGATCGAAGCTGGCAAGATCAATAAGGTCTACGCGCTTTACGACCTGGTTGAAGTGATGCAGCAGGCGGGCTGCGATCCACTGCCGGCGAGCCTAGGCCTGGCTGGATTCGTGCCGCCGCCACGCGCCGCCGATGGCGTCCTGCTCACTGACCAAGCGCCCGCCGAATCGGCCAAGACCTTCCAGATTGCCTACGATATGCTCTTCCAGGGAATGAATAGTTTTGATCAAGAGAACAAAGAGAGCATGCGATTTACGCGCTACTGGCACGACAACATGCACTGGTATGGCCCCGCCGGCATCGGCGCCACGCGCGACCTGAAGGAATTCGAAGAAAATCATCAGTTGCCCTGGCTGCGCGCTTTTCCCGATCGTCAAGTCGTCTGGGCATCGCCCATGTTCGCCGACGGCGTTTACGCTGCAACCGCCGGCTGGCGCGAGGTCATCGCCACACACAGCGGCGAATACCTCGGGCTTCCACCCACAGGCGCGCGCGTTGAATTCCGCGTCATGGATTTCTGGCGCCGCGAGGGAGACTTGCTCAGCGAGAATTGGGTGCTGATCGACCTGATTGATGCCTTTCGCCAATTTGGCGTCGATCTCTTCGCCAAACTGCCGGGGGAGACGGACAGCTCATGAAGCATTTTGACGCTATCGTCATCGGCATCGGCGGGATGGGCAGCGCGGCGCTCTATCACCTGGCCAAGCGCGGTTGGAAGGCGCTGGGCATTGAGCAATTTGAGGTTCCGCACGAAATGGGATCGTCTCACGGTCTGACGCGCATCATTCGACTGGCCTACTACGAGGACCCGTCCTATGTGCCGCTGTTGAGACGCGCTTATGAACTCTGGGAGCAAATGGAAGGCGAATCGGGCGAAAGACTCTTTTATCAGACCGGCAGCATCGATATGGGACCGGAAGACAGCGATGTCTTCGCCGGCAGCCTGCAAAGCTGCCTCGAACACGATCTCGAACACCAGGTCCTAAACAGCCGACAACTCAGCGAGCGCTTTCCAGGCTACCGGATGCCCGGCGAGACCATGGCGGTCTATCAACCCCAGGGGGGCTTGCTCGTTCCCGAGCGCTGTATTTCCGCCTACGCTCGACTGGCGCAAAGGCATGGCGCTTGCCTGCGCAGCGGCGAACGGGTCACTGGCTGGGAGGTCCTCAATGATGAAAGACTTCGTGTGCGGACTGAGCGCGGGGAATACAGCGCGGACAAGCTCGTCATCTGTGGCGGCGCTTGGGCCTACAAGCTAGTTCCCGAGTTGACCGGCAAAACCGTCCCGGAACGCCAGGTGCTGATCTGGTGCCGCGCGAAGGAGCCGGAGCTATTTGCGCCGGAACGCTTCCCGGTTTGGAACGCGCTGGTCGACGAAGGGCGCTACTACGGCTTCCCGGAATTCAATCCGAGCGGCGCTACGCCGGGCATGAAGTTCGGGCGCTGGCATCATCGCGAAGAAAGCTGCGACCCCGATACCGTCGACCGCGGCGCCTATCCCGAAGATGAAGCTTTGCTGCGCCAGTTCGCCGAGCGCTACTTTCCCGCCGGCGCCGGCGCAACCTTGCGCATGTCTGCCTGCATGTTCACCAATACCGTCGACGAACATTGGATCTTGGATACGCTGCCCGGCCTTCCGCAGGTGTCGATCGCCGCGGGCTTTAGCGGGCACGGCTTCAAAATGGCGAGCGTCATCGGCGAAATCATGGCTGATCTGGCGCAGAACGGCTCTACGCGGCATGATATCAGCTTGCATCAGTTAGGACGACTTTAGCGTGAAACTACGGAATGAGTAACTTGTCGGTAGGGACGACTCGATGAGTCGTCCGCTGTCGCGACTGAAGAGAAGCAACCATGAAAACAATCGGACTCATCGGTGGACTCAGCTGGGAATCCAGCATCGAATACTACCGCATCATCAACCAGGAGACGCAGAAGCGCCTGGGCGGCGTTCATTCCGCCAAGTGCCTGATGCACTCATTCGACTTCGCGGAAATCGAAGCCTTGCAAGAAGCGGGCGATTGGGAGGCGGCCACAGAGCGGATGATCGCCGCAGCCCAAAACCTTGAAGCCGCCGGCGCCGACTGCATCGTCATCTGCAGCAATACCATGCATCGCATGGCGGAAGATCTTGCCGCCGCCGTTGATCGACCGCTGATTCACATCGCCGACGCCACCGCCGAGCTCATCCTGGCCGACGGGCTGGGGACCGTCGGCTTGCTGGGCACGCGCTACACCATGGAGGGGGACTTTTACAAAGGGCGCATGACCGACCGCTTTGGTCTGAACGTGCTGATTCCCGACTCCGCAGGCCGCGACATCGTACACCGCATCATCTACGAAGAACTCGTGCGCGGCTTGATCAAGTCGGAGTCGCGCGCTTTATATCAGGCGGTGATCGAGCAACTGCGGAGGGATGGCGCCGAGGCGGTCATTCTCGGCTGCACGGAGATTGGCTTGCTGATCAAGCCGGGTGATTGTCCCATTCCCAGCTATGATACGACTTATCTGCATGCGCTGGCTGCGGTGGAGTGGGCATTGGGTGATTGAACTACACGCAATCGCTGGCGTTGACGGTCTCAACGGTCTGGAGGGGCGGGGCGACGCGCAATAGCGCGACTCGCTTGTCGCCCCAAATGAACTCGACCATCGTAACGCCCGTTTTTCTGCGCCCTTTGCGCCCTCCGTAGTTCAAAGAATCACTGCGCCCACTTTGGCGAGAGCGCTTGCCAACGCCGCCGAAATCTAATAAGCTTAGCGCAGAATAGAATAGGCGAAATCGCATGGATCCAATGAAACAGTCTGAACCGTCAAAGGCGCAGGCGCCAGAGCCAGACGCTCCCAGCCCTAATCTCAGCCCCGAACAGCAGGAACTCCTGCGCAGCCTCGAACGCAGCTTGCAGCAAGTCGCCCGCGGCGAAACGCGTCCCGTTGCGGAATTCCTGGAAGAACTACGCTTGGAGCGCGAAGCCGAAGCCAATGACAATCAAATCGTCGACGGAATTCGAAGCCCAGATCCGGAAACTCCTCAAGAGGTATCGTCAAGCTGACCGCGACATCAAGAATTTGGCGCTTTCGCTAATGGATGGTCCCCGTCCTCAAGACAGAAAGTTGCCAAATGTCGGCGCGCCGGACGTTTACAAAGCCAGAATACCCAATACTTCCGCCAGAATCGGGACGCGCGGTGGTTTTCGTGTCATATACCGTGTGAAAGAGGATACTGTATTTCTTCTGCTCATCTGGTCGAAGACAGAAACTGCTGATTTGCCCGATGCGGAAATTCGCCGTGTCGTGCAAAACTATCCTTAATTTCTGTGCCCTCGACGCTAAAGTATAGGTCTTATCTTCTCAGCCTTACCGTCTCTGAGGTTAGATCTTAACCACAGCCCCCAGCCACATCCACCCGCCAGACGCCGCCATCTGTCCCATTGGCCGCCAGCGCCAGCTTTGTGCCGTCCGGCGACAGCGCAGACCAGGCCCGCGACTCCCGCGTCAAGCGCAGGGGCAGCGACGTCAGCGTCCGCAACTCCTTCGTCCCGCGGTCGAAGCATTGCAGGCTCGCTACGCCCTCGACATCGCGAATGACATAGATCAAGCGCCGCTCGCCGGAACGCGCCATGATCGGCGCCGGATAGTTGTTGCCCGGCAAAACCGCCTCAAATAGCAATTCCCGGCTCCCGTAGGCGTAGCGCAGGTAGTATCCCTCGCGATCGTCGATTCGCCAGCCGACCACCGCGGACAAGCCATCGGCCGCCGGACCCGGCACGATCAGGGACGGCTCCAGATCTTCCAGACGCCCCATCAGGATTTTCCCCTCGACATCGCCGCTGAAATAATGCACCGGCTCGCCGTAGGCGCCGAAGTAATAGGCCAAGAAGACACCCGGCTTTTCCGCCCAAATGAAGCCGCGCAGGCTGTGCTGGTGCAGGGCGTCGTGGATCAGCCGTTTGAAGCTGCCGTCCGGCTCGGCGGAGAGGATGGTATGCAGATCGTTCTGGTAGACGATGCGCCGGGTCCTCGGCGGAAAAGTCATTTGCGAGCCGTAAAACAAATCGGGATTCTGGTCGCCTGACTGCGTGATCATCGCCGCGCCGCTGCGCTTGATCATTGCCTCGTTGACACGTGACGCTGCCGGATGTTCAGTCGGCGAGAGCGCGTGATCGGGGGCGCTGTAGCGCCACCACTGCAATTCTGTGAAAATCGCGCCCGCGCAGCCTATCCCGTAGAGCAGCGTCTCGTCATCCAGCCATTGGAGTTGGACCGCTTCGGCGCGCGCTATCAAACGCGTCGCCGGGGATGTCGTCGCCGGTTCGAGCTCGTGATCAACAGCATCGGCCTTGATCCGCACTTCTACGCTGGCCACATTGCCATCTTCAAACAACTCGAATGGCGCGCTGAAGGCCTGAAGACCTTCCGGGGGCAGGGCATAGTCCAGCAAAGCCGTTCCACAGGCATCCACCAGGAAACCAAATCCCTCGCCGATCAATTCGCCGTCGGCGTCATAGGCGTCAACCAGGATTCTGATATGGGAGTAGGCTTGGCTGCCGTAGTTGTAAATGTCGCCAGAAACCACAGGGCTCTCGCCGCCGAAGCCGTCCGCCTGCGTCCCCACTCGCGTGTTCGACAGCAATAGCTCCGGTTCGTCCTGGGCGACAGCCGACGCCGCCAGCGCGCTCAGAAGCGCCAAAAGGACCAGCAAATGTCGCATTAATCATCTCTTCAATCGTCAAGTCGCCACGCTGATTATAGAAAGCCGCCGCCGCTTAACCAATACCTTGATGAGACTTCTATTCTTCACCATTGGGCAACTGACTTTGCGGCCCATCTGATGGCTCTTGTTGATTCTGAGTAGCATGAGATTCGCTCGCGCGAGAAGGAAGCAAGTTCATGCCGAATTTGAAGCCACGCGCAACAATTCTTACGACTACTCCCCGATTTGACACGCCGGCGGCGAGAAGAAGCGCTACACCACATAGGAATAGCAATACGTCTATGCCGGCACCCCCCGAATACATTAATAGAAATCCGCAGATTACTGCGACGAGAATGATGACTTGGTAAGGGGTAAAGCGCATTTACGCGTGGCGGACCGAATACACCACGATAAATACAAATGTCAAATATGCGAGGATATCCCGCGCAGAATGCCCCTTATGCGCGCACAAGACAGCGAAAACTATTGCGAGAATTGAGGTAAATAAGATGAACTTAGGGCTAATCCCCTTCGCATCAACTGCCTTGCTCAATGTTGTAGTGGAGTCCTTACTCTAACCTATACTAACCTGCATATATAATACCATAAAGACATGACAAATCAAATGCAAACTGGAATCTCATTAAGCATCCTCATCTTATAGGATTTCAGCTTGGGACTTGAGTATGTGGACTCAAACAATTGTGGGCGAGCCAATGGCCCGCCCACGGCCAAACCTCAGTTGAGACTTACTCGCTCGCGCCGATCATGCCTTCCAGCAATTGCGGGATGAACCAGATATCCAGCAAGGTCACCGGCTCCATGTCTCCCGCCAACTGCGTGCCGTCTTGCAAGTTCAGCGGTCCGCTCCACAAGAACATCTCGCCAGCATGCATGGGGTCAGTCTGGAAGTCATGGATCTCCTGCGCGAATGCGGTGAGCGTCTCGCGATGCTCCATGCCCAGGCCATCGCCGAAGACATAGCCGCTGACGCTGTAATCGGTGTCGGTATAGAAACCGTCAGCGCCGATCTCATCCCATTTTGGCTCCCACCATAGCCATTCTTGCGACCAAATGCCATCCAGCACGCGCTCTACCACACTGAGATAGGCGGGACCCCAATTGTAGTAGGCAGAACCCAGGCAGGCGTCCGGCGCTTCGGAACAGCCGTTGACATTGCCGTAGGGCACGCCGTAGCTGGTATCGCCCTCTGCCATGTAGCGGCCCGCAACCGTGATCGCCTCGGTGGTGTCAATGCCGGAAATGATGACATCGGCGCCGCCGTCGAGCATTTGCTGCGCCACCTCGACTGGGTCCAGCGTCACGCCCGGGATATGGAACCAGAAGCCAATCCACTTCACCTCGAAGGTGATGTCGTCCGCCGACATATCATCGCGGTAATTGTCGGCGCAGTAACGCGCGCCCAGGTAGCTGGATGCGACCAAACGGCGCGTCTCTGGATTGATCAGCGCGCCAAGATAGCCGATGTGTCCCGATTCGCTCGCAAGCGCCGCGGCGCAGCCGGCGATCATGCGCGGCAATTCCATATAGGTATTGAAGTTGCCCACATTCGCCGGCGGCAACTCGGGCAAATCATGCATCATCGCATGGTCGCCCATGACTATATCACTGGCTTGAATGGCGTTGCTGCCAGTGATATTGATGAAAGTGACATCGGGGAAGGCCGCCGCCACCACATTTGTGTCTTCTTCAAAACTGTCGGACGTAGTGAAGATGACCGACGCGCCTTCGTCAACCATCAATTCTACAACATCCATCAACGTGGTCTCGGGCGAATCAGCCGGGTTGAGGCTCTCAAATTCAAGTATCGTCGCACCGGTTTTGGCGGCGACATACTCGCCCGCTTCATGGTGCGAAGTACTCCAGCCCCGATCGTCATTCGGACCCACCAAAACAACCCCAACTACAACTTCGTCCTGCGCCGCGGCCGGCGCGATTAGAACCCCAACAAGTGCAAAAGCCAGTGACAATAAAGCCAATTTGCGGAACATATGGTCCTCCAACAACTGAATCTTCAACAGGTCAATTCACGACAGGACGCCGTAGCTTTGAGTTTAACAAATTCTTTTCGCTGGGCAAGTCGAATTATCTCGGCGGACCCTCGTCGATCGCCAGCAAATTGATTCGCCGCGCGTCTCAATTGATACCGTTTTGCAAACCGGCCCGCGCAATCGAAAAATCCGCGTCCCGCAAATTTCATAACAAGTCTAGGTAGTTCCAAGATATTGATGGGGAAATAAACCCGTTTGTGGCTAGGGTTCTGGACTTTATTCGAGTTTTGGGAAGGGCTGGCTGAGGAGAGGTTAGACAGAGCACAGGAAACCTGTCATGTCCTCAGCCCTGGGGCGAGGGACCGAGGGGGCCCAAGTCGGGTTGACTGAGATAGAATCGCGGCGAGCTTCAAGGTTTGAGGCAGCGATACCTCCTGATAACCATCTCCCGCCGCGTGTGGATGAGGATGTCCTGGGCTTCCCCGGCTATCAGCGACTCGATCCGATCAAGCAATTCCTCCCCCATGACGCTCCTCCGCAATGTCGCTGCATGGGCGCGCAAGTCCTCGACGCTGTCCAGGTCGGTAGTCACCAGGAATTGCGCATCGTGCATTGGCACGATCAGACCTTGATCCCGCAAGATCTCCAGTGCCGCGTCCGCTGCCCAATGATCGGTGAATGTAGCGGAGGAATCTATCTCGCCGATATGGAACCGCGCGCCAGATACTTCAAGTTCAACCCGCCGGTTTTTGGTGGCTGGGCGCAGGTCAAGAAAGCTGCCCCCTTCCCGCAGAACCCGGTGCGTCTCTTCCAGGGCATGGACCATGCCCTCTGTCTCTATTCATCAGAAGGACAAAGAAAAAAGCGCATGATCGAAACTGTCGGATTTGAAGGGCAGGTAAACGCCGCTCGCTTCCAAGATGCTTGTCGTTTCGCAGAATCGCTCCGGCCTCTCCCGCAAAGCTTCAGCCAAGGTATCGGGTGTCACATCAATAGCGACAAGCGACTCGGCCAGTTCGGCATATTGCCAGGTCAGACGTCCGTCGCCGCAACCGATTTCCAGCATGCGATTGCTTTGAGCCGGCAGCATATCCAGCAGGTACTTCTTCTCGAGCCCGGCTGTGTCATTGCGTATCGCCATCGCTCTCGGCCTCCAGTTTAGCCACAGTCACTGATTCGTGTGACATAACCGATGTTGACCCAGCCCGCCTGGCCTTGATAGTCGACCTTGTACCAGGCTTCAAGTCGTTCCGTCGCCCTCATCTCCGCCTGATAAGGTATTTCGGCAAGGATCTCATATCCGAGACCTGGTCCAGCCCGCAAGTTAATGATATCGCTCGCCTGCAAAGAACAGTTGCTCAGTGACGTTCCGGACAATTCAGCCTGTCCGGAATTCGCTAAGCCCCGCGGGACAGCGCTCGCGACGCTGGCGCCACAGCCGGACCCCGGCTTTACATAAGCGCCGTTGACCCAACCGGTCAACTCTTCATAGAAGACCCTGTACCACTCGCCATCTCTGAAGGTCGCGTTCAAGCGCGTCCCACGAGGAATGATGGCTAAACGCGCGTGAAAAATGCTGGAACCGCTGCGGAGACTGAGATTCGAGAATGTGGTTAGTTGGCAGTTACTAAGGATAGCGCTCTCGGCTTGTGTAGCTGACGCAACCGGAGAGCTGTCGCTCGCGTCGCTGACGAGTTCGCTGACAGGTTCACTGACGGGTTCGCTGACAGGTTCACTGACGGGTTCGCCGACAGGTTCACTGACGGGTTCGCTGACGGATTCGCTAACAGGTTCGCTGGTTCGGAGCAGCACCACCGTGCCCGCGCGATCTATAGTCCCGCAGGTCATGCCGTCGACAGCCTGCGAGGCCAAATTCGATACCGCGCGCGGCGAGGTAGCGGCATCCAGAAACTTCAGCGTACCCTGGTTGCGGAAGCAGACCTGAATGCCGGCTTCGACAATGTGCCAGATATCAACAGCATCTAGGACGCCCTGCGCGATCAAATCGGCGATACCAACACCGGCCGGGCCGACTCGCTTGCATTGGGCATTATAGGGGCTGTTGCTCCTGACCAGGATCTCCGCTGGCAGGTAGGAGCAGGTATCAACCGAAGGGCGCGGAGTCGCGATTTTGTGCGGAGCGTTTTCCGGGCAAAGATCTGATTGTTTCACTCTTATGCTGATTCTCTCGGTGCCATAGACCAGGTTATCACCGATTCTCGCGTCCACAAGAAAAGTATATTTTTGACCGGCCTTTAGTTCATCGATTTCGCAGGAGTTGTCGGAAGATCGGCAGACGACCCGATAACCATCCTTAGGATCGACAATAAAATAACTAGTCGCCCCGGGCGCAGCTTTCCAGCTTATGCGAACAGCGTTGTCGCAAATTGGACCTATTTCTATTTCATCGGGCCTAAACTCCTGCGCCAACGCGCCTGTGGCGCTCAGCAACAAGATGGCAGCCAGCCAGTAATGTAAACGCTTTCCCAAAAATCTGATATCGTTTCCCATCATCATTATTTTCCCTAATCATCTCTTTTTTCTCAAACCATCTTGTTCTTGCAAGGAGAAAGCTCGATAATTTCTGTAAGCGCGACATTCTTGTGGATGATTTCCCGCTTACGCGCCGAGCGGTTTATATCCCCGGAGGATATCCGCCAAACCGTTGTTGACTGCGGCGAAGAAACCGATAATCCGCGCTCACAAATTACTCGGCTTTGTCGAAACGTTTGCAATCCCTAAACGCAAATCAATCCCGCCAGCCTGCGCGTCATTCGCAGACCAAGTATAAACAAATCATACAACAAGTCTGTTCAAATGTCTACAATGCGCCATTGTCGGGGATGGTGAAAACTCAGGATAGCAGCTTGGCGGGTTCTTGTGTAAGCATCTCTGCGCCCTCTCTGTCCTCGGCACTTATTAAGAACCTGTGCAGCGCGCGCTTAGTGCGTATGCCCTTGAAATTCACCGCTCCCCCATTGTCGGGAGTAGTGAAATTCGTGAATATCACTCTATTGAAAGAGTCGCGCGTAGGATTCGCATAGCCATTGGCGACAGCGAAAAAGTCCCAAGAATATCCTGCTCACACAAAATAATAAGACTTTCTGTTCAGCCCGCGCGTAGCATCTTGTCAAGAAAGAGGCACAGAGCGGCTCTGGTCGAAGCGTTTTGACATCCAGAAGATTCACCACGCCGAACTGTAATATAAGTTCCTGCTGCCAAATCTCGATTGGACTTGACAGATGGACATAGATGGTCCTGTAATTGGTCCGATCATCTTGCTATCATAAGAGGTGATGAAAACTGCGGACATAGCGGCTTGGCGGGTTCTTGTGAGAACGTCTCTGGAATACCAAGTTAGTCATGCGAAAACGCGATCTGTCCACTATAAGTCTCTCCCCAGCCCCCTCTCCATTACAATGGGTCGCGCAGACACTGACCTTCGAGAGGGGGAGCGCATTCGGCGGGACTAGGATTAGATCCAGAACTTTCACTACAAATGAAGTTGTTTCGCGTTATTTTGTTGGTATTATTTCTCTGTCCTCGGTAGTTACAAGAACCTGCGCAAGGCGCGGCAAGCGCGCAGTTTTTTTGAAATTCACCACTCCTGCTATCACCAGCGCAAGATCGGAACGGAGCCAGCCCATTGTTTGAACTTGCCAGCAACCTCACGCTCGATCGCGAGAGCGAAGAGCCGATTTATCGTCAACTCATTCGACAAATTCGGGCGCATATCGACAGGGGGCTTTTGCCAGCGGGGGCGCGTCTGCCCGCCAGTCGAGATCTCGCCCGTCAACTCGGCATCAGCCGCATCAGCGTGGTCAACGCCTATAGCGATCTGCGCGAATTCGGTCTTCTCAGCGCGCATGCCGGGCGCGGCACCTTCGTCGCTAGAGAACGTGGAACATCCCAGCATGTCGATGGCGCGCCACCTCCACGCCAGACGACATCACGCCGCGCTTCGTCCGTCCGCGAGATGATGCGCCTCGCTCGCAAGCCCGGCATTATCAACTTCGGCCACGGCGCGCCGCCCAAGGAATTCTTCCCTATTCGTCACATGCAAGACGCCATCAACCACGTCATCGAGCGCGATGGCGCCGACGCCCTCTCGTATGAAGTGCCGGAAGGCTACTTGCCGCTGCGGGTCGCCGTGCGCGACTACGTGCGCGCCATCGGCATCGAGTGCCGTCACGACGATGTGCTGATAACGGGTGGCGCCCAGCAAGCCATTGACCTCGTGCTGCAATCGCTGATGAGCGACGGCGAAACGCTCGTCACCGCCAGCCCCACCTATCTTGGCATCATGGATATTGCTGGCGCCCGCCGTGTGCACATCCAGGGCATCCCCATCGACGAAGAGGGTATTCGCATCGACGTATTGGCCCAGGTGCTGGAAAGCCATCGTCCGCGCCTGATTTATGTCATGCCCAGTTTCCAGAATCCCACCGGGCACCTGATGCCCATGTACCGCCGTCGTCAACTCGTCCGCCTCGCCGAAGAACATGGCATTCCCATCTTGGAAGATGAGGTCTATCGCGAATTCCGCTTTGACGGCGAATCCCTGCCGCCATTGAAAGCCCTGGACGAAAGCGGGGTTGTCATCCACGCCAACGCCTTCACCAAAATGCTGTTGCCGGGCATGCGCATCGGTTATTTGATCGCCGCCGGACCTTACTACGAGCGACTCGTGCGCGTTAAACAGGCGGCCGATATCTCCACCTCGGGCTTGAACCAGCGCACCATTCACCTGCTGTTGGAACGCGGCGTCCTCGCCAAACAATTGGAACATAACCGCCTGGAGTTGCGCCGCCGTCGCGATGCGGCTCTGGCCGCCGCCGAACGGCACCTGCCGCCCGGCAGCGCCTGGTATTCTCCGCAAGGGGGCTTGTACCTGTGGGTGGAACTGCCCGCCGCTGGTCCCAGCGCAGCCGAAACATTCATCAGCGCTATCCAGCATGACGTCGCCTTCGCCATCGGCAGCATGTTTTACACTGGCGACGGTGGCTCGCACGCCATGCGCTTGAATTACGGGATTCACAAGCCGGATGTGATCACCGAGGGCTTCCGCAGGATCGGTCTGGCTTGGGCTGAATTGGTCTCCGAATACGGCGGCGTCGAGCGTTCTGCGGTCTTGTAATGCGTCATGTTTACAAAAGGGTAGGGGCGACCCGCCGGACTCTGTTGAAAATCATGAATTACAGCCAATCCCGGTCAGTGTCGTGTAAATGCGAAAGACCAAAATGGTCCAAAATAGCTCAGTAAAGCTCCCCCTCCCTGATGCTTCGGGGAGGGGGCCGGGGGGTGGGGTAGAATTTCAACAGTGACCCGCCGGGTCGCCCGAAAGACACAGCAACAGATACAGATTATGTGGCGATATCGAGCCTCATGACCCTTGTCAGCTAGTGTAAAGGAGCTAGGGGCTGCTCGGAACCGGGATACCAATCCTGAGCTTAACGCCAGGCCGGGGACGGAGGAGGAATTTCAACTCACTCCTTATAGCGCAGTATTGTAATAGTGTTCGCGTCTGGCTTGTCTTAACAACTCTTGATTTCCCGCGTCTAAACTCTTGACAAACGAACTTCCTGATATACAATTCGCTTATATCAAACATCGCCGAGGTGAGACGCGACATGGCTACCACCGATATTCGTTTCAAACGCATGGACAAGGAATACCTCAGCTTGCGCCAAACGCAGGGAGAACTATTCGACAAGGTCGATACCTTTGAAGCTGCGCTTCTAGGTTTGACGGAAATGGTGGTGGAGCTAAATCAAAAGATGGATGCCATCATAGAACACCTGGACGTGCCCTACAAACCGCCCGCTGGCTTCATCAAAGAATGAGTGACAATCCGAGCGCATTGCGCGAAATTGACATGGACAATGTCGATACCTTTGAAGCCGCGCTTCTAGGTTTGACGGCAATGGTGGCGGAAAACCGCGAGATGCTGCAAGCAATCATCAAGCACCTTGACGTTCCCTACAAGCGGCCCGCGGGCTTTATCAAAGAATGAGCCGCGTGCCGACGCACCCACTTCAATGCACAATCATAACCTGCGCTATCCCAAGACAGACAGTACGGTCGCTCCGGAAGCGTTTGAAGAAGTCGCCCGTGATATGCGGCGCATCTTGAAAGAATCGCACGCGGCGCTGCGGGGAAACAGCGCCAAACTCGACGCGCTAATTAAGCACCTGAACGTACCGTACGAGAAGGGGCCTCGGAAAAAGCGTCAAAGGATAAACCTCGGTCAGATCAACTTTCCAGCTGCCTCGAGGAAAGATCGGATTTGAGCTTGGAATTCACCGCCGCAACAACAAATTCACCACGCTCATGTCGCCCAGCATCCGCGCCGTCTCCCGCGCCACCAGGCGCGCATCGCCCCAATCCCGCAGCGATCCGTCCGCCTCTATCGCCTCGACGCAGCCGAAACCCATGCCCAGCGTCTCGTCCAGCGCCGCCCCCGGATCGTGCCCGAAGGCCTTCAACGCGCTGGGATTGTATTCCATCACCAGCGCCATCCCGGGCGAAGCGGCGATAGTATCTCGCATGCCGCGCAGCGCGCCCAGTTCCGCGCCTTCGATATCCATCTTGACCATATCCACCTGTTCTATGCCCAGCTCCGACAGGCAGGCGTCGATGGTGGCGGTCTCGACTTGGAAGCGCTGCATCTCGAAGGCTTCTCCCCCGCGCGGCGCGACATCCCCCGCGCCCATCCGCGCGCGCTGCAAATGCGCCAGCGATTCGTCGTAATGCAGCGAACCGCTGGCGGACATCATCAGATAGTCGTAAAGCTCGGCGCTGCCTGCGGCTTCGGCAACCGCCACTTGCAGCGGGGTGACATTAGCCAGCGCGCGCGTATTGTGGCGCAGCACCTGGTGCGTTCGTGGATGCGGCTCGAAGGCGATGATGCGTCCCCGCTCCCCGGTCAGCCGCGAAAGCAAGCGCGTGTAATAGCCGACATGAGCGCCGACGTCCAGCGCGATCATACCGGGCTTGACCAACCGCCCCAGCAGTTGAGCTGTCTCGGCCTCGTGTTGGCCTGTAAGCAGTTCCAGCCGGAACCAAAAGGGATCTTCGGGAATGGTTTTGAAGTCGTAACGGCGTTCCAGCGCGGGCATGAGCACCCGATCCATCAGTCGGTGCATGGCGATATGCGCGGGACGAACGCGTTTAACCGTCTTGCGGTACAAGCTGAGGCTGGAATCGAAAAGGCGCATCATGACGGGCAGGCGAGTGTAAGTGAAATTAGCCTAGCCGAGCGCCCTGCGCTGGTCAATCCTGAAACGATACCGGCGCCGCCGCCGTTTCGATGCATTTCAGGTCGCTGTTGATCGCTTCCAGGCCCTGCTGTATCCGATCAATCGTATCGCTGTAACCGGTTGCCGCCTCGGCCAGCGCCAGCGATTCCTGCAGCAGAGCCCAGCCGGTCGTGCAATCGCCGGTGTAATAGTGTGACAATCCCAGCCGATAACGGCAGGACAAATCATAAGCGCCGTCATCATGATGCAGGCATTGTTGGAAAGTATCGCGGGAATCAACAAAGCGGCGCTCGCGGTAGTAGAGCAGACCAAGGTGAAAGAGCGCTTCGGCATCGCTGCTGTCGTTGGCTACAGAGTCCTCGCAGAAGCCGAGCGCGCGCGCGAATTGCCCGACCTTGCGATAGGCCAGGCAGAGCCGCAGCATGGCGCGGGCATTGCGCGAGTCAATCGCCAGAATGCGGTCGTAGAGATCAATCGCCTGCTGATCGTGATCGCGCGCCAGATAAAGCGCCGCCAACTCGAAGTGTACGGGCAAGTAGGCGGGCCGCAGTTCGATAGCGCGTTCGAGATGCTCCGCCGCTTCGTCATAAGCGCCGACGGACTGCAGGGCATAGGCGTAGGCGCGAACAAGCTCGGCATCGCCGGGATTGATCGACAAGCCGCGTTCGCCCGCTTCCAGCCCATCGGGCCAGCGTTGCGTATCAATGTAGGCGCGGCTCAATGTCCCGTAAAGCGGCGTGAATCCGGGATTAGAATCAAGTCCCGAGAGCGCGACCGGGATAGCGACGGCGGCTTGACCCTGCGCCACCAGCGCGGCGGACTTGAGCGCGAATCCATGCGCATCGCTGGCGTCAAGGTCGATAATGCGCTCGGCGTATGTCAAGGCTTCTTCGTATCGCCCCAATTCAATCAGAACCTTGCCGTATTCGTAGAGGTAGGGGATGTTGTGCGGACGCTCCAAAACGGCGGTCGCCATCATGGCTGCCGCTGCGGAGAAGTCCCCTGCTTGCGTTTGCAGCGCCGCGCGCATCGCCAGCTCGCTGGGTAACGGCGTCGGTGTCGCGGGATCGCCAAGCAGCGACTCGATGACAAGCTCGACCGTCGCCCGTTGCGAGACGACGCTCAAGCCGAGCAACAGCCCGAGGATGACAGCGATCAATGTATTGCGGGTACGGTGACGCTTCGGTTCGCGAAAAAACGGTTGCGAATAATCGCGCCGGATTCTCATCGCCTAGATGCCTCCGATGGGCGTCGGCGGGATGGCTGTCGGGGGAATAGGCGTCGGCAGCGTTACATTCTCGTATCCCGCGCAATTCACGCGGATGTTGGAAAGTCCGATGTTGATCGTGTCGATGATCTGATCCGCAACGGCATATTGGAGCGCCTCTTGCAGCACCTCCCAGGCATCGTCGCATTGGGCGAGGAAATAATGCGCCCAACCGCGCAGATAAAAGCACTCGACTTCGCTCGAGCCGAATTCGACGCAGTTTTCGAAGGACTCGATCGCGCCCTCGTAGTTCCGCCGACTGTATTGCGTCTGGCCCAGCATGCGCCAGGCCGAGGCGTATTGGCTGTTGATCAAAAGCGCCTGTTCACAATAGCGGCTGCCCTCCTGGAATTCACCCACGGCAGCGAAGGTCTCGCAGAGCCGTAAGTAGGCTTTGGCATTGTCCGGTTCCAGTTCAAGCACGCGCCGGTAGATGCCGACGGCCATTTCCGGGACGTCGATGGCGCGGTATTGGGCAGCCAATTCAAAATAAGGACCGGGCAAGTTGGGATTGATGGCGACCGCTTGTTCCAGCGTTTCAATCGCCTGGGAGTTGCGGCCGGTGAAGATCAGTGGGATAGAGTAGGCGCGGTGGGCGAAGGAATCCAGCGGATCGAGTTGGATCGCGCGGTTGCCTCGGCTTAATCCCTCGTCATATCGACCGATATTGGTATAGGCAATGGCAAGGGCAGCGTGCAAGGGAGCGAAGGCCGGGTCGATATCCAGGCCCGATACCGCCAGCGGGATCGCGTTGCCGGGGTCGCTCCACATCAGCGCGCGTGCTTTCAGGGCATATCCCCGGACATCGTCCGGCGCGGCGGCGATAGCGCGGTCGCCGATCGACGCCGCCAGGTCATACTCGTCCAGTTCGATGAGGATCCTGCCGAATTCATAGAGGTAGTTGATATCCGCCGGCTGCTGTTCCAGCGCAAGTTCAAATTCCTCCAGCGCATCGCGGACCTTTCCTTTGTTATACAGTTCGATGCCTGCTTGCGCATGCTGGCTGGCGAAGGGCGTGGGGGTGGGCGCGATACCCAGCAGATCGAGCGCCGCGAATTGCATGCGGTCGTAATTGGTCAGTGTCACCAGGATCAAGCCGAGACTGCTGCCGATCGTCAGCAGGACCAGCAGCAAGAGCGGTACTCCGCTCAAGCCGCGCCGGCGGTTGCTGAAGAAGGGCTTGCTGTGATCGCGCTTGATCCTGCGATTGGGTCTCATGGCCTACTGTCGTGCGCTCGCGCCGTCATCATTCTCATTATGCCATTATACGGGAATCAGCCTCAAGTGGTGCTGAATCCCAAAATCGCGACTATTTGTTCACCACAGCGCCACAATCCATGTTACCCTGCGTGTATGTGCGCCTTAACAAACCGCTGCTGCTCTGCCCGTCCTGACTCGCCGGGCCGCCCAAATTGCCAAATTGCCAAACTGCCGAAAAAACTTTTTCCCCGGCGGCGGCAAAATAGACACAAAATCGCTCCCTTATGTCCGAAAAATGTTTTTTTGCGGATAGAAAACGGCCATAGCACCAACTTGCTCCGACGCTGCGCCGTCTCGAATCTGTCTGTGTATAATCCCGCATCAAGCGAGGCTTCGAGGAAACGAACATGAGGGTGAACATCGAATGGGCGCAGCACATCGCCGCTATCGCCAACACCGGCCTGTATTACGCGAAAGACCACTACGATCGCGAGCGCTACCAGCAATTGCTCGATATCGCCGCCGAGATGCTGGGGGGCGGGAGCAACGCCGCCCCGGTGACCGTCCGCGCCCTGCTGGACCATGACGATGGCTATATCACGCCCAAAGTCGACGTGCGCGGCGCGGTCTTCAACGACGGGAAAGTCCTGCTGGTGCAGGAAGCGGGCGACGGCTTATGGTCATTGCCGGGCGGCTGGGCCGATGTCGGCGATAGTCCCGCGGGCGCTGTCGAGCGCGAGATCCGCGAAGAAAGCGGCTTCCAAGCGCGCGCGGTCAAGCTCATGGCAGTTGATGACCGCAACCGGCGCAATCGCCGATCCACATTTGCCGTCTACAAGCTCTTTTTCCTCTGCGAGTTGATCGGTGGCGAAGCGACAACCAGTGAAGAAAGTCTGGCGGTGGACTGGTTCGCGCCAGACAAGCTGCCGCCGCTATCGCAAGGGCGGGTGACCGAGGCGCAGATCGGGCGCTGGTTCCGTCACTGGCGCCGGCCCGATTTGCCGACCGAGTTCGACTAGCGACATTGTTTTGAAGTGGATGACGAGGAATCGGGCGCTCCGAGGGCATTCACCGGCAAACTTGAATGGGACTGTTGCGCAGCTTTCCTGACATGTTACGATTGTAGAGTAACGAAAGACTCCCTTTTCAATGTCCGAATATTACGATCTTGGATCATATTCACGACGCATAACAACCGACGCTCCCGGGGCGCAGCGCTGGTTTGACCGCGGCTTGACCTGGCTCTACGGCTACAACCATGACGAAGCGGTGAAATGCTTTCGCAAGGCGCTGGACCACGACCCGCATTGTGTGATGGCTCATTGGGGAGTCGCCTACGGTCTCGGATGTAACTACAACAAACAATGGGAAGCCTTTGCTCCCGAGGCCCTTGCGATAGCCTTGCGTCAGGGACGCGCGGCGATCCTGGAAGCTTACGCGCACTTGGACCGCGCAACGGCTGTTGAAACCGCGCTCTTGAAAGCGCTGGAGAAGCGCTTTCAGCGAGACGATGAAAGCGATGTGGAAGTTCTGGTAACTTGGAACGACGAATTTGCGGCCGCCATGCGAGACGTTTATCGCGCCTTTCCGGACGATTGGGATGTGGCTGCGCTATTTGCGGAAGCCCTTATGAATCGGACTCCCTGGCAATTGTGGGATTTGGAAACCGGCGAACCGGCGGAAGACGCCGATACGCCCGAAGCGATTGAGGTAGTCGAACGAGCACTAGGCCAAATCGAAGAGTCCGGGGCGCAAGCTCATCCGGGCTTGCTCCATCTGTACATCCATTTGCTGGAAATGTCCCCCCAGCCGGAACGGGCTATGGGGGCCGCCGATCAGTTGCGGGACCTGGCGCCTGATGCCGGACATCTGCTGCATATGCCGTCGCATATTGATGTCATCTGCGGACAATATTACAACGCCATAGTCGCCAATCGCCGCGCCATTGCTGTTGATAAAGTGTTTGCAGCGCGCGACGGCGTTCTCACTGATTATACCTTTTACCGCGCGCACAATATCCACTTCAAAGTCTACGCCGCCATGCTGCTGGGACAGTTCAAAACGGCGCTGGAAGCAGCCGATGAAATCGCTGATTTGGCAAATGAAGATCTGCTCCGAATTGACGATCCACCAATGGCCGACCACCTTGAAGGCATCTTGTCGATGCGGCTGCACGTCCTGGTCCGCTTTGGCAGGTGGCAAGAGATACTGTCGGAGCCGGCCCCGGTCGATGAAGATCTCTACTGCAATTCGCTTGCGATGCTCCACTACGCGCGGGCGATCGCCTTGGCGACGCTGCATGAGCATGAAGCGGCCGCCGTCGAAGCCGCGGCCTTCAAAATGGCGCAAGCCAAGGTGCCGGATACGCGCTTCATCTTCAACAACTCCTGCATTGATGTTTTGGAAGTCGCCGCCGCCATGATGCAGGGAGAAGTGGCGTATCATCGCGGAGATACCGAGCGCGCCTTCCAGCACCTCCGGCAAGCAGTCTGCCTGGACGATCATCTGGAATTTGCCGAGCCTTGGGGCTGGGCGATGCCGACTCGTCATGCGCTGGGCGCTTTGTTGTTGGACTGCGGACGGGTCGAAGAAGCGCTTGTCGTTTATCGCGCGGATTTAGGTCTTGATCGGTCCCTTTGTCGGGCCATGCAGCGACCAAACAACGTCTGGAGCTTGCGGGGCTTTGTCACATGCCTGGAACGCCTCGGCAGAACAGCCGAAGCGGACCTTGTGCGACCTCAGCTTCAATTGGCGCTGGCGCGCGCCGATGTCGAGATTGAGACATCCTGCTTTTGCGCGACAGCAAACGGTCGCCAGGGCAGCGCCTGCTGTCATGGGCATTAGACAAATCCGCATCTCAAGGACTTTGACGGCTTGCTGGCGGCATCGGAATACGTTGACATACATGTAGTTCTTGAGTATGATGATTCAAGATATGTAAGATGTCCCTTAAGGATACTTGGTCTCATTAAGTGAGCGGCGACAATGTCACAACAGCGTTATCGCTTGGGCAATATGGACTGCGCAAACTGCGCGCGCGAAGTGCAATCTGCGCTTGAGCGCCTCCCTGGCGTGGAATTGGCAGTAGTAGATTTTGCTAGTAGCGAGCTACAGATTGAAGGGGACGTAGCATTCGACATGCTTAAGGCGCGCGTCGAAGCCTTGGGCAAGACGATTGAAGCCCCCGAGCTTTTGAAAATCTATATGATCGGCAACATGGATTGCGCTGGTTGCGCGCACGAAGTGGAAGCGGCCGTCTCCAAACTACCGGGTGTGCATTTTGCCGAGGTCAACTTTCTCAGCAATAAATTACAGTTAATCGGCGATGTCGATTACGCGCGACTCAAGGATCGCGTAGAGTCGCTGGGCAAGACCATTTCCATAGATGCGCCTGCCCAATCACAGGACGTCGACCCGACGCGGCGCGCCGGGGTTTTCGGTTTCTGGGACTTCTTGCTGGAACGTCCCGCAAGCCGCATGGCGGTTTATGGCGGCGCTCTCCTTTTGCTGGCAATCGGGATAGATTTGTCCGCGATGGTCCCGCCGCATCTCAGCAACCTGGTTTATGTTCTGGCGATGGCGGTGGCGATGAGACCGATTGCCGTAAGCGGCATAAACTCATTGCGTATCAGCCGCGAGTTCAACATCAATCTGTTGATGACGGTCGCTGCGCTCGGCGCCTTGGTTTTGGGCGAGTTTCTGGAGGCGGCTACGGTAATCTTCCTGTTCGCCATAGGGGAAGCGCTCGAAGGCTATACGACCGATCGGGCGCGCGACAGCTTGCGCGGCTTGGTAGCGCTCAAACCGCCCACGGCCAACAGGGTCGTGGGCCCCCGTACGGAAGTGGTCCCGGTAGAGGCGCTGCGCATTTCGGATCGGATTCGCGTATTGCCCGGCGAACGTATTCCAATGGACGGTACCGTATTGACAGGTAACAGCGCTGTTGATCAAGCGCACATCACTGGCGAGAGTCTGCCAGTAGAACGGTCGCCGGGCGATGAAGTTTACGCCGGCTCTATCAACGGCGCCGCGACGCTGGACCTGCGCGTCGATCGCCTCGCCCGCGACAATACGCTGAGTCGCATCATTGAATTGCTGCAAAAGTCCCAATCTCGTCGGGCGCCTAGTCAGCGCTTGATTGATCGCTTTGCGCATGTCTATACGCCGTTGGTGGCGATAAGCGCGCTCGGCGTGGCCTTTATTCCGCCGCTGCTTTTCGGCCAGCCTTTCTGGGACAGCGGGACGGGGACGGGTTGGTTGTATCGCGCGCTGTCGATGTTGGTGATCGCCTGTCCCTGCGCGCTGGTCATCAGCACGCCTGTGACCGTGATCAGCGCTATCACATCCGCCGCGCGGCGGGGCGTGCTGATCAAAGGCGGGGCTCATTTGGAAGCCTTGGCCGGCGTGAAGGCAATCGCCTTCGACAAGACCGGCACCTTGACGCGCGGCGAGCTGGACGTCGTCGCGACAAGTACCGGCGATTGCGACCACGCCGCGGCCTGCCAATCTTGTGACGAGTTGATATCTTTGGCGGCAGCGGTGGAAGCGCAGAGCACGCATCCCTTTGCGCAGGCTATCCAGGCGGCGGCCAGCGCGAACGGTATCGACTATGGCGCCGCGGCCGAAGTGGAAACGCTGGCGGGCTTTGGCGTGCGGGGAAAGGTCAACGGTCAGCGCGTGACGATCGGCAGTCATAGTTTCTTTGATAATGAGTTCGATCATACTGCGCAGTTATGCGCGATCGCGCGGGACTTCGAGTCGGCGGGCCAAAGTACCGTTATGGTGCATGACGGCGACCAAGTGCGGGGCGTGATCGCCCTTAGCGATGTGCCGCGCCAGGAAAGCAAGCGCGTGGTCAGCGAGTTGCGTGATATGAGCGTGGAATCAGTAATGCTGACCGGCGACAACGAAACCGTTGCCGGGTCGATCGCCGGGAAAGTTGGTGTGGAGCGCTTTCGGGCCGGGCTATTGCCGCAGGACAAAGTGGACGCCGTCGAGAACCTGGAAACTGAATATCAGCGGGTCGCCATGGTCGGGGATGGCATCAATGATACCCCGGCGCTGGCAGCCGCGACCGTCGGCGTGGCCATGGGCGCGGCGGGCAGCGCCCAGGCGATGGAAACGGCCGATGTCGTTCTGCTGGCGGACAGGCTGGATCTGCTACCGGCGACGATCCGCCGCGCGCGTTTTGCCCGGCGCCTGATACGCGAGAATATCGTGCTGTCTATCGGATTGAAGGCGGTCTTCTTGCTGCTGGCTTTGACCGGCAATGTGACCATGCTGGCGGCGGTCTTCGCCGATATGGGCATGTCGCTGGCCGTGACCTTGAACGGGATGCGCGCTCTGCGGGAGTAGCGCTAGGCGCCGAAGTCGCGTTCAAGGACTTGAGTGAAGAATTGTAAAACCAGATTATGCGGATTTTGTTCGCGGATACCGACTCTGCCATTGGTGAAAAACTTTCGCGAGTTCAAGTTATATCCAATCTGAAAAATGTCAGGTACAGCAACTCCGCCGCGATGCAGATTGTATAGGCTTATGAATTTATCCGCAGAATCTGAGTATTTCGTGGCGACAAGAACTACAGGGGTTCGTCCTATCATAGGGCCCATTGGCGAGGCGAAATAGAAAAGATAACTAGATCGTTTTGCTGGTCCTCTCAATTCGATACGAAAGAACCAACTTTTTGCAACCTCGCCACCTTTTTTTAGCAAAACATAATTCTCTATGTTCGGCACGCCGTAAGCACGAACGCGACTGTTTATATAAGTATTGGTCCTGCTAAGGTCGTCGATGAGATTCTCAAAAAGAGCTTGGAGGAATTCCATTTTTCTGCGCCAAGAATTGTATTCCAATTGCGAATTCTTAACTTCGGCAATCTCAAGCCTAGATCGCAAGGAATTCAGAAATTCCGCGTCGTCCATTTGCTCAGAAATGTTTTCATGCATCAATTCGATAAGCGGGGACAAGTCGCCGTTTTCCCAAGCATTCTCCAATGCGTCAATATATCGGGGTCGATCATCCTCGAGAATAATGCAGGGCGGGTAGCCATTTCGCCGTAATATCAGATTCATCAGCGCTCTGGCAGTTCGCCCGTTGCCATCGGAAAACGGATGAATCTGAACGAACCAGGCGTGAGCTGCCGCCGAGCAAAAGACTGGATAGTCCGAAACATCGGGGCTGCTAGACGTTACAGCGACGACATAATCACTTAGATCAGTCATCATCTGTCGGACAAGGAAGGCATCAGGTGTTGCGTAACTCGAACCTGTTATCATGTTCGAGTCTTTTCTGTAGCTTCCGGCATCGTTTTGAATGTCTGCCAACAGTAATGCGTGGAATTCGCGAATAAAGTTCTGTGTCACTACTATACATCTGTCAAGCGCGACCTCTTGCGCATAGTCAAGCGCGGATGAAAGATTGATTGCTTCTCTCTGGTCTATTGTCGGATTTCCTGAAATAGTGCCGCCATTTTGGATCACTTCTTGGGTTTCCCCATAAGTAAGCCGATTGCCCTCAATCCGGTTGGAATGATATATCTCGTCTAGTTTGGTGTGTTCATAGAGTTTCCGTTGTATCTGCGTAGAAAATCGACCTGCTTTCCAGCGGTCTTTGATATCCTCGTCCAGTTTGCGTAGACGTGCAATTAGCCACTCTTCAAAGTGAAAAGGTTGTCCAAACACGGTTTTTGGCCTAACCATGTCAATTCACCCCTCACCAGCGCGGGTGCGTCACAAGACTATAGGCGTCCTGAAAACCCTGCGACTGCTGAAGCCCCTGATAAAGCTGCCCGAAGCGCTGTCGAACGCCTGAATCGAGGCTGACGCGCATATCGTAGGCATCTTCGTTGTTGCTGCGATAATAGTTGCGCTTGCGGCCATGACGACTGAAGCCATATTTGCGATAGAGATTCTGCGCCACGGCGTTGCTCACGCGCACCTCCAGCACCAGGTACTCCGCTTTCAGCCGCAGCGCCTTGCGAAACATGCCCGCCAGCAGAATTTCCCCGTAACCGCGGCCGCGATGGTCGGGATGGGTGGCGATGGTGCTGACGTGCGCTTCGCCATCGATCTTCCACAAGCCGCCATAACCGACGATGAGGCCCGATTTGGCGATTGCCGGCGTTTCCTGCCGGATCCATCCGCTGAGTCGTTGGAGCCAACCATCATCGTTCGGTAACAAAGCCGGTGTCAGAGTCGCTTGTTCTTCCAACACGACCATGTGGCTAATCTTCGATTCCTTGATCTCGAAAGCATATGAATCTCTGGACCAGGGCGGTTCAAAGCAGAGGCGGTCTATCCTGGAGACTTCGCGGATATCGTCGGCGCGCATATAACGCAGGATCAGGCTCATGACAAATTGATCCATTTGATCGATATTGCCGAAAAGTGTAACTGTGAATTGCTCGAGCCACAAGTCAGGTATCGTAAGTTTTGTTTCGATACATAGTTTGACGGTCTGTTTAGGGAAATACACGCTTGCGAGGAGTGAAAATGAAGGGTGAGAAGGGGGCCGAGAAGATTCCCGGCCCTCGTTGTGAGTTATCCCATTTGAAAGATCTGTACCACGTCGACTGCGGCGACTTCAACGTAGGGGCTGCTCTTGGCCATTTCGACTGCCGCGTCCATGTCTTCCGCTTCGACAATAGTGATCCCGGTCAAGCGGTCCTCTGTAGGTCCCGGGGCGACGCCGTCTGCGGTGACGCGGGTGGGGGGCCCCATGGGCATACCCGGGTTGACGACGGCCTCGCCCAGGCTACCGATCCAATCGAACCATTTCTTTTGATGCGCTTGCGCTTCGTTTGGGTCATCAAACTGCGGTTCACCTACGTATAAGAGTCCGAATTGTGCCACGTTGTTCTCTCCTGTTCTTGAAATGGGCTTTGTTGACTTGATTAGCTATGCTGCGGGCTGCGCCAACTGCAGCAATCACTGCGCCATTGTAACGTTTGGGATGGCGGAAGTCTATCAGCAAGTAAGAAAACGACTATACGTCGATGCCGCAGACAAAGCAGTTCTCACGAAAGAGCACTTGATGAAGCGCGACCAGATATGTTAGTTTTACCTGTACGGCGGGGGATCATTGCTAAAGATTCTGAAATGTGCCGAGCATATAACAGGCTGCCCGCCTCTGTTTTTTTCACAGGTGCAAACGATGCTCACTATTCGCGACTGTGAAGTCCTCCGCGAAGCATATTCCTCAAATTCTAGCCTGGCTGTCGACGAGGCCTGGCGGCGCATTGGCAGTCCAACCGTCGATGCCTTGATCGCTTACGCCTGCGAGCAGATGAGCAATCCTGATCGCAACGTCCGTGTTTTGATGTTGCGGCTTTTGGCGCGGCAAAGGGGCGCGCACGCGGCACAGGGCGTACGCTCCGGATTGCGCGACAGTCAGCGGCGCGTATGTGCGGTCGCGATTCAAGCCTGTCCCAACTATCTGGACAGAGAGGACATCGTGTGGCAATTGGTGTCGATAGCGACTGATCCGGGGCGAAAGCTCAAATTGCGCCGGCGCGCGCTAAGTATGTTGTCCGGCGATGAAGGCCGCTGGCAGGGCGACCTCAGGAATCCGGTCTTCGCTGCCCTATCGACCCTCATTCAAGAAGAAAAGCTTCGCTTCCCCATTCTCTTTGGTTTGATTCGGCTGGAGATGGCTCCTCGAATTGAGGGTTTGCTGGCGGGTTTTGCCGAGTCGGGCGACGAGGCCGAGCGTATGCTTGCAAAACGAGCCCTTGACGGGGAACTTGTCGTTCATATCGACAATTTTGCCGATAATCCGGATCGACAGCGACAGATCATGGCGCGCTGCGACATCGCATATGGTCGCATGTTTTATTGGATGCCGCGCGAGTCCCCAGTTGCTGGTCAGTTGGTCTAATGGCTGATACAGCTATCAGCAGTCAGGGCGCGAAACCCTTCGCTGCTCACTAGAAGAGCGGCGTTCCGGCGATGCCGGTACGCACCCGATATAAGGTCGTAATTCCCGTCAGATAGATGCTTCGCATATCGTCGCCGCCCCAGGTGAAGTTTGTAACTTGCATCGGACTTAGCAAGCGCCCGAGGAAGGTGCCGTCGCTCTTGAAGACGTGCAAACCGCCTTGAGCGCAGCAGTAGAGATTGCCTTCGCTATCGATTTTCATGCCGTCGGGAACGCCCGGTCCATCGCCTTGTGTTCGAGCCAAGAGGCGCTGGTTGGCCAAGCTGCCATCCGCTTCGACATCGAAAACATGAATCTTGTATTCGGGGCTATCATTGATGTAAAGCAGCGACTCGTCGCGGGAAAAGCACAGGCCGTTGGGTCGATTGAGCGCTGAAGTTAGCAGCGTCAGCGCGGCATTTGCCTGGTCCAGTCGATAGACGCCGTTGAAGTCCAGTTGGAATTCGCGGGGGATGCCCACCTTGGCTTCGCGGCCAAAGGGCGGATCAGAAAAGTAGATGCTGCCGTCGCTCTTGACGACGATGTCGTTAGGGCTGTTGAGTTCCACCCCCTGAAAATGCGAGGCCAGCACTGTCATAGTCTCGTCGTCATCCATGCGCGTGACGCAACTGCTGGCATGGTGACAGCTTAGCAAGCGCCCTTGACGGTCATAGGTGTTGCCATTTGCCATGTGACTATTGCGCCGATAAATGCTCAGGCCGTCGCCGTCGCTCCACTGCAGGGTCGAGTTGCCCAAGATATCACTAAAGCGCAGGTGGCCTTCGTAGGGATGCCAGGCGGGTCCCTCGAGGAATTTGAGTCCGGAAACGACGGTTTCGAACTCACCGTCCGTTGCAAAGATTTCGGTCAGGCCTGGGTCATGGATATCGAGTTCGATTCGCGGCATCTGTCGTCCCTGGATTATTTTTCGATTATAGATGTGGATGAAGGTCTTGCGCTTTCAGCTTTTTCGTTTGCTGGGCTTCGGCTTAAGCGTCTTTGCGTAGGCGTAGCTCTGTTCAAGATAAGGAAGCAACTTCCCGGTGTCGCGCAGCAGATGATCGGGCACTGCGACATATTCTTTCATCACGGTCCCATAAGTTACGAGCAGCGCACTGTCATATTCGGCGATGAAAGCCTCGCGCTCGACTTTTCCCATCCTCAAACCGACCGTGCCGGCCTTGGTCAACTGGGAAAACATATGGCCTTGGCAGGAGGTGTAGGGCAGCTTCAACCCGCCTTTGAGTTCGATCTCCGGGTGTGCATCAATCAGTCGTTTATAGAGTTCCAATTTACCGGGGGGCACTTGATCTGCTTTGTCGCTCATCTTCTGCCTCGTTGTTTTCGTTTTACATCCGCCAACATCATGCTTTGAAAAGGACGTGGAGACAATGGTATCCTTTGACGAGAGTGGCGGTAGCGTTTGGCGAAGCAGTTGGGGCGCTGTGCCGACGTACGATTTGGCAAATGCGATGGCGAGGATGGCATATGACAATTTATGACATGGCGGTGATTGGCAAGGGCTTGATCGGCAGCGCAGCGACTCGCCATCTGGCCGGCAATTTCCCCGAACTTAAGATCTGTGTAATCGGACCGGACGAGCCGGAGAACCGACAGACGCACGATGGCGTATTCGCCAGCCACTACGATCAGGGACGCATCACGCGCGTCCTGGATCCCAGCCCCTTGTGGGGGCAGCTTGCGCGTGATGCGATCGCGCAGTATCCAGTCATAGAAGCGGCCAGCGGCATACAGTTTCATCACCGCGTCGGCTGTCTGCGCGCCACCGACATTCCCGAGCGTATCCAACAGATTGACGATTGCGCCGAGAAGTTTCAGCCGCCGCACCGCCGTTTGGATGCTGTTAGTTGCCGGGAAGCATACCCTTACTTGTCGTTTTCTGATGCATTCGTCGCCTGGGACGAGGGCGGGGAAGCGGGATACATCAACCCGCGTTCGCTGATTGCGGCGCAACTGAAGGTTGCTGAGGGCAAAGGCGCCACTGTCTTTCGGGATATTGTGACAAAGATACATCGTGTCGGCGATTGCCATGAGATACACAGCCGTGAAGGCAACGTGCGTCGCGCGCGCAAGATTCTGTTGACAGCGGGGGGATACAGCAATACCTTGCTCGAAAAGAAGCTGCGTTTGCGGACCAAATCGCATACGATTTTGCTTGCGGAGATACCGCCGGCGGAAGTCAATCGCTTGAAGACGATGCCATCAATCATCAGCTCATTTGATCATCCGCTTGTGGATTCGCTCTATATGTTGCCACCGGTGACTTATCCCGATGGCAAGACCTATATCAAGTTGGGCGGTAGCGGCTGGAATGAAGTTTGCCTGGACGCGACGGAGAACGACCTTGAATTGCTGGACTGGTTTCACGGCGACGGCGGGCAAGAGATCGCCGACGCCCTGAACAGTGCCTTGCACAAGATGATCCCCGGCTTGAAAACTCTGTCCTATCACTCAGTGCCTTGTCTGATCACAAATAGCGCGCATGGCAACCCCTATGTTGGTGTGTTGCAAGAGGGAAGCGCGTATGTGGCGACCGCCGGCAATGGCATGGGCGCAAAATCATCCGACGAGATCGGGCGCATCGGCGCGATGTTATGCGCCACTGATAACTGGCATAGCGAATTGGATAGAAATGAATTCCGCGTCATTTACTCGGATGGCGGATAAAAGTAGGCCGACGGATTATTTTCCAATGCTTTTGTGATTAGTAATTTGTGGGGTCTATGCAGGTTTTCTGGCAGGGCGTCGCTTGGGAAGTAGCGAACTTCCAGAGATTCGTCATCGTTTACCCTTGGCGGCGTTTCATCGCAGGGGCGGCAGTAAAAGCAAATCTGTACCGACGCAACCTGATCGCCATTAGCACAGGTGTGCATATGATCAGGTCCAGAAAGCACAGCTATGATACGTTCGGGGCTTACATAGATGCCTGCCTCTTCATAAACCTCCCGGATGACGCAGGCGGCGATATGTTCGCCCGGATCCAGGTCGCCGCCCGGGAGCGTCCATATAGGCGCATCGCTGCGCAGTTGAAGCAGCACTTCGTTTCGATCATTGATGACGACTGCGCTGCTGCCAGCCAAGATCAGCAGATCCTTGCCGATTTTGGCGCGGATACTTCTGACATATTGCGATATGGGCATCGAGTTTTCTCAGCAGACGGTGTGTATGATCTATGCAATATACACGGGCCTGCCGGGGAATTCTTAACTGATCGGCAGCCTTCGGGCTTGAAGCGGGATGGCTTTCGCGCAGTTCGCGCTAAGGCGGATTAAAGAAAGCGCGCGGACTGTTTTCTAGGGCTTTGCTGATGATCCTCTTGTGACGCGGGAGCATGTTGTCCGGCAGATCACCAGGAGGGAAATAGCGCATCTCCAGCGACTCGTCGTCGTTTACGCGCGGCGCCGTTTCAAGGCGCGGGCGGCAACGGAAAACGCAGGAAACGACCCCGATTTGGTCGCCGTTGGGATAGGTTACGGTGAAATCGTCCCCGGAAAGCACAGCGATAATCGATTCTGGGAATACCTCTATGCCGGTTTCCTCACGTACTTCACGGATTACGCACTGCGCCAGATTCTCGCCCGGTTCCAGGCCGCCACTCGGTGGCGCCCAGGTCTTGGTATCGCGACGCAATTGTAGAAGAATTTCGTCACGCTCATTGATGACGACAGCGGTCACGCCCGGGAGCAAGAGCAAGTCGTTGCCGATCTTGGCGCGGATATTCTTGATGTAGTCGGATACGGGCATGGTACCGGCTCGATTTAGCCGATTGAAACCGACAGATCCACCGAACCCTTCAGCGTATTGGCGACAATGCAAGCGCGTTCCGACATCTTGACCAATTTCTCGAAGGTTTCGCGATCGTCGAAGCCGGACTTGACGACCATGTTGATCGAGGAAAAGCGAGCGGGCGCTTCCGCAAGATCGCCGCTGACTTCAATCGCGATGTCATTGATCTCGAGCTCGCGAGCGCGAATGGCAGCCAGCAGATTGCTGTTGAAGCATCCGCCCAGTGATGCCAGCAGCAATTCGCCGCCCATGGCGCCCTTATCGCGGCCGCCTTTGGCTTCAGGCCGGTCGATATCGATGGCGTGTTGTCGGATCTGCGCGGCGGTGGTAGCGTCGTCGACTTGATTGAGGTTTACGGTAATCGTAGGCATGATACCTTCTCTTGTATAATCTTGAACAAAATGCAAGCTGAATCAGCCCTTTACGGCGCCCATCGTGAAACCCTGCACCAGGCTGTCGAGAAAGAGATTATAGGCGAAACCGACCGGTATGGCGATGATCAGCGCGGCGGCAAGCAAAGGCTGCCAAAAGTAAACGTCTCCCAGGATAAGTTCTGTCGGTACGCCGACGCTGAGTGTGCGCCGAGAGGTATTGGTGATGAATACCAAAGCATAGATAAACTCGTGCAAGGTCAGGGTGAACGTGAAGACGATTGTGGAGATGATGCCGGGCAATGACAGGGGCAGGACGACGCGCAAAAAAGCTTCGGCGCGGTTATAGCCATCGACCAGCGCGGCCTCTTCCAGTTCGGGCGGCACCGCTTTGAAGAATCCCTGCAGCAGCCACATGCTGAAGGGCACGGTGAAGGAGGGATAAACTACGATCAGCGCCAGCGGCGAGTCCTTCAAGCCCAACATAACAACGATGCGAAACATGGGGATGAAAAGCAGGGTGGGCGGCACCAGGTAAACGAGAAACATCAAAATGCCGGCGCGCTCTCCCCAGCGCCCGGTTAATCGCGCCAGCGCGTAAGCCGCCGGCAATGCCAGAATCAGCGTGATGATGACAACCGCGACGCCAACCACAACTGAATTGCGGATAAAGTCGAGGTAAGCGGTGTTCGTGAAGAGCGATTCCAAATGCTCCAAGGTGGGATCTTGCCGGTAGACAAAAGGTTGCGGTCTGCGATAGAGATCGCCATCGACCTTGAAGCTGTGCAGAAACATGATCATGAAGGGCGCTGCGGCAAAGAAACAGAAGATAAGTACGACCAGATAAAAGGGCGAGCGCCGCAGGATATGCGAGAGCTCGGCGCGTGTGGCGCCGTATTTGCGAAACCGGTAGGCGATGCGCAGCCCGACCAGCGAGGCAAAGGACAGGACCAGGAGCGACCAAAAGTTCTGGAGGATCCAGATCAGCAAAGACATCAGCGCACCTCGGCTCGGCTTGCCGTGCGCAGCATGAGCAGCGCCAAAGCCAGCAGCAGCGGAAAGGCGAACAGCGCCATCGCCGCGCCTTGCGCCAGGTTGCCGCCTTCAATGCCGATCTGGAAGGAGTACAAGCCGATGATGCGCGTGTAATCGACGGGACCGCCGCGCGTCAGTACATAGACCACGGTCATGTCGCCGAACATGGTAATCATGCTGAAGAGCAGGGCGATGACCATGATGGGCAGGATCAAAGGCAACTTGATTTGCAGCAAGGTGCGCATGAAGCGCGATCCATCAACCTCGGCCTGATCCAGGATATCGGTCGGGATCGACGACAGACCTGCCATCAGGATCACAGTCGCCAAGGGCGTCATGCGCCAGACTTGTACGAAGATCACGCTGATCTGGGACAGGACCGGGTTTGCCAGCCAATACAGATTGCGGCTGTTGGATAGTACGCCGTTCGGTCCAAGGAAGCCGGTCTGCAAGAGCAAATAATCTATGGGACTGTACTTGGTGTCAAACATCCACAGCCAGCCGATCGCTGCCAGGGACACCGGTGTCGCCCAAGGCAGAATGAAGATAAAGCGCGCGAACCATTTGCCCGTGAATTCCTGCGTGAAGATGATCGCCAGGATGTTGGCGAAGATCAGAATGAAGACCTGTGATACCAAGGTGAACATGACTGTATTGCCGAAGACCTGGCGAAAGATATCGTTCTCCCAGACCGCGACAAAATTATCGAAACCGATGAAATTGAGTTCGGTATTGCCGACGGTGACATCGGAAAAGCCGAATGCGATCGCGAGCAAGAAGGGCAAGCCGACCAGCAGCAGGATATACAGCAACGCCGGCGCCAGGAAAATGAAGCCGACAAAGCGGCGGTCATCCATGAGATAGCGGCGCGGGTTGAGGGCGTCGCCGGCGCTCGCCATCAGACGACCCCTTGCAGGTTCTGCTGTTCGATGCGCTGGCCGCTTCGCTTGTCGAAGAATTTGATATCGCTGTTGTGCACGGCAAATTCGTAATCGTTGTCAACATCGAGCGAGACGCGCACGTTCGACGGTACTTTCGCCAGCGTTAATTCATTGTCGTGACCATGCACATAGCCATAGAGCAGCCGGTCGGAGCCGAGATATTCGACGCGCTTGACATAGTAGTGGAAGATGCGCGAGTTTTCCGGATTGTCGGCCAGGGTCTTGGGCAGGAAGTTTTCCGGTCGAAAACCGAAACTGAAGACATCGCTACGGAGGATATTCATACTGGGAGAACCGAGGAAGGTCGCGACGAACTCGTTGGCCGGGTCATCGTAAATGAGTTGTGGCGTGCCGATCTGCTGGATTTTTCCATGCGACATGACGACGATTCGGTCGCCCAGTCCCATTGCCTCGATCTGATCGTGGGTGACGAATACGGCGGTAATGTTTGATGAGCGCTGGAATTCCTTCAGTTCGTCGCGGGCGTTGGCGCGCAGTTTGGCGTCGAGGTTGGAGAGCGGTTCGTCCAGCAGCAGCACAGCCGGCTGGGTGACCATGGCGCGCGCGATGGCGACGCGTTGTCGCTGACCGCCCGAAAGCTGGCGAGGTCGACGGTCGAGCAGCATATCGATCTCCAACAGTCGGGCTGTATTTTCGACCTTGTCCCGGATGGCGCGCTTGTCGTATTTTTTCTCTCGGCTTTGCGCCTTCAGGGGGAAAGCGATGTTATTGAAGACGTTCATATGCGGGTAAAGCGCGTAACTTTGGAAGACCATGGAAACGCCACGCTTTCGTGGCGGCAGGGTGGTGACCTCTTCGCCCCCGATGAAGATTTGCCCGGCGGTCGGTTTCTCCAACCCGGCGATCATGCGCATCAGCGTGGTTTTGCCACAACCCGAGGGACCCAAAATGACCAGGAACTCGCCATTTTCGATTTCCAATTCAATGCCGTCGACGGCGCGGACATTGTCGAAAAACTTTTTTATGCCCTGCAGTTCAACCAGGCTCATCGTGGGCGCTCATTCCCTGCCGAATCACGCCGTGCGGGACGCAGCATATTTTGCGAGCCAGTTGCCGATGACTTCGACGACAGCATCTGCATTATTAATGACATGGGCATTTGTGAAACGCAGGACAAGTAAATCCAGTGATTCCAAGTATTGCTGTCGTTCTTCGTCATATTCCGCTTGACTGGGCTCATCATGGATCCCGCCATCAACCTCAATGACGAGACTGGCCTCGAAGCAGTAGAAGTCGGCAATATAGGGTCCAATGGCGTGCTGCCTGCGAAAGCGGAACCCCTTGACCTGTCGTTTGCGCAGTCTTTGCCATAGCGCATCCTCCGCCTGGGTAGGATGCTTTCGCATGTGTCGAGCGGACTCTTTAATGTTGTCGTAGATTTTACGCTCTGTGTGCGTGTTGGGGCGTTCAGTTGGCTGGCCGGGATCCGACGCTTTCACTTTTGTCCACCTTTGTTCGCGTTCTCCCGTCGTTTTACCCCATCCCCCGGCCCCTTCCCCAGCAAGCTAGGGAAGGGGAGTCTTGGAGCGAGCTTACCAGTTGACCGGATATTTCAAGGCCTTTGCTCTACCCTGCTCCCCCTTCCCTAATTTATTGGGGAAGGGGG
>WTGF01000099.1 GCA_011525385.1 Chloroflexota bacterium | reverse complement strand
CCCCGAAAACGGGGGGACTGAGGGGGGACCAGGGGTTTGGGGTGAGGGTCTAGGCGGTTCTTCAACAGAGTCCGATGGCTCCCCCAAAACATGCCCCGCGCGCCTCTTGTTTAACAATCCCCTCTGCTCGCGCAAGGAGAAGGCTTGATATTTTCTGTGAGCGCGACATTCTTGGGACCTTTTCGCCGCTCACGCGCCCTGCGGCTTGTCTACACAAATTTTGCTGTTGCATTATAATCAAGCGGGACCAATTCATTAAGTGGAAGGCGAACTCACTTGAATCGATTGAGCGGACTACTTTCCCCGCGTCTGTTCATGCTCGCATTCACAATGATTTGGCTCCTTGGCGGCTCACGGCTTTCCGTCCTGGCAGCAAATACGGGCGATCAAGCCGGCGGCGTAAACCCCTTTATCCCGCTGATGTTCGCTCTGGGGATCATCCTGCTGGCATCTCGGACAGGCGGCGCGCTGGCAAGGCGCTTGAATCAGCCGCGCGTCTTGGGTCAGCTAATCGTCGGCCTCGTGCTGGGACCCACCGTATTGGATTTTCTGCACTGGGACATCCTCCAAGGCGCCGACCTGCAACAAACCATCAAAGAATTCGCGGAGCTGGGCGTACTGCTGCTGATGTTCAATATCGGCCTTGAAGTCCATTTGAGCGAATTGGCCAAAGTGGGCAAGGTGGCGGTTTTCGGCGGAGTCCTCGGCGTCGTGGCGCCAGTGGCCTTGACAGTTGTGGTTCTGTTGCCAGCAGGCTACGCTTGGCAGCCGGCTCTCTTCGCCGGTGTGACGCTGGCCGCGACCTCCGTCAGCATCTCCGCCCAAGTCTTGCTGGAACTCGGTTACCTGCGGACGAAAGAGGGCAACGCCCTGCTCGCCACCGCATTGATCGACGATGTGCTGGCGATATTAGCGGTCTCGCTGACGCTGGTGCTTGCTGGGGGTGGAGGCGGCCAGAGCGACCTTAGCCAATTGCTGGTGATTATCCTGCAGATGGCGGGTTACATTATTGTCGCCTTCCTGGTCGCCTGGTACCTGCTGCCGCGCGCCTTGCAATGGATTCAAGGGCGTCCGGAACTGGCCCAGGCTTACGGCATACCCATATTCGCTTTGGCCAGCGCTTTGATCTTTGGTTGGTCGGCCGAGTACCTGGGCGGCGTTGCCGCCATCACCGGCGCCTTCATCGCCGGCGTCGGCTTGAGCAAACTGCAAAATCGCAACATGAAGCGCGAGATCGAGCAAACGATGAGCCACCTCGCCTATGTCTTTCTCGTTCCGATCTTCTTTGTCGATGTCGGCCTGGAAACGGACCTCAGCAGTTTTCCAATGCAAGCGGTACCCTTCATGCTGATACTGTTGCTCATGGCTGTCATCAGCAAAGTCTTTGGCGCCGGCCTTGGCGCTCGCATGGGTGGTTTCAATCTGCGCGAATCGCTGCGTGTGGGCGTCTGCATGGTTTCGCGCGGCGAAGTTGGTTTAATCATTATCTCGATCGGCTTGAGCAGCGGTATCATCGACGGCGGGGGCGAACTCTACGCCTCGTTGTTCATGGTCATTCTCTTAACCACCGTGCTCACGCCGCCTCTGGTTCGCTGGGTATTTCAGGCCAAACAGGAGCCAAGCGATGACTCCACGCTTCTCGCCGCTTCTGCAACAGGAGACTAACTGATGAAGCTAATCCTGCTTATCACGTCGGACAATGAAAGTGGCATGGAAGTCGCCAATCGCTGGCAAGAAGCGGGCGCGCCGGGCGTCACGATCATCAAGAGTGTCGGCTTGCGTAGATTGAAGGAGAAAATCCAACGCGAAAAATTCGAAGTGCCTTTGCATATTGCCAGTTCCATGAACAGCGTGATGGCATATGTCCTGCACGATATTGGCCACACCAATCACGTCCTGCTTTCCGTGGTGCCGACAGATCTGATCCCGGCAATGCTGGATGAAGCGCAGACCGTGCTCGGGGACCTGCTGGAGCGCGACCGCGGAGTCGTTTTTGTCGTGCCCCTGGACGAAGCGATCGGCGTTCATTTGTTTGAAAACGGGGGAAACGACTAGCACTTCGCACTTGAAGAACGCCCCGATTTTGCTATAATGTCCGCGCTGTGTAGCGAGGTAGCTCAATTGGCAGAGCAGGTGCCTTTGGAGCACAAGGTTAAAGGTTCGAGTCCTTTCCTCGCTGTCTCAAATCAAGTCTGCCCCAGGGCAGGCTTTTTTTGTATCGCCGCCCCGTCCTGCCTCCCGCCCTTCTAACGATCAGACCTCAAGTGATAGTCAAATGTCAAAATGCTGCGGACGGCTTGATGCGACTTGTCAATTGGAGATATTGCACTCGCTTGATGCCACAGGCTCGCGTCGTGAAAGAGGTAGCAATCCATGATGTCTTCCAGGCGAAAGCTGGCCAGCAGCAGCTTGTCGTCATCGTAGATCGACACATCGCCGCCCCGGGCGTTCAAGCGTTCCGCCAAATGCACCGAAACATATTCGGCCCCGTCGCGGTGAATGCCTTCCGGCGTCGGATGACCCTGCTCATCAGCGCTGGCAGTCACGCGGATAAGATGCGCCTGTACTTCCCAGACGGATTTCCTCTCTTCGAGACTGACAGGGAACTGATCGAAGTCGAAGCGAATCAACTCGCGCAGGAAGGCATTGCCAAACGTGCCCTCCAGCAAAGGCGCGAACTTGCGAATAATGCCGCCGGTCACGCGATTGATGTCCGCGCTCTGAAAATAATCAACATGCGGCAAGGGCGTTAATTCGCCGCTGGAAGGCACAAAGCGGAATCGTCCATAACGACGAAAACGATACTTGCCGTCGCCGGGCAAGTATTCGTCGCCGGGCAAGTCAGCATAGTCAATCGAGAGGCTCAACCACGACTCACGCAAGTCGTCGTCAATATCGATCTCCCGGGCGCGCAAGAGGCTGTATCCCCGCTCCGCCAATTCCCTCCGTACAAGACGCTGAGTCCTGATGCCTGGCACGACGGGATTCACCGTCCTTCCAATTGTTTGATAAGCCGCCCCAGAATCGCGATCCCGCTTTGCAGATCTTCCAAAGGCACATAACTAAACGAAAGCCGCACGTGATGAGCGCCGTCCTCGGGATCGACGAAAAAGCCTTTGCCCGAAGCGAAATAGACATTTTCCGCCTTCGCCCCCCGTTCAAGTTCGTCGACAGTGACATTTTCTGGCAATCGCAACCATATGAAATATCCGCCTTCGGGCCGGGTCCAACGGGTCGATGACGGCATGGCGGCCTCCAGCGCAGCCAAGGCGCAATCTCGCCGCAACTTGTACTGATTGCGCAACCAGGCGACATGCCCTTCCCAGCGGCCACTGCTGCAGAAATCCGCAACGATCGCCGCTGTAAAGGGATTGGCGCCGCCGCCCATCCGCAGCATGCCGCTACTGACGAAGCGCTTTACGGTTTCCGCAGGACCAATCAACCATCCGATTCGTAGCCCGGGCGCAAGCGTTTTGGAAAACGTACCAAGGCGCAATACCTTCTCCCCGCCCGACAAGGCATAAAAACTGGGCGGCAAATCGTCGACGAAGCGAATATCGCGGTATACATCATCCTCGACAATGTCGAAACCATACTCTTTGCTCAAGTCGACGATCGCTTGCCGGCGCTCCCGCTTAAGCGTAATGCCAGTCGGATTTTGAAAATTGGGCACGACATAATAGAACTTTGGGGGGCGCTGCACGGAAGCCAAATCGCGCAGGCGCCGCTCCATTTCAGCGACGTTGACACCGCCGGCGTCAATTGAGATCGGCTGCACATCTAGCTTTGCATCGCGGAAAATGTGCAAGGCGTCTCGATAGGAGGGCGCGTCTACCAGAATGGTATCGCCCGGTCCCGTCAAATGATGACTGATCATCTCGACGCCCCAGGTCGAACCGCCGATGATCATCAAGTTCTCGCGACAGACGGGCAGATTCTCGCTACGCTGCAACCGCGCCGCCAGATATTCAATTAGCTGCCGGTTTCCTTGCTCATCGCCGTAGTTGAATAGACGTACCACATCCGGCTGCGACCACATAGAATCCACCAGTCTGCGAACAGTGGATATTGGCAGCAACTCATGCGCCGGATGACCGGCGAAAAGCGGAATGCTTCCCGCGACAACGCCCTGTGGGGTCGACTGCAAGTCCATCTACTTCGGCGTCGCCTCTGGCGGCAAGGGACTGACGTATGCTCTGCCCGCGCGTACCCGTTCGAATTCGGCACGCGCTTCCGCCAACAGTTCGGGCTTGGTCACAAGATCAAAGCCCGCCAGCGCCATCGCCTTGGCCGCGAAGATCATGCCTTTGTTCCCGATGCTGGATCCACAGGACGCCACCGTCTGCCAACTATGCCCGGGCGTGCCCAAAGGCCAGCAAGTGGTCGTGATCTGACCCGTCGGCGTGATCCAGCTAACATCGGCCACTTCGGTCGAGCCGCCCAACAGTGGTGGACTTGGCGAGTGCGGCAGCACGCGCTCCCACAATGGATCGTCCATATCGGCTGGATCAAGCTGGGCGCTGCTGGAAATCTGCGTCCAATCGAAGCCGCGTTTCACCGATCCTTCGGGAAAACTCGCCTGCAGCGCTTTGGCGAATTCGCGTTCCTTGTCGGTGAAACGCATGTCATCGACTTCTGCCATCTTTTCGTACAGCAAATCGGACATGACATCATTTGGCAAAATCTCATAGCAGCCGGTGAGAAATTCGATCTCATGCCGGGTGCCGCTCATCAGCGCCGCCCCCTCCGCAATGTCTTGCATCCAGTTATACATTGCTTCCACCTGTTCACGGTGGGGAGCGCGCACAAAATACCATACTTGCGCGAAGGCCGGCACCACGTTCGGCGCTTGTCCGCCGCTGGTGACAACGCTGTGAATCCGGGATTCCGGCGGCACGTGTTCGCGCATATAGTTGACGCCGGCGTCCATCAGCATAACGCCGTCCAGGGCGCTGCGACCTAACCAGGGCGATCCCCCGGCATGCGCGGCCACCCCATAAAAGTTGACTCTGAAAGAATTCATCGCCAAAGAGGAGCCATTCCAGCTGATGTTGCTATCCCCCGGATGCCAGCTAATGGCCGCGTCAAGATCGTCAAATACCCCGTCGCGAGCCATGAAAGTCTTGCCGACCAAGGTCTCTTCCGCCGGGCAGCCATAAAAGCGGATCGTACCTTTGATATCGCTTTGCTGCATTGCCGATTTCAAAGCCATTGCCGAACCCATGCAAGCCGTGCCAAAGAGGTTGTGACCGCAGCCATGCCCGGGTCCGCCGGGGTCTATGGGCGACTTTTCGCTGGACAACTCCTGCGACAAGCCTGGAAGCGCATCGTACTCGCCCAGAAAACCGATCAGCGGCGCGCCCTGACCCCACTCGGCGATAAAAGCTGTCGGCATCCCGCCGGCCCCCCAGCTAATCTCGAATCCCTCCCCAGCCAGCTTTTCCGCCAGAAGTTGAGAAGCGAAGCTTTCCTCCAAAGCGACTTGCGGATGGTCCCAGATTTCTTTGGCGATGTAACAGAATTCTTCTTCTTGCTGGTTAATCCGATCCAGAATCAACCCCTTTGCATCCATAAAGCTGCTCCCTTGCGCTCAACCTCAACCTGCCACGAGATTAACGCAATCGCCTTCCCTTGAGAATGTCCAATCAGGGGCGGGGGGGAATGGAAACGCCCCGCGGGAGCGGGGCGTCGGGGATTCAATAAATTTGCTTTCAATAAATCTATCTGTTGCATATAAGATTATGTCGACTTCACAAGTTTGTCAAGCAAATTGACATAAATTCATAGAAAATCGTATAAATTCGTAAAATCGCCTTACTTTTCTCGAACGCTTTAACATATAGACTCCAGGCCGGTGTCGGCGGTCAGTGGCTAAGCGGCCTATCAGGGTCGCCCGCCAGAGCGCAAAAATGTAAACACACGCGCAACAATGCCGCCGCCCACGCAAAATACCTTGCATCCCGCGATGTTTAGCTCCCCCTCCCTGATGCCTCGGGGAGGGGGCCGGGGGTGGGGTTGGCTGCCCGCAACGTAAACAGGGGCGACCTACCAGGTCGCCCGAAAATCACCGAAATAATTTCAGGTTTTGCGGCGAGATCCCGCCCGATGAAAAGGGGGTCCGCTCCTCCCATTGCCATGGGTAGACCGAAGTTGCTGCTGCTTAGCTGCTGGCTTCCGCCACCTGATCGCTTTTCCCTAAAGCCGCCAGCATGTCCTCGACAGTAGTGAATTTCACGCGGCTGCGACCGCTCTCGGCGCCGCGCTGCCGCTCGATTGCGTCCAGCCTTTCCCAGTCGGCAAAGCTGCAATAGGTCGGTTTGCGCGACTGAATCAGATCGAGAATGGTCTCGCCCCGCGTATCGGCCGGTTCAAGAACGCGATTCACTCCCAAGTCTTCCAGGAAGCGATTGGCCGACTCGATGGCGTCAGGCTTGTTGGTGCCGATGATGCCGCTGGGTCCGCGTTTGATCCAGCCGACAACATAATTGCCGACCAGGTATTCTCCGCCCTCATGGGCTGTCAACACGCGGCCACGGTCATTTGGAATCGTGCCCCAGGGATCGTAGAAGGGGACATCGGGCAACCGGACACCGCGATACCCAACCGAGCGAAAGACCATATCGACCGGCAAGGTTTCCTGCCGCTCCGTTGCCCTGGGGCGCAAAGAACCATGTTGGTCCAGATAGAGTTCGTTGCGGACAATGCGTATAGCCTCCACTTTGTCCTTGCCGACCAATGCCACCGGCGATACCAGAAATCGCATGACGATCCGTCGCGAGCGCCCGCGCAACTCGCGCCTGGCATAAGATCTCAGTATGTCCACATTGCGCGCGGCCGCGCGATCGCCGCTGGCTTCCAATTCAGCGGCGCTGAGCTTGTCCAGCGTCGCCTCTTCCAGCGAAACGACGATGTCCGCGTCCGCCATTTCCCCCAATTCCTTTATCTCCGGATTGGTGAATGCCGCCTGCGCCGGACCGCGTCGTCCCAGCACAATAATCTCTTCTACCTCGCTGCTCTGCAAAGATTTGAGCGCGTAGTCGGCGATATCCGTTTCATAAAGTTCTTCGCTTGTGCGCGCCAATATACGCGCCACATCCATAGCGACATTTCCCACACCGATCACCGCAACACGTTTGATACCGGTCAAATCGAAGTCGTAATCGTGATAGTCCGGATGACCGTTGTACCAACCTACGAATTCTGTTGCCGCAAAGCTGTTCGCTAAATCTTCACCCGGGATCCCCAGCTTTTTGTCGGTCTGCGCGCCCACCGCATATATGATGCCATGATAAACTTTGCTGAGATCCGCTCTTGTTATATCGGTACCGAATTCGATATTGCCGAAGAAATTGAATCGTTTGTGCCTGGCGATCCGACTATACAGTTTTGTGACCGACTTGATCTTGGCGTGATCGGGCGCGACCCCCCCGCGCACCAAGCCAAAGGGGGTCGGCAGCCGCTCGTACATATCGACGCAAATGAGGGGATCGCGCTGTTTGAGCAAGTGGTCCGCAGCGTAAAAGCCCGACGGACCCGATCCGATAATCGCGACGCGAATCTGTGACGAAGCCATGTTCTCCTCGCAAACTACTGTTTTTGTAAACCGCGTCGCTCATGCGACAAAACTTTATCCTTTTGCCTGAGCGCGGCTGATCTTGCCGCCGGTTACGCGCCCAGCGGCCCTCCGACAGGTCATTTGCTAAGTGGAATCACCAAATCCTTGCGAAAGGACGTCAAAGAGACCAATGCGCCGCTCTCGTCAATCACAAACAGGTCTTCCACCCGTACACCGTAACCACGATCAGGATAATACAGTCCCGGCTCAATGGTCAAGACATTCCCGATCTGGAAGACATCGTCGCGCCTGGTGTGACTAATAGATGGACTCTCGTGAATGTCGATGCCGACGCCGTGGCCAAGCGTATGGATATAGCCTTCCATCGTGCGCGGATCAGAGCGGATCGTCGCATGGCCTTTTGCTTCATAATGGTCCAATACCGCTTCCTGCATCAGATGGGTCGGCTTGTTCAACCCAAAGCTTTCTACTGAGATGTCAAAGGCCTCCATCACGGTGTCATAGGCGTCTCGCACCTCGGGCGGGGCATAGCCAATACACCAGGTCCGCGTCATATCATGGTGGTATCCACCGCCCTGCTCTCTCGGGAACAAGTCAAAGACTATGGCCTGGCCGGTTTTTAGTGGCATGTCCGCTTCGCCGCGGCTATGGGGAAAACCCGCGTCCCGCCCTTGCGCGAAAATCGTGTTTGTGTCTTCCAAACCACATGCCATCAATTCGCGCCGTACCAGGCCCTTGATATCGCCAATGGTCACTTGCTGGCCGGATTCGTCGAAAAGGAACTCGCCTTCAACATCCAGTCCGGCGATATAATCCCAAACGGTCTCCATCACCGAATTGGCGCGTTCCGCCACCGATTTAAGCCGACTGATCTCTTGCTGATCTTTGGTCAGCATCGCCTCCTCAAAGAGCGTACGCTTTCCTTCTGCAAGGAATTCATATTGAGGAAGATGTTCCTGCAGTACGCCCAACTGCGCAATTGTCTTGTTGATCTGCCAGGTGCCGTATAGTCCGACGCGTCCTCCGTTTAAGCCCATCTCCGACAGAACATCCGCCCAGAACTGCGCGGTCGCCGTATAGCTGTCGCCCTCTGCCGCCGCCAGCCGCTCGTGAAAGCCTAGCTCCGCATCTGTCCGCACCTTCAAGCCACTCTTTTGCGCTTCTTCCAATTCCATACGGCTGCAAACGAGCAGCGGCTCCTGGCCGCGCGACTTGAAGATCGATCCATGGGTGATATGCGCGCCCTTGCTCAGGTAGAACCGAATCGCGTTGAATTCTTCGCCGCCCGTGACCACAAAGGCGTCCATGTCGCGCTCCTGCATCAACCGGTCCAAATCAGACTTCATGATAGCGATCCCTTCTCATGTAGTGCCTATAAAACAATGCGAAACAACTTCATTCGTAGCGGGAGTTTTGGATGTAATCCTAACCCCGCCGAATGCGCTCCCCCTCCGAAGGGCTGTATCTGCGCGCCCCTAATGCTTAGGGGGCCGGGGGTGGGGTTGAATAAATGCATTTCCGGATTGTCATTACTTCCTTGGAACTACTTCTTGCTCCTCATCAACCGCAAGCCCCGACAAGACGCGCAACAAATCCTCCTCTTGCTCGGGCAACACCGTGCGCGGATCCAGCAGCACATGACTTTTCGAAACGCGGGCTATCACAGGTGGATCCGCTTGCCGAAGCCCCGCGGTAAAGCGCGCCGGAGAGGCAGCCGCAATCGCCAGTAGACGCGTGGGAAGATTTGTCCCCGGCAAACTGCCGCCGCCGACCGTCGATCGCCCATCCAGAACCTTGCCGCCGATCTGCCCGGCCCAACGCTCGGCTGTCGTCCCGATTTCGTCGAGCTCTCGCGCGATCATTCGCCATATTGGCACCTCTTGCAAGGCCTCATCGCGAAGATAGTGTTGCAAGGTCGCGATCAGCGCGGCATAGGTCAGTTTGTCGACCCGCATCGCGCGCGCAAGCGGGTGACGCTTCAGCCTTGCGATCAATTCCGCCTTCCCGACAATAATTCCCGCTTGCGGTCCGCCCAGCAATTTATCCCCGCTAAAACAGATCAGATCAAATCCGGCCGCAACACTCTCTTGTATTGTCGGCTCATATGCCAATCCGAATTTTCTGGTATCAATGAGTGTACCGCTGCCAAGGTCGTCAACCGCCAGCAATCCATGCTGGCGGGCGCATGCAATCAATTGGCTCAAGGAGGGCTGTTCAACGAAGCCAAGCTGGCGAAAGTTTGAGGCATGAACGCGCAGCAACATCGCTGTTTGCGCGTTCACAGCCGCTTTATAGTCGTCAACTCGCGTTCGGTTGGTTGTGCCCACTTCAACCAGCGTCGCGCCGCTCTCTTGCATGATCGCTGGAATACGAAATCCGCCGCCAATTTCAACTAACTGACCGCGCGATATTATGACCTCGCGCTCTCTCGCGAGCGCGCTCAAGATCAGAATCAACGCGGCGGCATTGTTGTTGAGCACAATCGCATCTTCGGCGCCGGCCAAACCGCGCAGGAGTTTCGCGGCGTGAACCAGACGGCTCCCGCGCTCCCCCTCTTCCAGGTCGTATTCCAGCGTATTGTACCTGCCGGCGACAGCGATCATTGCCGCCTGAGCTGCCTCCGACAAAGGGGCGCGCCCCAGATTCGTATGGATGACTACGCCGGTCGCATTGATGACGGGACGCAGGCTCGGTTGAAAACCCATTCGCAAACCATGACTAATCCGATCCAACACCGCAGATTCCGAGATCTCGAGGCTCTGCTCGGCGAGAATGCCGCGCCGCGCCGACTCCAGGTCATCGCGGATGGCTTCAACCACCAATTGGTGACTATATTCTTTGATCAAGTTTTGGACACGGTTATGTGACAGTAGCCGATCGACGGACGGCAGCTTGCGCAACCAATCCCGCTTATCGTTCATGCGCCAATTCTCGGTTGCGGAGGAAGATCTCGATAACCAGGAGAATCAATACCAGGATCAACACAAAGGGCAGTGACAAAGCGCGCGGGATCAATAGCCAGGCGCTGCCTACAACCAGTATCCCGGCCCAGACACTCCGTCGCACAATTACCCCAGCCGGCAGTGGATCATCATTTACCGAGGTAAAGCGCAGGCTGAAAAAACGCAGAACCGGAAGAACCGATCCAGTAATCGCAATTTGTAGCAAAATAAAAAATAGCCATAGTTCGCCGCCAATGCGGGGACGTGTCGTGGCTACCAACTGCAGCAAACCGCCCCAGCCAACAACTGCCATGACAATCGCTGCCAGGAGCACGCCATGCTGTTCTGCGGAAGACTTGCTTTCTCGGACATTCCCGGACGAATCTGACTGCAATTCCGGCAATCGACTGGGCAACATCAACCTTTCCTGGGAAGAAACCTGCTTTCTACGACGGTATCAGTATATCAGAATGAAAATAAAATGGCGATCCATTGAGTACAGATCGCCAGAGCAATCGCACCAGAACCAATATGTGTGGATATCACATAAATCTAAGGAAATGGTGGCGCGGCTGGCGGTCAGTGTCTACGCTCCCCTGATGCTTCGGGGATTCCGCCCCCGTTGACCGGGGTGATCGTGGCTGTGGACATGACAGGTTTGTTCTACCCCATCCCCGGCCCTTCGCCACAGCATTGGGGAAGGGTGACTCTACATTGGATTTGGGATTTAACTTGCTGCAATTCACGAAAACGAATATATAATACCATCTTCTTGTGGCGCGCTCCCCCTCTCCGATGCTTCGGGGTTTCCGCCCCCCGCTTAGCGGGGGGACCGAGGGGGGCAAGGGCTGGGGGGAGGGGTTGGCCTTGAGATATGCGCGATATTCAAACCTGTCGTGTCCTCAGGTGATCGGGGGGAACAAAGGCATTTTCACGTTCTCACTAGTTTCTCGGAACTACTTCTATGCCTCCGTGGTGAATCCCCCCGTACCGAACCCGCAATCTCGACTATTGCCCAAGAGCGTCTAGTAGCGCTTGCGTTTCCTCCGAGGGTGCAACACCGAGTCTCCTCTTGAGCATCCGCTCCAACAAAGTGTACTGCTGACGCGCATCGTCATTGCGACCAATATTGATGTACATCTGTATAACTTTACGGTGGATATCTTCACGCTGCGGTGTTTCCCGCAGTACTCTGACGTACGAACCGAGCGCCCGCTCCCATTCTCCCCGCCCGGCTTGCAGGTTCGCCAAGCCAATTAACGCTTCGGCGTACATTGTCTGTAGCTGTTTCCGTCTCGCATCTACCCAGGCCAGCTTGACCGTATGCAAGAATGGCGCTTTGTAGATGTCCACCGCGTGTCTGAACAAAACTTCCTTCTCATGGGGATTGTCGGACCTCAACGCCCCTTCCATGGCATACTCGAAATCGGCAACATCATAGTGCCGCACGATCTTGTCGCTCGGCACATAGAAACCAGCGGAATAAGTCGTGAGTTCGTAATTCGCCTCATCGTCGACTTGCATCGAGATCCGCTCGGTTATCTTGCGCTTGGTCACATGAAAGACATTGGTTGCATCTTTTATTGACAGCTTGGGCCAGAAGATTTCGAATATCTGATCACGTGTGACCAAGGGATTGTCGATGAAATAAAAGAAGAGATTCCGTGGCAGGGCGCCGTCCCAACTGCGGATCTCCCGTCCGTTGGATATAGCGTGGCCTTGGCCAAAAGCGTACACTTCTAACTGCGGTTTGAGCGTCGCTTCTTTGGTGAACATAAGATTATTCGAACGATGCGCAGTACCCAACACCACAGCCTGATCCCTGTTGACCCAGTTGATCCACGGTTCGTAAGTGAGCAACCGAGAATTCAACGCCAACTGCGTGTTCGCGGGCAAATTGTCAACGAGAGCGGTCATAAATGCGCGGAATTCCGCATCCTGGGGCACACGATCGAGCTCGTCAAGAAATAATACTGCGCGTTCCAAATCAACATGTCCGAAATCCGCAGCCAAAGCGGCGCCCAGTTCTTCTGCGGACGCCCCCTCTAACGCATTAAAAAGTCCCTCGCCAAATCCCTCCAATACCAACTGTAACTCTTCCAGCAATCCTTTTACCCAAACCTGCAAACTGTCGACTTCGTCCGGAATTCGATGATACAGTAACCCTTCGCCGATATCGTTCAGAAAATAACTCAAAAAGACGTTTCTAAAATTTGCCCAGGGATAAAGCAATATCACTCTCTTGCCCCTGGCAAGATCTCTAAACGACTCGAACGAAACATTCGCGACTTCATTGGGTAACATATTGAAACCTTTCGATGCATTTACAGCGATGGTAGTGCCTGTAACCCGCGCGCTACAAAGAATAAAGCTGGCGCAGTTGCATAACTATAACACCTATAAAGCCGCCCTACAAACGAAATCGTCCTCGCTAACACGCAAAGAATCCATTGCGATTTTCTAGACTCTAACATATTATCGACTATCTGAACAATACAGTTAGTCAACCCGGGTTGTTTCACAGGCATCAAAGTCCGCTCCGTACAGATTATTGTCCTCTTTCGTACTTGAATTAAACTCATTTCTTTCGACGAAGACCCGACACCTTTTTCTTAATTTGAGCGCTCGGCTATTTTCATTTTTTGCTTCACAGGCGCGACAGCCAGCAATCGCAGTTTACGGATACCCGACGCGCCTTATGCAAACCAAAGAAATATTAACCTGTCTCGCGGTTTTGGGTTCGTTTGTCGAATGCCAGCCTGTAACCAAGAATAGACCAGCGGTAATCCCGCATGATTTACAACATCAGATACAAACACCTTATAATCGGAATTGTAACGCCGGTTCAATTCGAAAGCAAACGAAAATACCTTCAGTTGCCAGCCAACTTGCGCGAAGCCACAGGCATTGATGAGATTTTCCCAAGACTGTCGGATTAATGAGGCTGCGCTTGAACTGGCAATAGCGGGGGAAAACTGCCAGCGTAACCTAGCCTGGCTTGCTAACGTCAGTCACGTTTGGCTAGCGTTCTTCTATCGTGACGCTTTTGATCCTGTCCGCAACGATGGCCCGGTTCGGACGCTGAGGATCAATCCGCTGCAACGCGCTCAACACCTGCAAGCTTTCCGCATCGTTCACGCGACCGAAAACGGCATGGCGCCCGTCAAGATGAGGCGTCGGCGTAAAAGTAATGAAAAACTGCGAGCCGTTGCTATTGGGGCCGGCGTTCGCCATGCTCAAGGTACCGGGCGCATCGTGCGCGATTCGCAAAGCGGACGCTTCGTCGTCCCAGCGATAACCGGGTCCCCCGCGACCGCTGCCCGTGGGGTCGCCGCCCTGCGCCATGAATCCGTCCAGCACACGGTGGAAGATCACATCGTCATAGAACCCATCGCGGCACAGGAAAACAAAATTGTTGACCGTGATCGGCGCGCGGTCGGCGAAGAGCTCAATTGAGATCGTCCCCTTGCTGGTTTCCATTTTGGCGTGGTAAGTCTTTTTCGGGTCAATGACCATGGCCGGCGGGCGGGCGTATTGTTTCGGCACGGGTGGCTCCTGTCGCTTGAGCTAATCCAAGTAGCGTAGCAGACAATGGATAGTGGGGCTAGAGCGCAGTAGGTTCGATTGTCATACAAGGGTCATTGGCAACTCATAGTTGAATCTGTACAATCTAGGCATTTGACAAGAGGAACTTCACCATGCCTGCGGTAAATCCAGAAATCCTTATATGGGCGCGCGAAACTGCCGCTTTGGAGCTTGAAGAAGCTGCCAAGAAACTTGGATTCAAAGACTCGACAACAAGTGCTGCAAGTGAAAAGCTCAAACTGTTGGAAAGCGGCCAACGGGATCCATCTCGTGCTCAACTCAACGGAATGTCCAAAGTTTACCACCAGCCGCTGCTTGCTTTCTATCTTCCTAACCCGCCTATTAGAGGTGATCGGGGTGAAGATTTCCGTACCATTCCTCAGCAAACCCTAGATCGCAAGGGTAACGCCCACTTGAACTTTCTAATGCGCGATGTCAAAGCAGCGCAAAACCTTGTAAGAGATCTTCTGGAAGAGGAAAAGTCAGAGCCTTTGCCTTTTATTGGCTCGGCGGCTATGTCGTCCGGTTACTACGAGGTAGCTCAAGACATAGTAGAGGAATTGAAATTCGATCTAAGATTGTTCCGCGACACAAACAATGTGCGTGATGCATTTTCCTATTTGCGGGAACGTATAGAAGGACGAGGAATATTCGTCCTTTTGAAGAGCGATTTGGGCAGCCATCACACCGCAATCCCAGTTGAGGTCTTCCGCGGATTTGCCTTCGCCGATCCATTCGCGCCGTTCATTGTCATCAACCGACAAGACACAATTGCTGCCTGGTCATTTACCGCTCTGTACGAAGTGGCGCATTTGTGGTTGGGTAGCAGCGGTGTCTCAGGCAAATGGGGAGAATATGAGATTGACAGATTCTGCAATCAGGTAGCTGGAGCCATCCTCTTGCCGCCTGACGAACTCAGGATTGTAGATATCAACGAGACCGCAGGATTCGATGAATCAGCACATGAGATAAGTACGTTTGCCTACGAGCGTAGTATTAGTCCGGCCATGGTTGCGTACAATCTCTTGCTCATCAAAAAAATTAATGAAGAACAGTGGCGAAAACTGAATCGAGAGTTTCAGATTGACAGACGCCGCAATAACGAAACCAAACATGCGTCACAGCAATCGCAAAAGGGCGGACCGAGCTACTATGCTGTCCTTCGTCATCAACTGGGAAACCCATTGATTGAGATCGCTAGAAGACATATCCAGTCAAGATCGTTGACACCAACAAAAGCTGCCGTCATCCTTGGCGTAGCGCCGACACGTGTTTACCCGCTTCTATTTCCTGAGTACGCCTGAAGGTCTCATCGTTGTTATATTTGATCGACGCTAACGTCTTGATTGATGCGAATAATCGCTATTATCCCCTGAATCGTATTCCGCAATTCTGGGGTTGGGTAATTCAGCAAGCTCAGGCGGAAACAATCAAGATGCCAATACAAGCGATCGGAGAGATTCAGCGATATGATGCCATTGAGGATTCACCTGAGGATCACTTGCTAGAGTGGATCGAAGCACATTTGGACCTGTTAGAGTTCCGCCAAGAACCTATTGTCAGCACGGTGCTCAAAACGTATGAGGACGGATACGGAATCCGAGTCGGTGATGCCACTCTCGGCGATTTAGATTTAGTATCCCAGTCTGCTGATCCGTTTCTTGTCTCATATGCTCTGGAAAGACCCGAAGACCGTTGTGTAGTAACTCTCGAGAAAGTCCAGACTGTTGGGTCGACGTTGCCTAAACCTGAAAATCGAAAGATACCACTCGTATGTAAATTGCTTGAATTGCGCTGTATTGATACGTTTCAACTGATTAGAGAACTGGATTTTCGGATTCCTGAACTGTGAGACCTCGGTTGAGGCAAACGCAACGGTGTTATCTGCAACTTAGTGAGCGATTCACTAGTGTCAGTGCGAAATTCGAGACAGGGCTTTTGACAGCCCGAGGACCCCACCCATGCCCCAAATAGCCGAACTCTTCCACTCCATGACCTACGGACCCGCGCCGGAATCCGACGCCGCCGCCACTGCCTGGCTGGATGCCCACGAGCGCCATTTCGACCTCTTCATCAACAACGACTGGGTCCCGCCGGCCGAAGGCAAGACCCTCACAGTGGCCAACCCGGCGCGCGCGGAAACCCTGGCGCAAGTCGCCGACGCCTCCGCCGCCGACATTGACGTCGCCGTCGCCGCGGCGCGCGCAGCCTATCCAGGCTGGAGCGCCTTGAGCCCGCACCAGCGCGCGCGCCATCTCTACGCCATCGCCCGCAACGTGCAGAAGCACGCCCGCCTGCTGGCCGTCGTCGAAAGCCTGGACAACGGCAAGGCCATCCGCGAAGCGCGCGATATCGATATCCCGCTGGGCGCGCGCCACTTTTATTATCATGCCGGCTGGGCGCAATTGATGGAAAGCGAATTGCGCGACTACCAGTCCCTGGGCGTCGTCGGGCAAGTGATACCCTGGAACTTCCCGCTGCTGATGCTGGCCTGGAAGATCGCGCCGGCCCTTGCCATGGGCAATACCGTCGTCATCAAACCCGCGCCTTACACGCCGCTTTCCGCCCTGCTCTTCGCCGAGGTCATCGCGGAAGCCGGCATCCCGCCCGGCGTCGTCAACATCGTCACAGGCGGCGATGAAGCCGGCGCCTCCCTGGTGGCGCACAGCGACCTGGACAAGGTCGCCTTCACCGGTTCGACAGCGGTCGGGCGCGTCATTCGCCGGGTGACAGCCGGCACAGGCGTCAAACTCACCTTGGAACTGGGTGGCAAGTCGCCCTTTGTCGTCTTCGACGACGCCGATCTGGATGGCGCGGTCGAAGGTCTGGTCGACGCCATTTTCTTCAATCAGGGCGAGGTTTGCTGCGCTGGATCGCGCCTGCTGGTGCAAGAGAATATCGCCGGCAGCTTCATCGCCAAGCTCAAACGGCGCATGTCGCGCCTGCGCCTGGGGGACGCCCTGGACAAGGGCATTGACATCGGCGCGATCGTCGATCCCGTCCAACGAGACAATATCGCCGACTGGGTCAAGCGCGGCATCGAGGATGGCGCCGAGGTCTATCAACCGGAGATTGAAGCGCCCGACCAGGGCTGCTTTTATCCGCCGACGCTCTTGACAAATGTAGAAGCGGCCTCCGCAGTGGCGCAGCAAGAGATCTTCGGTCCCGTACTGGTGGCGATGAGCTTCCGCACGCCCGGCGAAGCGATTGAACTGGCGAACAACACCCGCTACGGTTTGGCGGCTTCGATTTGGAGCGAGAACATCAGTCTGGCATTGGATGCCGCGCGCAAGATCAAAGCCGGCAGCATCTGGATCAACTCCACCAACTTGTTTGATGCGGCAGCCGGCTTCGGCGGCTATCGCGAAAGCGGCTTCGGGCGCGAGGGAGGCAAGGAAGGCTTGTTCGCTTATCTGCGCCCGCGCTGGCTGGAGCGGTCCCGCCCGCAAATGGGCGACGCTCCCGAAAACTGGGGAGGCCATGTGCCCCCGGCGCCCACTGCCCTGGGCAATGCCACAGAGGGCGACTCCCTCATAGACCGCACGGCAAAACTGTACATCGGCGGCGCGCAGAAACGGCCCGACGGCAATTATACGCGATCAATCATAACGCCGTCCGGCGCGCCGGTCGGGCAAGCCGGCGATGGCAACCGCAAGGACATTCGCGATGCCGTGGAAGCCGCGCGCAAAGCCAAAAACTGGGCCTATTACGCCCCCCACGCTCGCGCGCAGATCTTGTATTACATCGCGGAAAACTTGTCGGCGCGCCGCGACGAATTCGCCCGTCGCATTACGATGATGACCGAGTGCGAACCGGCATCGGCAGAGCGGGAAGTCGAGGCCGCGATTGAGCGATTCTTCCATTGGGCCGCTTTCGCCGACAAGTCGGGCGGCACAGTTCAAGAGACGACGCTTCGAGGTCTGGTGGCCGCGATTCACGAACCCATTGGCGTCATCGGCGTCGCCTGCCCCGACACCCGCCCGCTCCTGGCTTTCGCGTCCTTGCTCGCGCCCGCGATCTCGCGCGGCAACACCGTCGTCTGCTTGCCCTCCCCGATCTACCCGCTGAGCGCGACCGATCTCTATCAGGTCTTCGATACATCCGATTTGCCGGCGGGTGTGGTCAACATCGTCACCGGCGATCGCGACCATCTCGTGAAGACCCTGGTCGAGCATGACGATGTCGATAGCCTCTGGTACTTCGGGGGCGCCGAGGGCAGCCGACAAGTCGAAGCGCGCTCGGCGGCAAATATGAAACGAACCTGGGTCAACTACGGCGTCGATCGTGACTGGTTTGATCCGGTCCAGGGCGCGGGCGCCGAGTTCCTCCAGGAATCGAACCAGGTCAAGAATATCTGGGCGCCAAGCGGCGTCTAGCCGAGGGTATCGACCAATCGCATCAATGTATGAAGCATCAGGTTCGCGCCATTTATGCAATCGGCATCACTGGTGAACTCCTTTGGGTTATGGCTGATGCCGCGCGCCGACGGGACGAAAAACATGGCGGCGGGACAGATTTGGGTCATGGACTGACTGTCGTGACCGGCGAAACTGAGCATGCGCCGATGGGACAAGCCGAGCGCGGCGGCCGCCCGCTCAATCGCGGACATGACCGTCTCGCTCATCCGCGCGGGATGGACGGCTGGCGTTTCCTCGAAGGATGCCCGCAAACCAAATTCGCGAGCGCATACCTCCAGCAAGCCCAGCAGATCGTCGCTCATGGCATTCATTTCTTCCGAGGAACCATGACGGAATTCCAGCGCCAGATCAACCTGGGCCGGGACGATGTTGAAGGCGCCGGGTTTAGCGCCGATCATCCCGATATTACAGACGCCCGGACTGTAGTTGTCCATGACATGTTGTCGCGCGCTCGACACAAAAGCAGCCGCTCCCCAGAGCGCGTCTCGCCGCTGCCGCATCGGCTTGGTTCCGGCATGCGCCGCCTCGCCCTGCAAGGTTAGTTTCAGTGAACGTATGCCGACGATGGCATCAACCACGCCGATGTCGATGTTCCCGTCTTCCAGGCGCGTGCCTTGTTCGATATGCAATTCGACCCAAGCCAGGACGTCATCGCGGCGTGCCCCCAACATGGACTCGCGGGAGATGCCGGCAGCCTCCAGCCGCTTACTCAGTTCTTCCGGGGCGATCTTGCTACGCTCCAGATCTGCCGCCTCGAGCTGCCCGACCAGGGCGCGGCTGCCCATCAAGCCCATAATCGCGCCTTCCTCGTCGGTGAAGTTGAGGGCCTCCAGCGTGAGCTTCGGCCGAATGTCGTGATCCTTCATTGTCCGCAGCGCCTCGAAGGCCGCCAAGAGCCCCAGCGCGCCGTCATAGCGCCCGCCATTGGGGACGCTGTCCAGATGGGAACCGGCCAGTATGCGCTTGCCGCTGGGCGGGTCGCTCCAGAGAATCGCGGATTGATTGCCCGCCCCGTCCAGCGCGTAGTCGAGTCCGGCTCCGGCGATCTTCCCCCGATACCATTGCCGCGCCTCGATATCGCGGGCTGTCAAGGCCGGGCGGGATACCCCGCCCTCGGCAGTGGCGCCAATCAGCGACAGTTCGCGCAGGTCGGCCAGAAAGCGTTTCTCGTTGATCTTGAGCATGGTATTTTTCTCCAGTGGCGCGAGCTTAGCGCAGATATAGCGCATTGACCAGTCGGCCGTCGAGAGCAACACGTATCGAGTGACCCAAAGGGTTGCCGAATTATCCCCCCTTGGCGCCCCCAGGAGTCCCCCGCGAGCGCCCCGCGCCGTCCCCGTATTTCCCCAGATTTTGAGGGGGTGGAAGGGCTGGAAGGCGCGGTATTGCTGGGTTTTATATTCACCACAGAGGCACAGAGGGCTCAGAGATTTTTTTTGGCCACAGAGGCACGGATTTCTACCCCACCCCCGGCCCCTCCCCAAAGCATTGGAGAGGGGTGACTCGTCGTCGCAGTTGATATTTTTGCATGACTTACGTGGTTTTACTGAGGGCACAGATTTCTACCCCTCCCCCGGCCTGTTCCCCCCACAAGTCCCCCGCGAGCGCCCCGCGCCGTCCCCGGATTTTGAGGGTGTGGAAGGGCTGGAAGGGCGCGGTATTGCTGGGTTTTTGTTTGGCGGGGTGGTAGGTTTTTTTTCGCCACAGAGGCACAGAGGCACAGAGATTTTTTTTGGCCACAGAGGCGCGGATTTCTACCCCACCCCCGGCCCCTCCCCAAAGCATTGGAGAGGGGTGACTCGTCGTCGCAGTTGATATTTTTGCATGACTTACGTGGTTTTACTGAGGGCACAGATTTCTACCCCTCCCCCGGCCTGTTCCCCCCACAAGTCCCCCGCGAGCGCCCCGCGCCGTCCCCGGATTTTGAGGGTGTGGAAGGGCTGGAAGGGCGCGGTATTGCTGGGTTTTTGTTTGGCGGGGTGGTAGGTTTTTTTTCGCCACAGAGGCACAGAGGCACAGAGATTTTTTTTGGCCACAGAGGCGCGGATTTCTACCCCACCCCCGGCCCCTCCCCAAAGCATTGGAGAGGGGTGACTCGATGTTGAAGTTGGAATGTCTTTCAGAATCTGCATGATATTGCTTCGCATCATTTTTTTGGCCACAGAGGCACAGAGATTTTTGGTTGATGGTGGTTGGTTTTGTAGGTGTTTTCATGGGTGGTTAGGCGAAGTCGAGGAGTGTGCGGCTGGTGCGTTGGGCGCCGT
>WTGF01000125.1 GCA_011525385.1 Chloroflexota bacterium | reverse complement strand
GCTTCCTTTTCGCACTTCGAGATGACACCATGATAACCCGATACTATACAGCTAGACTTGATGGACTTCGTAGTAATTTGTTGTGTTTCGTAGAGACCGACCCTTTTTTTATGTTTTTTTGGTACTGTTTCCGTTATCTCTGTGTATGATTTGCAGTAACGGACAAGCCTTGTAGGGGCGACCAATCTGGTCGCTGGCTGCTGCCTCGACGGGTTTCGGCGTGGTATGACGGGCGACATGTCTTTTGAGGACTTGCCTGGAACTAGAAATCACAATTGCAGCTTTGGCCAGGCGACAATTTAGAACAAGGGCTTAAAAGGATTGGCCTCTCGCCAGCGGGCGCAGGCTTCCTCAAGGCGATCGCGCTGGACCTCGACCCCGATGCCCGGTCCTGCGGGGACCTTCAGCCTGCTGCCCGCCCCCAAGACAAAGGGCGGCTCGGCGATGTCGGGATCAAAGTATCGATCGGTGGCGGAGATATCGCTGGGCAAGGTCACGCCTGGCAGTGAAGCGAAGGCCAGGTTTGCGGCGCGACCGACGCCGGTTTCCAGCATGCCGCCGATCCAAAGCGGCGTATTCGTTTCGACACAGAGTTGGTAAATCTTGAGACTTTCACTGTAGCCGCCCACACGCGTCGGTTTTAAGTTGAGGATTTTCCCGGCGCCGAGTTTCAGCGCTATGCGCCAGTCTTGCGCTGAGTAGATACTTTCGTCCAGGCAAATCGGCGTCCGCAGTTGCGCTTGAAGCAGGCTATGTTCGTAAATGTCGTCGTAGGCCAGCGGTTGCTCGATCATGAGCAAGCCGAACTGGTCCAGCTTTTTCAGGTGTTCAATGTCTTTCAAGGTATAAGCGCTATTGGCGTCCAGCATCAAGCTGATATCGGGAAAGCGTCCGCGAACCGCACTGGCGAGTTCCAGATCCCAGCCGGGCGCTATCTTGAGTTTGATGCGCTGATAGCCTTCGTCGAGGCGCTTTTGGATGAGCGCGAGTTGCGCCTCCAGTGAGTCCTGTATGCCGATGCTGACGCCAACCAGGACGTCATCCCGCGGCCGGAGCTGCGCCGGCAGGTGGCAGGCAAAATAATCGGCCAGTCGCATGCCGTTGGCCTTGGCCATGAGGTCCCAAACCGCCGCTTCCAGTCCCGCTCTGGCGTGATGATTGCCGCGAACGGCCTTAAACAGTTCGGGCAGCTCGGTCGGCGATGCGATAGTCTTGCCGACCAAACTTGGAACCAGAAAATCGCGCGTGATGTGCAGCGCGGTAAGTATCGTCTCGGAACCATAACTTGGTTTGGTCTTAAGCGCTGTTTCGCCCCAGCCCGCAAGACCGTCGCTAGTCAGCACTTCAACGATTATGGCCGACTTTTGCGGTTCGGCGCCGAAACTTGTTTTCAGCAGTTCGACGAGTGGCATCGCCACCACATGCAGCTTGATATCTTGGATTGTGACGGATTTCAAAGTGACTCTCCTTCCTTCAGGGCAATCGCTTCAAATTATTTTAACCACCGAGGACACCGAGAACACCGAGATTTAACCGCGAGCCTGTCAAAATGGAGGCGATGCAGGGCGACATACCATGTCGCCCGAAAGCGCAAAGCCCGGTAGCTTCGGGCGACCAGATTGGTCGCCCCTACGTTTCCTTAGATCTATGCGACATTCGACGGTTATTGATTTTGAAGCGATTGCCCTGCTCCTTCCTTGGATTCGCTGAAACAAGATTGTAGCGACAATCTGCGGCGACAGATATAGATTGCTTTCTCTAAAGTAAGACTCCCGCAGTAAAAGGCGTCTTTACTATGCAAGATATACGATTTCTTGATTCACTCATTCGTACATCTTGCCTGATTATGATAGATTTCTTTCCATGTGCGTTAAGAACAAAAGGAGCATAAACATGGAACACTTGACCTTCAGCGCCGAGTTGATGCATAAGCAGCGCGCGATCGAATTGCAGGAGATTGCGCGAGTAGAGCGTTTCCTGCAAGAAAAGAAGAATCGCGACGCAATGGCTTGGCAGCAGCGACGTCTTCACCGGAACCGAAAGAATCGTTAGAGCCGATGTAAATCGGCTAGTCACTTGATAGCTAGATTGTTGCTATCCAGCACGCCATCGACGCAGTGTCGATGGGAAGCAAAGCGTCAAAGACCTTTTTCAGAAGCCCCGCGACCGCGCGGGGCTTTTGACTTCATTTCATAGTGAGCGAATGCGTTTGCTCCAGAAAATGCGCGACCTTATAATCATAGAAGGACCAACTAAGTCATGCAACGCCAAAATAATAGTCGGCGGTAGGGGCGACCCGGCGGGTCGCGTAGACACTGACCGTCGGCCGCGTAGACACTGACCGTCGGTGGCCTGCAAAACCTAGCCGAACGGTGGGCGAGCCAAGGCTCGCCCCTACGGCTTGACGTCGGAAACTGCATGATTTACCTGGTTTGACTTTAAGGAGACGCCAGCCTCGAAAGCGCGCTACATGAAAGCCACAATTCTCTGGCTTATCACATTCATGTTGGTATCGGCGCCGCTGTCGGCGCAGGATACAGCCTTGCCGGAAGCAGAGCAACCGGGTTGGGATGTGTTCATACGAAAGGACGAAGATGACGCGGGGACGGAGCTCGTTTTCATCAACATCCTCACGGGAGAGATAAATAGCGTAAACATCAGGGGCGAGCGATTCACATTGCTGGGAAACGCCGTTATCTATTACGATCTTGATGAAGAGCAGGTCAAGCAGGCTGCGCCGGATACTTCAATCCGGGATCACCCATTCGTAAGCAAATCAGCCGATACAGAACGGGTGGATTGGCTCGTTTTCGGAGGCGGACAGGCAATCGCCTGGACCGCGACGCTCCGCGGAGACGGGGGAACGCTGAGCACTTCTACTTATGTCAGCGACCTGGACGGCGCTGATAGCCGCGAGGTATTGGTTGACGGTCCTCGCGAAGGCGTTCGCGTTCTGCCCGTTGCCTTCAGCGCAGCGACAAATGAACTGATTATGGAAGCCCACCCCGACGGAATCAGCAACTACTTCTCGTATAGGCAATATGCTGGATTGTTCGCGCTGGACCTGGTCGAGGGCGCCCTGAGGCAATTGCCAGACGAATCCGGATGCTACTGCGCCGCGGGCTTTGGCGATCGCGTATTATTGCGGTTTCCGCCGTCTTCAAGCGCTGATGGCGTAGATGTCAAGGTTTACAGCCTCGACGGAAGTCAGAAAATGGCTATCGAGAGCGCGGCGCCGGCTGGATTCACGTCACCCGGGGAGGCGCTGGTCAGCGCCGATGACAATCTGGCGCTATATATTGTTTCGCAAGTTCCGGTACAAGGAGTTGTTAGAGACGAGACGCGCAGCATATTTGTTCTGGCCGATCTGCAGAGCCTGGAGCAGTCGCTTGTCAGCAATCCATTTACGGGACTTGCGCGCAGGGTCAGATGGACAGAGGATCATGGCGCTGTGCTGTTCACGAACGATCAGCAGCTAGGCACCTGGAAGCTACGCTTGTCCGACGGGAAGATTACTGAGCTAGCCTCGGCCCTTTACCTGGGCAGCTTGCAGGGCTAAGGAGCCCGGTTTATCAGGATACTTGCGTACGCGCGATATTGGGCTTGTTGGCAAAATCCCAGACGGCTTCGGCGATTTCCCAGACGGCGTTTGGGCGGGCGATTCTGCGGGCGTTAGCTGATCGCCTGGCCAGCATTTCGGGACCCTCGGCGAGCCAGTCAATGATTTCCGACACGACCTTTTCCGGCTTGGGCAAGTAAACGCCGGCGTCGTTCTCCAGCACCAGTTTCACGTTTCCGGTTTCCTGCCCGGGTATGCGATCGCTGATAATCATTGGCAAACCGGCGATGGCGGCTTCGCTGATCGTCGAGGGACCGGCTTTGGTGACAATGATATCGGAGGCTGCCATAAGGCGAGGCATTTCGTGGTGGTTGGTCACGAAGCCGAATATATGCCGGGCATTCGTCCAGACACGAGATTCGAGCTTGGTCCTGAGGTCTTCGTTTCGTCCACAGACTACGACAATCTGTACGTTGAGCCGTTGCGCGTCGAGGGCCTTGACCATTTTGTAGATCGTCCCCATGCCTTCGCCACCGGCAACGAACAAGACTGCGGGCAACTCCGGATCAAAACCGAAGTCTTTGCGCGCCTCCGCCTTGCTGGTCATTGATTTGATGAAATGCGGATTCACCGGCAAACCTGTGATCTGCATCTGCGATGAAGACATGCCCAGCCTCAGTCCGCGCCGGTAAGCGGTTTCAGTGGGAACAAAACAGTAATCGACGCGAGGATCGTACCAAAACGAGGGCGTGGTCACCAAGTCCGTCACCACTGTCAAGAAAGGCGGTCGTTCATCCAAGGTCAAAAAAGCCCGGAATGTCGGGTTCGCAATCACGGAATGGGTACAAACCACGACATCGGCGGGATGCTCCCGCACGACGCGCCGTAGATTCTTGCGATTGTTGCGATAGATAAACTGTCGCGCCAAACGGGCGCGGTGTTTGCCGTCGAAGCTGTGATACATTAGGGCCCAAAGCAGCTTCGATGTGTTGACGACCAGTGGATACAATTCCGGCTGTTTGTTGAGCGGCCACTTCAACTCGCGCAGTACGTCGACGGCATCGAATTCAACAGCGTCGCCATACATTATCGTCATGGCATCCTGAATTGCTTGAAACGCGGAGCGATGACCACCCCCGGTATCCGAAAACAGAAATAGGACTCGCTTCGTCACAATGGGACTTTCCTAGGATGGGAGCCTGTCGACCCAAGACGCGAACGACCGTCAATTGAAGGGGCGCTTGTGCCCGCTTTGGCTTTGCACTGACGCCTCGCGCCGCAGCGATCCCGGCAATTATATCATAGTTGTCGGGGGCGCCGAAACGTTGTCATGCGTTCCACAGGGCAATCGCATCAAAATGAACATGCTCTGCAATCAACACGATACAAACTTAAATATAACCACAGAGACACAGAGAGCACAGAGAAAGCCAAAGTAGATGTTTCCATTTTGCGGGCGACCCGGCGGGTCGCTGTTGAAATTCTACCCCACCCCCCGGCCCCCTCCCCGAAGCATCAGGGAGGGGGAGCTTTACTGAGCTATTTTGGACCATTTTGGTCTTTCGCATTTACACGACACTGACCGGGATTGGCTGTAATTCATGATTTTCAACAGAGTCCGGCGGGGCGCCCCTACCGACTGTTAGGTGGTTGTTGTTCTTTTCTCAACCGAAGTCGATACACAATCGTCATATAGGCCATCCATCTTCCCAAGTCGCAGGAGTTTCGTGTATAGTTAAGCTGAACGCAGCGCAGATAGAGAGTAAGTTTCCATGTTCCTGGATCTGCACCCGATCACGATCGTTATCAATCTCATTGTGCTCGGCATTGCCATGACCGCGCACGAATTCGCCCACAATTTTGTCGCCTGGAAAATGGGCGATCCCTTGCCACAAAAGCAGGGGCGCTTAACGCTGAATCCGCTTGTGCATATAAACTGGGTGGGCTGGCTGATGTTCGCGATCATCGGATTTGGCATCCTGGGCAGCGCGCCGATCTCGCCGGAGCGCATGCGCGATCCACGCCGGGGCTTTCTGGCCGCGGTAGCAGCGGGTCCATTTTCCAACCTGTGCCTGGCATTGATCTTCGCGATCATACTTCGCCTCGGCGGAATTGCCGTGGATAGTTATTACTTGTATACCTTGCCGGATACGATAGCCAGCCCTCTCGGCGCGCTGGCGGCCTTCATGTACGCGATGGTCTTTTGGAATGCGCTGCTTTTCGTCTTCAATTTGATCCCGCTTTTCCCGATTGACGGCTGGCACATTGTATTGACGCTGCTGCCCGGGTCCTGGCTCAATCGCATGCAAATCCCAGTTGCGATCCAGCAGAATCTGCGCCCCCTGTCGGAGTTTTTGATGCGCCCGGCCTTCAAATGGCGCGATTGGCAAGTCGTGAGCTACTACGTTTTCCTCGGCTTGATCTTTATCTCTTTCATCCCGATTGCCGGTGTAAGTCCGCTAGGGCTCTTGATCGGACAGCCTACCAGCGCAATAATGCGCCTGCTGCTGTTCTTGTAAGATATGGCAGCCGCGTTAAAGCGAATTGAACAAGGCATTCGCGCGCTTTTCGCCTTCGCTACCCCGATTGATCTGTATTTGGCAAAGCAATATCTTTCATCAAAAGAACTTGGCGCATTTCAAAAAATGTCGCGCGTCGATCAATTGCACAGTCTTAACGTTCTACGAACGCTACGGAGCCAGCGCGAATCCGTACCACGATCCCTCGCCGTTGCCGCGTTGATGCACGATGTCGGCAAGTGCCGCTATCACCTGGCCGTCTGGCAACGGACTATGGCCGTGCTGGTCAAGCGTTTGATTCCGCCCTTGGCGGACAGGCTCGGTCGCGAGGAAAAACTGAGCATTTGGCGCGCGCCCTTTGTCGTGAGATCCCACCACGCAAAATGGAGCGTAGAAATCTTGCGAGCCTGCTGTGCGGACGAAGTCACCGTATGGCTTGTCGAGCACCATCAAGCCGATATTTTAGCGCTTTGCGATCATCCGCAGGGGGAATTGTTACAATGCCTTCAGCGCGCCGACGAAGCTTGCTGACCGTCGTGCAGCCGAAAACGTTGCCCAAGCGCTATGGATTCATGCCGCCGGTCTGCGCTATAGTTCAGATATGACGCAAAAGAATCGCGCAATATGCGATTCGCCAGTCTTCAGTTATCTTGTCATTTTGGAGAGTCCATATTGAAAGTCGCCACGGACAAGTCGATAGGCGCGAGGAGCATGGTATGGCTGAGCTAACAATTGCCGTTCTGGGTTTGGATCGCTTGGGAGCGTCGGTGGCTTTACGCTTGCAGACCTTTGTCAAGAAACGCGGCCAGCATCGCTTTACGTTGATCGGCCATGACAGCCGAGACGACTATGAAACGCCAGCGCGCAAACTCAAGGTCTTCGACAAGATCGAAAGAAAAGCCTACAACGCGGTTGAGTCGGCCGACATCGTGTTCATGAATCTGCCCTATGAGGACTTGCGCGCGAGTTATGAACTGATCGCGCCTTCCTTGCGCGACGGCGTACTCATCCTCGATACCGCGGTAATCAAGCAGCCGTCCTTAACCTGGGCGGAGCAATACTTGAGCGGCGAGCACCATCTGATTGGTTTCACGGCTGCTATCAACGCTGATTATCTGCTGGAGCACCAATTGAGTCCGGAGTACGCGAGCGACGATTATTTTCTGGACAGCCCGATATACTTGACGCCGTCGCTTGCCAGCATTAAGGAAGCGATTGACCTTGCCGTCAACTTTTCGGCGATTCTGGGCGGCAAACCCCATTTTCTTGATCCGGCCGAGCACGACAGTTTAACAACCATCACAGAGGAAATCCCGCAACTTCTGAGTATCGTGGCCTACGCCAGCGCGATGAATCACAATGCCTGGCAGGACGCCCAGCGCCTCACCAACCCGCCCTTCAACGTCCTGACGCGCTATTTGTTGACCCATCATCCGGACGCCTTGCGCGACGAGTGGCTGGCGAACAGAGAGTCTTTAACGCGAGCGATTGATGAAGTGCTGGCATCGTTGACGGATGTGCGCGATCGACTTGCCGCCGACGATGAAAGCGCGATCGAAGCATTCTTAATTGCCGCCTCGGACGACTATCAGCGCTGGATCAACAAGCGACACAAGGGCGATTGGGATGATCGACCCGACAACAATGTCCAGTTCGAGCATACGATCGCCGGTACGCTTTTTGGCGGAGCCATTACCAAACGCCTGTTCGGCGGAAGCAAAAACGACGACAAATGATCGCGAGGGCCGCATACTGGCGATGCGATTGGCGAAAAGGTTCCAGGAGTGTCGCGCTCAGGCAAATAGTAAGACCTCTTGTCGCATGAGCGCCGCAGTTTACATAAACAGACCGCACAGTGGCGGCGCGATGGCAACTATTCTGAAGGCGATTTGAGACTGCATAAGCAGCGCCGCTCTGGATGGTTCTCTCTGCAAGTTCAATAGAGCGGCGCAGACTATAAGCAGTTGGCAAGGGTGCATTTCAGATTATTGGCACATCAAGCTCAATCCTTCAAAAAACGACAACTCTGTAGGGGCGAGCCGGTGGCTCTCCCAAATGTGAGATGTTGATTTCGGGCGACCTGATAGGTCGCCCCTACATGATCGTCATTTTATTCGTGATTTTTGCTGTCAGAGTGGGTGGATAATGACGAAATTTGATACAGTGCTAATTCCGCCAAAATATTGAAATGCACCCGTTGGCAAAGAAATATTTGACCAGAGACGATAAATCGGATAAAGTAAGCAGAATAGTCCTGTGGTCAGGACGCTCGCATATTGAAGTGAGACTTTACCGACAGTAAAGGGGCTCCCGAAAATGAAAAACTATTTGCAAAACTTGATCCGTCTCCTGGTCCTCATGGCCTTGCTGGCGACTTCGGCGATCGCATTTGCGCAGGACGAAATGGAGACTGCGACTGAAACGCAAGCCATACCCTTCATCGGCGTTCGTTATTGGGGCGTTGACGAGGGCATTCTGGTTACCGGCGTCATACCTAATACGCCCGCCGCCAATGCCGATCTCGCGGCTGGAGATCTTGTCAACGCCTTTGATGAAACCGCCATCGATTTCTCTTCCATCAGGGAGGTACTGCTGACCTATGTCGTGGGTGATACCCTCTCCTTGAGCGTCGAACGCGACGGTTCAGCCTTCACAACTGATGTGACTTTGATGGCGTTTCCAGAGGATCTTTTCAGCAATCCGGACTATGCCATGCCCTTGGATCTGGCGTCCCTCGGCTTGTATGTCCAGCAATGCGACGACAAGGTATTCATCGTTGCGGCGATAGAAGGTTCGGAGGTTGCGGAAGCGGGATTCCACGTCCATGACCGCTTGATCAGCGTTGATGGCGATGCGATTGACAGCATCGGCGCCGCGGATGTGGCTGTATCCGACCTGATCGAGGGCGATGAACTGGGGATCACAGTCTTGCGCGGCGACCGCGAACTGACCATGAAGGTGATGGTCGAAGATCATCGCAGGCGCCGGGATCCGCGTCACCGGCCACGCCCGCGCCCGCGTCTGGAAGTTAGCAGCATCTACCGGACGGACAGCATCGGACTGGGTTATGGAGAAAACGCCATTCAGATCCAGGAGATCAGCCCGGCGCACGAACTCTATGCCGCTGGATTGAGGCAATATGACTTGATCACAGCCGTCAACGGCGCCGCTATAGAAGAGGCGAAGGACCTGTTCAGCGGTGAAGTCATCAATCTGACGATAACGCGCGCGAGTGGCACGCTCAGCTTTGATGTACCTTCGAGCGCCGCGCCATTGTTGATGTTCGGCATTGACGCGCCTGAGCAACAAGACCGCTCCGTTTGGCTGGGATTGCACGAAAAGCAAGTGACGCTGGGCGTGCGCTATATCCAGTTGGAAGCCGACAACCCTTACTTCGAGGGCAGCGCTGTCAGCAACGGCGCTTATGTCGCCGAGGTGATTGAGGGATTGCCCGCCGGCGCGGCCGGCATTCAAGTCGGGGACATCATTGTGGCGGTCGAAGGCGAGCCAGCGACGCTGGAAATTGATCTGCGCAATCGCATCTATTTCCACAAGCCGGGCGATGAGGTGACGCTGGATGTCCTGCGCAACGGTGAGTTGATGCAGGTTGAGGTCACGCTGCGCGTATCGAGCTAAGCGCCAGAAGGATTGAGAAACGCAAAAGCCCCTGCCGAATGGCAGGGGCTTTTTGATTGGATTGAGATCGTGTCATCTGCTCAAGCGCGCCAAGTTGAAGAGAGGTCTTGAGCTTTGATCGCGCTTACTTCGCGTATTCCACGCGCCGCGTCTCGCGGATCACGTGCACTTTGATCTGTCCCGGGTACTGCATATCGTTCTCGATGCGCTTGGCGATATCGCGGGCCAATTGAATGGCCAGATAGTCGTCCACGACTTCCGGCCGCACGATGATGCGCACTTCGCGCCCGGCTTGCAGGGCGTAGCTCTGTTCGACGCCGTCAAAGGTATTGGCGATCTCTTCCAGTTGCTTGACGCGGCGGATGTAGGAATCGAGGCTTTCGCGCCGGGCGCCGGGTCGGGCGCCGGAGATGGCGTCGGCCGCTTCCACGATAAAGGCTTCGACGCATTCTTTCTCGACCTCGTGATGGTGGGCGGCAATACAGTTGACGACACGATCATTGCCGCCATAGCGCTTGACAAACTCGGCTCCGATCAAGGCATGTGTGCCTTCGACATTGTGATCAATCGCCTTGCCAATATCGTGCATGAGGCCGCCCATCTTGGCGATATTGGCATCGGCGCCCAACTCCAAGGCAATCATGCCGGCGATATGGGCGGTCTCGATAGCGTGCGCGTGCTGGTTTTGCCCATAACTGCTGCGGAATTTTAACTGCCCCAGCAGTTTCAGGATTTCCACATGCAAGCCATGAACACCGGTCTCGTATGCCGCGCGTTCGCCTTCTTCGCGCACAATTTGCTCGACTTCGGCTCGCGTATCTTCGACAAGTTTTTCAATACGCGCCGGATGAATGCGACCGTCCGTTACCAGCTTGGCCATGGTCCGTTTGGCCACCTCGCGGCGGACCGGATCAAAACTGCTGATGGTGACCGCTTCGGGCGAGTCGTCCACGACAACATCGACGCCGGTTGCCAGTTCGAAAGAACGGATATTGCGCCCGTTGCGCCCGATGATGCGCCCCTTCATGTCGTCGCTGGGCAGCGGCACCACGCTTACAGACACTTCGCTCACTTGCTCGGAGGCCAGACGCTGAATCGCCATTGCGATCAGGCTACGCGCGCGATGATCGGCTGTCTCGCGGGCTTCGGCTTCCACCTGGCGTATGATACGAGCCATGTCGTTGCGCGCATCGAGTTCTATGGAGTCCAGCAGCGCTTGCCTCGCCTCCTCGACTGTCATCTGCGCGATGCCTTGGAGCTTCTCTACGATGTTCGATTCCGATTTTTTGATTTCATTCTCTTTTTTGTCGAGTCGACTCTGGCGCTTGTTCAGTTGCTGGTCGCGCTGTTCCAGGCGTTCCACGCGCTGGTCAAGTTCGTTGCGCCGGCGCTGAATACGCTCGTCTTCGTCAGCCAGAACACGGCGGCGGCGCTGTAACATGCCTTCCGCATCATTGATGCGCTGCTGCGCCGCATGCTCAGCTTCGGCAATGATTTGCGTCTTCTCCACTTCAGCGTTATTCAGCAGTTCTTTGGCATCATTCGAGGCTTGCAGAAGCGCGCTTTGTCCTTCGTCTTGTTGCTTCTTCAGCAGCGTCGCTCTGCCTCGCCATACGCCCATGCCGTATCCCGCGCCGATACCGATGATTGCCGTAACAATTGCCAAGATAATCGTTTCCATCGTTTCCATAGTCGCTTGACGGTATCCATCGGATACATTCGTCTCTGCTCCTTTCTTAACCAGACCCGGATTGTATCCACCTGTGGTTATTCCTCCAGCCCATTGGCAAAGTAGCGGGGTTCGGATTGGTCGAGCTCGGCTTCCAATCGATCGATGACACTATGAATCGTATCGCGATCGAATCCACGACGATAAAGCCAGGAACCCAGCTTCCGCCGGAAGTCGATACGCGACTTGCCCCTATAGCGCCAGATCTGCTTTTCGGCAGCTCGTTCCGCAGATGCTTCAGCGTCGATCGCAGGCAACAAAGACTCGATAATGTCTTGGCCTACGCCCTTCTGACTCAGTTCATAACGAAGCGCTCGCGGCGCCATCGGTTTGAACCGTTCCCGATTCTCGATCCAGAATCGGGCAAAGGAGACATCGTCGACGGTCCCTTGCTGCCGCAGCCGATCCACTACGATCGCTACCACGGTATCCGAAATACCCGATTTGACAAGATGTCGGCGGACTTCTTCGGCACTGCGGGGTCTGAATGACAAGTAATTGACCGCACGATCGTAAGCAGCCTGTTCCTTGTTCTTGCTGTCCAAGGCCTTGATCTCGACCTGTGACAACTCTTGCCCGGTATGCAGCCCAGCCGCGCAGATCAGCGGTAGGTCAAAGGCAAACTCGTCATCCAGATAAAGACTGACCCGGTCTTCGCCCCCAGTTTGAACTCGCAGCGCTGTGATGATCGGCATAATGCGCCCAATACAGACACCCGTAGTTCGTCCAATTCAACGGCTATATCTGAGGCAAATGACTAACAGGTATGAGGAGTTCCGACGTTTGGAAATGATTCAGTTATCGTGGTGTATAGCGGCCTCGGCCAAATGGTTAGAGGGCGCCACTATCACAAGTTCGCCAGAACAATCCGCTCTCTTCTTGAGAGACAGTTACATTCACATTTCATTCGACCTGTAGCCGAAGATCCACTTGCAATTTGCTAGATATAGTCCGCAACTGCCAGCTAGGCAAAGCTCTGCGACGCCTAGCTAGCAGCGATACCGCTTGTCCATCTCGCCGTTCCGCCACTGCTTTCCGCCACTACTTCAGGCAGCGTCAGGTGGTCTTGTATTGCTTAACTCTCGATGGATCCGCTTATTGAATCGTTCCATCATCAATCCATTATACATAAAAACAGTAGTGTACAAGACTCGCCTTGTCCTGGCAGCGAGGGCCCTCGGCCAGAGAAGTGCGAGTAAATCCAGCGGTTGGCGCGTATTCACATGCTCGCGAAATTGAACTTTCCGATTTAGATTCGTACAATATGACTAAACCAAGAAGTTAGGAACAAACATCGGATGCGCATCTATTCGCAGCGCTTGGCCCTTCGCCACACTGATTATCGAATGGCGAACGATCTGTGGATATGACACGGTACGATCGCGGGATTTTGGTCACTGGCGGCGGCACTTTTTTGGGAGACAATATCGCCGCGGCCTTGCTGGCGGAAGGAGCCGAGGTCAGCATGTTGGTCAGGTCGGGCGCGGAAGATCAACTGGGGCCTCTTGCTCAGCATACACGTTGGTCAACAGCTGACGTGTGGAATCCGGGCAGTTTACGCGGAAAGGCGCGCTTTCACTCCGCGGTCATTCACACCGTAGGCAGCCTGCATGCGGATCCCGCGCAGGGCTTGTCCTATGAACGGCTGAATTTCGTATCGGCGCGAAATGTCGGCAATATGTGCGTCAGTGACGGCGTCGGGCATATGATCCTGATTAGCGCTGTTCGCGCGCCCTGGACAAAACGCGGCTATATTCGATCAAAGCGCGAAGCGGAACGATACCTGCGACGTCTCGGCTTGAAATACAGCATCGTTCGCGCGCCCTTGCTGTACATGCGCGGTCAACCGCGCCATATCTTGTATCGCGCAAGCACCCTGTTGGCTTCGATTCCTCCACTGTCTTTGCTGCCTTTCGGCCGAATTGCTCCGATGCCGATCGACATCTTGGCCCGAGCCGTCGCGCGGATAGCCATGTCGCCCGACTACAGGAAATCAGTCTATTTTCCGCGTGACATGCGCCGCCTTAACACCCGGGAAGAGATTCGCCAGGTCCCGGATGCAGCCGTCTCCTTCTTGCCCACGCGTATGCGGAACTCGAGCGCTCCCGGGATCGCGTCAGAAGACTTGCCATTTGCCTGGATTCCCGAGGACGAGGCATAGCAGGGCAATCGCATCAAATTATTTTAACCACCGAGGACACCGAGAACACCGAGATTTAACCGCGAGCCTGTCAAAATGGAGGCGATGCAGGGCGACATACCATGTCGCCCGAAAGCGCAAAGCCCTGTAGCATCGGGCGACCAGATTGGTCGCCCCTACGTTTCCTTAGATTTATGCGACATTCGACGGTTATTGATTTTGAAGCGATTGCCCTGCGAGGCATAGCAAATCATTCTTGAAAACGGCTCGAGTCCGGGTATAATCTTGGTCTTGCCAGGCGACGTGGCCAAGTGGTAAGGCAGAGGTTTGCAAAACCTTCATTCGTGGGTTCGAATCCCACCGTCGCCTTTCGAAAGAGCGCCCTTGCCAGAAATCGGCATGTTAGCGAATTCTCACGAGAAACGTCTACATATCCGCGCGGGGCAAAGCCCTTAGCAATTACAGCCTGAACTGTTTGTCCGGCTTGAGATGCCGGAACTTTTCGCCATTCCTGGCAAAGTACGATGCGCGGCTGCGGCTTCATGCAGGATTACGGCGAGCTTCAGATAAAAATATCAGCTTTCGATTTCCCAGTACCGCTCCACCAGTTGACCCGTTCGCGGATCTAAGGACGAGCGCCGCAAGTCAAGCGCCATTGCGTCCAGGCCCTCCCAAAACGTACTGATCTGCGAGTCATAGCAGGCGATGGCATTGACCTTGGCGGCCAGATCGGCTTCGTCGAGTTTGATCTGCTTTTCCCGCAGCGGCATATCCATTTTGGACAGCGCCAGCGTGATCGCGCGCTCGGTATTGAAATAGGGGTACTCGGCATAGAAGCGTAGCGACCAATTTTCAGGTTTGTCCCTTAGCAATCCAATTCCCCAGTCTCGCACGATCTGATGATCGACGTGGTGGCCTACAGCGAGGGGCAAATAAATGACGAGTTGCCTTCCCGAATCGGGTAAGGAGAGCGCTTCCAGGACCTTCGGCGCGTAATCCGCTACGTGCACACTGCCGAAGAGGGACTCTTCCGACGGATAGAGAAGGACGCCGTCTACCTGCCGATAAACGCAATCCGTCAAATCAATGTGAACATGTTCGGCGTTCAAACGCGATAAGGCGCGTTCATCTTCCTCTTGTCGCGCGCGCAAAGGATCTTCGCCGGCCATCCAGCGCGTATGCAAGTCGTCAAGGATCGGCGATTTGGGAAGCTCCCCGGCATGCAACCCGCCCATCATCGTCAGCACGGTTACCGGCTCGCCCGCTCCGGTCAGTTGATGGATGCGGCCGCCGCAACTGAATACGCCATCGTCGAAATGCGGCGAGACAAAGAGGTGCGCCTGGTCGCAGTCCTTCGTTTCCGCCAAAGCTGCGCCCTTATCGATTCAATTCAACTTGATGACTGCGGCAGCGCATCGCCAGCGAAGTAATCACAGTGCCTGGTGATGGTACAGCGCTCACAAGCGGGTTTGCGGGCATGGCAGGTATCGCGACCATGTTGAATCAACTGGATATGGAACTGATAATAATCGTCGGCGGGAACGATTGCTTCCATCACAGGATGCGCATCGTTCGCTGAAAGCTTTTCCGGGAGGAAACCGATTCGTTTGCTGACACGGTAGATATGCGTATCGACTGGAAAGGCCGGCCGGCCGTAGGCGAAGCACAAGACAATTGCCGCCGTCTTGGGACCGATGCCCTTAAGCGAAACCAGCCAATCCTTAGCTTCTTCAATCGATAACTCATCCAGAAAGTCGATGCTGTATTCGCCGGCTTTATCGTGGATCGTCGCCAATACATCCTGGATTCGCGGCGCTTTTTGATTGGCCAAACCTGCGGGCCGGATAACATCTGTCAACTCGCCGATCTCCGCATAGCGCACCGCATGCCAGGATTCGTAACTGGACTTCAAGCGCTCAAAGGCGCGATCGCGATTGGTATCGTTGGTGCTCTGGCTGAGAATGCAACTGATGAGCTCATCCATGCCGTCCTGATTGCGCGACCAGTCGAGTTCTCCGTAGACTTCGGTCAGAGCCGCCGCAACCGAACTGTACTTGGATTTGCGTCGATCAAAGTTGTCAACTTTTTCCAGTGGGCTGCGTTTTTTTGCCATGGGACAATTGTACTAAACTGCTGTTGCTCTGCAAGCGGCGGAGCGCCTAGTCGCCGGTCCGGCCGCCACGCGGGTCCATTGAATGCAGGTCGTCTTGAGGCAAGCAAAACCAGGCGATCAAAGCAATCATGCCAAAGACCAGGGCGGAGGCGGCGAAGGCGCCGCGCATACCGATCCAAATGGCGATAGTAGCGCCAAGCAAAGGCGCGACGGCTTTTGATGCGGACCAGACAGAATTATCCAGTCCGTAGACAGCGCCGGCGCTTCCCTTGTCTGTATATCTTGAAAGCAAGGCGCTGGGCGCCGCGACCAATCCCCCGCCAGCGATTCCCACCATACCTTGCAGAATCAACAATTGCCATACATTCGCCACGAAGACCTGGGGGATGTATAGCGCCATGGCGATCAAGGCGCACCAGAACAGCACTTTCTTGTGGCTGATGCGGTCTCCGAGACTGCCAAGATAAACCGCGCCAAATGTGGAAGTTGCCGATGAGACAGCCAACATCAGACCGGCGTAGGTATTGTTTGTTTCGGTCTCGCTTATGATGAGCGAGACGACGAAAAGAGGCGCTATAGGAATAATGATCGAGCGCGCCAAGCCCACGAGGAACCGCATCAGCAAGACCATCCGTACGCCCGAAGTGTCCAAAATCATTTTCCAGCCGAGGAGGAACGCCGTTGGGTGAATGGCGTTTTTCTCTTTCGGCGGGCTGAAGTCCTCATTTACACCTACGGAAATGACGAGCGCGCCGATCAGAAGCAGTACGGCAGTCACTACAAAGGGCATGCTATATCCAAACAGGTCCGCAAGTACGCCGCCCAGCAAGGGCCCAACGGCAACGCCGCTCCAGAGGCCCAACTGCAAGGCGCCCATGGCGAAGCCGACGCGCTCGCGCGGTGTGCTTGCGGCTACCAGCGCATTGTTGGCCGAGACGGTTCCCGTGACCATGCCTTGCAAGGCGCGCAGCAGAATCAGTTGTTCGGCGCTCTGCACGAAACCCATCAGAATCATGAATATGCCGCCCCCCACCATGGCGCGCAATATCATCTTCTTGCGCCCGAAACGGTCGGCCACGACGCCCCAAATGGGCGCGGCAATCATCATGGTTACGCTTTGTACGGCTATCACCAATCCGGCGAGAACCTCGGTACTCAAGGCGAAGCGGCTGCCCAGCGATTCGATGTACAAGGGCAGAAAGGGAAACACCATCGAAAAACCGATGGCCGAGAAAAACTGTGCCGCAAATACGATGCCCAGCGTAAACTTCCAACCGGTCGGGAAACCAAGCGATCGTGCTAGTGAAGGCGAAAACGACGCGAGGACCTTAGCCATGTATCAAATTCCTGACCTTGGTTGATAAACAAACAGGTAAAAACGACAAAAACCATCTACTTGAAGAAGGCCTGCAAACAATGGCTACTTGTTGTTATGTTGGGACATGGATTCTTATTAAACCTGACACTCACGCGCTAGTCTCCGCCCGCAAAACCAGGAGACCAGCGCAATGACCGTCGCTTTGGCTTGGGCAAGAATTGCAAAGCAATCAAAAGAATAAGCAGGTAATAGAGCGCCACCGCCGCGAAGACCGCCCGCAAACCAAAAAACGCGGCGATTATTGACGCTGTTAAGGGGGCCATGCCATTGGCAAAAGAAGACACTGAGGCGTCCAATCCATATACCGAACCTTCGTCGCCTAGCGACGTAAAATTGGCCAACATCGCGGCCGGCGCCGACAAAACGCCTCCGGCTGCCAAGCCCGCCAAGGCCTGGAAGAACAGCAACTGCCCCACGCTTCCCACGAAGGCTTGCGGGATGTAGAACATCATCGCCACAAATGCGGCGCCTAGAAGGATCCTGCGATAGCCCCATTTATCGCTGATCCAGCCCAAGAGAAAAGACCCGACTGTCGTCGCTATCGCCGAGACGGTAAGGACCAGGCCGGCATAAGTACTCGCGCTGGCGACAGCGGTCGGGATTAAAGCCATAACAAAAAGCGGCGCAACCGGCATCAGGGATCGCTGCGCGAATCCATTGAGAAAGCGCAGGCCATACACAGTCCTTACGCCCTGAAGTTTCAGGATGCCGCGCCAGGCGCTTAGCAACTCGGAGGGACGGATGTCAAGGGATTTATCTTTCGCCGGCGCATAAGTCTCCCTAACGCCAAAGGCGACCAATAGCCCGGCAAGCATCAGCATGACGGATGTAAAGAAAAAGGGAACTTGAAAGCCGAATTGTTCCGCGAGGACGCCGCCAACGATCGGTCCGATAGCGACGCCGCCAAAGAGCCCGACTTGCAAGGCGCCCAATGCGAAGCCCATACGCTCCCTGGGGCATTCACCGGCGACCAGCGCCATATTGGCGGCGATAAGGCCGCTGGTTAAACCTTGCAGCGCGCGCAGAAGAATCAGCACCAGCGCTGTTTGCGCGAATCCCATCAGGCAAAGAATGACCGATGAGCAGAGCAGGGCTCGAATCACCATTTTCTTGCGACCGTACTTGTCCGCCAATCGTCCCCAAAACGGCGTCGTAAATGCGGCCATTAAGGGAGGCGCGGCAATAACCAGACCGGCCAGGAGCTCACGATTAACCAGATGAGCGTCCTGCAAACTTTGAACGTAGATGGGCAAAAAGGGGTAAACGAGCGATATACCGCCGGCGCCAAGCGCCTGCGCGAATGCGACAACTATGAGCGTTATGATCCAGCGATTGGGGGGTTCAGATGCCTCGGCATCTTGCATTTACTGGCGTACCTTGCAACTTTTTCTGCAAATTCCCCTACCATATCGCAGTCCCTAACAAATGCAAGGCGCAATCTGCGCGGCTTTTGACCAAGGAATCTGATCTGTATGTCGGCAAGCTTTTATATTATTCTGTTGTCAGCTTGTCGATGAAAACCTCATCGAGAGCGGGCGGCGTCCCGCTCTGATTTTAGCGGCCGAATCCTTTAGCAGGAGCGCAACTGCCAGCATGTGGCAACCGAACAAACTCGAGAAGGAACGCCTGGAGAAAGCCAATCGCCTGGAGGCAGGAGGCGTGCTGCTCTATCCGGGGCGCTGCCAAAGGACCCACACCGTTGCCGAGGCCATCGAAGCGTTCCACAGTGAGGAAGCTCCCGGCTCGACTTATGTTTCTGTCGTCGGGCGCATCAGGCGTCTGAATAGCAAAGGGAAAATATCCTTTGCGCATATTGAAGACGAGAGCGGTCGCGTCCAGCTTTTCCTACGGCTGAACGCGCTAGGCGAAGAAAGCTACGAATTGGTCCGGCGTAAACTGATCGATGTCGATGACTTCGTTGGGGCCAGCGGTACCATGATGCGCACACGCGCTGGAGAAATCAGCGTCGATACCAGGAAGCTGACGCTTCTTAGCAAAACGCTCAGCCCCTTGCCCGTTGTGAAAGAGCAGCGGCGCGAAGACGGCAGCGTCAGCGAGTATGGAGAATTCAAGGACACCGAGACTCGATACCGCCAACGCTACGCCGATCTTGCAGTGAACAAATCCGTTCGCGAGGTATTCATCAAGCGCGCCAGAACGATCAAAGCCCTGCGTGACTTTCTCGATAACGAGGGCATGCTGGAGGTGGAAACGCCGATTTTGCAGCCCCTATATGGCGGCGCCGCCGCGCGGCCGTTTGTCACGCATCACAAGCAATTGCATCAGGATCTATACCTGCGCATCAGTTTCGAGCTTTACCTTAAACGCCTGCTTGTGGGCGGGTTCGATGCCGTCTACGAAATTGGGCGCGACTTTCGCAATGAGGGCGTCAGCTATAAGCACAATACCGAATTCACCATGCTGGAGTTTTACAAAGCCTACATTGATTACGAAGGCGTGATGGATATCACCGAGCGCATGTTCGCTTACACCGCAGAGCAGGTTAACGGATCAAGCGCGATTCGATATCAGGGTGTCGAACTGAACCTGGCGCCGCCCTGGAAACGACTGAGCATTCGCGAGGCGGTACAAGAGTATCTCGACTTCGACTATATGGACTTCCCAACGAGCGACGCGCTCTACGAATATTTGCGCGCGCATGGATTGGCGGATGGTTTGGACCGCGACGACACTTGGGGACGCATGATCGTCGAGCATCTGCTGGGCAATCATATCGAAGAGCGCTTGATCCAACCGACGATCATCAAGGATTATCCGCGCGATGTATCGCCCTTTGCCAAGCGCATTCGGGGTGATGCCGACGCCGGCGACGAAAAAGAACGACTATACTTGGAATCTCATACCGAGCGCTTCGAGTTTTTCATCCACGGAATGGAAATGGGCAACGCCTTCACGGAGTTGAACGATGCGCGCGATCAGCAGGCGCGATTCGTAGAGATGAAACGACTCTATGACGAGGATGCGGACGAAACCACGCCCTTGGACGAAGACTACTTGCGGGCGATGCGCTTCGGCATGCCGCCCAATGGCGGCTTCGGCAGCGGGGTCGATCGTATGGTTATGCTTCTCACCGATCAAGACAGCATCCGGGATGTTTTGCTGTATCCGCATTTGCGCGCGCCTGCGCCGTCCGAAAACGATCTGCGCGGGCAATTCATGTTGGATGCCGCCGTCCGCCAGGTAGAATACCAATTGGACGTTCCGCTAGGGGGAAAGAAAAGGCGCATCGCGCTCTATCTGCCCCAGGCTGAGGTCGGCATTGAGTTTCGCATGGCAAATGCGCTGGAAGGTTCCGTGGCGCAATTGCAGAATCTGCGGGTGGCTTTCGCCGGCGAGCTCTTCGTGATGACGGACGAGAACTTCTACCGTGTTGAGGACGAGTTGATAGAAATGCGAATCGCGGATTTCTGGCGATCTATCACTTGAGTGGAGGACTCCAGCTTATGCCGAGCGGCTGTTGAAGCGCTGCGCTCGCTTGTGGAATCCGCAATGACCGTCTATCATATTTCGTGAAGCACAGCGGTAGAAGTAATTCCAAGTAAGTAATGAGAATGCGAAAATGCCTCTATTCAACCCCACCCCCGGCCTGTTCCCCCCTCGATCCCCCCGCTCAACGGGGGGCGGAAATCCCGAAGCATCAGGGAGGGGAGCGCATTTGACGCGACTAAGATTACATCCAGAAGTTTCGCTACAAATGAGATTTTTTCGCATTATTTTATTGGTACGACTGAGTAGTAGACCGCAGAGACTGGAACAGGACTAGCATGGACATCCTGACGCCGGAATTCTTTGACGCGCTGGTGACCGCCAACGTCATCATCGGCTTGGCTATTGCCGGGCGTCGTTTTCTGCGTGACATTCGCGGTCCATTACCTGACGATGCGCCGGAATGGGCGCATGCGCGCTACCATCCCGCCTCCGCCATTAGATCCTCCAATTCATCCTCCAGTCAAGACTCTTAGCGCCATGTGCCGTCTTTGATCGGGCATGACGGATTGCGACATAGCCTACGGCACATGGTAAAATCAAACGGATTCCGAGTTTCACAGTTCTTGAATTCAACTCAACTGGAGACAGAAAAGACATGCTGGACATAGCGCTAATCCGTGAAAAGCCGGATTGGGTGAAAGAGCAGATCGCCAAACTCTATGACGAGGCGGCACTCGCCCGCATTGACAAGATCCTGGAACTGGATGGGCAGCGGCGCGAAATACGGACCAGGACAGAAAGCGCGCAAGCCGCGCGAAACAGTTTAAACCGGTCAATGGGCAAACTGCGCGGCAATAAAGAGATGGATGATGGAGAAAAAGCCGCGCGCGCGCATGCGGCTGCCAGCGCGTTGCAGCGTCAAGACTTTGACAGCACTAAAGCGCTTATGGAGGGCAGCGCCGCGGTCAAGAGAGACGACAGCTTGCAAGCGGGCTCCGCATTCGACGATCTCATCGCAGCCTTGAGGCAGATCGGGGGCAAGATCGATGAGGGCTTCGCCAGGGCAAAGAAAATCGAGAGCGAACTTGAAGACAATATGCTTTGGATCCCTAATCTGCCGCATCATAGCGTACCCGTCCACGAGAGCGAAGAAAGCAATGTCGCGCATCCGCCCCAGGGCGAATTCCGCGAATTCGAATTCGAGCCGAAACCCCATTGGGAGCTGGGTCCCGCGCTTGGCATTATTGACTTCGAGCGGGGCGTCAAGCTGGCGGGCAGCCGTTTCTTTGTTTTGAAGGGATGGGGCGCTCGGTTGCAGCGCGCCCTGATCAGCTTCTTCCTGGATAGCGCGCGAGCGAACGGGTTTAGCGAAGTCTATGTGCCCTACCTGGTATACGGCGACATGCTTTACGGCGCCGCGCAGTTTCCCAAATTCCAGGATACGGTCTATCAGTTGGCCGATGAAAACCGCTTTCTGGTACCCACAGCCGAGGTCGCGATCACCAATTTGCATCGGGACGAAATCCTCGAGGAAGACGATCTTCCGTTAAGCTATGTCGCGCATACACCCTGTTTTCGCAGCGAGAAGGCCAGCGCCGGGCGCGACGTGCGCGGCATCAAGCGCGTGCATCAATTCGAAAAAGTGGAGATGTTCAAATTCACGACGCCCGAGACCAGCTACGACGTATTGGAAACGATGACGGGCTACGCCGAGGACATCTGCGCGGAACTTGAGATACCTTTTCGGCGCTTGGAAATCGTCAGCGGCGACCTCGGTTTCAGCGCGACCAAAAAATACGATATCGAAATGTGGTCGCCGGGCTGCCGGGAATGGCTCGAGGTGAGTTCCTGCAGCAATACCGAAGCCTTTCAAGCGCGACGAGCGAGGGTGCGTTATTACCCGGCCGGCAGCCGCAAGACGCGTTTTGTGCATACCTTAAACGGCAGCGGGCTGGCCACGCCGCGCGTGATGATCGCGATCATGGAGAACAACCAGCAAGCCGACGGCAGCGTCGTCGTCCCGCAGGTCTTGCGTCCCTATCTGGGCGTCGAGGTTATCAGCGCCAGCGATTCCTAGCGCGCGGCTGTGGACAAGCTCATGGCGAAGCGCTGGAGAATTGCGCCCTACCCGGCCCGTTGCACACCCCAATAATTGGGGGATGGGCTGGGCGCGGTTTTCGTTGACAGTGGATTCGCGCGCCGACTATAATCGATAAAGGTTGAACGCATGTTTTGTGGGCGTCAACCCCCGCTATCGTTGGCAATAAGGAGATTACCATGGCGTCCGCAACAGTGATAGAAATCAGCGGTCTTTCGAAAACCTACGGCTCGGGCTCCAAGCAAACAGCGGCCCTGCGAAACCTCAATCTCAGCGTACAGCAGGGTGAGATCTTCGGATACCTGGGTCCGAACGGCGCCGGCAAAACCACAACCATACGCATGCTGCTGGACTTGATCAGACCCAGCAGTGGCTCCGCCTCGATCTTTGGCATGGATATACGGGATCACAGCGTCGAGATCCATCGGCGGGTCGGATTCTTGCCGGGAGAGCTCAGCTTGTGGGAAGGGCGCACGGGTCAGCAGATCATCCACTACGTCGCCAGCGTGCGCGGCGATAGCAAAGGCATTGCGAAGCAAGCCGATGAATTGGCCAAGCGCTTGCAACTGGATACGAGCAAACGCGTCCGCGATTTGTCGTCCGGCAACAAGCGCAAGCTTGGGCTGGTCCTGGCCATGATGCACTCCCCGGACTTGCTCATTCTTGACGAGCCGACAAATGGTCTCGACCCTTTGGTGCAACAGACCTTTCACGACATGATGGATGAGTACCGCGACAAGGGGAAAACGGTATTTCTGTCGTCCCACATATTGAGCGAGGTGCAAGCCATCTGCGACCGCGCCGGCATCTTGCGCGATGGCGATCTCAAAGCGGTGGAATCGATTGAGAAACTGATGAACGTAGAGTTTCATTGGGTTGATGTCCAGTTCCGAGACGTCGTTCCCGAGGGCTTGGCGCGGCAGCTTCAAGGGTCAAAAGACATCAGCAACGTGGACGTCAACGGATCACGCGTTAAAATGCGCCTGGTGGGCGATTTCGATCCATTGCTGCGTATGCTCAGCGAGGGTTATGTGAAAGATCTTCGTGTAGAAGAGCCGTCATTGGAAGATATCTTCCTGGCTTACTATAGCGACGGCGGGGAGGCGCGCTAATGAGCGGAATAGTCTTTGCCAATACACTGAGGACCACCTGGAAGCAAGTGCTGTATTGGGGTCTGGGCTTGGGCGTACTCGGTTTCTACATCGGATTCATCGCCTCAAGCTCGGATATCATCCAGGGCTATGCCGATCTTTTCGCCTCGATGCCGCCTGCCCTCTTGCAGGCTTTCGGCGCGAGCAGCGTCGAATTGTTCCGGAGCTCCGAGGGCTGGATTGTATCGATCTTCGTTTCGGAAGCCGCCATATTCTTGTCCGTATTCGCTGTCATGGCCGGCATGAACATCACCGCCAACGATGAGCAGTCCGGCGTTATGGACGTCATCATGTCGCTGCCGATTTCGCGCTCGTCATACCTGCTTGAACGCTGGATTGGCTACGCCGCGATCGGGCTGGGCATCTTGCTCGTTTGCGCGGCGATTACGCTGTTCGGCCTGGTTTTATTTGGCGTAGACGCGCAAATGGATCTGGTCTTCATCAGCATTCTCAATCTCTACCCGGGCGCCTTGCTGGTGATGACCGTCACCTGTCTGCTGGCCCTGATTGCTCGGCGGCGCGCCCTTGCCATTGGCTTGTCGGCGGCCTTCGTCGTTGTCAGTTACGTCTTCAATTTGATCGGCGGCGCCGCCAGCGGGGCCATCGCCGATCTCATGCAAGGCTTGTCCTTCTTCAGCTATACGAAGGGCGAGCAGATCGTGCTGGGCAACTACGATCCCGCAAATGCCCTGCTCCTGCTACTGGTCGTCCTGGCAGGATTCGCGCTTTCCGTCCGCATGTTTATCAGCCGCGACATCGGCGTCTAGGAGCGAGTACGATGATCGGTTCAGTTTTTTTGGAGACTTACAAACAGACCTGGAAGCAAATGGTCTATTGGGGAGTCGGCTTGGCGGCGATGGCGCTATTGGTCGTGCTGATGGTGCCGCTCTTTGATATGCAGGACGTGAAGGACTTGCTGGAGACCTTCCCGCCCATCATTCTGGCGATGGTCGGCATCGGCAAGGAGCTTGAGATATTCGCCACCAACGAAGGCTTCGTCGCCATGGGCTTCTTCGGGAAATCCGCGCTGATTTTCGCTGTCTATCCGGTAGTCATGGGCATGCGCATCACAGCCAACGAAGAGGACGCCGGCACGATGGACGTGCTGCTGAGTTTGCCCGTGCAAAGGGCGCGCGTGATCGTTGAGAAGTTCCTCGCTTACAGCGTCAGCATCGTCGGTGTGGTCCTGTTGATTTATCTGGGTATGCAGATAGGCGTGTCAATTGCCGGCATCAATCTTGATGTGGCGCGGTTGGCGGAGGTCACATTCTACTTGATTCCCATGATGGTGTTCATCATGGCGGTGACTATGCTCATCGCCGTGCTCGTGCGGCGGCGATCGGTCGCGCTCGGCATCGTCACGGCATTTGTCATCGCAAGTTATATGCTCCAGGCGATAGGCGCGGTCGCGGAAGGAACAGTCGCCGAGCCGATCGGCTCCATTTCCTTCCTGACCTATTACAATACCGGCGATATCTTGGCACAGGGCTTCATCTGGCCGCATATCGCCGGATTCGTAGTCGTTTCCGCAGTCCTGCTGTTGGCGTCGCTTTACCAATACGAGAGGCGCGACATCGCGGTCTGAGTTGAACAAGTCAGTCCTTCACAAAAGCTCAAGCAACGCGCTCTGCCGGAGGAACCCGGCGGGCGCGTGGTTGTGTATCCTTTTCGGTTGAAACAGGAAATTTTAACCACCGAGGGGCGCGTAGACACAACCCTTCGACACCGAGAGCACCGAGAATAATCTTACGGTATTGTTGCTCTCCGTGTTCTTTGCGGGTTTGTAGTGAAATGAATTATTTCAATTTCAACCGAATTCGATACAGTACCGGCATTCGCTGATCTCAGGCTATTGCGCAGGTATGGCGCGTAATATAATTTCTTCGGGCGCATCCCCTACAAAGGAGCGATATGAGCCACAAGAGAGATCTGCTTGACAAGTTCGCGGAACGGAATGCCGCAGTTGCCGTCGTCGGCCTGGGTTACGTCGGCTTGCCCCTGGCGGTCGAGTTCGCCGAAGCTGGCTTTTCGGTCTTGGGGGTGGATGTTGACGAAGAGAAAGTAATCAAGATCAACGACTGTCAAAGCTATATTCCGGATATCCCGCATCAGCGTTTGGAGACTTTGGTGAAGGCCGGGCGCTTCCGCGCGACGACTTGTTATGCCGAGCTGCGCCCGGTAGACGCCATCAGCATCTGCGTTCCGACCCCATTGCGCAAAACACGCGATCCGGATATGTCCCATATTCTGCAGGCAACTCAATCGATCGCGGAAGTCTGCAAGGCGGGCATGCTGATCGTACTGGAAAGCACTACCTATCCTGGAACGACCGAAGAGATAATTCTGCCGGAAATCTTGCGTGACGGCTGGGAGGTAGGGGAGGACGTGTTCATCGCGTTTTCACCCGAACGTATCGATCCGGGCAATCAGCGTTTCACGGTCCGTAATACGCCCAAGGTCGTCGGGGGCATTACCGAGCACTGCACGCAAGTGGCTGCGGCTCTTTATGATTCCGCTGTCGATGAAGTTATCCAGGTATCCTCCCCTACTGCGGCAGAAATGGTGAAACTGTTGGAAAACACTTTTCGCGCTGTCAACATCGGTTTGGTCAACGAGATGACGTTGATGTGCGACAAGCTCGACATTGATGTCTGGGAAGTGATTCACGCGGCGGCGACTAAACCCTTCGGCTACATGCCTTTTTATCCCGGTCCCGGGCTGGGCGGGCACTGCATCCCGGTGGATCCGCACTACTTAAGCTGGAAGCTGAAAACGCTGAATTACAACGCCCGCTTTATTGAATTGGCAAGCGAAATCAATGCGTCGATGCCGTATTACGTCATCGACAAGATTACTGACGCCCTCAACGACCAGCAGAGAGCGGTTCGCGGTTCGAGCATCGTCATACTGGGCGTGGCTTACAAACGCGATGTTGATGATGTACGGGAGAGTCCCGCGCTCGACATTATCAGCCTGTTGCGGCAGAAAGGCGCTGACGTAAGCTACTGTGATCCGCATGTGCCGGAAATACGGCTGGAAAATGATGTACGCATGCCGTCGCAAGCTTATTGCGCCGGCTTGCTTAAGAAGGCGGATTGCGTCGTGATCGCGACCGATCACACTGCCTTCGACTGGCGCGAGATTGCGGCTCACAGCCGCGTCATCGTCGATACCCGCCATGTCTTGGCCGACAAGCCTGTCTCCGCGAAGGTCATCAGCCTTTGAGCCGGTGGAATAGTCGGGGCTTCGCCACCGGAAATAGCCATGTCACTACGGATTGCGATCGACGCCAGCCGCACGACGGCAGAGCGACCGACCGGCACGGAACACTATGCGCGGCGTTTGATTCATGCTTTCGTGGAAGCAAACCTGTCCCGAGACGAACCGCAGGACGTTACGCTTTACTTTCGCGATGCGCCTGGCCCCGATCTTTTCCCCGCCAACGCGAGGACAAGGCAAATTGTCCTGCCCTGGCGGCGGGTCTGGACTCATCTACGATTCGCGCGGGAACTCTGGGCGACGCGTCCCGATGTTTGCTTTGTTCCGGCGCATGCCTTGCCATTGTTTTTTCCAGGCCGTGGGCTCGTTACCGTGCACGACCTGGGCTATAAGCACTTCCCGACGGCTCACCCGCAAATGCAGCGTAGATATCTAGATATCACAACCGCCCATAGCCAGCGCCGCGCCACGCTCGTATTGGCGGACAGCCGCGCGACGGCCGATGACTTGAGCCGCTTTTACGGCACTCCACAAGAAAAGATCCGTGTTCTCTATCCCGGCGTCGACGCGGATTCCTTGCGATTTGATGCGGAAGATATCGCGCGCGTTCGGGATCGTTTTCAGTTGCCGGAACGTTTCTTCCTCTTCATCGGCACATTGCAGCCGCGCAAGAACATCCAGGGCATCGTCAATGCCTTTGCGCAATGGCAACAGCAAGTCGGCGACAGGCAGACGGGACTCGTTTTGGCCGGAGGCAAAGGCTGGCTATTCGACGAAACTTGGCTGGCTGGCGCGGAAAACGTCCGAATGCTAGGCTATATTGACGAAGAGGACAAAGGCGCGTTATTGAGCCAAGCGCTGGCTTTGGTGTTCCCCAGCTTCTACGAAGGATTTGGCTTCCCTGTCGTCGAAGCCATGATCTGCGGGACGCCGGTAATCGCCAGCAAGACCTCGAGCTTGCCGGAACTTGTTGGCGAAGCGGGTCTGCTGGTTGATCCCCGGGATACGGCAGCGATAAGCGCAGCCATGCAGCGTTATAACAGTGACTCCAATCTGCGCGAAAGCATGATTCACAAAGGCAAGCGACAGGCGGCCACATTTACCTGGGGGCGAGCCGCCATACGACTTCACGAGATCTTCGACGAATTCCAGCAAATGCAATGAGTGGCCAGGGCAATTGCATCAAAATGAGGCGACTGACATGGTACGAAATTGGACTGATTATTAACCACCGAGGGCACCGAGAACACCGAGAAATGCAAAGTTCATAGCTCATATCATGTTTCAGGCTCGCTTTTCAGCTACAGCCGCTCGGCGCGTAACCGGCGAATTTGGGCTACCGCGCTCGCACAAAATAATAGACCTGCTCGGCTACCGCAAATCGCGGTTTATTAAAAAGATAAAGTTTCGCTGGCGACTTTGCCGCATTCAGGTGACGGAATTTGAGGGAAGGTCGACAAACGATCCTAAACTCGGTGCTCTCGGTGTCCTCGGTGGTGAAAAATAGTTTGATGCGATTGACCTGGGTGAGCGGCCTGAAGACGATTTGCTACAATGCAGGTCAGACGCGCGCGGGACGACGGGCAGCTATGACATGACAGCCGATTATATTTTGCTGGTGCAATTGGCGGACATAGGCGACCTGGTATTGGCGACGCCGGCCATGGCCGCGCTGCGCGAAGCCAAGCCAGATTCCAGAATCGATCTTTTGGCCTCCCGCCACGCCATAGACATTGTACCTCCCGGCTTGATCAACACCATCATAGCGATTGACAAGGGGAAGCATAATGCAACGCGAGCCCTTTTGTCCCCGTCAAACATTGTTAAATTGCTCTCGTTGCGCCATGTCAACTACGATACGCTTATCTTCTTTCATCATTTCACCTTGCGCGCGGGCCTCATCAAGTTTCGGCTTATCGCTAAAGTTTCCGGCGCCAGACGCATCATCGGATTGCGAAACGAATATGCCAGTTTCTTGACAGACGGCGTGGCAGACAATGGATTCGGCCGGGTACACGAAGCGCAATACTGGCTGGATTTGGCAGCGCTTGCGGGCGCCCCGTCCAAAACACGGCCAGCCCAGGTATATAGCGAGACTTCGGAGGCGGTCGCGTCGACAATGGACGAGTTGAACGACGGCCCAATTGTTGTCATGCACGCGGGCAGCGGCGGGTACAGTAAAGCGCGCCGCTGGTCGCCCCTTCGCTTTGCCGAGGTCGCGGATCAACTCAAGTCTCGCTACAAGACCCACATCGTTCTGGTCGGTCAAAGTGGCGACGACAGCCCCGAAGCGGCGCGCCTGATGGATTTCGAGGTCCTTAACCTGGTTGGAAAGACGACTCTGCCACAACTCGCTGATGTGCTTCGACGCGCCGACCTGTTCATCGGCGCCGACAGCGGCGTGATGCATCTTGCCGCGGCAGCTGGTACGCCGGTCGTCAGCATTTTTGGACCTAGCAATCACGAGGCCTGGAAACCCTGGACGGTTGACGGCTGGGCGTCGATTCAGCGCAGCGGCGTGGCTTGCAGTCCCTGCAGCTACGTCGGGCATTCAATCGGAGCCCGTGACGGCTGCGCGGCGCGCACCTGTATGAAGCTTGTGACATCGCGCCAGGTATTTGAAGCTGCCGCAACTGTCCTTGGGCCGAGTCCACAAGACACAGTTGGGGGCGATGAAGCAAGCGCGTCGGTGGAAGACAATGAAAAACCGCGTCCGGGCAGAATACGCATTCTGGACCTGCCGGTTGACAGATTAAGTTATCCGGCCTGGATGCAACTTATAGACGACTGGATCCAGGCCGATTCCGGACCCCATCATGTTTGTACGGTCAATCCGGAATTCATCATGATCGCGCGTCAGGATCCCATATTCTTCAATATCTTGAATCGGGCCGCTCTCTGCGTACCCGACGGGGTCGGATTGCTCTGGGCCAGCAGGCGTCTCGGCAGTCCGATTGCCGAGCGCATTACCGGCTCGGACGGCGTTCCCTTGATCGCGCGTCGCGCCGCCGAACGGGGTTGGCGTATCTTCTTCCTGGGGGCTGGCGAGGGAATCGCCCAGAAGGCGGCGGATATTCTTTGTCGACGCTTTCCGGGGCTAAAAGTCGCCGGTACTTATGGAGGCAGCCCAACTGAAAGCGAAGAAGACGACATCGTCGCCATGATCAATCAGGCAAAGGCGGATATCTTGTTTGTGGCATACGGAGCGCCGCAACAAGACAAGTGGATCGCGCGCAATCTCCCGCGCCTCAACGTGACCATGGCAATGGGCATTGGCGGATCGCTGGACTTCATCACTGGCGAGGTAGCGCGAGCGCCGGAATGGATGCGAAGACGCGGTCTGGAATGGTGCTATCGCCTGCTGCGCCAACCTTGGAGATTCCGGCGCATGTTGCGCCTGCCCAGATTCGCCCTGGCGGTTTTGCGTCAGCGATAGCCCTGGGCGCCGTCCCCAAGTCAAGTCTATCGTATACCGAGCGCGCTGATGTAAACTGGCGGAACTCGGCCAGAAGCCCGCAGAGCAAAAATCGTATGTCGGCGAAGCTGAAGAGGTGCGTGGAGCGCTTGGCGCGCAAGACTGTCTTAGTCTTGGGCGATGTGATTCTCGACGAGTATATCACTGGGCGCGCCACCCGCATGAGCAGAGAAGCGCCGGTTCCGGTATTGGAATTGGAATCGACGCGCTTCATCGCCGGCGGCGCCGCCAATCCGGCGGCAAATATCGTCGCCTTGGGCAGCCGAGCCATTCAGGTTGGCGTGATTGGCGCCGACGAAAATGGCGAACAACTGCTTAGGGTCCTCAAGGATCAAGGTATCGACTGGGCTGGCGTGCTTACCTGCGCTGACCGACCGACTACCGTAAAGACTCGGGTCATGGCGCAAATGGGGCTGCGATTCCCGCAACAGGTCACGCGCATTGATACGATCGCGCGTGATCCCATCGATGAGGCGACGGAAGCTAAAATCGTCAAATTCGTGAGCGATAATACTGGCTCCCTCGAGGCAGTACTCCTGTCGCAGTATCATGGAGGATTGCTCACACCGACTTTGGTGAAGCGAATTCGGGATTTGTGTCGTCAGCACAGCATATTGTTGACGGCGGATGTGCAAGGCAAGTTTGCTCGCTTTGCCGAAGTTGATGTCGTCAAGTGCAACGCCGCCGACGCAGAGCGACAGCTCAATCGCGAACTGGCGACGGACGACGATTTCCGCGATGCCGCTGTTTGCCTTCATGGGGAGTTTTCTGTCAAGCATGCGACAATCGTCACTATGGGTAACAGGGGCGCAGCCCTGGCAACTGATGCCGGCGCGATAATCTGTCCAAGCCCGCAAGTGAGCGATGTCTTTGACACAGTCGGCGCGGGCGATACCGCTATTGCAGTGATTACCTTGTCCCTGGCTGCCGGGCTTGATGCCGAAGATTCGGTCCTGCTGTCCAACTACGCGAGCGGTGTTGTCGTGAGGCACTTGGGCAATTATGCGCCTTCGCCCGAGGAACTCTTAGGAAGCATTGACGATGGCTAGCTATCAAAGCAGTTCGACAAACTCAATCGTATTGCCGTCCGGATCGGCAAGGGAGGCCACTTTCGCGCCCTTGTACTCGTCAATCGGATTGATCTCGCAGCCGTGATGCGCCCTGCCGTTCTTCATCACCGCAGCGATATCGTCCACGGCAAAACGGAACTGCTGCCGATTTTGATCGGCAACGACGCCGGCGATTGCGTTTGGGCAAAGCGTCAATTCCAATTCGCCGATTTTGCCGCCATAAAACTGTTGATCGCCGATATGGACGGTGGGTTTAAGCCGGGCGTCAAAGACGGCGTTATAGAATTCCACCATGTCGTCCATTCGATTGACGGCGATGGTCAGGCCAGTCATTTGCATGCTTCATCCTCGGTAAATGGGCTAAGTCTTAAGAATCCGGACCGTTATGGTCTTGACTTCGCTGTCAGGAGGAACTGATGTTCAATCCCCCAAATCCGCGCAGTTTCTTTGAAACTGTCTGGGATATAGTCTGCCAGATTCCTGCGGGCAAGGTGAGCAGCTATGGCCAAATTGCCTCAATGATCCCTCCGGAAGATGATATGGACCCGGTCCAAATGAAGCATCTGGCTCCACGCTGGGTTGGCACAGCGCTGCGCAAAACCCCGCGCGGGAAATCCATCCCCTGGCATCGGGTTATCAATAGTCAAGGCAAGATCAGCTTTCCTATCGGCAGCCCACATGCGAATGAGCAGCGTCAATTATTGGAATCGGAGGGCGTCGTCTTCGATCAGCGAGATAAAGTCGAATTCGCGCTCGTCGCCTGGCAGGGACCGGACGATGCCTACCTGGCAAACAAAGGACTCTTGCCGCCACGTCCGCTCAAATGAGCACGTCCGCGTTCACCTAGAATTGCACGTAACTGTTTTCAGCCAGGACAAACCGGTGAGCCACCGGCATGTGCGGGGCTGAGGTCACACGCGCGTTATCCGCTAGCAGGCTGCGGTCGATGCGACCCTGAATGTTGCGTATTTCGCAGTTTTTCATCACGATGCTGGCTTCGATTTCGCTGCCTTCGACAACCACATTGTCTCCCAGTGCCGTATAGGGCCCGATGTAACTGTTGCAGATGACGGTATCGTTGCCGATGATCACGGGGCCGCGAATAACGCTGTCGATGACTCGGCTGTTTTTGCCGATGAGGACACGATGCGAAACTTCGCTTTTGCCCTCGACTTGTCCGCCGTTTTCCGGCGCCGGCGTATAGGGCAGATCCTCCAGAACCAGTTGATTGGCCATGATGATGGCGTCAGGCTTGCCGGCATCGATCCACCATCCGGCAAGTTCATATGACGCAACCGGATGTCCGTCGCTGATCAATACTTGAATGGCATCGGTGATTTCCAGTTCGTTGCGCCCGGACGGTTGGATACGGCTTATGGCGTCGAAGACCGACTTGCGAAACAGATAGACGCCGGTAATCGCCAGGTTGGAGGGCGGGTCTTGCGGCTTTTCGACCACCCGCACGATGCGACCCTGCTCAATTTCCGCGATGCCAAAGCGCGTGGGATCCGGCACCTCGCCCAGCACGATCTTCGCTTCCGCGCTTGAACCAGCGAAAGACGTCAACAGCTCAGTCATTTTGTCTTGAAAAATATTATCACCGAGAAAAACGGTAAAAGGATCGTCGCCGACAAATGACTTGCAAAGCCCGATCGCGTGGGCCAGTCCTTTCTGTTTTTCTTGCACGATGTATTCGATATTCACATCTAGCGATTTCCCGTCGCGCAGCAGGGCGACAATTGGCGAACTCAAGCTGTTAACGACGATTCCAATGTCATTGAGGCCAGCCAATTTGAGCACATCTATGGCGTAGGCAATCAGCCAGCGATTGGCGACGGGGACCAGTGACTTGGGCATGGTCAAAGTGACCGGGCGCAAACGGGTACCTTGCCCAGCCGAGAGAATGACTGCTTTCATCGATAATCTCCTGATGTGATATGCCTTGAGCGCCGCTTAACCGCATAGTAGCAGAGGTTGGAAAATCGCGACAGCAAGATAGGGGTCAAGCTCTGCCAGAGCCAAGCCAGGCATGTCAGACATCGCAATCGCTCGCGCGGCCTCCCGCGCTATTCATCGGCGCCTCCGCCGGAATGGCGCCGTTGGCGCATGACTTCATAGGCCAAGATTGAAACGGCGCTCACGGCGCCCAGAGACTGCCCAAAGGGTCGTCCGTAAGGGATTTCCAGCAGTAGGTCCGCCGCCCGCTGAAATGAGCGCGTGACGCCACGGCGCTCGCCCCCGAATACGACAAAAACAGGCTGCGTTAGTTCCGCCTCGAAAAGCGAAACACTCGTGGATGATTTTGCGGCGGTCGCCACGACCAGTCCCCGCTGACGAAAAAAGCTGGCCGCTTCCATGGCGCTTTCCGCTAGCGCTATCGGCATCAATTCCGACGTCCCCGCGCTGGATCGCCCTACGATGGCGCTCGCGCTGGTCCAGTTGCGTTCCCGCAAGACCAAGCCATCGGCGCCGGCAGCGTAAAGCGCGCGAAGGGCGAAGCCAAAGTTGTAAGGGTCTTCAATCCCATCGAGCATGACGACGAAGGCGGGCCTGTCCGGCGGGATCAAATCCGCCATAGGTTCGAATCGTCTCCCGCCCGCCAGCGCGATCACGCCGCCGTGCGAATTGCCAGTCGCGCGATCTGCAATCTCGGTTGTGGGAACATATTTGAGCTTAACCGCGGCCCCTTTCGCGCGCAGACGCAGTTCACCCAGACGCTGGTCAAAGCGCTTGTTTTCGTCGATCAATATTTCGAAGACTTGGCGTCTGCCCGCCTTGAGCGCCGCCAGGACCGAAAGCGCGCCCTCCAAGCTGAAGGTTGTCGACTTCATTAGAGCCCGGCGCGCTTGGCCGCTTGCCAGAATTCATCGAGTTCATCCAGTGTATAGTCCGAAAGCGCGCCTTTGTTCTGCCGCGCGCGCGCTTCAACAAAGGCAAAACGCCGGTAGAACTTGGCATTGATTTCGCGCAACAAGCTTTCGGGATCGTCGACGCCGAGCCAGCGCAGCCAGTTCACCAATACAAAGATGAGATCGCCGATCTCTTGCGTTTTTTCCGCGGGCGTAGCGGAGGCGAAGATCTCGTTAAACTCCTCCCGGGCTTTCTCTTCGACGCCGCTGGCATCTGGCCAGTCGAAGCCGACTTTGGAGGCGCGCTTGGAATATTGATGCGCGACGAGCAATGCGGGCGCGCCCTTTGGAACGCCATCCAGAAGCGAGCGCTCTTCCCCGCCGGCGCTGATTTGCTCGGATCTTTTGATGTCTTCCCAGTTGCTGGTCACTTGCTGCGGATCGCCCCCAACATCGACATCGCCCCAGACATGTGGATGCCGACGGATCATCTTATTGTTCAGGTGCCCCAAGATGTCCGACATGAGAAACTCGCCATTGTCGATGGCAATTTGGGTATGCAAGACGATCTGCAATAACAAGTCGCCCAATTCTTCATACAGCGCTTTTGGATCTTCAGCATCCAGCGCATCCAGCACTTCGTAAGTCTCTTCAATCAAAAAGGGGCGCAAGGACTGATGCGTTTGCTCTCGATCCCAGGGGCAGCCTTCGGGTGAACGCAAATGGGCAATGATATCTTGAAAAGATTCGAAACTACTCAAGGGATGCATCGCCGGCAGAAAAAGCGCTGTCATAACGTCGATTTTATCACTACGATCGATTTCGTAGAGACAGACTTCCTCCACGATCGCCTCGTCCCGCCCGGCGCCGTGGATCAATTTGACGGCGAAGGTGTCCGGGTATTGGTTCATCAAGGCAAGTTTGAGGTTCGACGCAACGGCTTTACTGTAGACTTGCGCCAGCAGGGCCGGTTTGGCGGGATTCAGCGGCGGATGATATTGCGCCGCGATCTCCAGCGCGTCGAGTATCTGTAAACCGTCGAGCGCGTCAATGCCGAGGAGAGCCAGGCATGGCTCGATGAAACTGATGCCATTGACGATCTCCAACTCCAAGCCTTCCGAGGAGGCTTGCCGCGCGAGCCGCGTCACTGTGGCTTCGCCCACTAGCGGGTCGCCCGGCACCGCGTAAACTAGGTCGATGCCCGATCGCGTTTTCTTTACAAGGCGGTCGCAGATTTCGCGATAAACGTCATCAAACTCATCAAAAGCTTGGTAAACATCGTCGAAACTGACAATGTCCAAGTGGGAGGGCAAGTGGGGGACGCAGGGATGACGGCGCGTGCGAACATAAAGGGTTTTCGTGCCTTGCAGCTTGCCCCAGGCGCGCAAGGACATGTCTTCAATTGAGCCTGGACCTAGACCAATCACAGTAATCATAAACATTTGTCCGCTGCGATTTTACGAAGCGCGCCAGCGCATTTACGCGAATGCTGGTCTGGTAAGGGGTGATGCCTTGCGCAAGTTTGCCCGTATTTCATCATCGGCCGGCAAAACAATCCATGAACGTTTATTCAAGCAATTGAGCAGCCTAGATCGCGCAGGGACCTGGGAAAAGAAAAGCAGCCAAATGCTCGTTGCAATCAGATGGCTGCCGCGTAAACGGGACTCGATTCGTTCTAGCGCTTGGTATAGGTAGGCGCCTTGCGCGCGCGTTTCAAACCCGGTTTCTTCCGTTCTTTGACCCGGGCATCGCGCGACAAGAAGCCCTCCCGCTTCAAAGTACCGCGCAAGTCCGGATCAATCTTTTCCAAGGCGCGGGCGATGCCGAGGAGGATCGCGTCTCGCTGCCCGGTGACGCCACCGCCGTTGACATGCACCGAGATATCATAGCTGCGCTCTTGCCCAATGTGGGTCAAGGGCGCCGTGCAGATTTCCATATCGCCCAGACGGGGCATATACTCGCGCGCTTCTTTGCCATTGATAATGAACAGGCCTGTACCACCCGGGAACAGACGCACACGCGCCGACGATGACTTGCGGCGGCCGATACCTTCGTAATATTGAGCTGACATTGCTTAACTCCTTTTTCGGTGTTACGCGCGCGCTTCGGGCACGCCTAAATGTCCAGGGCTTGCGGCTGCTGCGCTTGATGCGGATGTTCCGCGCCCGCATAAACTTTCAGTTTTGTCATCATTTGTCGTCCCAGGGGGCCTTTCGGCAACATGCCTTTGATGGCGAGCTTAAGCGCGCGCGTCGGGCGCCGCTTCATCATCTCGCGCAGGGTCATTTGTTTCAAACCGCCGGGATAGCCGCTATGGCGATAATAAATCTTCTGATCCATGCGCTTGCCCGTCACATGAATCTTTTCCGCGTTGACAATGATGACATAGTCGCCGGTATCGAGGTGCGGCGTGAAATAGGGCTTATGCTTGCCGCGCAAGATCGGCGCCACCCTGGACGCGAGCCTGCCCAGGGTCATGCCCCGCGCGTCAATCACCCACCAACCGCGTTCTATGACAGAGGGCGTGGTTGCGTAGGTTGTCTGTATCTGTTGTCTCATCTTGTTCACTCCAGTTCGGTTTCCGTCGTCAGCTCGCAAGGCCGCCTTGAAGTCGCCGCCAGAGGTGATGGATAGCCCACCGCTTCCAGGGTTAGCCCCATGGCCGGCGCCAAGACTTTCGCCCGTTGAATGTCACGACTTAATAGTATTTCCTCAAATTCCACAAGATTTATTTTGCCAATGCCAACTTGCGCCATCGTTCCGACCATGCGCCGCACCATGTGATAAAGAAATGCGGTCGCGCGCACGCGGTAGATATAAAAGCGGCCTTGATCGTTCGCTTCCAGGTCCCATCTTGAAGTAAAGACCTCGCGGATCGTATTGTCGCTGCCTTCTTGCGGCGCGGTTCCAAAAGCCGCGAAGTCCTGCTTTCCCAGGCATAACGCGGCTGCCGCTTGCAGCGCGCCAAGATCCATACTCCGCCCAACAAGCTGCCAGGCCCGCCCGTTCAGCAGCGGGTTCCTCGTGGTCGGGGTCGCGATACGATAAACATATTGCCTCCAAAGCGCGTCAAAGCGCGGATGGAAGCCGTCTTGCTTCCAGAGTTCTTGCACGGCGATGTCCATGGGAAGCTCCGCATTTATCGCGCGCAAGAGATCGCTTTCCGGGTGATTCCAGTCCGCATCAAAGGCGATCATCTGGCCCAGGGCATGCACACCGGTATCCGTCCTCCCGGCCGCGAGTATGGCGATCTGCTGCCGTGTGACGCGGGCTATAGTCCTTTCCAGCGCTCGCTGTACCGTCGCCGTCGGCTCCGGCTGCCGCTGGAAGCCGAAATAGCCCGTGCCATCATATGCGATCTTCGCTACAAAGCGCTTCATTGTCCTTCATTGTCCGCGTGCAGTTCAATCCTCGGTCGCGTAATCGACCAGTTCGATGAGCGCCATCTCCGCATTGTCTCCCTTGCGCGTGCCCAACTTGAGAATACGCGTGTAGCCACCCGGGCGATCGGCATAGAGCGGCGCCAATTCATCAAAAACTTTGCCAACAAGCACGCGATCGTTATTCAAGCGGCGCGCGACCTGCCGCCTGGCATGAACAGCAACCAAGTCGTCCCCGCGCTCTTCCGCCTTTGCCAGTCCTCGTTTAGCGATGGTAATCAATCGTTCGGCGTGACCTTGAACGAATTTTGCCTTGTGAAAGGTGGTTTTGATTCGACCATGAACGAATAGTTGGCTGGCCAGGTTCATCCGCAGCGCCTTACGATGGCTGCTGCTGCGATTAAGCTTTTTCCCACGAATTCGATGTCGCATGATTGCGCCTCACTTGCCGGCTATTCAGCCTTGTCCTTTTCCAAGGGCCAGTAGTTCTTTTCCCGCAATTTCTGTTCGAGCTCATCGAGGGATTTTTCACCGAAATTGCGGATCGCCAACATGGCGTCCTGGCCGCGGTTCAACATATCCAGGACATCGCCTACGGAGGTGATGCCGGTGCGCTTAAGAGAGTTGAAGACACGAACGCTCAGATCAAGTTCTTCAATCGGCTTGTCATACAAAGGCGGATAGGCCGGCTCGTCTTCGTACTGCTGCGGCATTTCGATCGATTGGAACCATTCTTCGTCCACACCGGCGACGACCTTGAGATGGTGCATTAAGATCTGCGCGGATTGAGCGAGCGCCTCTTCCGGACGGATGGTGCCGTCGGTCCAAAGCTCCAGCACGAGCTTGTCATAATTGGTACGCTGACCGACACGGGCGCGATCGACTTCGAAATTGACACGTTTGATCGGGCTGAAGATGGCGTCGACCGGCAACTCGCCGATGGGCAAGCGGCCGCGTTCTTCCGCCGGACTAAAACCACGGCCGGACTGTACTTCAAATTCCATCTCGATGTGGACATTGCGATCGTCCACCGTGAAGAGATACAAACTCGGATTCTCGATCTGCACTTCCGGCGGCGCCCAGATATCCGCCGCGGTGACAGTAACTTCCGCTCCAGCGATTTCCAACCGCAAGCGCGCGCTGTCCACGCCGTGCAACAGCAGACGCAATTGTTTGACCTGCAGGATCAGCTGTGTCATGTCTTCGCGGACAAACGGGATTTCAGAAAACTCGTGATGAACATCGGAGATGCGGATGCTGGTCACGGCGGCGCCGGGCAACGAAGACAAAAGTACGCGGCGCAAAGCGTTGCCCAAGGTCAATCCGTAGCCGCTCTCCAGAGGACCGACGACGAAACGTCCATAATCCTTGGTGATGTTTTGGCTTTCGACCTGGTGCGGCAGCACCATATTTGCGGTTACCAGGTTGGCATCAACCGGGCTCGAACTCACGGATGCCGAATCGGATGAATATTCCATATAACGGGATTTCCCTTTCGACTAAACGCGGCGGCGCTTGGGAGGGCGCACGCCATTATGAGGCACAGGCGTGACGTCGGTAATCGAACGCACTTTCAGGCCACTTTGCTGGATCGAGCGAATTGCTGCTTCGCGTCCGGGACCGGGTCCTTTCACAAATACATCCACCTCTTTCATGCCATGCTGCTGCGAATTAGCCGCTGCCGTTTCCGCAGCCATGCGCGCCGCATAGGGCGTATTCTTGCGACTGCCTTTGAAGCCGGACGTGCCAGCGCTTGCCCAGGCGATCACATTGCCAGACTGATCGGTCATCGAAACGATCGTGTTGTTAAAGGTGGCATAAATGTGCGCTTGACCATAAGGAATGTTTTTGAACGCTCGTCTTGCAGTACCGCGACTGCCTCTTCTTGCTTTCGCCATTTACCTGCTCCAAATGGATATTCTTGGAATTCGCTTTTGACGGGGTTTCCCAAACTGGCGCTCCGCGCCGTTGGTCATTAGACCGAGGACCCGCGACAGAATTTTCGCAGCTATTTCTTGGTAGCGCCGCGTCGGCGACCGCGCCCTGCCACCGTTTGTTTTTTGCCACGGCGTGTGCGCGCGTTTGTTTTGGTGCGCTGTCCGCGGACTGGCAAGCGGCGACGATGCCTCAGGCCGCGATAAGAATTGATTTCCATCAAACGTTTGATATTGAGCTGCGTCTGACGGCGCAAATCGCCTTCGGTCGTCAGATTATTAATTAGCTCGCGCAAGCGCTGAATCTCACTTTCGCTTAAGTCTCTGACACGCGTCCCGTGATCAATGCCTGCCGAATCCAACAATCGCCGGCTGGTGGTCCTTCCGATGCCATAAATATAGGTCAAGCCGATAAGCACACGCTTGTCGCGAGGCAGGTCGACACCTTCAATACGAGCCATCTGTCACACTCCTTTTGGGGACCTAGCCCTGTCGTTGCTTGTGCTTCGGGTTGTCACAAATGATCATCACTCGACGATTTCGCTTAATCACGCGGCACTTCGGGCAACGACGTTTGACACTGGCTGAAACTTTCATTCTGCATACCTCTTCTACGTCAAGTACAGAATCACAGTTTTCCGCAAAGTAAGGCACAAGCTACAAAACTTACCGTCTGTAGATGGGCCAAATCCGCTCATTCTTTTGTTTGAAATCCATCCCGCTTGTACACCGGATGGTTGACACCGAACGAGCATTGTATCACAAGTTTCTCCTCTGTAAAAGGACGTTTCCAGAAGTCATTCGTTCTTTCCTGGCGAAATGACAAACCGCGGCGGACGCAGCGCGCTAAAACAATCGGCGCTGGGGTCTTGCAGAGGGTCTGACAAAAACGCTCCCATGATCTCTGTGGCGCAGGGCACAGAATCCAACATGCCGTGCCCCGCATTCGGGAAAACAAAATGCCAGTTGTTCCGCAGATGCTCCGCCGCAAAGCTGCCCCATTGCGCTGGCGTCGCTGGATCATAGGCCCCCGACATCAAAAGGCTGGGAATACCGCTCGTCACCGGTCTCTCTATCGGGGTCGTCAGGGCGGGCACATTCCAGGTTTGGCATTCGGCATAATGAGCTTCCACAACCTCCTGCGTGGCAGCGATAAGCACGGGCGCGATCCCATCCGGATTTGTGAGATATCGCTGCGCCTCCGGTACAGCCAAATCCTCCGAGCAGCGTTGTGTCAAAAAGGCGCTTTCGGTTTGCGACTCGCGGCCGTCTTCGTCACTTGCGAATAGCTCAGATCCCAGCAGAGGCTCAAAATCGTAATCGCCGTTTGCAAATGAAGCGATGAATGCGGGCAGATACGGTATAACGCTGGTATGGTGCAGCAATGATGACATCATGAGAACAAAGTCGTTGCCGGTTATTGCCATACCGATATCCTGACCCAGCAAACTTAACTCCTGTGGAGACGCATTCAATTCCGAAACTGCGCGATAAAATGAGTCTCTGAGTGCGGGATATGTTTCCTTGCAGGCCACATCCTTGGCGCAATCATCGAAAAGCTGATTCAGCGCCATATCCAGGTTTCGCGCTACTTCCGCCGTGTGGCGCAGAGGCGGAGGATAAACTCCGTCAAGCGAAAGCGAGCGGATTCGCTCGGGCGCAGAATCAGCCAACATGAGCGCCAAGCGACTTCCATAGGAACTGCCATATACGTTTACTTGCGGCAAGTCCAGCAATGACAGCAGATCGACATAATCTCTGACGACCGCGGGAATCGTATACGCCGTCAGATCCAAGCCTCTGGCGGACATACGCTCGCGGCATGCGCTTACCCAATCTACAACCTTGTTTTGGCTTACTTCGGGACAGATCAAAGAAGGGTAGGAAAAACCGGTGCCGCGAGGATCGAGAATAATGATATCGCGCTCTTGACCAAGCTCCGATTCCATCCAATCGGTCAGAGACGACGAAGCTGCTTCGCCAGGGCCGCCTGGCAAATACAGAATCGGCGCGCTGTCGGTAGCTTGCCGCGATCTAATCCGCAGCAGGGACAATTCCATATTGTAGGAGGATTCGCGCCCATCTCGAAACTCCGGCACGACCAACCAAGCGCATTCCAGCCGGTCTAATTGAGCTTGAGTCAAGATCGTGGAAAACCAGGAACATTTCTCGGGCTTGATCTTCGGCGCCTCCGGCTGCGAATGGACGTATGTCGCCATTAGGCAATATAAGCCAAGGAGCAAGAAGCGCCTAAGAAACACAACTGGCCTCAGTAGAACCAACAAAGTCATGCCACTCCAAAAAAATAGTCGGCAGTAGGGGCGAGCCGGCGGTCGCTGTTGAAATTCTACCCCACCCCCGGCCCCCTCCCCGAAGCATCAGGGAGGGGGAGCTATACTGAGCCAATTTGGACCATTATGGTCTTTCACATTTACACGACACTGACCGGGATTGGCTGTAATTCATGATTTTCAACAGAGTCCGGCGGCTCGCCCGTACATTGACCTTGCAATCTGTTTCATGACTTACTTGCACTTACTTCTGCTAGGGCAATGTCAGGATCAAAGGGCCATTTTCGCTGATCGCGACCGTGTGTTCGCAGTGCGCAGTCAGCGACCCGTCTTTGGTCACGACCGTCCAACCGTCTTCGAGTTCCATCAGGTCGCCCCGGCCCGCGATCAGCATAGGTTCGATGGCGTAGGTCATGCCCGCCTGCAAGTCGTAGTCTTGCCATTGAATCTTGCTGTTCTTGCCTGGCCACCAGTTTGGCACCTGCGGTTCTTCGTGCATTGACCTGCCTACGCCATGACCGGTGTATTCCCTCGCAACACTGTAGCCCATTTTACCGGCAGAACGCGCTGTGGCTTTGGCAACGTCGCTGATCTTGTTGCCAAGTACCGAAGCATTGATCGCCGCTTCAAGCGCTGCTTCGGTCGCTTCCAGCAATCGCAGCGCCGATCTGGATACCTTTCCAACGGCGTGGCTGTAGGCGGCGTCGCCAACATAACCACGATAGAAGCAAGCGACGTCCACCCCGATGACATCGCCATCCTGAAGGATTCGCTCTTCAGAGGGGATGCCATGGACCAGCTCGTTGTTCACCGAAGCAGTAATGGTGGCCGGAAACGGCGGGTGATTCCCCGGGGCATATCCTAGAAAACACGGTGAAGCGCCGTGGTCGCGCAGCACAGCGCTAGCGATATCGTCCAATGCCTGGGTCGAGACGCCCGGTGCGATCGCTCGGCGCATTTCTTCGTGGGCGATCGCGACGATGCGCCCGGCTTCGCGCATAATACCGAGCTCTTCCGCGGATTTGAGTACAGGAGCCATTGTCACCCTCGTCATAGCCGCGCGCGGGTTAGCGGGAGTCGAGCAGGCCGCGGATCTCCGCCCAAACCGCCTCAATCGACTGGTCCGCATTGACCTTGCGCATGATGCCCTTGTTTTCAAAATAGCTGATCAAAGGTTGCGTCGTTTCCAGGAAGGTGTCGATCCGCTTGATAATCGCATCAGCGCTCGCGTCATCCGGTCGACGCTTCAACGGGATGCCTCCAGCAGCAAGCGATGCTTCCAAACGCGGCGGGAAGAGATGGTCATCGTAATTCACCCAGCGAAAATCGACGCCGTCGGCGTTGTAATAGTAGTTGTAGCTCTGGCCGTTTGCCGCGCTGACGCGACCGAAGGCGCGTTTGAAAGCAGTATAGAGATCAAGCTCAAGCAAGAGCACCGCATCCACTTTGGCGCCCTTGGCAGCCAAGTGAGATTCCAAAAACTGCGCCTGAATCTGATTGCGCGGATAGCCGTCCAGGATGACGCCGCTTCCGGCGTCGTCCTGCCCCAGCCGGTCCTCGACGATGGCGTTGGTCGTATCGTCATCCACCAGGCGGCCGGAGGCCATGATATCCTGGACCTTTAGTGCCAGCGCGTCGCTGCGCGTCCGCATCGCGCGGAAAAGATCGCCCGTGGATACCTGTGGAATACCATAGTGCTCTTCGATCAGCCGCGCCTGCAGGCCTTTACCCGCGCCTTGCACACCCATCAGTATGACATAAAGACTCATCGCATAATCTCCATTGACCCGCCGGCAGGCCGGTTGACTATAGACAATCCTACGGCTTCATCAGGCAAAAATAAAGCCGAGCACAGACGATACTCGGCACAATGGTCAACAGGCTCCGGACGACTAGCGCATGAAACCTTCGTAATTGCGCATGACCAACTGCGCTTCCAACTGGCGCATCGTGTCGATAACGACGCCGACAACGATAATCAGACCCGAGCCGGAAATTACCAGGCCGGCATTGATGACCGCGCCAGACGTCGAAGCCTCCAGCGGAAAGATGATGCGATTGACCAGATCAACCATGCCCGGGATAATCGCGATGACACCGAGGAAAAAGGCGCCCACAAAGGTGATGCGGCGCGTCGTCGTTTTGATGTAATCTTCGGTGCGTTTGCCCGGCCTGATGCCGGGAATGAATCCACCGTTGCGCTGCAAGGTCTCGGCAAGATTTTGGTTGCCAACCATCACTTCGGCATAGAAGAAAGTGAAACCAACAGTCATCAGGAAAAATGTACCCCAATACAGCAGTCCCTGCTGATTGCCAAAGGTCGACTGAATGGTATTGCCCACCGCGCCAGGCGGAAACAAACTGGCGATAATCGCTGGAAAGGTGATGATCGATTGCGCAAAGATCAATGGAATCATGCCTACGGGATTAACCCGCAGCGGGATGAAACTGTCTTGCTGAGCGAATTGTCGATTCCCGCGCACGCGCCTGCCATACTGCACGGGAATACGCCTCACGCCTTCTTGAATGACAACCACCGCCAAAACGCTCAAAATGGTGATGATGACAAATAGCACCAGATTGTACACACTGCGATCCGGTTGCTGGGTGAGCAATCGAATCAGGTTTTGCGGCGCTTGCGCGACGATACCGGCGAAAATGATAATTGAAATACCGTTGCCGATGCCTTGTTCGGTGATTAGCTCGCCCAGCCAAATAGCAAACATCGTACCGGCAGTCATGGTCGTCAAGACCGATACCGTCAACAGGAGATTACTGCCAACCCCAAAACCAAAGCCAGGGATTATCTCCGTACCTGTGCCGGTTGCCAGGTTGAAGATGCTGATCTGACCCAGCGCTTGCAATACCGCCATCGGGATGGCGACATAATAGGTGTATCGTTGGATCTTTTCTTGTCCGCCCGGCTCACGCTGGATCCGTTCTAACGCGGGCACAATCGGCACTAGCAACTGGAAGATGATTGAAGCCGTGATGTAGGGATACACGCCATTCGCGATCACACTGAAGTTGGCGACCGCGCCGCCGGAGAGAAGATTCATCACCTGAATCAAGTTGCCGGCGCTGCTGCCGCTTTCAAATACCTGCCGCAGGGCAACGCGATCCACGCCGACAACAGGCACGTGGGCCGCGAACTGGTAGACCACGAGAATAAATCCGGTAAATAGCAGTTTGTTCCTTACATCGGGCAAACGCCATGCGTTACGCAAAGCTTGTATCATAACCCTCGTCCTTCGATATAAGCTACCCGCAGGAAAAAATGCGCTTGTTTCGTCGGCGCCCGCCATATTGAGCGCATACAGCGTATACGCAAGAACGCGACAGACGACTCAAACAGCCTGCGCGACCTTGCTGCAACTGAGCAGGCCGTTCAGCTGCATGCTCTACTCGCTGTTGCCGTAGAGCCGCTCCAAATCGACTTTGCGCAGTTTTTTGACGGTCGCGCGCGCGCCCGTCACCTTGAGCGGCAGCCGATTGACGCTGCCGCCGGCGCCTTCGATCTTTTCCGCGGCGCTTTTTGTGAACTTGTTCGCATGCACTTCCAGCTTTTTGCCCAGTTCGCCGCGGCCGAGCACCTTGATCGGTTCATCAGCCTTGCGAACCAGGCCCGCTGCCTTTAAGGACGCGCCGTTGACGACAGCGCCGTCATCAAAGCGCGCTTCTATCATGTCCACATTCACTTCCTGATAAGTGATAGCGAATATGTTGGTGAAACCGCGCTTAAAGGGAAGCCGTCGCACCAATGGCAATTGGCCGCCTTCAAAGTAGGGGCCTTTGCCTCCACCGCTGCGCGCGCCCTGTCCTTTGTGGCCACGTCCCGCTGTTTTTCCCTTGCCGGCCGCAATGCCGCGGCCAACGCGTTTGCGCTTGCGTTTCGAACCGGGATCTGGTTTCAAGTCATGCAATTTCATGATTCGTCGACCTCTTCGACTTTGACCAGGTGGCTGACCTTGGCGATCATTCCACGAATCTGAGGCGCGTCGCCGATCAGCACCGCGCGCCCCATACGTCGCAAACCAAGCGACTTGATGGTAGCTTTCTGCTTGCTGTTATAGCCGATGGGACTTTTAACCAAGGTAACCTTTAGCATTTTTCCACGTTGCTCACTCATGGTCCGCCCCTCGAGCGCTGCGACGTTCCCAAACCGGGGCGACCTCGTGCACCTGCTTGCCGCGCATTTGCGCCAATTGTTCCGCGCCGCGCAATTGCTTCAGCGCGTCGAGCGTCGCCATGGTTACGTTGAGCAAGTTGGCGCTGCCTTGGCTCTTGGTCAAAATATTGCGCACGCCAACGACTTCCAGCACAGCGCGCACGCCGCCGCCAGCGATTACGCCCGTACCAGGAGCAGCCGGCTTCAGCAATACGCGAGCGCCGCCATGACGGCCTGTGACCGTGTAGGGGATGGTCGTGCCTGAAAGCGCCACTTTTTCGATATTGCGGCGCGCGCGCTCGGCAGCTTTGCGGATGCTGTCCGGGACGGCCCGCGCCTTGCCGATACCAATGCCGACATTGCCTCTGTTGTCGCCAACGACCACTACGGTCCGGAAGGCGAAGCGACGCCCGCCTTTGATCACCTTGGCAACGCGGCGAATATCTACTACGCGTTCATCCAGTTCATCGCGCTCATCCTGGTTCCTGCGCGAATCCCGACGTCTGTTGTCTGCCATATCTTTACTCCACGCCTATAATTCCAGCCCGGCTTCGCGGGCGCCCTGTGCCACCGCCGCCACGCGTCCGGAGTATTTGAAGCCTCCGCGATCAAATACCACGGTGCTTATGCCCGCTTCCCGCGCTCGCTCCGCGATCTTCTTTCCGACAATGTTAGCCGCTTCGACTTTGTTCTTGTCGGCCAATGCCGGCGCGACGTCCTTGTCTATCGTCGAGCAAGAAACCAAAGTGCGCCCTTCGATATCATCAATCACCTGAACGAAGATGTTGCGGTTGCTGCGATAGACATTCATCCTCGGACGCTGTGGCGTTCCGGAAATATGCCTGCGAACGCGACGATGGCGCCGCTTGCGAGCGAGATACTTCCTGCGACCTACAATGTCAGCCATTTATCCAACCTCATGTTTTCTGGTCACACGACGATGGGCATCACCGCCGCGGGCCTTATTTCTTGCCAGCCTTACCGGCCTTGCGCCGGACATATTCCCCAAAATAGCGAACGCCCTTTCCTTTATAGGGTTCTGGCGGCCGCCATCCGCGGATATCCGCCGCTACCTGACCAACGACCTGTTTGTTGATTCCGTCCACATGGATGATAGAGCCGCGCGAATCCTTCGGAACATCAAAGCTGATATTCTCTGGGGGCTCGACAAGGATCTCGTGTGAGTGGCCAAGCCGCAATTGCAGATTTTTGCCCTGCAAAATCGCCTGATAACCGACACCTTGAATCTCCAATGTTTTGCGATAACCTTGGGAAACGCCAGTCACCATGTTCGCCAGCAAAGCGCGTGTCAAACCGTGCAATGCTTTGTGGTGGCGCAAGTCCGTCGGGCGCTCGACGATCAGAGTTCCGTCATCTTGCCGGATCGACATCTCCGGATTGAAGTCCTGCGATAGCTCGCCCTTGGGGCCCCTTACCGTGACCGAATTCTTTTCGATTGTGACTGTCACCTTGTCCGGAAGGACGACTGGTTGCTTTCCAATGCGAGACATGATCGTTCCCTTCTCCTACCAGATATAACAGAGCACTTCGCCACCGACGCCGCTGCGACGGGCTTGTTGCGCCGTCATGACGCCTTTCGGCGTTGTTACGATGGCGATGCCGGTTCCGCTCAAAACGATCGGCAGTTCGCTGCGCTTGCGATATACGCGGCGTCCCGGCTTACTGATGCGCCTGAGCTGCGTGATGACCGGGCGCCGATCTCGGCGAGAACCGAAATACTTCAACTGAATATGAATCAGCGGCACCGGGGTCTCATCGCCAATCGAGTAGTCTCCCACATAGCCCTCTTCCTTCAGGATGCGGGCGATCTCGATCTTTATGTTCGATTTGGGTACGATCACCTCGAGCTTGCCCGCTGTCAACGCATTGCGGACGCGCGTCAACATATCAGCAATGGGATCATTTGTCACATTAGACACCGTTACCGCCTCCTACCAGCTCGACTTTACAACGCCGGGAATCTCGCCGTTTAGCGCCATCTCGCGGAAGCAAATCCGGCACAAACCAAAACGGCGGATATAAGCGCGTGGGCGTCCACATACCTTGCAACGATTCCGCACGCGCACATCGAATTTGCGCCGCTGTTCCCGATACTGCATACATTTCTTCGCCATATACGTCCCTCTAATTTCCCTGGAAAGGCATACCGAGCAGCGAAAGCAAACGGCGTCCTTCCTCGTCAGTTTTTGCCGTCGTGACAATCGTGATTTCCATCCCGCGCACTTTGTCGATCTTGTCAAAGTCGATTTCTGGGAAGACCAGTTGCTCGCGCAGGCCGACCGTGAAATTCCCACGGCCGTCCAGCTTGGGCGATACGCCGCGGAAGTCACGAATACGCGGCAAGGCGATGTTGACCAGGCGATCGTACAGCGACCACATCCTTTGCTTGCGCAAGGTCACTTTTGCGCCGATGGCGCGCCCTTCGCGCAACTTATAAGTCGCAATACTCTTTTTAGCGCGGGTTACAATCGGCTGCTGGCCGGTGATCACTTTCAGATCCTCGACGGCGCCGTCCAGGGACTTGGGTTCATCGATCGCTTCGCCAACACCGACATTAACCGTTATCTTGCTAATGATTGGGACTTGCATCAGATTGGTATAGCCAAACTCTTGCTGCAAGACCGGTATAACCTCTTCCTGATAGCGGGTGTACATGCGGTTTTCCATAATTCACCTCGCTCCGTCGCTAGCTGATATTGCTATCACATTTTTTACAAAAGCGTGATTTGATGCCATCATCGGTCCTGCGATAGCCCACACGGGTTCGCTCGTCGCAACTGCCACAAACCACCATCACGTTCGACAAATGCAGCGGCGCTTCGAATTCGATAATCTGCGCCGGGATCTGCTGGCCGCCGGGCGCGGGACGCGCTTTACGATGTCGTTTCATGATGTTAACGCCATTGATGATCACGCGGTCTTTCTTGATTAGCACGCGCACAACCTCGCCGCGCAGGCCTTTGTCCTTCCCGGCGATCACTTCGACAGTGTCGCCTTGTTTCACACGTTGCATGATACTTCCCTCGTTTACAGCGTTTCTGGCGCCAGCGACACAATTTTCATAAAGCCTTTGTCACGCAGTTCGCGCGCGACCGGTCCAAACACGCGGGTGCCGCGCGGGTTTTCCAGATCTTCCGCCAGGACCACCGCAGCGTTGTCGTCAAAACGGATGCTCGAGCCATCGGCGCGGCGATACTCTTTGTGCGTTCGCACGATCACCGCGCGTACCAATTCGCCCTTTTTTACCGCGCTGGAGGTCGATGCCGATTTCACCGTACCCACCACGATATCGCCAACATGACCATACTTGACCCGCGACCCGCCTATGACACGGATAACCAGGATCTCTTGCGCTCCACTGTTATCAGCGACTTTCAGACGAGATTCTGTCTGAATCATCGTGGACTCTCCTTATGATCCCAGTTCGGCCGGCTGTTCCAGCACGGATTCTACGACCCAGCGTTTACGTTTGCTGATTGGGCGACTTTGCACAATGCGTACAACCGCACCGATGCCAGCGCCGGTCTCGTCGTGCGCCATGACCTTTTTCGTCGACGTCACAACTTTACGATATATCGGGTGCATCTTACGGTTCTCAATTGCGACGACAACCGTCTTTTGCATCTTGTCGCTGACGACCGTTCCAATCATGCGTTTGCGTCTATTGGGCATGGCTTGTCCCTCCTTCGGCAATGAGTTCGGCAGCCAGCTCGCGCTCGCGCAGAGCGGTCTTCAGCCGGGCAATATCGCGCCGCGTTTTGCGGAACAATGTCGTATCCTTAAGTTCGCCGGACTCCTTCTGAATGCGATAGGTATACATTTCCACTTTCAAGTCTTCAATCTTGTCCAGAATGTCATCAGTAGACATGGCGCGGATTTCGTCAATGTACATCAGCTAACCTCCCGGCCGGAGATCGGGTCGAATCGTTTCACGAACTTGGTCTTGATCGGCAATTTGTGCGAAGCAAGGCGCAAGGCTTCCCGCGCGTCAGCTTCCGGCACGCCGCTCATTTCAAACAGAATACGACCCGGCTTCACGACACAGACCCATTTTTCCACCGAGCCTTTGCCCTTACCCATACGAGTTTCCGCGGCCTTTTGCGTGACCGGCTTGTCCGGGAAGATGCGGATCCACACTTTGCCGCGCCGGCGAATATAGCGCACCATGGCACGACGGCAGGCCTCGATTTGGCGGCTGGTTACCCAACTCGGCTCCAAGGCTTGCAGACCATAATCGCCGAACTGTACTACGGCTCCCCGTCTTGCTTTGCCGCGCATTCTGCCGCGCATTTGCTTGTTATATTTTCTACGTTTCGGCATTAACATGTGGATTGCTCCCTCTTGCTGCCCTAATTGCAAGGACCCAACAGCCATCACGCCGCTGAAAACTTCAAAAGTCTCAGTTTCGTCGGCCCCTGCGCCCCTCTTGCCCTGGCCGCGCCACATTGGCAAAGGGACTCTCGCCGGGCAGAATATCGCCATTGTAAATCCAGACTTTGACGCCGATCTGCCCAAATGTCGTCAGGGCCTCGGCGAATCCATAATCGATGTCGGCGCGCAGTGTATTCCGCGGAACGCGGCCGTCGAACATCCACTCGCGCCTCGCCATATCCGAACCGCCCAGGCGACCGCTAACCTCTATGCGGATGCCGCCGGCGCCTTGTCGCATAGCCTGCATGATCGCTCGTTTCATCGCGCGGCTGTGCCCAATTCGACGCACCAACTGCGAGGCAACGTTTTCGGCAACCAGAGTCGCGTCGAGATCGGGTTTTTCGATCTCATTAACTTCTACCTTAACCTTTTTCCCGGTCATATCTTGCAAGTTCTGCCGCAGTTCCTTGACAGCTTCGCCCTTGCGACCAATGATGAGACCCGGGCGAACCGTATTGATCGTGATAATCACCAGATTGGGATGACGTTCAATCTCGATGCGCGAAACGCCGGCGCGCGTGGTCTTCTTTTTCAAGTATTTGCGGATCTCGCGGTCTTCCATCAACAGATTGACATAGCGTTCGCCCTCCGCATACCAGCGGGCGTCCCACTCACGAATCACTTTCAGGCGGAATCCTTTGGGATGAACCTTACGACCCATTAATCTTCTTCCTCTCGCTCTGCCAAAAACACCCACAGGTGTGATGTGCGCTTCAAACGCGGCTTATAGCGCCCGCGCGCGCCCGCCTTGAAGCGCTTCAAGGTGGGACCGTCGCCAGCGTAAATCTGCGAAACAAACAAGTCGTCCGGGTTGAGATCGAAGTTGTTTGTGGCGTTCGCCATTGCCGAAGCCAAGGTCTTGCTGACCAAAGCAGCGCCCTTCTGGGGCATATAATCCAGGACGATCTGCGCTTCCTGCGCGTCCATGCCGCGGACTTTGTCACAAACCAGACGCAATTTCCTGGGCGAGATTGGCAGATACTTGGTCATAGCGCGAACTTCCATATCAGAATCCCCTATCTCCTGCTATCGGCAACATGGCCGCGGAAAGTTCGGGTTGGGGCAAATTCGCCAAGTTTGTGTCCGACCATGTTTTCCGTGATATAGATTGGCACATGGCGCCGACCGTCGTGCACGGCGATGGTATGACCGACCATTTGCGGGAAGATCGTACTTGCCCGGCTCCAGGTCCGTATCACGACTTTCTTATTCTGGTCATTGAGCTTCTCGACCTTTTCGAGCAGTTTTGGGCTTACGAAATAGCCCTTTTTCAAAGAACGTGACATGCTGGATTCTCCCGAAATTAACGGCGCTTGCCCCGGCGACGAATAATAAACTTGCTGGTACGCTTGTTGCGCCGCGTCCGCACACCGAGCGCCTTCTTGCCCCAAGGAGTCTTGGGCGCGGCCATACCGATTCCGGATTTGCCCTCGCCGCCGCCGTGCGGGTGGCTCGCTGGATCCATTGCGCTACCGCGTACGGTAGGCCTCCAGCCCAGCCAGCGTTTGCGGCCGGCCTTGCCGAGCTTGACGTTGGCATGTTCTGCGTTGCCGACTTGGCCGATCGTCGCGCGGCAAGTTTCGAGGATCATACGCATCTCGCCACTGGGCAAACGCAAGGTGATGTACTTATCCTCAGCGGCCAGAATCTGCGCGGAGGTGCCGGCCGAGCGGGCGATCTGCCCACCCTTTCCAGGTCTCATCTCTATGTTGTGTACAACCGTGCCCAAGGGGATGTCCTTAAGCGCTCGGCTGTTGCCCGGGCGCAGGGCGCTCATAGCGCCGTTGCCAATGACGTCCCCAACGCTGACACCCATGGGCGCGATGATATAACTCTTAAGCCCGTCCTCGTATTGCAAAAGCGCAATGCGCGCCGAACGATTGGGATCGTACTCGATCGCAATCACTTCTGCGCGGCAATCTTCTTTATCGCGCTTGAAGTCGATGAGCCGGTACCTGCGTTTGTGTCCCCCGCCGCGATGACGCACAGTGATACGGCCCGAATTATTGCGTCCCCCCTTCTTGCGAAGAGCGGTGGTCAAGGCGCGCTCCGGCTTCTTCTTGGTGATTTCCTCAAACGTATAGCCGGTCATGTCGCGGCGTCCCGGCGATGTCGGCTTGTATACCTTGATCGGCATCGTTCATGCTCCCCTAGACGTTGAACAGCTCGATGGATACACCGTCTTCCAAAGTAACGACGGCCTTTTTCCATTGACGAGACCGGATGTACCAGTTCCGTCCCCGGCGGCCGCGCTTGGCGGGCATATTCATGGTGTTCACCTTCAGCACTTTGCCTTCGAGTTCGAATATCTCTTCGACAGCTTCCTTGATCTGGATTTTGTTGGCATCCCGCGCTACTTCGAAGACATATTTGTTGTCATCGTCGACCATACCGGTCGTTTTCTCGGTTATCACCGGTCGACGGATCACGTCATAAATATGAAGCTCTGCCATCTTAGCCCTCCTTGCTCCAAATGCGCGTTACGATCTCTAGCGCATCCAAAGACATGATGACCTTGTCGTATTTAAGCAGGTCGCGCACGTTGAGATAGTCCGCAATGATCGAATGCGCATTCGGCAAGTTAGCGACGCCTTTGCGCACGGCCTTCTGTTGCGAACTAAGCACCAGAAGCGCGGACTGATCCCCGACTAGCGCCGATATGACTCGCTTCATCTCTTTGGTCTTTGGCGCATCGGCGTTCAGGCTGTCGACCAGCACCAACTGTTCATCCCTAACCAGAGCGCTCAAAGTCGAGCGTATCGCCCCGCGACGCATCTTCTTGGGCATGCGCTTCGAGAAGTCGCGCGGCTTTGGTCCATGCGCCAAGCCACCGCCAACGAATATCGGCGCGCTCTGGGCGCCGTGACGCGCCCGCCCGGTCCCTTTTTGCCGATACCATTTCGCGCCCGTGGCGCGGATCTGGCTGCGCGACAAAGTGCTTGCCGATCCCTGACGGGCGTTCGCCATCTGGCGGACAAAAGCCTGATGCATCAAACCGACGTTTATCTTGGCGTCGAAAATGTCCGATGGCAGCTCAATCTGCGATACTTGCTTGCCGGCGCTGTTCATCACTGGGAATTCCATAGCGAATGCTCCTATTTCCTCGATTGCCGGCCGCTAGGCCTGTTTGCGCGCGGGTTTAATCATCACGATACTGCCCTTGGCGCCGGGTACGGAACCCTTGACAGCAATCAGATCATTCTCGGCATCGACCACTACAAGGGGCAGATTCTGCACGGTCACGCGATCGTTGCCCATTCGTCCGGCCATCTTTTTGCCCTTCAAAACGCGAGCTGGAGTGGCGCACATGCCAATCGAACCCGGCGAACGCATGCGATCGGATTGGCCATGCGTTTTGGGACCGCGGGAGAAACCATGGCGCTTGATCGTCCCAGCATGACCGCGGCCCTTGCTTGTCCCGATTACGTCCACCAGTTCGCCCTGCTCGAAAACGTCAACCTTGATTTCTTGACCTTCTTCAACGGCAATTGACGCGTCGTCCGACAAACGGAATTCCCGCAAATGACGCAGCGCGGGCAGATCCGCCTTTTGCAAATGCCCCAATTGTCCTTTGGTCAACTTCCTCGGCTTGGTTTCGCCATATCCCAGTTGAACGGAAACATAACCATCTCTTTCGGTGTTGCGCACCTGGGTGACGTAACAAGGTCCCGCCTGGATGACCGTCACCGGGATGACTGTCCCTTGCTGGTCGAAAACCTGGGTCATACCGACTTTTTTGCCAATCATGCCCTTCATGATTTAGCCTCCACTTGGTCGCAGCATCGCGCCTTCGCGTCGTGGCTACTACCCTGCCAAGATACCTCGCTCCCCTGCGGACGCTCGCAAGTCAGTCCGGCTTATTGGGAATTCCTTGCTCTCGTCTTCACAGAAAGCGACAAAACTGACGCTTTGCGGGGTGTAACCTTAACGAGAAAGGGATCAGATCTTAATCTCTATATCAACTCCCGCCGGCAAATTAAGACGCATTAGCGTATCAATGGTTTTGCTATCGGGATCGAGCACGTCAATCAGCCGTTTGTGCGTACGTACCTCAAAGTGCTCCTGCGAATCCTTATCAATGAACGGGGAGCGCCGTACCGTAAAGCGTTCAATACGCGTCGGCAATGGAACTGGCCCCACCACACGCGATCCGGTTCGTTCCGCGGTATCTACAATGCGCTGTGCTGACTGGTCAAGCACCCGGTGGTCATAGGCTTTCAACCGGATACGAATTTTGTTCTTTGCCATTCCGCAACCTTTTTGCGTTAACTACCAAACCCACGTAAAGCAAATGCGATGACATTTCTTCATTGTGAGAAAGAGAGCCCAAGGAACTCTCCGAAAGCTTCCGATTTGCTGCGCCGGCGAGATACCGCGACGAGCCGGATACCTGGCCCGGCTTGTCGCGAATTACTCGGTGCGAACCTATTCAAGGATTTCCGTAATGCGGCCTGCGCCAACGGTCAGGCCACCTTCACGGATCGCGAAGGATGAGCCTCGCTCCAAGGCAACAGGCGTTATCAACTCCACATCGAGATTGACATTATCGCCGGGCATGACCATCTCCACGCCGTCGGGCAGTGTGATCGTGCCGGTGACATCCATCGTACGAATATAGAACTGCGGGCGATATCCGCTGAAGAAAGCCTTGTGGCGCCCACCCTCGTCCCGACGCAAGACGTAAACCTCGCACTTGAACTTTTTGTGCGGCGTGATCGAGCCAACCTGCGCGATCACCATACCGCGCTGCACTTCGTCACGATCAATACCGCGCAACAGAATACCGGCATTGTCACCGGCCTGCGCCTGGTCCAGTTCCTTGTTGAACATCTCGATGCCGGTTACCGTGGTCTTTTGGATTTCATCGCGCAAGCCGACAATATCAACCTGTGTACCCTTGAGCAAGGTGCCGCGCGCGACGCTACCGGTGACGACGGTCCCGCGACCCTTGATCGAGAAAACATCTTCGATGGCCATCATGAATGGTTTGTCGACATCACGCATGGGCGTGGGGATCCATTCGTCGACGCTGTCCATCAATTCGATGATGGACTCGTATTCCGGCGCGCTGGGATCCGTGCTGGCGCACTCCTGGGCCGCCAGCGCCGAACCCTTGATGATCGGTGTATCGGGATCAAAATCATAACCCTCGAGCAATTCCGACAACTCCATTTCGACCAGTTCGATCAACTCTTCATCGTCCATCTGGTCGGTCTTATTGAGGTATACGACCATTGCCGGCACCTCAACCTGCTTGGCCAGCAGGACGTGCTCGCGCGTCTGCGGCATTGGGCCATCGGGCGCGCTCACGACGAGGATGGCGCCGTCCATTTGCGCGGCGCCGGTAATCATGTTCTTGATGTAATCGCGGTGCCCCGGGCAATCGACGTGCGCGTAGTGGCGGTTGTCGGTCTCGTACTCGACGTGGCGGATATTGATGGTGATACCGCGCGCCCGCTCTTCCGGCGCGTTATCGATTTCGCCGTACTCGCGTTCCTGCGCCTGGCCCTTAAGTGCAAGCACTTTGGTAATCGCTGCCGTCAATGTGGTCTTGCCGTGATCGACATGACCGATCGTGCCGATATTGACATGCGGTTTGCTACGCTCGAATTTTCCCTTTGCCATCTGACAATCCCTCTTGTAATCCTGCCAACTTGAAAATGAATTAACGAACGAAACCTGCAGACCGGGCAAATACCGGCCTTCTACATTATCGCGATCCGGATTTGACGGCTTCCGCTATCTCTTCCGGAGCGACCGTATACATATCAAATTCCATGCTAAAGTTGCCGCGTCCCTGGGTGTAATTGCGCAGATCATTGGCGTAGCCAAACATCTCACCCAGCGGCACTTGCCCCTTTATCACGGAAATACCCTCGCTATGAGGCTCCATTCCCTGGACCACGCCACGGCGCGAGGCAATGTCGCCGACAACAGCGCCGGTATAATTATCGGGAACGACCACTTCCACTTGCATGGCGGGCTCCAGGATCACCGGTTTGCCCTTCTGAATGCCTTCTTTCAGACACATTGAACCGGCGATAGTAAAGGCGATCTCGCTGGAATCCACCTCGTGAAAAGCGCCATCAACCACCGAAGCCTTGATGTTGACCACCGGGTACCCGGCGATAACCCCGCCCTGCATAGCTTGCGTAACGCCCTTCCTGACAGCCGGGATAAATTCCTTGGGGATCGCGCCGCCGCGAATAGCGTCTACGAAGAGCAATTCGCCGTCGGCGTCGAGCTTTTCGTCTTCCGGTATCGTCTCAAAACGAATCACACAGCGAGCATATTGGCCGGCGCCGCCGGTCTGGCGTCGGAAGGTAGTGTCGATCTCTATCGCCCGCGTAATGGTCTCGCGATAGGCCACGCGGGGGCGCCCTACACGGGCTTCGACCCCATATTCTCGCATTAAGCGGTCGACCAAAACCTCAAGATGAAGCTCGCCCATGCCCTTGATCTTGGTCTGGCCAAGCTGATCGTCTACTTCAATCTGGAAGGTCGGATCTTCTTCCGCCAGTTTGCGCAAACCTATGCCCATCCTGTCCTGATCCGCCTTGGTATTGGGCTCAATCGCCACCTCTACAACCGGATCGGGAAAGCTGATGTTTTCCAGCAGAATAGGGTCGCCTGGCGCGCTAAGCGTGTCGCCGGTGAAGGTCTCTTTCATGCCGATAACTGCCGCAATGTCTCCCGCGTGCACTTCTTTAACGTCTTCGCGCCGGTCGGCAAACATGCGTACGATGCGCCCGATACGCTCCCGTTTGCCATTGGCGGTGTTCGTCACCTGGGCTCCCGCCTTGAGGACACCCGAATAGACGCGAGTGAAGGCCAGTCGGCCGTATTGATCCGAGACGATTTTGAAGACCAGGGCGGCCAGCGGCTCGTCATCGTCCGCACTGCGCAGCAGCGCCCTCCCGTCTTTGGGGTGTTCGCCTCTCACCGGGGGGATATCCAACGGCGACGGCAACAGCGCCACAACCATATTCAATAGCGCCTGCACGCCTTTGTTCTTCAAAGCCGCGCCGCACATGACAGGATGCAACTGACTTGCGATCGTGCCGGCACGGAGCGCCCCGACGATTTCCTCGTCGCTAATCTCTTCTTCTTCGAGGAACTTCATCGTCAAGTATTCGTCGTTTTCGACGATCTTCTCGATCATGTCCTCGCGGCGGGTCTCGGCCATTTCCCGGTGACTCTCGGGAATCGGATGATAGTTGATATCCGTGCCTTCGTCGTTGCCGTAGGTAATCAACTCCATTTTGATCAGATCAATGATGCCTTCAAAGTGTTCTCCACTGCCGTAAGGAACCTGAATCACCACCGGATTCGCCTTTAGTCGGTCAACCATCATGCTGACACAGCGGTCAAAATCGGCGCCCGTGCGATCCATCTTATTGACGAAACAGAGGCGCGGTACGCTGTATTCCGATGCCTGCCGCCAAACTGTCTCCGACTGAGGTTCGACACCCGCGACACTATCAAAAACGGTAATGCCGCCGTCAAGGACGCGCAGGCTGCGCTGCACCTCGGCGGTGAAATCAACGTGACCGGGCGTATCGATGATGTTGATCTGATGGTCGTCCCAACTCGCGGTCACCGCGGCCGATGTGATAGTAATGCCGCGTTCCCGCTCCTGTTCCATATAATCGGTAGTCGCCGAGCCCTCGTGCGTCTCGCCGATCTTGTGCACCATGCCAGTGTAATACAGTACGCGTTCCGTAACGGTGGTTTTGCCCGCATCGATATGCGCGATGATACCGATATTGCGTACCTTGTTGAGATCAAAACCGGATTGCTTGTCTGCCATGTTCCATCCAATGTCCGTTCTATGCAGAAAGGACGTTTTCCCCTTCGATTTAACGGAAATGCGCGAAGGCCCGGTTGGCTTCCGCCATCCGATGCGTTTCGTCTTTCTTGCGAATCGCGTTGCCCTGTCCGTTATAGGCGTCGAGCAACTCGTTCGCGAGCTTTTCCGCCATGCTGCGTCCGCTGCGATCGCGCGCGAACTGGATCAGCCAACGCATTGCCAAGGTTATGCCGCGCTCGTGCGATACATCGATCGGCACCTGATAAGTAGAACCGCCAACGCGTTTCGGCTTGACTTCGACCGCCGGCACAACGTTGCGAATCGCGGTTTCGAAAACCTCTACCGGGTCCTTCTTGGTACGTTCGCCCATCGACTCCATCGCCTGATACATGATGCGCGTCGCCAAGCTCTTCTTGCCGCCGCGCATCATACGATTGATGAACATGGCAACATGAAGATTGTCGTACTTCACGTCATTCGGGGGGACGCGCTTGGGCGGTCGGTTTCTTCTCGGCATTACTTATTCTCCCTGACTAACCGCTACGCTTGGCGCCGTATTTGCTACGGCCCTGCTCACGGCCATCTACGCCGCTGGTATCAAGCGTGCCGCGGACGATGTGGTAGCGCACACCGGGAAGATCCTTCACACGGCCCCCGCGTACCAGCACCACACTGTGCTCCTGCAGATTATGGCCCTCGCCGCCGATGTACGCGGTAACTTCAATGCCGTTGGTCAAGCGCACGCGCGCAACTTTTCGCAGGGCCGAGTTGGGTTTTTTGGGCGTCATGGTCTTGACTTGAGTACAGACGCCGCGCTTTTGTGGGGCGCCCTTCTTTTGACGAGAGCGCCGCTGATCCAGCGCATTGAAGGTATATTGCAACGCGGGCGCTTTGTTTTTCTTACTCTTCGATTTGCGTCCCTTGCGAACCAACTGATTGATGGTCGGCATAGTTGACTCCGTATCTCTTGCTTTATTGCTTTGTGCTTTCGACACACAAACAGGCGCACAATTATGGACGCCCGATCGTTTTTCCTAACATGACGAGACGCTCCGCCTTTGCAAAGCACTTTCGTCATATCTGCTCGATTCAGCCCGCAGCGCCTCCATGATCGGAGGTTTCCGGCTGCCAGTGCAATCGAGGATGTTATCAGGGATGAAATCGCCTGTCAAGGCAATATATGGAAGCGACTTTGAACTGAATGCGGTGGACTTTTCCCGTTACCCTCCGCGAAAGAGTTCGCGCACGATGATATTGCGCTGGATCTCGCTGGTGCCTTCATAGATCTGAAATATCTTGACGTCCCGCAACAGTTTTTCGACCGGATACTCTTTCATATATCCATAGCCGCCGAAGACTTGTACTGCGTCCACCGCAGCCTTAGTCGCCATATCCGCCGCAAAGGCTTTGGCGTAGGCCGGCACGCGCGGGTTGAAAATTCCCTGGTCAACTTGCCAGGCAGCTTGCCAGGCCAACAACCGCGACGCTTCGTAATTGATCGCCATGTCAGCAATCTTGTGCCCAACCGCTTGATGCTGATATATCGGCAGGCCAAATGCTTCGCGTTGCCTGGCATATCTGATGCTTTCTTCCAGGGCGCGGCGCTGTAGGCCCACCGCGGCAGCCGCGACGCCGGGACGGCTGTAGTCGAATACCTGCATGGCGATATAAAAGCCCTGGCCAACCTGCCCCACAATGTTATCTTCCGGTACTTCGACATTGTCAAATATGATCTCGGCCGTATCCGAAGCGCGTTGACCCAACTTGTCGAACTTCTTGCCGACGCTAAGTCCAGGTGTCTCGCGGTCAACGATGAAACAAGTCATACCGCGATGCCCGGCTTCCAGATCGGTTTTTGCGAAAATGGTATAAAAGTGAGCATGACTGGCGTTTGTAATGAAGGTTTTGCTGCCGTTGATCAAGTAACTCGACCCGCGCTTGTCGGCGCGCGTCAGGATGCCGGCAACGTTGGACCCGGCATTGGCTTCGGTCACGCCGTAGGACAGGAAGTGACCCCGGTCGATCACCCTTTCGCCCAGCCAATAAGCCTTCTGCTCCGCGCTTCCGGCAAGCAGGATCGGCAGCGCGGCCAGCGAGTTGACGCCGAGGCTCGAACTGATTCCGGTGCAGCCGTAACCCAATTCTTCCGATACCAGAACCTCTTCAAAAGCCGATGCCCCCACGCCGCCAAACTCTTCGGGCACCAGCATGTTGACGATTCCCAGTTGTCGCCCCTTATGGAAGATCTCCTCGGGAAACTTGGCCTTTTCGTCATATTCGGCGGCCACGGGAATGATGTTGTCGGCGACGAAATCGCGCGTCATGCGCACCAGCATCTCTTGCTCTTCGCTCAGTTTGAAATGCGGTCCTGCCATCGCGTCCGTGCTTGTCGTCGCCATACCCGGTTTCTCCAGCCCCTCATTTTCGGGTTCAATCTAACATCAATTCGATTGCTTAACCAGCCTCTTGCAAGAACATCAGAATCGCCTGGGAAAATTGCGCCTGCTGGTCCTGGCGGCTGATTGCGGCCGGGTTGTCGCCGGATTGGGGGCCGTACCAGCCGAAACCGGCGTGATTGCCCCCAGCGATCATCACCTTGATGGCATCGGGCGGCAGGAAACGGAAAGAATCCTCTATCCGGCTTGGCTCTGACAATCCATCCAGTTCCGCATAGATTGTCACAACAGGGAGCCCGCTGCGAGACAAGTCAAGGCCATCTTCCGGATAGGCCGCGACCAAGACCAGCCCGTCGATCCGATCGGGATGCGAATGCGCATAGCGCGCCGCCATGACGCCGCCTAGCGAATGACCGCCGATGACCCAACGCCTGACTCGGGGAAAGGCAGCGATGACCTCATCTGCGGCATCGGGAGCAAGTATTGCCAGGTTAAAGGGCATCGGAACGACAATCGCTTGGTAACCCTTATCCGCGAGCGTTTTTCCCAATGGCGCATAAGCTTCTGACTGTACGCGCCCACCGGGATAGAAGATGAAACCTGTTGATGATATCCCTGATCTCGGCTCAAAGACAATCCAGCGCTCCCGTTTGACGACAACGCGCTCATCCGATGCCAGGGCTATCCGCGCCTGTGGCATCAGTTGCCCTGATGGACTGCTCGCCCAGGCTAAGAAACCGCCGATAGAAAGCAACAGCGATATCAGCAGGATTGCAAGGAGTCGTTTCGGATTCGAGGCTGCCTTCCTAAGCATTGGAAAGCGCGTCTGACAAGGCATTGCCGGCCGCGATACCGGACAGGAAGGCGCCTTCGACGCGGCCGCGGCCGCCAAAAGCGTCGCCGGCAAAAGCCAGACGCGGCAATCCGCGCGCCATCAAGAATTCCTCTGGATACGTAGTCAGGGGGACGGAGTAGCGCCATTTCTTGAGTTGAGTGCTCGCGATCCTTGCGCTGCCTTTGAGATAGGGCAGCACGGCAGCTTCTAACTCGCGGATGATATCCGCTTCCGAAGCGTCCCAGTTTTGTCGGCTGAATTTGGCGTTGGCGTGGCTGGTGACAACTGTCCTGTCCGAAATTCCCTTGGCATGATTGTCGGCCACCCAATAGACTTCGCTCTGGAAGTTTTGAAGGGCGCCCGGCGCGGGCAATTCCATCTCGCCCGCGATCTCGTGGATGCCACAAAGGCAAGGACCGAATCGAATGCGATGAAGTTCATTGTAATCGCTCGCCCCCAGCGGAACCCCGCTTGACGAGAGCAACTCCAGGGTCTCTGGCATGGGGGGCGTCAAAAGCAGAGAGCGTCCATTATATCGCTCGCCATCACTATCAACTAATGACCAACTGTTCTCCAGCATTCGAATCTGTGTAACCAGCCGATTAAGGGCGATATCATGATCATGCGCCAGGTATTTCGCCAGGCTGTTCATGCCTCCGCGTACGACATAGCGCGGATGCCCATCGCCGAAGGTGCGCTTGACGCTGCCATCCGACCAACCTGTACCCCAGATATATACCAAGTCTTGTTGAAGCCACTGGTCAACGAATCCCTGAAAGGTTTCCGACCGCACGGTGAAGAACTGCGCGCCATGATCAGCCAGGCCATCCTCGCCGACCCGGCGAGTGGCCAGGCGTCCGCCGACACTGCGCCCCCGCTCGACAAGTTGAACGGTATAGCCACGCTGGCTTAAGCTCTGCGCAGCCATCAGGCCCGATAATCCCGCGCCAACGATCAAAGCATCAACGGCCACGAATTGCGCCTTTCATTGTCCTCCTGCCATATTGTCCTATCATACCTGATTCAGGACAATATGGCAGGTTCGCACGATCCAATGAGGCCTTGGCAAAAGCAGTGAGAGAAAATGCCGCGGCGCTTCACAAACCGCCCGAACTATGCTACCATGAGCAGGAGCGATGGCGCGGTTCGCGAAGGGACGGGCAGCGCCGTCAGCCATCACGGGAGCGAATCAGATTCGACGTTGGTGGTTGAAGCCGCACGGCAAGCCGTGGCGCCAAGACACGTTAAACTGGCAACGCACATAGGTGCAAAACCAAACTTTAACGCCCTTCCTGCCGTAGCTTAGGCTGCTGCAAGTAGGGTGTAGAGGCAACGAGTCCTCTACCGCTCCTGCAGAATCGTCTCCCTTCGCGATCTGCCGCGAGTGTCATAAAAAGTGAGGGTGCCCGTCGTTGACGCCGATAAGACGACGCCAAGACCCATCGGCTAGCGCAGTGTGAACCGAGCCCTTTGGGAATGCGCGGCGCGAAGCTCTACAAAGGGCTAAGCTTGTAGAAGTGCGAGATTCGAAACCAGCGGACCCGGGGGGCAGGTCCCCGGCGCTTCCACTCCTGCAGCCGTCTCAACCTGTTTGGGGCGGTTTTGCTTTTCTTGGGTATAATCTGCGGCACTATGGAAAGGAAGAGACTGCGGTGGCTCCCGCTGGGTCCCAAATTGCCTCTCGCGATCGTTCTCTTTTTGTTCACAAGTTCAGCGCTGGTCGCATGCCGGACATCGGACTTGCCTTTGACCGCCACCGCTGAGTACGAAGCCGCCGCGACGCAATTGGACCGGTTGCGCGCCACAGCAACAGTTGTCAGAGCGAGACTCCAAATCACACTGGATTTTGCCGGCACGCGAGTGGCGCAAATCGAACAGTCAGGCGCGTTCTTGCGTTCCAATTTGTCTGCATTAGGCACAGACAGCGATTTCATCGACGCCAACCTGCGTCAACTGGGGGACCAGCCGCAGGTTGTTGCTGTCGAATCGCGCGAAGAAGCGGCTGCTGTCGGTGGCGCGAGCACAGCGATTGATCTGAATGACGCCCTCTCGGCGGCGCAGACGGCAACCCCGCCAGCCAGAACTGAGGTGACCCCGGATTTGCATCCGCGTCTGGATAATCTTGTGTTGTCTTCCGGCGTCAACAGCGAGGACTGCCCAGTGGACATTAACCCGCTGTTCACACCGGATTCTACCGAGATCTATGTCGTGGCCAGAGCGTACAACATCCCCGCGGGCGCAACGCTATCTTCAAGCTGGCAACACCGGGATCAAGAGCTCGTGTCCCACAGTTTTCAAACGGAGCATTTCATAGACGACAACTGTATATGGTTCTTTATTGACCAGACCGATACAGCCTTCACGGCAGGCCGGTGGTCAGTTCAGATAAGCCTGGACGGTAGCGCGCTTTCTCCTCTGTTGCCATTTGAGATCGTCGAGAATTAGCTGCGCGATAGAGAAGCTGCGCGATTGCCTTCAAGCCAGAAACTGTGATATGTTATTACTGGTTTTCCGGGCAACGTCCGGGAAAGACTTCCGTAATTGGGTTATATATCCTGGAGCAAGATACGGGACTGGCAATATGGCAATTGTGACACGTTGGGATAACAAGAAAAAGACAATCGTCCTTCTGGAATTCGAGTCGGAATGGTCCTGGGAGGAACTTGAGGAAGCGGTACAGCGGGCGGACTCGCTAATTGGCAGTGTCGGTCACTTTGTCGATCTCATCATAGATCTCGAAGGCACCACGATACCGAAGGATGTCTTTAGCGCCGCCAAGACATTGCTGGCCTCGGGAGAGGCGCGCCCGAACGAGGGCGCGCGTGTGGTGGTCGGCGCTAACGGGGCGATACGGACCATTTATCAGACCATCCACAAAACTTTCAACAATGCCGTTGAGGGTCGTGAAATACTTTTCGCGCCCAATCTTTCGGATGCGAGAGCGATAATCCGAGGTTTGTCTTTGGATCGTTAGGCGCGCCCCAACAGCTAGCCGTCACTCGCATTCAATTTGCCATCTTTTTAACAAATCCTCTTGCTCATGCAAGGAACGACGTTGTTATTTTCTGTGAGCGCGACATTCCTGGGACCTTTTCGCCGCTTACGCGCCGAGCGGTTGTGGCGAACCACCAGCAAGGAACTAAACTCACAGGCTCTTGCTCTTCGTTTAGGAAGACCGCAATGCTGCGCCAGGCTGCGAGCCGCTCGTTTATTTGTCGCGGGCAGCGCTCTTGGCGACGGCGGGCGGCTTAAGGACACCAGCCCATACTAGCCATTTGACCGGTCTACCCAATCTTATTGACAGTAGCCCCGACCGACGATTTTGCGATAGATTAAGTAAAGACAAGCTGACAAGGACGATTCAATGATGATGAAGGGCGGCGGATGGTTTCGCTACATGCACGGCTTCGAGGCGGCGAGGCCAAACGTTTCGCGGCGCTTGCTCCTGCGCGTTCTGGCTTATGCCCAGCCCTATCGACTACACATAATCGGCATGCTCGCCACGATTCTGCTCACGACATTTTTGGGCTTGCTGAATCCCCTCATCTTTCGCGAGATCATAGATACGGCGCTGGCCAATAAAGACCTGGATCACCTGCATTTGTTGGCGCTGGGATTGGTCCTGATCCCGGTTCTCAGCGGAGGCATCCGGATCATACAGCGCAAGTTAAATGTCTCGATCGGCGAAGGCGTAATCTACGACCTGCGGGTCGCCTTGTATCACCATTTGCAGCAGATGTCGCTGCGCTTCTTCACCAATACCAGGACAGGCGAATTGATGAGCCGGCTAAACAATGATGTCGTCGGGGCCCAAAACGCCATCAGCAACACCATCGTGTCTATCGTCACTAACGTGATCACAGTTGTCGCGACTCTGGTCATGATGTTGGCTTTGGAATGGCGACTGACCATTCTAGGCGTGCTGGTACTTCCTTTCTTCATCCTGATTGCAAGGAGATTGGGCAAGAGGCTGCAGGCGATTGCCCGCCAACAAATGGCTTACAACGCGCAAATGAACGCCATGATGAACGAAACGCTCAATATCAGCGGCGCCCTGCTGGTGAAGTTATTCGGGCGCATTGATACTGAAGTTCAACATTTTGAACGACGCGCTGCCGACGTCCGCGATTCCGGCATTGAGCGCGCCGTGCTCGGCAGTCAGTTTTTCGTGATGATCGGACTAGTGAGCGTGATCGGCACCGCGATCGTATACTGGGTGGGCGGCGTTCTGGTCATTCAGGACGCCTTTACTGTCGGCACCATAGTCGCATTTGGCGCCTATCTCACGCAACTTTATACTCCGCTGCAAGCGCTGACCAATGCCCCGGTAGACTTTGCCCAGTCAATTGTCAGCTTTGAGCGGGTCTTCGAGATCATCGACCTGCCGCTTGAAATCGCGGAAAAGCCCAACGCGGTTCATCTGCATAATGTCAAGGGCGAGCTGGAATTCGAGCGCGTGTCCTTCCGCTACACCGTAGACGAAGACAATCTACTCTCCGATGTGGAACGCATCGGCAAGATGGACAGCATCGCCGCTACGCGATCTGGCGACCCTGCGAAACGCGGGGACGGCCAGGGCGGAACCGCAAAAGTCCACCAGGCCAGGGAGCTGGCCCTGCAAGACATCTCCTTCCGTATTTCGCCCGGGCAATTGGTCGCATTGGTGGGTCCCAGCGGCGCGGGCAAGACCACGATGACCTACCTGATACCGCGCCTGTATGATCCTTCCAAAGGCAGGATATTGATCGACGGCCACGACCTGCGTGACTTGAGCCTGAATACCATGGCGCAGAATATCGGCATGGTCACGCAAGAGACCTATCTCTTTCACGACAGCATCCGCACCAATCTGCTCTATGCCAAGCCGGAGGCCACGCAAGCTGAAGTCGAAGCCGCGGCCGAAGTTGCCCATATCCATGATTTCATTATGGGATTAAGCGAGGGCTATGACGCGATCGTCGGCGAGCGCGGATACCGGCTCAGCGGGGGAGAAAAACAGCGAATGGCCATTGCCCGCGTGGTACTAAAAGATCCGCGCATTCTGGTTCTGGACGAAGCGACCAGCCATCTCGACAGCCAGTCGGAGGCCTTGATTCAAGACGCTTTGAGCCACATCATGGAGGGCCGTACCAGTATCGTCATCGCGCATCGACTCAGCACCATACTCGCTGCCGATCAGATTCTGGTGCTGGATCGCGGTTGCATCGTCGAAGGCGGCACTCATAGCGAGCTCATCGCCCGCGACGGGCTCTATGCCCGGCTTTACGAAACGCAATTTAGTCAACAGCGTGAATTGGCATAGCCGCCCCGCTTGCCGCCGGTCTCTTGGTTGAAATCGCCTTTAGCGACCGTAAGATGTTCACGAGCGCATTCCAATGAGAGCGACCATCACAGAAATTGATCCAAGTCAGCTGGAAAGCCAATGGGAGGCTTTGCGACATCATGTTCGGCAGGCCGCCAGTCAGTTGGTCTTGTTGCCGGAGATGTGTTTTGCGCCCTGGTTTTGCACGACGCCCCGCCCCGATGAAGTCCGTTGGAGAAGCGCCGTAGATTCACACGATCAGTGGTTGCGGCGCTTGCCGGAGTTAGGCGCGGAAACAATTGTCGGCACATCGCCGCGCGCGCTTGGAGAAAAGAAACTCAATGTAGCATATATCTGGACCCGGAGCGCCGGGCTGCGCTGGGATCATCAGAAAACCTATCTACCCAACGACGACGGATACTGGGAAGCCAACTGGTACGATCGCTCGCCGGTCGACTTTCAATGCGCAGCCATCGGCGCTACACGCGCCGGAATCATGATCTGCACCGAGATCTGGTTCATGCAACACGCGCGCGAATACAGCCGACAAGGGATTCACCTTTTGCTCAATCCGCGCAGTACGCCAATGGGCACGAACGAGAAGTGGCTGGCCGGCGGACGGAGCGCAGCCGTCGTGTCGGGCGCCTTTTGTCTCTCGTCCAACCACTCTGGTCATGCCGGTCATATCGAGTTGGGCGGCGCTGGCTGGATCTGTGATCCTGACGGCGCAGTTCTGGCCGTGACAGGAGCGGATCAGCCCTTTGTCACACTTGACCTTGACCTGCGCCTGGCTGAAGCGGCTAAATCGACCTATCCGCGCTATGTTGATGACAGTCCGCTCTAGGGCTCGCGGAAATCCAATCGAAGCTATAGTCGCCTGAACCGGCCGGGGTCGATCATCTCGATTCAGCCGTTCGGCGCGTAACCGGCGAGAAAGCCTGTCGCTCACACAAATTTGCAAGCCCTCTCCTTGCATTAGCAAGGGGGTCCGCTAAAAAAGTAGACAAGGCAAGCCCCGCTCTGCTAACATAGCGGCGCATGTCACCTGACGAGGGTATAATGTCCGAGCTTCATCTGATTGTTGGGCTTGGCAATCCAGGACCCAAATACGACAAGACGCGCCACAACATAGGCTGGTGGGTGATCGACGAGTTGATCCGCCGCTATGACCTTGGCAAAGGCAGGGGCGAAAAGCGCGCGCAAACCTGGAGCGCCCATATCCACGGCAAAGGCGTAAAGCTGGTCAAGCCTCTGACCTTCATGAACCGCAGTGGCGAGGCAGTTCGATCGCTTCTGGAATACTACAAGATTCCCATCGGAAGTCTCATGGTCGTTCACGATGATCTCGATACGCCTTTTGGCGCCCTGAGACTGCGACAAGCGGGGGGGCATGGCGGACAAAACGGCTTGCGCAGTATTGTGGGGCATTTAGGGAGCAAGGACTTCGCTCGCTTGCGCTTCGGCATCGGCAGGCCGCCCGGTAAAATGGATCCGGTGGACTACGTATTGCAGACACTAAAGGGCGACGATCTCATTCTTGCCCGGGAGCTGACGGTTCGGGCGGCAGACGCAATTGAGACCTGGCTGCAAGATGGCATCGAAAAAGCTATGTCCGCCCATAATGGCGTCGGCGCCAAGTCGCACGCGCAATCGCTCGATCTTGAGGAACAACTCGAAATTGCGCGGCGCGCCCAGGAACTCGCGCCTCATGATCCCAAGCCCTTGTCCAAACTCATCTCGCTGCAAAAGAAACTCGGAATGCTCGACAAGGCCGTGGACAATCATCTCCTCTTGGCGAGGCTGCTCGAAGCCGCAGGGTCAGAGCGGCTTGCTGTCGCCGAAAAAGTTAAGGCAGCAACCATCAATCCCGGTTTGATCGACTTGCAACGCGAAATCGCGGACTGGTATCTCAATCACAATAACAAGAAGAAAGCCGTCAGCCGCATGTTGATCATAGCTGACTATTTCCTGGGGGAGAACGATTTCGCGGCGGCGAGGGCGGCGGTAACAGAGGCTTTGGCAATCAACCCGCAACATCCCAAGGCGCTGGAAATGGGGAAAGCCCTCGCTGATACAGCAGCGGCGAACCGATGAAGAATATAACGATTCTCTTTTTGATAGACCGCGTCGCTCATGCGCCGAGAAGGCTTATTATTTTGTGTGAGCGCGGCAGACTTTTTCGCCGGTTACGCGCCGAGCGGCTGTGTAAGAACCAATGTCATCAGAAGAAAATCAAGGAGGCGCTATGCGGATAGCTGAAGCGGAAAGCGTCGGCATGTCATCAGGCCGACTCGCGAATATCAATCATAAACTGAACACATACGTTGAAAAGGGCAATGTCGCCGGGTTCGTTACGCTCCTCGCCCGGCACGGAGAAATCGTCCATCTCGAGGCTATCGGTCATCGCGATGCCGAAGGGACGCTGCCGATGGAGCTTGATACCATCTTTCGAATCTACAGCATGACCAAACCCATCACGTCGGTCGCTTTGATGATGCTTTACGAACGTGGCAAGTTTCAGTTGATTGATCCGGTCAGCAAGTACATCCCTGCTTTCGCCAAGACGCGGGTTTTGAGCGGCTACGGATTCCTAGGCAAGGAACTGGTCGAGCAAGATCCACCCATGACGGTGCACCACTTGCTGACGCACACGGCTGGTTTGAGTTACGGTTTTTTCTACGACAGTCCGATCGACGATATGTACCGTGATTCGATCTTCCGCAGCGAGACAGCTAGTTTGGAAGAGAAAATCCTCGGCATGGCGGATCTTCCACTGCGGCACCAACCCGGCGCAGCCTGGAATTACAGCATCGCCACGGACGTCTGCGGCTATCTGATACAGGTGCTGGCGGATATGCCCTTTGAAGATTTCTTGCAGCAAGAGATTTTCGATCCCCTCGGCATGGTCGATACGGGATTTCACGTGCCGGCGGACAAGCTTGATCGCTTCGCCAAACTGTATCAACATCGGCCCTCCGATGGCAGCTTCCGCGAATACGAAGGCGGGCCGAACATACCCGCGCACGACTACACCAAGCCCGCGAACTCGCCTTCGGGTGGGGGCGGCCTTGTCTCGACCATCGGCGACTACTGGCGCTTCGCCAGGATCTTGCTGAACTGCGGGGAATCGAACGGCATAAGGATACTGGGACGGAAGACCCTGGAGTACATGACGCTGAACCATTTGCCGCAGGAACTCCTGCCCATCGCTATCGGCTTGAGTACAATTGGCGGCAGGGGGTTCGGCCTCGGCTTTGACGTGGTCCTCGACCCGGCGCAAACGGGCATCCTTAACTCGGCGGGCGCCTTCGGCTGGAGCGGCGCCGCCGCCACTAATTTCTGGGTCGATCCTCAGGAGCAGATCGTCGGCATCATCATGACTCAATTAATGGACAATCTGTTGCTCTTCCAGGCGGACTTCAGGGCGCTTGTCTATCAAGCGCTGGTGGATTAATCGGCCAGCTGATTCAAGTCGGCTCGGCCAAATTACGAGGGACGAAATCTAGCCCGCCGGGCAAGTCTCTGATATACTGCGCCGTTCCGTTTTAGCGACAACAATATAACGACAAGTAAAAACAAGGTCACGCATGTCGATTTATCTCGCTGGTCTGCTGGATATTCTGCGGGAAAGCCGGCCCTATCAATCCCTTTTGCAAGACGTTACGAGCGCTCCCGCAAGTGCGCCGCTCAACGTGGTACGTTCGGCGCGTCCCTTTGTTTTGGCGGCATTGGCTGCTGATTGGGACGGTCCGCTGGTCTATCTGACACCGGAAGTACGCCGCGCCTATAACGTTAGCGAGCAGTTGCCAGTATGGATCGACAAGCCAGAGCGCCTGCATCGATTTGCAGAACCCTCCGCCCTCTTTTATGACCGCGCGCCCTGGGATGCCCCGGTAATCCGCAACCGGGTCGAGACCTTGAGCGCCCTGCAACGCGGTCACTCCGCCCGGCATCCGATCATCGTAGCGTCGGCCCGCGCCTTGATGCAAGTTACCATGCCCCCCGACGTATTCATCAACGAGACGCAGGAGCTAGCGGTTGGCGAACGGCACAATTTCGATGCTTTGATTCGATCCTGGACAGGCATGGGCTACGAGCCGGCTACGATTGTCATTGAACAGGGTACTTTCAGTCGGCGGGGGGGCATCCTGGATATCTTTCCTTTGGCAGGAGAGTATCCCCTGCGGATAGAGTTTTTCGACGATGAAATCGAAAGCTTGCGTCTATTCGACCCCAGCGATCAGCGCAGCATCAGGCGGCTGCGCTCAACAGCTATCGTGCCAGCCAGAGAGGCATTGCCGCGCTTGATGACGTCCGTCGGAGAAATCCTGACTCAATCGACCCAGTCTCCTGCAAGTGAGAGCGCAGAACACGCCAGCATTGATTCCGATATCGATTCAATGAAAGAAGGGATGACTTTCCCATTCCTTGAACACTATTTGCCTTATGCCTATGAGCAATCGGCCTGTCTGCTGGATTATCTTCCCGAAAACAGTCTGATTCTCATAGAAGACGCGGCTGCAATGGAAGCAGCCGTCGACGAGCTTATGTCTCGCGCAGAAGCAAACCGCGCCGACGCCCTTAATTCGTATCAGATCGCCGCGAATCATCCTAAACCGTATCTGCCCTGGGAGAGCATAGAGCAACAGATTGCGGCCCGGCCCAGTATAGATCTGTCCAACTTTCAAGCTGATGGGGAAGCGCGCCTGTTTCAACCTGGCCAGAGATTCGGCGGCCAGTTGCGCAGCATGTTGAACCAGGCGCGCCAGTACCGCAACCGTGGCGACCGGGTTGTGATCGTCACCGAGCAAGTCGAACGGCTGGAAAACCTCTGGTACGAGCAAGACGCATCCGCATTCATACCCAAATCGCAGTCGATCGCAGAAGTTCCCGAGGCGGGCGCATTACATTTTGTTCGCGGTTCTATGGCGGAAGGTTGGTCGCTGGAAAGCGACGGCGGCGCGCTTCACTGTGTGACGGATGCCGAAATTTTCGGCTGGACGCGGCCCGAGCCAAGGCGCCGGCGCGAGACAAGCGCTCGGCGCGGCGGCAAGACGCCGGAAACCGCCTACATGGACTGGTCGGAAGGTACGCATGTCGTTCATGTAGATTATGGTATCGGCAAGTTCATGGGTATGCGACATCGTACGGTCAATACCACAGAGCGCGAGTTCCTGCTCGTCGAATATCAGGGCACAGATACCTTGTATGTGCCGATCCACCAGGCAGATCGTCTCTCTCGTTATGTGGGCGCGGACGAGACGCCGCCCAAGCTCAACAAGCTTGGCAAGCCCGAGCAATGGCTGAAAGTGAGAGAAAAGGCGCGCCGCAATGCCCAGGAGGAGGCGAAAGACTTGCTGGCAATCTACCGCGAACGCGCCCGCGCCCAGGGCTATGCCTTCAGCGCTGACAGCGCCTGGCAACACGAGATGGAAGCCAACTTCGCCTTTGTCGAGACCGAAGATCAAGTGCGCGTCATTCAAGAAGTCAAGTCGGATATGCATAGCGGCACTCCCATGGACCGCCTGATCTGCGGCGATGTCGGTTTCGGCAAGACCGAAGTCGCCTTGCGCGCCGCCTTCAAGGCTGTACAAGACGGCATGCAAGTGGCCGTGCTCGTACCAACCACAGTACTCGCGCAGCAGCACTACGACAACGTCAAATCACGCTTGGCCGCCTTCCCGGTCAAGGTCGAGATGCTGTCGCGATTTCGCAGCAAGGCTCAACAAAATGCCATCGTGAAGCAAATCGCCAGCGGAGAAGTAGACATCGTCATTGGGACCCACCGTCTGCTTTCCGCGGATATCGAATTCAAGGAACTTGGTCTGATGATCATCGACGAAGAGCAGCGATTTGGCGTCAAGCATAAAGAGCATTTCAAAAAGCTGCGCGCCCAGGTCGACATTTTGACGCTGACCGCGACACCGATACCACGTACGCTCTATCTCAGCTTGAGCGGCATTCGCGACATCAGTATGATTCAAACCGCGCCCGAAGAACGTCTGCCGGTTATCACGCAAGTAGGATCATGGGACGACAAGTTGACGCGCCTGGCCATCATGCGCGAATTGGAACGGGGCGGCCAGGTCTTTGTCGTGCATAATCGCGTCAATTCCATTCACATCATTCGCAACAGAATCGAGCGCATAGTGCCGGAAGCGACCCTCGCCGTCGCGCATGGACAGATGCCGCCGCGCGCGTTGGAAAACGTGATGGCGGCGTTCTCGCGCGGGGAATACGATATCTTGATCTCGACCTCGATCATCGAAAACGGCATCGACATGCCCCGGGTCAATACCTTGATCGTCGATCGCGCCGATCACTTTGGCATGGCACAGCTATATCAATTGCGCGGCCGTGTCGGGCGCTCGGCGCAACAAGCCTATGCCTACTTCTTCCACGCGCCGGGTTCGCTCACGCAAGAAGCCCGCGAGCGGCTGGAAACGCTCTCCGAAAACACCAAACTCGGCGCGGGCTTCCAGGTCGCCATCAGAGATCTGGAGCTGCGCGGCAGCGGCGACATTCTCAGCACGCGGCAATCGGGCAACATAGAAAGCGTTGGACTGCATCTTTATACTGATATGCTTAAACAGGCGGTTCAAGACCAGAAGCGCGCTCCGGATGACGGCGGCGGGGAATCGGAATCCGCCGCTTCCCGCGAACGCATTGTGATCGACTTGCCCTTGCCCGCGTACATCCCAACCGATTGGATACCCGAGATGGCGCTGCGCTTGCAACTCTATCGGCGCATCGGCAACATCCAAAGCGTAGAGGATGTAGAGGCGATGAGGACGGAATTGATAGATCGCTTCGGTCAGTTGCCGGTTGCGGTCGAGGGTCTGATGTATCAGATTGAAGTCAAGGCGCTGGCGCAAACGATACACGCGACTCACGTCAGCTTGCCGCGCGACCATGTCCAAATCAGACTCCCCTATCTAGCCAAGATCAACCGGGGCCTCTTGTCACTCGCCCTTGGCGCCGACGTCGATGTTACCCGCACGGATGTACGCTTCGCCGCTGAAGAGGCTGACTGGCAAAACCGTCTGCTCGACTTGCTGCGAGATCTGCAGGACAAGCTCGACCTGTTGGCAATGGCGAGAGCAAATGGCAGCCCCATCTCAAGAGTGCTAGACTAATGGCATATCCAGCCCAGAATCAACAGGTACCGCTTTCATGACGAATGAAAGGGTTGTGACAGTCGCAAGCACCCTGACAATTGCACTCTTGGCGCTGCTGATCACGGTCCTGCATACAGGGGTTTACGCGGGGCGCAACTATCGCGAAGACGAGATAAACTCGATTCATGCGGCATTGATCAAATCGCCGCCGGAGATCGTGCGCTGGATGGCGGGTGATGTGCATCCGCCCGGCTGGCGCCTCTTCGCCGACTTTTGGGTGGATAGTTTCGGCACAGCCGAAGCGATTACGCGCTGGTCGTCGCAATTGCTCAACCTTTTGACATACGCCTTGGTTTTCCAACTGGGAAGACAGCTAATCGATCGCAGAGCCGCGCTTTATGCGGTGGCGCTGCTGGGTGTCTACGGCTTCGCGGCCAACGGCATGTACGAATTTCGCCCCTATGCCATGCTGGTCGCCCTGACCACCGCCTTGCACCTGGCATTCTATCGCTGGCTCGTCAAACCAGGCTCGACAGTGATGATCCTGTACGTGGTCCTTGGTATGGCGGCGATCTATACACACTTTTTCGCCTTCTACATATTCCCGGCGCACGCGGTGTTTCTCCTGATATTTCACCGCGTGCGGCGCCAAGCGTATCTGAATTCATTGTTGATGTGGGTATTCATAGCCCTCTCGTTTTCCGCTTGGATCATTCCCCTGCTCGGCGTCATGCTGGGTCCCTTCTCCGGCGGGTACTATGTTGATCTCCCGGATGAGCTATACCATCATCTGCATTTCCGCCCCGAGATCGTTTTTGGTTTTCTGCTCTTGCTTGCTCTGTGCGCGCCACGACTGCTGCGGCGGCGCGGCCTCACAAGCGACGCCTTCACCCCACTGCGTTGGCGGAGGCACTGGAATCTGTTGTTCCCGCTGGTCTTGCTGCTGGCGACGCTTCTCGCGGCTGGCTTGTTCAACACGATATACGGCAGCCTGAATGCGCGAGGCTTGCAATCTGTTGTCATGCTGATCGCGCTCTTAATGGCTTTGGGTTTGCGTACCTTGCCCGTCCAGGCGGGCGGCACCATGCTGCTATTGCTCTACGTGATGGCGCCGCAGAATATATTTATCCAACCCAGCAACGGACCCTATCGCGAAATCGTCGCCAGCATGGGTCAGCATTACGAGAACGACAGCATCCTAATCACCGAGTTCGGCTGGGCTTGGCGCTGGCTAAGTCCCGCGGCCTATTTCCTGATGGACTTTACGCCGGATCAGATGTCCAAGGAGCGCATGTTCCATGTGATCGGATCCAATGACAGCGCGCATCCGCCCACCTATCCCGATCGCCTGGCCAATACCTACACAAGTTTCGATCCTGTAAACTTCGATCCCAAGCGCAGCCACAGTCAGTTATGGCTCCTGCGTCAAGGCGGCGGTAACCGTTGGGGGAAAAACATTCAGGACTGGCTCAATCGAAACTATGCCTTTGTTCAAACGACACGCTGGGACAAGCCATATCACACGTCGTATGAATTGAGCGAATATGTTCGCGCCCCGCAAAGGGAGGCCCCCCTGCTCGTCGCCGGCGATAGCATGCAACTCTTTGATTGGACGCTGCTGGATTCTGTTGATGTCCAGCCCTGCCAGGACGTCACAGTGGAAAGCTGGTGGCAACTTGGGGCCGAAGACAGTACGCCGTACACGCTTAACATCATTTTGGCTGATAGTGATGGAGATGGCCAGCTAGCGAGGACGCCCTCCGTACCCGCCAATGTATTCACCAGCGACTGGCTCGCGAACAAATACTATCGCGATCACTCCCTGCTGCAGGTTCCCTGCAATATCGAGCCCGGCAGCTATCCGCTTTTGCTCGGCTTTGTCGAGACAATCACCGGAAAGGAACTGACCTTGAGCTATGTTAGCGGCGACATGATCGGCACGCTTTACTATCTGACAACTTTGAATGTCGAATCCGACGCCTAGTACCGGGTCCGCGCTAGGTTCTAGCTATGTCGGCAAAGACCGCCTTCGTCACAACCCGCAAGACCGGGAGCTCAATCGGGAAAATCGCGTTTGCCGCTCCACCCGCAGCATAAACGATGTCATATCGGCGAAGATTATCATCAATAATCACGGGTATGTCTGGCCTTTGATGACCCAGCGGCGGGACGCCGCCCGGCGAATAGCCCAGGATTGACAGGCATTGCTCCGGGTTCATCATGCGGACTTTCTTGCGCCCTACGTCAAATAGCGACGCCAACTTTCGATCATCGACGGACTGGTCGCCGCTTGCTAAAACAAGAATCGGCTTTGATTTCTCAATCAAGAAACCGAGGCTCTTGACGATCTGCCCCAATTCGCAGCCGACGTTGTCCGCCGCCTGTTGCGAGGTTGCGGTTGAACTGTCGAATTCGATGATTTCGATTTCAAGCCCCTGTCGCTCGAGGGCCCGTTGGACATCCTTAACACCCATTGCTTGCATGCAGGCTCCGATTCGGATAGACTAACGAGCGCAATTGTATTATAGCGAGGATGAATCGGGCAGCGTTAGCAGGTGGGAGTGCGATCATGCGGGTGGATGTGAAAGGTTTCCAGGAGCGTGGACACGTCATCGTTTCGGACCTGTTTACTGAGGGCGAAGTCGCGGCATTTCGACAGCACTATATGGAGATGCGCCGCGCCGGAAGCTATGAGGGCGACTTCGCCGGGATAGATTCCACGGCGACAGATCCGCTCAAGGCTTTTCCACGCCTGATTCACATGCATCGTTGGGACCAAACAAGTCTTGACTGGATGCTGGATCCGCGGTTGGAAGCCGTCTTTGTACAGTTGCTGGGCAAAGCGCCTTTGGCCGTGCAGACGATGCTCTACTTCAAGCCTCCCGGCGCGCGCGGCCAAGCCTTGCACCAGGATCAATACTATTTGCGCGTCCAGCCCGGCACTTGCATTGCCGCCTGGATGGCGCTGGATGACTGCGACGAGGAAAATGGCTGCTTACAGGTTGTCCCGGGCAGTCATAGCCTGCCTGTCTTGTGTCCCGAAGACGCCGATACCACGCAGAGCTTCACGGATGTGACTGTTCCGCTGTCGGCGGACATGCAGCCCGAGCCGGTGATCATGAAAGCGGGGGACGTCTTTTTCTTCAACGGCCAATTGATTCACGGCAGCTTCCCCAATAGCTCCACTGCGAGATTCCGACGCGCCCTGATCGGCCATTATATCGATGCCGATGCCGATCAAGTGGCGCATTATTATCATCCCGTGCTGCGCTTTGATGGCACTACAGTCGACTTGGATGTCAGTCAGGGCGGCGGTCAATGCGGCGTGTGGGTGGAGGAAGACGGAAGCGAAGTCCTCGAAATGCTGGAACGTCTATAGTCAGACGTCGTTAATCGGCGAAAATCCGCCCGCCGCGGTTGACGAAGGATGCGCTCGGTTCGGCAAGATCCGCCTTCGGGTGCTCCTCAGGAATCATGCTGATCAACACGCGGCGCTCCCCAAAGTCAAAATAATAGACACATAAGCCCTGGTCAGGCTGCAGTTTGACTTTGCTGGCGATACGCTTGTCGAAGCGGACCGACTCGCCCGATCTGCTGGCAAGGCTTGTCTTCTTCCAAAACCGCCAGCGCGGATGAATCTCTTCGGGATAGAGGACGCGGTAGCAAAGTTTGACCCGCGAAAAACGAAGCGCGCGCAGCGCCACAGTCACCAAGAAACCCAGGATTAGCGCGACTACCAAAAGACGGCCCGCCATGCCATAGCGTCCCAGCAGCAGCGCCAGCGGCACAGACAGCAGCAGAAGCGACGTCAGCGGTTCGGTGATCAATTCCAGCCATTGGCGAGACGACAGCCGGCCGTCGCGATTGCGCTTGAAGTCGTTCAGCAAGTCCTTGGAAAGTCGTTCCGGTGTAGCGGTCATGAGCATACTCTAACAGCTATCCCGCCTCATGAGCAATATTGATATTGACTTTCTCGCTGGCTCCCAATTGCAATATGACAACGCTTCCGACTATCAGCGCTGCGCCCAGCCATTGCAGAGATACGATCACTTCGCCAAGCAAGATCATGGCCACGACCATCGCCAACACCGGTTCAATGGTACTGACCAGAGAAGCGCGCGCCGGTCCAATTCGCTGGATCGCGATGTTGGTAGCAAATACCGGCAGCACCGTTCCCAATGTCGCAATGCAAAAGAGGCCGACAAGCGTTGCCGGATTCTGCGGAAGTTGCAGGCCCCGCACCGGCAAGGAGAGCAGCAAGATCAGAAGCGTGGCGCCCATCATATGGGCGCTGGCCCGCGAAATGTCCTCGACCCCCGCCAAGACACGCCGCGCCATCAAATAATATGCGGCGACAATTGCCGCGTTAATCAGCGCCAGAATCGCGCCCAGCGGATCGACGGCGTTGGGCACGATGAAATCCGGCACCGTGAGTCCGACTCCGACAAGCGCCAGCGCCAAAGCCAGCCAGGCGCGCGGGCTAATCGCTTCGCCAAGAAATGCCGACAGGAGTACGATCATTGCCGGATATGTGAAGAACAAGACAACATAGGTGCTGCCAGGCAAGCGCTCCAGCGCGAAAAAAGCGCAGAGCACAGCCGCTGCGAACAATAGCCCTATAAACAGGGAACCGATTGGCGAGATGCCCTTGCCGCGCGCTGGACCCTGCGAGCGGTTTCTCAATCCAACCAGTATCCACATGAGCGGCACAGCCAGGATGAAGCGCCACAGTGCCAGATCGAGCGCTTCAAAGCTCGAATGGTTGTAAACCGTTTTGACGATCGTCGGGATAAAGGCGAATCCAACGGCCGCAGCCAGAATCCACAGAAATCCCTCACGCTCCCGCGTTGACATCAGTCCTCAATTCGTCAGCAAAGTTCCAACAAAAAAGGCGAGGTTAGCTCGCCTCGTCCTTCAATGATTCCGATATGTAGCGCGACTTGGCAACTCAAGTGATGCTCACCGAACTCACAAGGTTCGTGGCAAGCGGGTAAAAGACGCCGAAGACCATCGTGCCTGCCAAGGCAATGTTGATCGCCCATCTTACGGCCGATGTTTCCAATGCCGGCTGCAAATCACCTGAGCTGTCACGCAGGTACATATTGACTACCACGCGCATGTAATAAAATGCGCTGACGACGCTTGTGAGCACGCCGATGATAGCCAAACCAAACAGACCCGCTTGCACGGCAGAGGCGAATACCATGAATTTGCCTAGGAAGCCGGCTGTCAGCGGGATGCCGGTCAAGCTTAGCATGAAGATCGTCATAGCCATTGCCATCAAGGGGCGTGATCGCGCCAGGCCGGTAATGTCCTCGATATTACCGCCGCTGCCGTCTTCTCCTTCAATCGCCATGACGACGGCGAAGGCGCCCAGATTGGTGAACATATAGGCCAGCATGTAGACCAAGGCGCTCTGAGTCGCCGCGTCAGCCACACCGGACGTTCCTGTGGCAGCCACAGCCACAAGAATGTAACCGGCGTGCGCGATCGACGAATAGGCCAGCATGCGCTTCAGGTTTCTTTGCGAAATCGCGACAAAATTGCCGAGAACCAAGGTCAAAACAGCCACAAGGGACACCGTCGCTTGCCAGGCAACCGGCTCTCCATCCGCGATTACCAGCACGGCCAGACCGGAGACCAGAAGCCGCAGCATCGCGGCGAAGCCGCCAATCTTGGCAGTCACGCTCATAAAGGCGGTAACCGGCGTGGGCGCGCCTTCGTAGACATCGGGCGTCCACATGTGGAAGGGCACCACCGCTACCTTAAATCCCAAGCCGACAAAGAGCAGAGCTGCGCCGATAATCAAGTAGAAGGCAGCCGACGAAACGCCCCCCGCGATAGCGCCAGCCAAGGAAAAGATCTCCGGGATGTTGGTGGTACCTGTCGCGCCATAAACCAGAGCCGATCCGAAGACCAGAAATGCGCTGGAAAACGCGCCGAGAATGAAGTATTTCATGCCGCTTTCTTCGGATTTGAGCGCCAGGTCGCTGCCGTCGTTCTTGATCGAGCGGAATGCCGCCAAGATATACAGCGGAATACTGAGCAATTCCAAGGCGACAAATATGATAATCAGGTCATTGGCGCCGACCATAAACATCGCGCCAGCTGAAGACAAAAGCGCCAGGACATAGTATTCGCCCCGGTGAATATCGGCGCGGTTGAGATAGTCCCAACTCATCAATATGGCGATCAAGGTGGCGACCAGGATCACGACATTCAAAAATCCGGTGAAGGCATCGGCAACGAACATGCCGTAGAGCGCGATCTGTTCGCTTTCAGCCGGGGAATAGACGAACATATTGGCCACAAAGCTGATGCCCAGCCCGACGCAAGCCAGGATAGGCGTCCAGCGTTGACGTTCCTCCGGCAAAAAGAGATCGACCAAGACCAGGATGAGCGTCCATAGCACCAGCAATGTGCCAGGCAATGTCGAGGCCAGGTTGGATTGCGCGAGAAAATCCGCAATAGTGGGCGTCTCAAACATGGTGTCTCCTAGGGCAGGAACAGCGCCACGATGCTATCCACCGAAATATCCAGCATATTGAAAAAGACAATCGGTTGGATGCCGATCCAGAAGATCATGATCAGGATCGGGATGAAAGCCGCGATCTCGTTCCACTGCAATTTGTAGCGCGTCTCGTCGGAGAGCGGATTGTCGTGCTCGCCCATGAATACGTGCTGGAACATCTTCAAAAGGTAAACCGCCGCCATGATCACGCCCAGGGTCGCGAAGAGCGTGAAGGCGAAGCCCAGATATTCGCTGCCCAGCGAACCTAGCAGAATCGTGAATTCACCGATGAAGCCGTTTAAGCCGGGCAAGCCCATACTGCTCAAAGAAATCACCAAGCTAATCGCGCCGAAGGCGGGCATCATTTTCCAGATACCGCCGTAATCCGCCATTTCCTTGGTGTGCCAGCGCTCATAGAGCATACCCACGATCAAGAAGAGACCGCCGGTGCTGATACCGTGATTGACCATTTGCAAGGTCGCGCCTTGCAGACCTTGCGAGTTCAACGCGAAAATGCCAAGCACCACGAAGCCCAGGTGACTGACCGAGGAATAGGCGACCAGTTTCTTTACGTTGTCCTGCGCATAGCTGACCCAAGCGCCGTAAATGATCCCCACCACGCCGAGAAAAGCAATCGTCGGCGCCCAAGCCACCGCGGCTTCGGGAAACATCGTCAGATTAAAACGCACGATGCCGTAGGTGCCCATTTTCAACAAGACACCCGCCAGTATGACCGAGCCGGCGGTCGGCGCCTGCACATGTGCGTCGGGAAGCCAACTGTGGAAGGGAAAGATCGGCACTTTGATGGCGAAAGCCACCAAGAATCCCAAAAACAGGAAGCTTTCTACGGAACTGAGCAAGAATCCGGCGTCTTCCCCCTCATCGGCGGCCGGGTCCCAATAGCTGCCCTCGCCTTCGTAAGTGTGCACCATCTCGATGACGCCGACATCGCCCGCGGCGCTGTAGGTGCTGAAGGTGCCGGATTTGTTGCCAACGTAGAGGATAGCGATCAACATCAAGATAGAGCCGGCCATCGTGTAGAGGAAAAACTTAACCGCGGCATATATCCGCTCTTCCGCGCCCCAAATGCCGATCAGGAAGTACATCGGCACCAGGGTGACCTCCCAAAACACATAGAAAATGATCAAGTCATGTATCACGAAGACACCGATCATTGACCATTCCAGGAGCATCATAAAGATGTAATAGAGCTTTTCTCGTCCTCGTTCTTCAAAGATCTGGCTGCCAAAAGAGCCCAAGATAGCGATCGGCATGATGAAAGTTGTCAGTAGCACAAGCAGCAGACTGATGCCGTCGACGCCAACAAAGTAGCTGATATTGATCACCGACTCGCCCAAGGATACCTCGGCCCAGGTATTGCGCTGCACCATCTGAAGCTCCGCCACGCTCGGATCAAAATTAATCCACATCAAGACCGACGCGACAAAGGCGACAATGCTCGTGCCGAAGGCTACCCACTTGATGTTATCCCGCTGCGTCTCGCCATTCATGAACAGCAATATGGCCAGCCCGATCATCGGGATAAACAAGGTAATTGTCGTAAGCGAAAGTCCAGTCAAGTCCATAGGACGACGTTCTCCTTAAGAGCCACTTTGGAGCATGGTCTGTATAAAAGGCAAAAGCATCAACAGAATAACAGCCACAACACCGATGAAGATCACTACCGCATACAGGCGAACGTAGCCCGTTTGCATGCCGCGCATCCAATTGGCCAGGCGCTGTACCAGCCAGGCTACACCGTTCACCGTGCCGTCAATGATGCCCAGGTCGAAGGGCTGACCCAACAGTTTTGCGATGCTGTCGAAACCGCGTTTGATAATGCTGTCGTGGAAATAATTGTGCAGGAAATCCCAATCAATACGGTCGGCAAGGAAACTCGCCAGTCGGTTAAAGGGCTGCTCGATCACGTTGCCGTATATCTCGTCCCAATACAGGCGCGCATTCGCCAGGCGGAAGGCGGCGCGAGACGAAGCATGCCTTTCCAACTGATCGCGATTTTCTGGCGCCAATCCCTTGCCTTTGTAGACATTGTGCGCCACCACGATTGAGGCGATCCCAAGCGCCAGCGCAATGCCGGCTATCAACAGATTGAAGTCGAGCGAGTGCCCTCGCGACACGCTGAGCAGGCTGTGTTCAAGGAAATATTTGAATTCGTAGCTTTCATAGATGCTGGAGAAAATCGGCGTCGCCTTGGGTACGTTGATCAAACCGATTATGCAAGTGAAGATCGCCAAAACAACCAGCGGCAACAACATCGCGCCGTTGCTCTCCGGCGCCTGCCGAGCCGCCTCGCTGCGCGCCTCATCAAAGAAGACCAGCACGATTTGGCGCCACATGTAAAAGGCCGTGAAGGCCGCCGCGACCAAGAGAATGCCAAAAGCGATGAATCCGCTCAAGGCGTTGAGTTGGAAGCCCTCGTACCAGGCGTCAGCCAGGATCTCGTCCTTGGACCAGAATCCGGCGAAGGGGAAGATACCCGCCAGCGCCAGGGTGCCGATCAAATACGTGATATAGGTGATCGGCATGCGTTTGCGCAAGCCGCCCATGTTGCGCATATCCTGCGCATCAAAGTCTTGGTCCTGGTGATCATCATGATCGTCGTCATGGTCATGGCCGTAGCCGTGCTCGCGCGCATGATGGTGGCCGTGTTCGACGCCATGTATAACCGAGCCGCTGCCAAGGAAGAGCAGCGCTTTGAACACGGCATGCGTCACCAGATGGAACATGGCGGCGACGTATGCGCCGATGCCGACCGCGGCGACCATAAAGCCAAGTTGCGAAATCGTGGAATAAGCCAGAACACGTTTGATGTCCCACTGGCCCAGCGCGATATAGCCCGCCATCAACGCGGTCCCCGATCCAACCAGGGTGATAATCAAGCCGATGACATAACCACCGTGGTTGAGTTCCCACAAGATGACGTTGGCGCGGACCATCATGTAGACGCCTGCCGTGACCATTGTCGCCGCGTGAATCAGCGCGCTGACAGGCGTCGGTCCAGCCATGGCGTCCGGCAGCCAGACAAAGAGCGGAATCTGTGCCGATTTGCCGGCCACGCCCAGCAGCATGAACAGGGCGATCAGGAAAATGACATCGTCGAAGGCCATCTGAAAGCCGCCGAAGTCCACGTTCTCGCCCGTCCCGAAGCGTTCCCCCGTTTGCCCGAAGACGCCCAGGTAATCGGTATCAAAATGATGATTATCGCAATAGATCGCGCGAATGTCGCTTGCGAGCGGATTGGCGCCGCCGTACTTCGATTCGGCGCCATGGCTGTCATCATGGGCAGCTGGATCGGCCGGCACGCAGACGTAGGAACCGCCGTGCCCGTCAGCCTGCTCTTTGTCCCCACCGGCGTTCTTTGCATCATCGCCATTGTGATCGGCCAGGCCATTGTCTTCACGCCACTTCACCAGGTACTTGGCTTCCGTATTCGGCAACTCGCCGGCCTTGTAAAAGTCCAGCGTGCCGAAGGTCCAGAAGATCAGGAACATCGCCATCAAAAGCCCGAAGTCGCCGATACGGTTGACGATGAAGGCTTTGCGCGCGGCATTGCTGTTCTTCCAACCTTCCGGCATTTTCTTGTCCCACCAGAAACCGATGAGCAAGAATGAGCACAAACCGACGCCCTCCCAGCCGACGAAGAGCATCAGGAAGTTATTCGCCGTGACCAAGGTCAGCATGAAGGCCAGGAACATATTGAGATAGGCGAAGAAGCGCGGGTAAAGCTTGTCGCCGTGCATATAGCCGCGGGCATAAAGATGAATCAGGGAACCGACCCCTGTCACCACCAGCATCATCGTGACGCTGAGTGAATCGACGCGCAACTGCCAGGGAATCTCTAGTCCGATAGACTCAATGCGCAGCCAGCCATCGACAAGCGGAGGATTTACGACCGCGGCGCTGCCGCCTGTACCGGTGACGTAGGTCAAGAGCAATAAGGAAATGATGAAAGCGAAAATCGACGCGAAGCAGCCGATATAGCCGGACCACTTCTCCCCCAGCTTGGCGCCGACGAAGAAATTGATGATCGCGCCGAGCGACGGCGCCAGAATGACCAAGGGAACCAGAAGCGGTAGATTTTCCATACTTTATGAGCCTCTTCCGACGGCGATCCGCTAGCCTTGCATTTGCTGCAAATCGTCAATATTAATGCTCTGGCGCTCGCGGAAAATGTTCACGATAAGCGCCAAGCCGACGGCTACTTCCGCCGCGGCGACGGTCATGACAAAGAATACGAAGACATGGCCATTGATTTGCTGCCATTGTTGCGCAAAAGCCACCAGCGCCAGGTTCGCAGAGTTCAACATGAGCTCGACCGACATAAACACAAGAATGGCATTGCGCCGCATCAATACGCCCATAGCCCCCATGAGGAAGAGGACCAGGCTCAACATGATATAAGGCTCAGTGCCGATTGAGTGCATCATCCGTTCTCCTCAGCGGCTAATCATCAGTCGGGTCATCGGACCCGCCGGGCAGCTTCGCGAGATAGTCGCCGCTCAAGACATCGGAGCCCGTCTGCTGCGACAAGACGCTGACAAGCGGTCGGCTGACGCGCCTGCGCTGATTGACACGGCGGCGTTCCGCTTGCCGCAGCGCATCGGGACGCGCCAGAACAATTACCCCGATCAATGCGACCAGCAGCAGGATCCCGACCAACTGAACCGGCAGCACATAATCGATAAACAATACCTGACCAATAGACTCCGGGCTGCCGAATGCCGGTTTGCCCAAGGCATCAAACATCACCGCGCGGTAACTGGCCTGCCCGCCGGGAATACCCGGGTCGCGGACCAGCAGGCGGGTCTCCACCCTTCCACGTTCGGCTTCGTAGTCGACCAAGATACGCAGGACATTTTGCCCCCCGTCGACAAAGGCCAGATTGTACTTGCCTTGATCCAATTCAACGCTGACGCTTTCACCTGATGGCAAATCGGCGGCAACAACGCGATGGGGTATCAAGGCGTCACATGAATTGTCCTCACAGAGTGAAGTAATCGCTGTGTATTGGCCGATATCAACCAGCGACACCTGGGCATCAGCGACCGCATTGATGATCGTAAAGCGCATAGCGCCTACAGATGGCGCGCTGAGATCGTCTGCTAGAAGAGCCATGCTGATCAGATTATCCGAGCCTTCAAAGGCCACGAGGGTGAGGGCGTCATCCGCCGCCAACTGCAGGTCTTGGCTAAGAATTGGCACAGTGGTAAATTCCCTGTCGCCCACCATGGCGCTCAGTGACGCGCGCAGGGCAAACGAGCCGGCGGGCAACTCGGTATAACCGGGGGTCGCGTCGCGCGCCCCAAAATGAACGACAGGCTCGAAGGCGATATCCGATAGCGAATCGTCGAGCGAATCGAGAGCGACGTTTAGCTGCACAGCACCTTCGAGCAAGGTTCGATCCATGGACGACGCTGAATAGTCCGCGCCGGGTTCAATGACGCCGGACTCGCTTCCATCCCCAGACGATACGGCATTGATGATTCGCAAACGTGCTTTCGCGTCCGGTTGTTCAACCGCGTCGTCGTTCAGCATGTCCGAAGCGATGGGAAAACCAAAAATGAGCAGGATCAGAATTGCGACCGCGGTACTCGCGAAGCCCAGCCAACGCATGCGGCCGCTGGTATCGGTGGTCGCCTCGGCGCCAAGCAGCATGATCACAAACAGGAAAAGCACCATGATCGCGCCGGTATAAACCGTCACTTGTACCATCGCCAGGAACGGCGCGTCAAGCATCAGATAGAGAAAAGCGACGCAGCCGAAATTGACGATCAAAAACAGAGCGCTGTGTACCGCGTTTTGCCGCGTCAGCATCAATCCGGCCGCGACGACAGCGACAAAGCTTACGACCAGGAACAACCACTCCATACGCTTCTAATCCCACCTCAAAATCGATTTGTGCATTTTAACACAATCGCCAATCTTGTTCAAAGCGAAATAAAATGACGGGAAAACTCACATCAAGGAATGAATTGCCCTACGATGGATCTTCCATATCAGGGATAGAGCGCGTGTAAGCCCCGGGCTCGACTTGCTGAGGCGTATCACCGGCGCCTTCACCCGGCGGGTCGATCAACATGTCCTTGGTATAAATGGCGTCGCGACGGTCGGTAAAGGACATCTGATGTTCGTGCCCAAGCTCGATCGCTTCTGTCGGGCAGGCGTCCTCGCAATAACCGCAGAAGATGCAGCGCAGCATGTTGATCTCATAGGTTTTGGCATAACGTTCGCCCGGGCTATAGCGCTCGTCATCGGTGTTTTCAGCTGCTTCGACCCAGATGGCGTCCGCCGGGCATGCCGCGGCGCAAAGCGAACAGCCGATGCATTTTTCCAAGCCATTTTCATAACGCCGCAGGTGATGCCTGCCCTTGTAGCGCTCATGAAACTTTTGCACCTGCTCCGGATACTGTACAGTCACAGCGTCGTCCATCAGATGCTTGAAGGTCGTCCTGAAACCTTTGATCACGTTCATCTTGCGCTACCCTCGACTCATTCGTCTTTGAGAAAACTTGATTTACAGCGCCGCTGTCCGCGCGGCAGCACTAGTCGCCGCCGCCGGTTGTCGTGATCGCGGCGTCCCCACTTTCCAGATGGCGATCTTCTTCGGGACTGCGTCCGAAACTCGCCATCCCTTCCAGGGCCTTGACCTGGAAGCGGATGTGTACGATCGGAATCGCGATCAGCATGCCAACCAGGTGCGCCAAAGCCCAGCCCAATCCGCGACGTTCACCGGTATACATGGGATCGTCTTCCAGCGGGATCGCTTCTTCGCTCGCTTGATCCCGGCCCAGCCGCCGCAATACCAAGGCGCCGATCGCAAGAACGACTACAAAAACTACGCCGGAAATGAAAGGATAAGCCGTGCCGCCCAAGGCCTCGCCGATGACCACCGCTACGGATGTCCAGGCCACTGCCAGCAGGCCCAGCGGGATCATGACTTTCCAACCAAATTGCATGAGCCGATCGTAGCGGATGCGCGGCAGGGTGGCGCGGATCCAGATCATGCCGCAAAGACAAAGCACTACTTTCCCGATAAAAATCACTGGGGCCAGGATCGGCAATCCATCCATCGGCCACAAGTGGTATCCCCCGAAGAAAACCGCGACGGCAACCAGGCTGACGGCGATCATGCCCAGATATTCGGCCATCATAAACAGCGCGAACTTCATGCCGCTGTATTCGGTCATGTAGCCCTGCGTCAGTTCCTGCTCCGCTTCCGTCAAGTCAAAGGGAGCGCGGTTCGTCTCGGCAAGGAGCGCCAGAATCAGCACTGCCGCCGCCAAGGGATTTTGGAATACGAACCACTCCCAGACATTTCGCTGCGCGTCAATGATGTCGCCGATCGCCATGCTGCCGACGATCATCACTGGCACCGCCAGCGCCAGCGCAAAGCTCAACTCGTAGCTGATCATCTGCGCCGACGCGCGCAGCGCGCCCAACATGGCGTATTTGTTGTCGCTGGACCATCCAGCAAGCACCACGCCATAGGTCGCGATGCTCGTGATGGCGATCACCCACAAGATGCCGACGTTGGAATCGACCAAGCCTTGCGGTACCTGGAACCAGACGTCGCCAAGCGATGGCGCGAACCAGGGCAAGACCAGGTCCGGTCCCATCGGGATGACAGCGGCAATCATGAGGATAGGAATCACCTTGATCATCGGCGCCAAGCGGAAGACCCACTTGTCGGCGCCGGCCGGCAGCAGATCCTCTTTGAAAACCAGTTTGACGCCGTCCGCGGCCGGTTGCATGAAGCCCAGGGGACCGACGCGATTGGGACCCACGCGATGCTGCAAGAACGCCAGAAGACGCCGCTCCAGCAAGGTCGTGTACGCGAAACCCGTGACGATCACGAAGGCGAATCCAGCGGAGAATATAATCGGCCAAAGCGCCGAGCACCCAGCATCGTCTTCGCATTGAATCAGGTTTTGTACGCGCGCTTCAGGATTGAGCAGCAGACCCAACGCGCCTTGACGGCCATCGAGGTTGCCCGCGCTGTCAAAGCCGATCCAGGTCATTATCGGGTTCAGATTCGCCACGATCAGCGCTACCACGATGATCAGCCCGACCAGCGCTACAAAGCCAAAGCCAATGGCTATTTTCAGATTACGGCTCATAATTGCTATCCCCTAGCCTCAATCGCCTGAAGCCACGGCTTCGGCCACTCTACTGATGGTCCCACTCGTCAACATCATCGGAATGGCCCCGTCAGTCATGTGGCGGGGCAAGGCTACCGCGCCCCGGGAAATCTCGTCGCTAACTTGCGCGAGAACGCGGACGCGCGCTCCGCCCGCGGAAACCTCGACCGCGTCGCCGTGAGCGATCCCCATAGCCTCCGCGTCAGCAGAATTGATGATCACGAACGGAGAGAGAATCCGCGGCTCGAGCAATAGCGTCGGACGGAAACTTCGCTGTCGATTGTACAAACAAGTAATCGGCATGACGATGACTTCGTTCTCGCCAACTTCGATGTTCGCGGGCAAAGTCAGTTTCGCCACTTTCGGCTTCTCGTTGCGGTCGGCCGCGCTGGCGATTTGAATGCCCAAACCACCCTCATTGGTATAGGCGGTGCCGCCATAATACAGGTCGCGGCCGCCAACATCGGGAAACTGCCTCTCGACCTTTGCCAGCGCTTTGTAAGTCATGCCGTCGAAGTCATCGACGCTCTGGCTCAATTCCAGCATGACAGTGGCGGCCGATGGCTTCAGGCGCGCTAGTCCCGTAGCCTGTCGGATACTGCCAAAGAGTTTCCAAGCCGGCAGGGATTCGCCCATGGGACCTTGCGCTGTATAGAATCGCTGTACTCGCCGTTCTCCATTAACAAAGCTGCCATCGCGCTCCGCAAAGCTCTGTATCGGCAGCAGATGCTCCGCAAATTCCGAGATACCGTCGTCAAACTGATTGGCAGCAATGACAGTTTCGATACTTTCCAGCCAGCCTCGCGCCGATGGGTCGTCATCGAGCAAGTCGGCCTGCGCCACAATCAATACCTTGGGTGGATTGGCGATGATATCTTGCGTCACGTCGGGCGAGTAGCCCAGGTAGTGAAGACCCATGCCGTTGGCGCCGGGCAATACTGAGAGCAAACCATTGTTCGGCTTTCCAACATGCTTTGTCTCGATCAAAAAGTTGGCAGCCGCACCCGCCAAGACCCGGCTGCCTGCGAGCGTCAAGCCCTCTGCGCCCGTCACAATAATGAGATTGTCAGCCTCTTCCAATCGTTGAGCGACATCCGCATGATTCTTTTTCAAGTCGCGCATGACCGCGACAGCATCGCCGGCGGCGTAACGGATCGCATCCCCGGCAACCACTTTGTCATTGCGCGCGCCCTGAACGGCGAAGTCTTCCAGGCGCGTACGACGCGCGTTGGCGACGACCAGATAAGCGCCTCGATCCTGTGCCTGTTTGATGCGCAAACGCCAAATCGGTACTTCTTCTTCCAAATCGCTGGCGATCACCAATATGGCGTCGCCCCGCCCGAGCTGACCAAGATTACTGCCAACGCCGACGCCAACCTGCGCCACTTGGTCGGCAGCGCCATGCGTCGGCGGCCAGGCGCCCAAGCGCGTTCCGCCCAGACCCTCTATCAACTGACGCAATTCCCAAAGATCTTCATTGGACATACCGCTGCCGGCTATGGCGGCGATGTCGCCGTCCGCGTTCTTCAAGATTGCGGCCAATTGTGGCAAAACTGTTTTCCAATCAGATTCTCGCAATTGGGAGCCGGACCTGGTCTGTGGCTTTTGCAAGCGATCTTCGCTGCGCGTGAAGTGATGGCCGAAGCGAGTCTTGTCACTGATCCAGATCTCGTTAACCCACTCGTTTTGGCGCGGCATCACTCGTTTGATCACAGCTTTACCGTCAAAGTCCCGGTCCAGCCGCATACTGAGACTGATATTCTCCCCAGCGCAATCCCAGGGAGAAATGCTCGCGACTTCGTTCAACTCCCAGGGGCGCGCGCCGAAGCGAAAGTCCCCGGTGGTCAAGGCGCCCACCGGGCAGATGTCCGTGGTATTGCCGCTGAAGTATGTATCGAAGCCTGGATCTGAATTGGTGATTATCTGCAATCGACGTCCGCGCTCGTGAAAGGCCAGGACGTCGTCCCCGACGATTTCATCCTGGAACCTGATACAGCGCGCGCATTGAATGCAGCGTTCCTGATCGAGGAATATCAGGTCCCCAAGCGGATAGTGCTTTGCGAGCAGTTGCTTATCTTCAAAATACATCCGCGACGACTGCGGACCATGGCGCATGGTCAAGTTCTGCAGCGGACATTCGCCGCCTTTGTCACAAATGGGACAATCCAGGGGATGACTCGTCAGCAGAAACTCCAGGACATCGTTTCGAGCGTCAATCACTTCCTGCGTGTTGGTCTTGATGTGCATCCCGTCGCTGACGACGGTGGTACATGCGGTTTGAAGTTTGGGAAAATAGCGGATCTGCGGACTGCCGTCTTCGTTGAGCATCACCTCACCGCTAGCGCGATCACGCGCCGGCGTGCCCAACTCCACCAGGCACATGCGGCACATGCCGACCGGATCCATCTTGGGATGATAGCAAAATACCGGAATGTCGTTGCCAGCATGCCATTTGGCCGCATCAACCAAATTTGACCCGGCCGCTACCTCGTACTCTATTCCATCAATGTTGATTGTTACCGTGTCGGACATCCAGACCTCCACCTCAACAACGGCGCCGCGCCGCCGACTTCGCTACCGGCGTCGTTTCACCAACTCGATTCCCTGCAAGGCGCGGTCGCGCATCACTTGCTCCAATAGACCCCAAGACTCGTCCGCGTTCACCGCTTCAGCGATATCCACTGCTGCCTCGAAATCCGCTCTCGCGCGTTCGTATTCGCCGCGTTCGATAAACAACTCTCCGCGCAGCACATAATGGGTGATTGAATCCGGCAGCGCCTCAATCTCGTCGCTCAGTTCGCGGAAGCGATCATAAAAATCTCGTTCGCGCTCTAGCGGACTTTGAAACAGCTTCTTCAAGATTCGCCATAATAAACCGGCCCGGCCCGTCACGCTTTAATCGCCGCCTGCGGACGCCGCCCCCACGTGCTGCGCGAAATCATCCGGGAAGTGTTTGATCGTATGTATGATCGGGTTTGCGGCGAAATCACCCAAGGCGCAAAGCGTCGTGCCTGCCATATTTTCAGCCACATCCGCGATGCGTTTGACATCATCAGGCGTCCCACGGCCATCCAGAATGCGATCGATCACCTTGTCCAGCCAATAGGTGCCTTCGCGACAGGGCGTACATTTGCCGCAGCTTTCGTGCTCAAAGAATTTAGTTACTTTTGAAGCGACCCAGGTCATATCGACGGATTCGTCCATGACGATGATGGACGCGGAGCCGATAATTGTGCCGATATTCGCGCAATGTTCATAGCTCATCGGGGTGTCCAGGACTTCGTCGGTTAAGGGAACGATAGGTCCAGAGCCACCCGACGGCAACATCGCTTTGAAGGCGCGATCATCATATAAAGGTCCCCCGCCATGATCGTAGAGCAATTCGCGGAAGGTTGTACTCATGGGCAATTCATAGTTGCCCGGTTTCTTGACGTGACCGCTGACGCAATAAACCTTGTTGCCCGCACTCTGGTCGGTGCCGATCGCTTTGAAAGCTTCCGCGCCTTCCCGCATGATGAATGGACAGTTGGCGAGCGTTTCAACATTGTTGACAACCGTGGCTTCCTTGTAGAGGCCGCCGCCTTTTTGCGCTGGAAACGGGGGGCGCACCCGCGGTTGCCCCAAATAGCCCTCCAAACTGTTCAGCAGGGCGCTCTCTTCACCGCAGATGTAGGCGCCGGCGCCAAGATGCGTATAGACCTCGCAATCATAGCCCGAGCCCATGATATTCTCGCCAACGTATCCTTTTTGGCGCAGTTGCTCGATACAATCGTCAAGCTGTGTGCCGATATCCCAAAACTCGCCACGCAAATAGATGTAAACCGCCTTGGCTTGAATGGCGTAAGCGCAGATCAACGAGCCCTCGATCAACTGATATGGATTCTTTTCCATGATTTCGCGGTCTTTGAAGGTGCCGGTCTCGCTTTCGTCAGCGTTCACCGTGACGTACTTGAGAGGCTCGTGCTGGGGAATGAAGCTCCATTTCACGCCCGTAGGGAAGCCCGCGCCACCGCGACCGCGCAATCCGGAGGCTTTCATCTCGTCAATCACTTCGGGCGCCGTCATAGCCAACGATTTTTTCAGTCCATCAAAGCCACCGTGCTTTTCATAGACTTCCAGCTTGTCGATGTTATCAATTTCGCGTCCGCGCAAAAGAATATGCATGCTTCGTTTCAGTTCCTTTACCGTTCGATGGCTCGCCTAGCCGTTGGCAGGTTGCGCCGCTTCCTCGCGCCATTGCGCCAACAACTCGCGCATCTTTTCTTGCCCCAAGTTCTCTACGTAGTGGAAATTGCATTGCAGCATGGGCGCCTTGTCACAGGCGGCCAGGCACATAACGTGTTCAACAGTAAACATGCCATCGTCGGTCGTGCCGCCCTCTTCGACGCCGAGCTCATCCTTCAACCAAGCGTGGAACTCATCGGCGCCCCTCAGCGCGCAAGGCAAATCGGTGCACACTTGCAACCAGTACTTGCCTTTCGGCTTTTCCGAATACATGGTATAGAAGCCGGCGATTGACTTGACCTGAGTTGGATCCAGATCAAGAATTTGCGCAACTTCTTCCATACCCTGCTGATTAACCCAGCCGTATTCTTCTTGTACAAGATAAAGCAGCGGCATCACCGCGGAACGTTTGGTTTCGTATTTGGCAAGATGATGCTGGATACGATCTTGGTATTTCGGATTGCCGATGATTGCCATCAATCAGTTTCCTTCAAAGACGCGCCCTGGGAGGCAGTTGCATGATTTCGCGTATTAACCTCGGTACGCACAATACGATCTAACGATCGCAGTCGCCAAGAACGATATCGACGCTGCCGATGATCGCAACCATATCCGCCAACAGATAGCCGCTCGACATGACCGGCAGCGCGCTGATGTGAATAAACGACGGCGTCTTAAAATGCACCCGGCGCGGTTTATTGGCGCCGGTCCCGTGAATGTAACAGCCGATTTCGCCGCGCGGGCTTTCAATCGCGCTATAGATTTCGTCATCGGGGGCGTCATAACCGTAGGTCCACAACTTGAAGTGGTGGATCACCGCTTCCATACTCTGACCTAACTCGCTGCGCAGCGGCGGTACATACTTGCGGTTTTCCGAGCGGTACGGTCCCCCCACCGTTTCCAGCCGGGCAACCGCCTGATTCAGGATCTTCATGCTTTCACGGAATTCTTGAATACGGATCAGGTATCTATCGTATACGTCCCCATGTTCGCCAAGCGGCACATTAAAGTCGTAGGTCTCATAACCGCTGTAGGGCTGCGCCTTGCGCAAGTCCCAATTGACGCCGCTGCCGCGCAAGGCTGGGCCGGTCATGCCGTGCGCCAGCGCCACATCCGGTTCCACCACTCCCACGCCTTGCGCCCGGTCTTTCCAGATCGGGTTTTGCGTCAGCAGCGCTTCGTAGTCGTCAACCTTGGCCGGAAAGTCGTTAAGGAACTGTTTGATCGTGGGGAGAAACTCGGCCGGGACATCGCGCCAGACGCCGCCGGGACGAATATAGCTGCTCATCATTCGCTGGCCGGAAAGCATCTCGAACATGCCGAGCACGCGCTCGCGCTCGCGGAAGGCATATAGCAGGACGCTCATCGCGCCCATATCAATGGCGTGTGTCCCCAGCCAGACAAGGTGACTGGCGCAGCGCGCCAACTCGAGACAAATCACGCGGATGATCTGACCGCGTTCCGGCACATCCAGGTCAAGCAGTTTCTCGACGGCGCAGGAATAAGCCATGTTATTGGACATCGGCGACAGATAGTCCATGCGGTCCGTCAGCGGAAGCGCCTTTTCGTAGCTCTTGTCTTCGAGGGACTTTTCAATGCCGGTATGCAAGAATCCGATGTCGGGCAAGCAGGTGACAATCTCTTCACCGTCCAACTCGAGCAGCAGACGCAATACGCCATGCGTGCTGGGATGATGCGGTCCCATATTGAGCAGCATGGTTTCGCCGGTCATCGCCCGTTCGGAAACCAATCCTCTCAATTCATCGAGGCTGCCTTCCCATTTGCGCTGCTCTTCAATTGATTGCGCTTGCGCTGCAACTGCCATTGTGACCTCGGACTCTAGTTCTGCGCAAAGGGCTTGTGCTTGCGGATTTCCGCTTCGTTGAAGGAAAAGGCGACCGTCTCTTTGCCCAAGGGATAGTCGCGTCGATGCGGGTGCCCGTGCCAATCGTCCGGCATCAGCAACCGGCGCTGATCGGGATGACCGTCAAATGTAATGCCCATCATGTCGGCTATTTCGCGTTCCAGCCAATTGGCGGCGGGCCAAACTACAGTCGCCGTCGGCAGGCGGGGATCTTCTTCCGCGGCGAACACTTTCACGCGCAGCCGCCGGTTGTAGAGCATCGAAAGAATGTGATAGGAGACCGCGAAACGCCCGGGGCGGTAATCACTTTCGTCGCCGTCAAAATCGTCGCCATAGTCGTCCGGGTAATAGTCGACAGCGCTTACATCGGAGAGCATGTTATAGACCAACCCGGAACTGACGCGCAGGAAATCCAGCACTTCGGGCAAGAGCGCGGGTTCCACGACCAGCGTGGTCTCTCCGCGAAATTGCTTCACATGTAAGACGGCATCATCAAAAGCGTCTCGCGCTGCTGATACCGGGTCTCTTGCTGCCGGAATTTCCATTCCCAAGGCCGCCTCAGAATCTGATCAATAAGTCCGCGAACCGGTTAGGCCCAATCCGTGACGCGCTCGCTCTTTACCTTTTCGTGCAAGGTCAAGATGCCGTGCAACAACTGCTCGGGGCGCGGCGGGCAGCCCGCAATGTAAACATCCACGGGTATGATCTCGTCGACGCCCTGCACAATCGCATAGTTATTGTAAACGCCGCCGCAGGAAGCGCAATCGCCCATGGAGATCACCCATTTCGGTTCCGCCATCTGGTCGTAGAGCTGGCGCACGACCGGCGCCATTTTCCGCGTCAAGCGTCCCGATACGATTAACAGATCCGCCTGACGAGGCGTGGCGCGGTTCAACTCCATGCCAAAGCGAGACAAGTCGTAGCTTGAAGCCTGCGAACTCATATATTCAATTGCGCAGCAGGCCAAACCAAAAAGCAACGGCCACATGGCCCCGGTCCGCGCCCAATTGACAGCTTGTTCAACGGTGGTTGTGACAACACCCAGGTTACCGAGCTTGGAGCTTACTCCCATTCCAAACCACCCTTCTTCCATTCATATACGAAACCTACGACCAGGATCACTGTGAAGACCGCCATCACTGCCAGTCCATAAACGCCGAGGTCGCGCATGGAAACTGCCCAAGGCAAAAAGAAAATGACTTCTATGTCGAAAATAATGAACAAAACCGCTACCAGATAGAACTTGACCGGAAAACGGCGCAGCGCCGGACCAATCGGCTTCATCCCGCTTTCATAAGGTACGGACTTGCGATAGGTCGGCCGGTGCGGACCCATCACGCGCGATATGTTAGCGATGATTAAGGCCAGCGCGGAGGCAATGACAAGCAGGGCGGCGACAGGGCCAAATTCGAGAACGGTCATACGAGCATTCCAAGCGTTTGTGCTTTTTGGAACAAATCAAGACTTTACAGAGATTAGCATACTATGTCGGCAAAATCAAGCAAGGCTGGGCAAGGCTTTGTAGAGGTTGCCGCCTCGCTGATTATTCTACCCCAGGCCAGCAACATTGCGCGAGGTCGGAATACCACAATCAACACGCCGAATTCACTTTATTGTGTCTCAAGCAGTCTACGGTGAATCACATGTATGAATTGCTGCTGCAATATCATTCTGGCAAAAAGCCGCTCGGCGCGTAACCGGCAAAAAAGTCCCGGGAATGTCGCGTACCCAGAAAATAACAAGCCTTCTCCTTGCATGAACAAGGGGTTAATAAAAAGAGAGGGCGCACCACATGATGCGCCCTTTAGATGTTCCTTTGCAAATGCCGTTTTCGCCCTAACGCGAACCCAGCCCCAGCAACCCGGTCGCTGGCTGCGGACGCCGGGTTTGCTCGTCGTCCTTGCCGAAGCGGATCACATCGCCGCTTCCCGTAATCGCTTCCACCGCCAGCCCCAGGCTTTGCAGCTCCTTGACTAATACGCGGAAACTCGTGGGAATGCCCGGCTCTTCAATGGGTTCGCCCTTGACGATACTCTCGTAAGTCTTCACGCGGCCCTGCACGTCATCGGATTTGACAGTGAGCATCTCCTGCAGAATATGCGCGGCGCCATAAGCCTCCAGCGCCCAGACCTCCATCTCGCCGAAGCGCTGACCGCCAAACTGCGCCTTGCCGCCCAAGGGCTGTTGCGTAACCAGGCTGTATGGACCGGTCGAGCGAGCGTGCGCCTTGTCCTCGACCAAATGCGCCAATTTGAGCATGTGAACATAGCCTACTGCCACGTGGCGATCAAAGGGCTCGCCGGTACGGCCGTCGTACAAGGTCTGCTTGCCATAATGCGGCAGAGGATGACCCGTCTCAAACATGACGCGGTTGGCAATATCGAATAGGTCGCGAATGGAGAGCGAGTCGCTCAGTTCGATTGCCTCGGGCGAGGTCTGCTGAATCCACAAGCACAAGGAAACGCGCAAGGCCGCCAAATCACGTTCATCGCGCATGTCCGCCGCCAGATCGCTGTTGTCATATACCATGATTTCCTCCGGATCGTAGCCGAGTTCGCGCAAGACCTCCGCCACAGCCACGCGTCGCACATAAATCTCGTCGCGCTCGAGAATGATCGCCTCGTTGTCGTAGAGCCCGCTCTCGCCAACGCGGTCCAGCAGATACGCGCAGATCACGTGCATATCATCGTCGAAATCTTCCCGGTCGATGCCGGCGCTGCTTGCCAGGCGCGCTTGGTTTTCCCAGGCGCGCTCCGTGATCTGTTTCCAGGCCCAATCCAGCATCCAGGCGCGGCCGAGCTCGGCTTGGATCTCGTGTTCGCGCACGCCGTCGAAAACCGGTGTCACAGCTCGGAATCCCATGCGATCCGCCGCCCAGCCCAAGTGCAACTCCAGGATCTGGCCGATGTTCATGCGAGAGGGGACACCGAGAGGGTTGAGAATAATCTCTACCGGGGTGCCGCCGTCAACATAGGGCATATCTTCGATGGGCACGATCTTGGAGATGACGCCCTTGTTTCCGTGCCGCCCCGCCATCTTGTCGCCAACCGTCAACTTGCGGCGCTGCGCCACACTGACGCGAACCATCTTTTCCACGCCGGCCGGCAGGTCCGGGTGTTCGTCGCGAGTGAAGACTTTTACGTCGATCACTTTGCCGCGGTCACCGTGCGGCAAGCGCAGCGACGAGTCCTTGACCTCGCGCGCTTGCTCGCCAAAAATGGCGCGCAACAACTTCTCTTCGGGCGACAATTCTTTCTCGCCCTTGGGCGTGATCTTGCCCACCAGGATGTCATTCGGTCCAACTTCGGCGCCGATGCGCACAATGCCGTGCTCATCAAGGTCCTTGAGCGCTTCCTCACCCACATTCGGAATGTCGTAGGTGATCTCTTCCGCTCCCAGCTTGGTGTCACGCGCTTCAATCTCGTGCTTCTCGATGTGAATGCTGGTGAATTTGTCGTTGCGCAGCATCTCTTCGCTGATGAGCAAGGCGTCTTCATAATTGCCGCCGTCCCAAGACAAGAAGCAGGTCAAAACATCGTGGCCCAGCGCCAATTGACCGTCAAACGTCGACGAACTGTCGGCAATCACATCGCCGGGCTTGATCGCGTCTCCCTTGCGCACCAGCGGCCGCTGGTCAATGCAGGTCGACTGATTGGAACGCTCGTATTTTCTCAATTGGTAAGTAACTTCTTCACCATCCGCGGTGCGAACGATCACGCGATGCCCTTGTACGCTGATCACTTCCGCTTCAATTTCCGACACCAAGACCTGGCCGCTATCATAAGCCGCCTGACCTTCCATGCCCGTGCTAACGACCGAGACATCCGGCGTCAGCAATGGCACAGCTTGCCGCTGCATGTTGGAACCCATCAAGGCGCGGTTGGCCGCGTCATGGGAAAGGAAGGGAATCAACGCCGCGCTGATGCCGACGATCTGCCGCGGCGCGATATCCATATAGTCGATCCGCTGGGGCGGAACAGACAGGAACCCCTGCATATAGCGCGCGGAGACGCGGTTCGAGACGAATTGATTGTGGTCGTCGAGCAAAGCATTGGCTTGCGCGATGATGAACTTGTCTTCATTGTCAGCTGACAGATATTCAATCTCGCGCGTGGCAAAGGGAGCCACGGGAACTTCCTTGATTTTCCGCCGCTTCAGGCTGCTGACGATCTTGGCGTCAAGGATCGTTCCTTCTTCAAATACAACCTTGCCTTTGGAGTCCTCGATGTCGTCGTAGAGCCTGCGACCGACCAAGCCCGGATCCCCCACGCTGAGCGAACTGACAACCTTGCGGTAGGGTGTTTCGATAAACCCAAGATCGTTCACCTGCGCGTAACTCGCCAGCCGCCCGATCAAACCGATATTGGGACCTTCCGGCGTTTCGATCGGACAAATGCGCCCATAATGACTGTGATGCACGTCGCGCACATCGAATCCGGCGCGCTCGCGGCGCAGCCCACCCGGACCCAACGCGGATAACGTCCGCTTGTGCGTCAATTCCGACAGCGGATTCGTTTGCTCCATAAACTGAGACAATTGCGACGAGCCGAAGAATTCGCGCACCGCAGCGACAATCGGGCGAATATTGATCAATGAAACCGGGGTCAGTTGTTCGGCCTCGCGGATTGACATGCGCTCTTTGACAACGCGTTCCATACGGCGCAAGCCGATGCGTAATTTGTTGCCGATGAGTTCGCCGACGGTCTTAACCCGGCGGTTGCCCAAATGATCAATATCGTCACGGCCGCGTTGGCCGCTGTTGATAATGATCATGTGTCTGACCAAGGCGACGATATCCGCTTTGGTGATAGTGCGATGATCGGGGTCAACGACGCCCTCCAGGTCAAGACGCTGGTTCAATTTGTAACGTCCAACACGCTCGAGATCATATCGGCGTTGATCGAAAAGTTGGCCTGCCAGATAGTCACGCGCGTTGTCAAGCGTGGGAGGGTCGCCAGGGCGCATGCGCTTGTAGAACTCAATCAATGCTACTTCAGCGATGGTCTGCTTTTTCTTGACATCCCATACGGGCTCGTTCTTCAACGAACTCTCGATATATTTATGCGTTTCGTCATTGTCGACATCGGCGAAAAGCGCCAGAATTTCTTCGTCGTCCCCGGTCTTGATTGGAGATTTCGATTCGCCCAATCCATCGTCTATAGCAGCCAGCGCGCGCAACAGGATCGTGACCGGAATCGTGCGCTTACGATTGAATTTGATAGTGATGTAGTCCGTTTTGCGCGTCTCGAACTCCATCCAGGCGCCGCGGTCCGGGATCAGCTTCGCGTTGGAAAGTTGGCGACCCGTCGCGCGTTCTTCCTCCAGATCAAAGTAGACGCCGGGCGAGCGGATCAATTGACTGACAACGACGCGCTCTGTGCCGTTAATGATGAAGGTGCCCTTCTCGGTCATCAACGGGAAGTCGCCCAGGAAAATATCCTGGAGTATGACCTCGTCGCCTTGATCGTGATTCACCAGGGCGACGCGTACATATAAAGGCGCCGCGTATGACATGTCGCGTTCCAGGCACGCGTCTTCGTCATACTTCGACTCTTCGAACCAATACTCTAATCCGAATTCCTGGGCTTGGGGGATATTTCCCGGGAAATAGAGGGACAAATTGCCATTGAAACTCTGTATGGGATTGATCTCGTCGAACAGTTCGAGCAACCTGCCCCCATAGAGAAAGTCCTGAAACGACCGCAACTGTATGTCGATCAGCGACGGTAGTTCCTGGATTTCCGGGGTACGCGCATAACTCTTCACATTATAATAGTGTTTCAAGGTGCCGCTCCTCGGAAAGATAATTGGATCTGCTGGACATGCAAAAGCGAACCGCGAACGCAGCTACGCCGCTCCGACTGGCTCAAGCAACGCAAGGAATTCGCGCGAATTGAATGACGCGTGTATATGGTCGGTTTTCATTCAACCAAACTATGTCATGGAAAGAGGACTGCAAACTTGCAGTATATAGCTTTAGGTATGCCCTTGTCAAGACTACATTTTCCATGTGAAGACAGATTCACTTGATTGACAATTATTTTCAAGTATGTTACTATGTTGGAAATAATTTTCATCCTACGGATTTTGTTTCATGAAGAATGGCTACAAACCCGATCGCGGATCTCTGTCCACTATCTCTGACGCCTTGCCGAACTTGAAAGGCGCCACCAGGAAAGTGGCTCAGTTCATTCTGCACCTCCCGCAGGAGACAATCAACCTTTCCATCACCGAGTTGGCCGCGCGCGTTGGCGTTAGCGAGGCAAGTATTGTCCGATTCGCCCAGTCGCTTGGCTTCTCTGGCTTCCACGCCCTTAAGATTCGTCTGGCGGAGGACATCGTCTCGCCGATGTTGATCGTCCACGAAGACCTGATGCCAGACGACAATCCAGCGACAGCTGTCCAGAAGGCGATGACCATGGGGCTGCGCGCGCTCGAGGACACCGCCAACATTCTCAATATGTCGGCATTGGAGGCATCCATTGGCGCAATGTGCAGTAGTCGGCAAATTGTCTTGTTTGCTTCCGGCAACTCCATACCGATAGCGATGGATCTCGATTTCCGCTTGACCAAGATCGGGTTGCTGAGCCGTTTTTCAATAGACCCGACTATGCAAGAAATGTATGCCGCTTTGACATCGCATGACCATGTGGCGGTAGGCATCTCGCACACGGGAAGCTCAAAGGATACGGTTCATGCCCTGGAATTGGCGAAACAACATGGAGCGACGACAATTTGCATCACCAATCACTCCGACTCTCCGCTGACGCGCCACAGCGACTTTTGCTTGTGTACAGCCACGCGCGTCAGCCAATTCCGCGAAGAACGGTTGAATTCCAATTTGGCTGCCCTGGCGCTGACGGAAGCGCTGTACGTTGGCATTTGTATTGAGCGTTCCGATACCTTGGTGCCGTCCGTCTTGAAGACATCAAGAGCGACAGATCACCGCAAATACTAGGGACGCAGTTGGGAAAGGGAGGGCCTATGACGTGAAGACTTGCAAGCATGCGCGGGGCGGTTCGCGACAGCAATCGAGCCAAGCGCCTCGTGCCCATTCCGACTGAATCGATTCTTGTCATGAGGAGAAACGCACAATGAAGAAATATCTTGGTTTCTTGACGATCCTGATGCTATTGCTGGTGGGCGGCATCGGCATGGCGCAGGATGTTGTGCTGGAATTCCAGCAATGGTGGGAGCCGGAATTGCCGGAAGGCTCTTTCCGCGCGATCTTGGACGATTTTGAAGCGGCCAACCCGGGCATTAGGGTGGAGACCATCAGCGGACCCTACCTGACCACGAAGGACCAGATCATCGCCAGCGCGGCCACCGGCACCATGGCCGATGTCGTCGGCTTGGATGGCGCCTGGGTCAACGTCCTCTGGAAGCAAGGCGCCTTGCACAGTCTGTCGCAGTCCATGGCCGACGCCATGTACGATGACAGCGAGTTGGCGGCGCAGATCAAACTCGCCGGGGAGACCTACATGATCCCCATCGCCAACTTCATTTACCCGGTCTTCGTCAATCTCGACATGCTGGCAGCCGCTGGCATTGATCCGCCCTCGACCCGCGCCGAATTCGCCGCCGCGGCCGAAGCCCTGACCGACCCCGATAACAACGTATACGGTTGGGCGCAGCCGCTTTCGCTGGAGCAGCCCAACGGCATCCAAAACGATACCATGTCTTGGTTGTGGGCGACTGGCGGCAGCATGCTCGATGACATGGGTCAGCCCAACCTGGTCGGCAACGAGCAGTTGGCCGATACCATGGCCTACATCAAGAGCCTGCACGACGCTGGCGTGGTAGCCCCCGGCGCCTTCGCCATGAAGGAGAATGAAAAGGTCGAAGAATTCGTCAACGAGCGCGTCGCCATGATCATCAACACGCTGGCGCACTTCACCCTCATCCGGGAGCGCAATCCGGACCTCAACTTCGATATCACCGCGCTGCCGGCGGCCGAAGGCTACGATGGTCCGCGCGGCTTGCCCTACGCCTCCTGGGGCATCGGCATCAGCTCCAATACCGAGCACAAAGCCGAAGCCTGGAAGCTGATTGATTACTTGACCAGCGTCGAAGGCAACACCAAGCTGACGTCTATCGCCAATGCCTTCCCGGGCAATGTCAACGCGACGCCGGACTTCATTCAAACCGATCAACTCTTTATGACAGCCTTTGAGATCTTCCAGGAAGGCTATCTGGCGAACGAGTTCACCGGGCTCCCCGCCGCGGAAGAGTTGATGCGTCAATTCGACGAGCCTTTCCAATTCTATCTGGAAGGCGAGATGGATCTGGAAGAGTTCCTGGAAATCGCCCAGGAAGAGTGGGAAGCTATATTCGAGTAGCTTGCCGCGAAAGCGCAATGCCAATAAGTTCTAACGCCGAGGCGGCCTTCCATCCTGGTTGGCCGCCTCCGCCCAAGCGGAGCGGGCATGGCCTCAGCCACACAGCGCGAAATCAATAATCCGGCCAATGTCACCTGGGAGCAGAGAAAGCGCAAACTCCTCCCTTATGCTTATCTCTCGCCGACGCTGATGCTGCTCGCGGCCCTGACTGTCGTGCCGATCATGACGGTCTTCCTCTATTCCCTGGTGGATAACGTCATCGTCAACCCCAACCCCCCTGTTTTCGTTGGCCTCGAGAACTACGAAGAAGTGCTGACCAACAGGAAGTTCCGCGGCGCGCTTAGCAATACAATGTATTTCGCCATCGTCAGCGTGGTTGCGCATTTCATCATTGGCTTAGCATTTGCGCTGCTCCTGAATTCGCGCCTGCTCAGCGCCAATGTCAAGGCGGTTTTCCGTGTCATATACATCCTGCCCTGGGTATTCACCGCCTCGATTATCGCTATCTTGTGGCGACTGCTGCTGAACCCGCATGGTGTTGTGAATTTTGTCTTGCTGGAGTTGGGGCTAATCCCGGAGCTTCTGGAGTGGCTTTCGGACCGTAAACTGGCCTTGAACGCGGTTACTTTCATCAATATCTGGTCCGGTTATCCTTTTTACCTGGTCAGCTTTCTGGCGGGTTTGCAAGGGATCCCCGACGACCTGTACGAATCCGGGCGCGTCGATGGCGGCAACGCCTGGCAGCTTTTCCTGCATATTACCCTGCCTCAATTGAAGCCCATCATTATCAGCCTGGCCCTGCTGGACTTCATTTGGACCATACATCAATTCACTTTAATCTGGATGACCACGGGCGGCGGTCCCTTGCGCTCGACCGAGGTCTTGAGCACTTACACCTATAAGGCAGCGTTCAGTTCGCACGAGTACTCGATCGCTTCCACTATCGCGATGGTGATCCTGGCGATTTGTACCTTCGTAGCAATTTTTTACGTGCGCAGTCAGCGAATGGCGGACGAATAAAATGATCGGCAGTCGCAGGCAAATTCTCATCAGAAAGATCCTGATATGGATTGCGCTGCTCCTCGGCGCCTGCTTTGCCGGTTTGCCTGTGCTTTGGATGGTTTCTTCGTCTTTCAAGTCCAACCTGGAGATTTTCGCCTATCCGCCGGCTCTGATTGACTATTCCTTTTCCTTCCAGGCCTACCAGGCTGTGCTGAGTGACCCGGGACAGTTGCGTTTCTTCTTCAACAGCTACCTCGTCGCGATCATGGTGACGATTTGCACGGTTGTCACCAGCATCCTGGCCGGATACAGCTTCAGCCGCTACGACTTCCGCTTCAAGAAAATCTTGAACTTGATCATCATCGGCGTCCAGTCGGTGCCGCCGATCACCTTGATGATCCCCTATTTTGGTCTTATCGTCTGGCTTAGGATATACAATTCCTACGCGGCGCTGGTCCTGACCTATATGGTGTTCACCTTATCCTACGCAATCATAATGATGACTGGCTATTTTAATACGCTGCCTCGTGACCTGGACGAGGCCGTCATGATCGACGGGGGAGGCAGCTTTGTGACGCTCTGGCGCATTCTGGTGCCGATTTCCTTGCCGGGGATCGTTGCGGTCGGCGTCTACACCTTCATGTTGGCATGGAACGAGTTCTTATTCGCGCTCACCTTGACGCGAACCAACGATATGCGAACGGTCCCGATTGGCATACACTTGCTGATGGGGCAGCACTCCTTTGAATGGAACCAGATGTTAGCGCTGAGTGTACTCGGTTCGCTACCGGTGCTCATTCTATTCCTGCTCTTCCAGCGTTACTTCATCGCGGGTATGTCGGCCGGCTCAGTCAAAGGCTAATCGTGCGCTTACCCATTTATCTACTTGCAACGAAATGACGATGTCACTATGTTAATGAACATGAGAGACCTGCTGGCGGTCGCGCGAGAGAATCGTTTCGCCGTGCCCGCATATAATATCAGCAGCAATATGCTTTTGACTGGCGCGATTGAAGCGGCAGAAGATGCTAACGCGCCTGTCATCATCGCCATTCATCCCGACGAATTGGCATTCGTCGGGACCGCCTTTGTCAAATTCGCGCTGGAAGAGGCGAAAAATGCCTCGGTGCCGGTCGTAATTCACCTGGATCACGGCTCGTCCTTGGAACAAATCATGACCGCCATCCGCGCCGGCTTCACATCGGTGATGATTGACGCGTCGGAACTCCCGCTAGACCAAAATATCTCCGCCTGCCGCGAAGTCGCGGCCTTGGCTCATGCGGTCGATGTTTCGGTCGAAGGCGAACTCGGAACCATCGGCGAACTCGACGAAGAGGCCGAAGCCGGAGCCGAAGAAGTCATTTTTGTCGATCCTGAAGAAGTCAAGACTTTCGTCGACGCCACCGATGTTGATACGCTGGCGGTCGCGATTGGCACCTCACATGGATTGTACCCGAAGGACATGAAACCGGAGATTCGCCTGGACCTGCTACGAGACATCAACGCCAAAGTTGATATTCCGCTGGTCTTGCACGGGGGCTCTGGGAACCCCGACGAGGAGATCGCCCGTGCAGTGGAATTGGGCATTTGCAAGATCAATATTTCCGCCGACATGAAAAACGCCTTTTATCAGAAATGTCGCGAAGTCTTGCGGGATCCTATACTGCGAGAGCCTAGCAGCATCTATCCACAGTGCATTGACGCGATGAAAGTCGTCTGCCGGCAGAAGTTTGACCTCTTCAAAACGACGGGCAAGGCGGCGCTATACTGATGGCGTCCAACTCATCCATTGACGTTTGGCCTCCGGGATCGTTCTGCCCAGGTAAAACCACAACGTGAGCGAGCGTATTGCCCTCGGCTTCTGCAATAATGTCGATTATGAAATCGTCTGGAATGCGGAAGTGCTTGAAGAACTCATTGCCTCTTATGAGATCAGCGCCGATGAACTGGGCTTGCCGGGCGAGATAGGTTCCGAACGGGATCTCGTAATCTCGATACTGAGCTTCATGATGACTTCAGGCGGCGGCGAGCGCTTCGTTTCCAATTCGGTGATCATCGAGCGTTTCGCGGCGCGGTTTGAGAAAAAAATCACGCTGGGCGGCACCTCCGTGCGCGCCGCCATCGCGATGCGGGTATTGGGATATACCGCCGCGCTACATCTGATCACAATGAACAGCCACGTGCGCCGACTCTTACCCCGAGATTGTCCTTACGTCTGCAGCAATCCGCGCGACAGCACATATCCGCATCTGATTGTGCAGTTCGGGGCCGACTCGAGGCTGCGCGCAAGCGATATTGACATTCGCGCCAAACAGCCGAACCGCCTCATATACCACTGCAATGCCGCAAGAATCTCAATGAATTTGAATGAAGACTTCGCTGACCTGATTACGGAAGCGAAAGTATTGCTGATCTCGGGCTTCAACGCGGTGCAAAGCGAGCAGTTGCTCGCGGATCGACTAGTCAGTCTCAAACGTATCTTGAAGCGCCTGCCTGGCGATGCCGCCGTCTTTATGGAGGACGGCGCCTATTATGACCGGAGCTACCGTCAACTGATATTCCGGGAGCTCGGACCGAGAATTGACGTTTTCAGCATGAACGAAGACGAGCTGCAAGTGCATCTTGATCGGGCCGTGGACTTGCATGACGTCCAAAAGATCACATGCGCCTTGGCCGATTTGAGCCGGCTCGTTCCAGCCGCCGCCATCGTCGTGCATACGCGGCGCTGGGCGCTCGCATATGGCGACGATGCCAATAGATACGCCGCGGCGCTAAAGGCGGGCGTCACTATGGCGACTACGCGCTTCCGCTATGGTGATGACTTCACGATGGCGAACTACCGGGAAATCGAGGGTCGAGAAGCGAATGCGGAAGACGCGCAATTCGCCGACATCATTAACGCCGCGGGGGGCGATAGTATAGTCTGCCTGCCGGTAGCGGCTGTCGAACAGGAGAACGGTACCACAATCGGGCTCGGCGACGCCTTCGTTGGCGGGTTCCTGCCGGCCCTTGCGCACGCTTCCGACTTCTCGTGAATCTACCTGTCCCGAGATCGCCTCTAGACCGATAATGACAGAGCGATCCGGATGGGGGACAAGCAGAGCGACTAAACTGACTCATGGCGAATCGGGACATAAAGCAACAGGTTCAGACGCGTTTTGGAGAGGTCGCGGCCAATTATCTCGCGAGCGCCGTGCACGCCTCTGGAGCGGATCTTGAGGTCATGACGCGCAATGCGCCGCAACGCCCAAGCAGCGTCGTCCTGGACGCCGGCTGCGGCGCCGGGCACACCGCTATGGCTTTCGCGCCCGATGTCGCTTGGGTTTACGCCTGCGATTTCACCGGGTCGATGCTCAAACAAGTAAAACTTCTCGCCCGCCGACGAAACGCTGCCAACGTCACGCCGCAACTCGCCGACATTGAATATCTGCCCTTTCCAGACGATAGTTTCGACATCGTAACGTCGCGTTACAGCGCGCACCATTGGCATCATCCGCAAAGGGCTATAAACGAGATTCGCCGCGTTCTGAAGGACAACGGCAGTTTGATCATCAGCGACATCATGGCCAGCGAAGATTACGCGCAAGATACTTTTTTGCAAACCATCGAGTTGCTGCGCGATCCATCACATGTGCGCGACTACCGCATTTCCGAATGGCGCGCTATGTTGTCGGCTGCGGGATTCCGCGCTGAGCTGATACACAAGTTTGAGCTGGAACTGCATTTCGACCAATGGACGACGCGCATGCAGACACCTCGGCAAAACAGGCAAATGATCAAGTCCATATTCGGCGCAGCCGCGCAAGATATCAGGCGCGCCTTCCAACTGCCCGATCAAATTGAGGGTGATGACTTCAGTTTTTTCATTCCGGGCGCCGTGCTCAAATGCCAGTTGAAGGTCTGAAGCGCGAGAGCGCTTATGCTCTATTCGGCCAGGAGGCGCCTGGCTCTCGACAAGACATTCTCCGCGTCCATATCCGCCAAGTCATAAATGATGACGTTGCCGTCATCGTATAGCTTGGGCTCCTTTTCGAACATGGCCAGGGCCCAGCCTTTGGCGCGCCCAAGGAAGCTCGAGACCGGAACTTCTCGATGCATGACCAGATAGCGGAATCCGTCGTCTAGCAACTGCTTGAAATCCGCTGCCCAATTCTCAAGTGTCAAGTCTTCATAGTTGAGCGTGCCGGGATCGCGAAAAGTCGCCAGCAGCAGGTTCTGATCGATGTAATCGTAAGTGCCGGGCGGGACGCGCGCGATCATGCCTTCGGCGATAGGGCGCCCATGGTAGCTGTTTAGTCTCGCAGTGAGATGGTGTGGATGTTGGTGGAAGATGGCCGGGT
>WTGF01000040.1 GCA_011525385.1 Chloroflexota bacterium | reverse complement strand
CAACCTGCCAAGCACATACACCGCAACATAAGCCCCCCTCCCTTTATGGGAGAGATCTGAGGACAGGACAGTTTTTCGTCCGGCAGATAGTCGCGACAATAGCTGCCAATTTTGGCGTGTTTTCGGACGGCCCTCACCCCAGACCCCTCTCCCATAAAGGGAGGGGGGCTTATGTTGCGGTGTATGTGCTTGGCAGGTTGCGCGGACATCCACAAGACCGCAGCATAGAGGGCTATGTTTCGGGCGACCTGATAGGTTGCCCCTACAATTCTCGTCATAAGAGGCGCCCAGGTTTCGCTTTGAAGTTTGTCCGTCTTTGTCCATTTGGGGACCAGCAATATCGTTTTCGGAGTTTAGCGCCTCTTTTTGAACGATGTCACTTCGTTTGGGCCGGGCGCCGGGTTTGAAAAGCGGCGGCTCAGTCTGGGCGGCCTCGTGTGTTACACCGTCGAAGTATAGAGCAAGGCGGGGAGAAAAGGGCGACTATATGGTCGCGGTTTCGGTATAGAGTTGCGGGCTAGCCGGAGGCGCCGCTTCTATCCGTCGTGAAGCCCCCAAGTGCCTCTGAATTGTCATCGGCGCGTGAGGGGAGGGATCCAGGACGCGAAGGCGCCGCCCGAGTTGGTGATTTGCTGCAGGTTGCCGCCGTCAGCAGTCATCAAGAACAGTTGATCTTCGCCATCGTAGGTCGCTGTCACGACGATGAATCTGCCGTCGGGGCTATAATTCGCGGACCAGGCGGTTCCGGGTCCGGTATACAGCAATTCACGCTCCCCCCCGTCAACGGTCATGCTGGCGACAACGCGGCTGCCACCGACGGCAGACACGTACAAGATGCGCGCACCGTCCGGGCTGAATGTGGGGGAGGCGTCACGGTTCTCGTTTTCGGTGAGGAGGCGGCTTTCGTTCGCGCGCAGGTCCAAGAGTCGAATCTCCCAGGTAGTGGCGTCTCGGGCGCCTGCCCCCGAAGTGAACACGAGGGAGTCGCCGTCCGGGCTGAAGCGCGCATGGCTGTTTCGCTGACCATCGCTATAGACAAGCTGTGCGTCGCTGCCGTCCGGGCGCACCCGGTACAGGTCGAAGGTTTGATCGCCGCGGACATCCGACGAATAAACGATCCATTCGCTGTCCGGCGACCAGGCTGGCAAACGATCCCAGACCGAATTGCGGGTGACCTGGCGCAACTGGCCACCCAATACATTCGCCACAAATACCTCGAAGTCGCCGTCCCTGTCCGACTGAAAAGCGACCCAGCGCCCATCCGGCGAAGGCTGCGGATAGGTGCTGTCCGCGATGTCCAAGGTCAAAAACATGTCTTGCCAGGACTCCAAGTCCTTGGTCACGATCTCGAAGGACGCTTCTTCACCGTTTTCCGCCGGACGCTTGCCGAAATATACGAGCTTACCGGCGACGCCGTCCAGCGCAGCGTTTAAGCGCAGCCTGTTTGGCGAAGCGATCGGTTGGTCAAGCCGCGCAGAAGTGGGCGCAAGTTGCGCGCGAGCAAGCGAATCGGCTTCGATTGTCGCCGCAGCAGCCGCGTTCCAGGCCTGGCGAGTTCCCTCGGCAGTATCCAGCGCAGCGTCAAATGCGGCGGTTGCTGGCGGGTTGTCAACCGTCGGCTGTACTTCGGTCGCTGTGATGACTCGAACGGGCGCGGGCGCCGGTCCCTCTTCCCCGACAGTTTCAAGGCCGCCAGACATAGCCACGAGCAGCAAGACGCCTAATCCGAGCAAAAACCCCAACAGCGCGCATCCGACAGCGCCGCCGGCCAGCATGCCCTTCAACATGCCCGCGGGCCCAGGTCTTTGCCGCGCCTGCTCCGCAAAGGCCGCGCGCTGCAAGGGCGGCGCCTCCGCCGCTAGCGCCGGACCATTGGACAAGCCTTCCGGCAACTGTGGCGAGATGTCCGCATCCAGACTTGGCATCGACGTCGGGTCGCCGATCCCCGGCATACTTGGTTCGGTGTCCGTCAGGTTCTCCGGGTGATCTATCGCCACACGCAAGGCGGCAGCCAGCGCGCTGGCAGTGGTCGGTCTCTGATCAACTTGTTTGCTCAGGGCGCGCAGTATGACCTTGTCAACCGCGGTCGAAACGGAGGTTTCAATATCGCGCAGCGACGGCGGCGGCGTAGTTACGTGCATCACCACGATGCCATAGGGCGTATCGTTCTCAAAAGGCCGGCGTCCGCAGATCATCTCGAAGAGCATGACGCCCAGCGAGTATATGTCGCTGCGGCCGTCGAGCCCCTCGCCACGCGCTTGTTCCGGGGACATATAACTGGGCGTTCCGACGACGCCTTGTGTCGTAAGCGTGCTGCTGCTCTCGCCCAGGATACGGGCGATCCCGAAATCAGTGATGAAGGCGCCTCCGCCGTCGTCAAGCAAGATGTTGCTGGGCTTGAGATCGCGATGCAGTATGCCATTTTGGTGGGCATAGTCGAGCGCGGAGGCGATCTGTTCCGCAATGCCCAAAACTCGTGTGATGGGGATTTTGCCCTTGGTCAAGAGGTCTTCGACCGATCCCGACGACATATAGCGCATTACGATATAGGGCTGCCCCTCATGCTCGCCATAGTCGTAAACAGGCACGATATTGCGGTGTTCCAATTGCGCGACGATTTTGACTTCGCGCTCGAAGCGCTGCAAGTAGGTATCGTCCTGGATGAAGTTGCTCGGCAGAAACTTGAGCGCCACATTGCGGTTCATGGATTGCTGACGCGCCAGGAATACCGTGGCCATGCCGCCATAACCGACCTGGCGCAAGATCTCGTACCCGTTGACTGCCTTGCCAATAAGATCTTCAGACATTGGATTCGCCATCGTACAATGGTTGCCGCATTCAATCGGGACCAGCCAGTCACGTTGAATGCAGTTCACGCAGCCCATCAGATTATATGCCATGCGCTAACTGCTATCAAACTCTGGGGTAGTGTATCCCGGGCAATCGCATGAAAATTTTTTCGCCACAGAGGCACAGAGGACACAGAGTTTAAGTTTTTTCAGGGCAGAACTCCTCTAGAAACTACGTACTAATGGGAGAAAATGCTTGTCACGGAATCCAAAATTGAAGTCCAATTCACAATTCTACAAATGAAAGACTTTTCTCTGTGCTCTCAGTAGGACCAACAAAGTCATGCAACTCCCAAATAATAGTCGGGGTAGGGGCGACCCGGCGGGGGGCCCGCAAAACCTAGCCGGAGCGGTGGGCGAGCCAAGGCTCGCCCTTACAGCGCGCAGCATTTTTGCAAGACTTGCTTGGACTTACTTCTGCGCGTCTGTGGTTAGTTTTAAGTTTGTATAATGTTCATCGCAGCACATGCTCATTTTGATGCAATTGCCCTGGATAGGGCAGCGTATTATTGGCACGCGCGCTCAAGTTAGCGAATACCTACAAACGAATAGGCATTGAATGTCAAAACCTTGACAAGAAATGCTACAATAAACTCAGATTTCACCATGACGTTTGGCTCGTTGAGAGTTTTGTCATCATGAGTGACAGGACTGCTGTCAGTACAGCGCAAGCCGCGAATTTGCGCTTGCGAATCATCACGGCAAGTGTCTTCCTCCCGGTAGCGGTCGCGGCGTCCCTTTTTGGCGGTTTTATATTCCTGTCTTTCACATTGCCAGTCATGTGCATCGGCATGCTGGAATTCTACGTCATGGAAAAGCATACCAGGATGCAAGGCAGTTCCTTGACTGGCATCCCTGCCGGTATCGCAATCGCGCTGGGTTTTTATTTTAGCCAGGATTGGCTGTGGCAGATTGCGATAGCTGCCTGCATCGTCCTAACACTTCTGCTAGAGATATATCGCCGGCCAACTGACTTCGTATTAGCGCTGGCGCAAGTCGGAACGACATTATGTGGAATCATCTATATTTCCTTTCCGACAGCGTTCTTGCTCAGTCTGCGAAACATTCAACCGGACGGCTTGATGTGGCTATTTGTGGTCTTTGCCATCACCTGGGGCACCGATAGTTTCGCCTATGTCGTCGGGCGGGTATTCGGTAGAACCAAGCTGGCTCCGCTGATCTCCCCCAACAAGACGGTCGAGGGCGCCATCGGCGGCATCCTGGGCGCTTGGATCCCGGCATTTGGAATCCTGATCGTTGCCGGCGCATTTGAGCCGACCTTGATCCCGATGATCGTTGTCGGTCCCTTCATCGCCCTAAGCGGCGACTTGTTTGAGTCGGCGCTGAAGCGGTTTTTCCGCGTTAAAGACAGTTTCGTTGAAGGATTGAATCTATTCCCCGGGCACGGCGGGGTTCTGGATCGGATAGACGCCCTGCTTTGGGTGACAACCTGGGTCTTCCTCTATCTTCTGGTTATTGGCATCGTCTAAACGCGAGCGCCAATCACGGCGTCGGAGATATCGCGCCAGCGCGTGGCGCGTAGCCGCGGCGCTTTGCAGACCGGCGCTTGTCAAGTTATAATATGGCGCAGTCGTGGCCTGAGCGATCACAAGCGATTTTCGCGCGACAACTTCTTGCGCGAACGGGTCTGTGTCGGGACTGTTGCCAAAGCGGAAGTAGGTAGTTCATGCCGAGATTCGAAAACCATATCCTGATAAACCGCCCGGTGTTTCAGGTCTTTCAATATGTTGGCGACTTCAATAACGAGGTCCATTGGCGCAATGTGCAGGGTGTTGGCATCACGAGCGGCGATCCCGTCCGCGCCGGGACAATGGTGGCCATGACGCGTCGCATCGTCGGCCGCAAGGGATTCGTGAACAGCGACGTGACCGACTACGAGCGCAACAAGAAGATAGAACTCAAGGGTTCCTACTGGGGTTTCCCCTTCATTTCGACGATTACCTTCGAGCACCGCGGTCAACAGACCAACGTCAGGGAAACACTTGACATCCGCACCCGCTGGATGTTCTGGTTCGGTTTATTTTTCAATTTGACGTTAAAAGGCGTCCTGCGAAGAGAATTGTCAAATCTCAAGCAGGTACTGGATTCTCACGGGGATCGCAAGTCGAGCTAGCGCGTTTCCACGTCTGCAGAAGAGTCAAGCATTCGACGACTATTCGTAGTCGAACTTTTCCTTGCCCGGCATATCATATTCGTAGAGTTCAAGCGCCAGGCCGTATTGCGCGATCAAGTGCTGTGTCGAGAAATGCAGGAACAGGTTGGCCGCAAAGTAAATGATGAAACCAATAGTTGCGGCAACGACAAGGTCAGCGCCGACTACGGCGCCAAAAAGCCTTTCGAGGATTCCACGCACCAGGCTGTAGATGGCATAGAGAATCACATTGTAGATAAAGAGCGTGAACGAAATGCTCAGGTTTTCCCGAACGATGTTTATGTTCCTGGTGATTGAGAAAAGCGCGTCTCGCTTCTCTTGGGCGGCATAAATCGCAATCCCAATCAGGTATGCCCAACCCGATAAGCAGACATAGCCAACGCCGGCGATGATCGCCGCCAGCGTTCCCAAGACGCCGATCAGTCCTCCTATGCTTGACACTAAAGTGCCGACCAAAGCCAGAATGCCCAAAACCACCAGCGCGGCTATCCCGTACCAGAGACCGGACAAGAAAACCCAAAAGCCTTTGCGAAGGTTAGCGCCAACTTCAACGTTCGGCATGGTATCGTTGCCATGCATCACCGTTCGTATAACATCTACGCTGTATCCATTAATCCAGAAGCCGCCCAAAACAAGAAAGGCAAGCAGGCCGAACAAACCAGCGAACAAGCCCGCGCCCGGTTCTCCCGATCCGTCAGCAGGTCCGGCATCAACGCCGTAACCGAAAGTCTGTAGATGCGGCGTCCAATCGAAGGAATTGGCGACCAATATCATAAAAAAGGTGAATATGATGGTCAAAACGAGGACAATGCTGATGAGCTTGGCGCTGTTGTGGAATGGATACTTGAATGCGCGAGTGAAGTCCATTAGTTCTCTCTTTTCTACTAAAGGTCCCGGTTATCTTAACACGGCCGTTCGGCGCGCAAGCGGCGAAAAGGCGAGCGCCAGCGCTTTATGACCGGATGCTACTGAATGTGATCAACCTTGTCTTTGTCAAACTCGTTTTGACCGCCGATACCAATTTCCAGGGCATACTGGGCGATCAAATGCTGGGTGGAAAAGTGCTGGAACAGGTTAAAGGCATAATAGGTTATGAAGGTCATGACCGCTGCGACGACGATGTCCGGTCCAATAAATCCGCCAATCACACCTTCAACAATCGACCTCGCGATTCCATATATGATCATGAGCGCGATCATAAACGCGCTCAATCGAATTGAGGGCCCGCGATGTTCCCGCGCGATTCGCATATTATGCTTGATCGCGAACAGAGCCGACCTGTCACCTGCCCAGGCATAGCGCGTCACGCCGACAAAATATGCCCAGCCCGCAAGGAAAATGTACGCGATAACCAGGACAATTGCCCCAATTGACACGATGCCGCCCAATAGTGACGATAGCCTGGAAAAGACACCGACAAGCATCCACAGCACAACAGCCAGAAACAGCGACACAATGCCATACCAGAGACCGGAGAGAAAGAGCCAAAAGCCCCTGCGCAGGTTCGCGCCAATCTCGATACCGGGCATGGTATCGTAGTCCTTCATGATCGCGCGTATCACTTCGACGCTGTAGCCGCTCAACCAGAAGCCTTCAAGCACCATCACAGCCATCAGTCCCAAGAGACCCGTGACTGCGCCCGCACCCGGCATATCCAGCTCGGAAACACTCGCTAAAGTTTCCTGATAGCCAATCAACTGAAGATATGAAGACCAGTCGTGCGAACTGGCGATGAGCGCGATGCAAAAGGTGAACAGAATGGTCAAGACCAAAACAATACTGATGACCTTGGCGCTGTTGTGGAAGGGGTATTTGAATGCGCGAATGAAGTCCATTGTTTCTCTCTTCTCTACTAAAAGTCTCGGTTATCTTAACACAGCCGCTCGGCGGCAGCGAATAAGCCACAGGAGCAAGACCAAGAAAGCAATGCAAATTTTGCCAAAGCAACGACCTGTAGGGACGACATACCATGTCGCCCTAAACCACAAGTCGCGGCAGCAGCGGGCGACCAGATTTGTCGCCCCTACAAGGCTCGCCTTTTTGCGTGACTACCTTGGACTTACTTTGGGATGTCGCGCTCACACAAGACAATAAGCCTTCTCGTCGCATGAGCGACGTGGTTTATTAAAATAGAGTGACAAAATCGCGTTATAGCCCTTATACCACTTCCTCCAAGCGGTCATGGGCGGGCGGCGGCGCGGGCGAAAGGGCGGCAATCCGCGCGTACCACTCGTCCGTCATGTCCACATCGAGCGCCGCCAGAGAGGCCTCCAGTTGTCCCATATTTCGCGCGCCAATTATCGGCGCCGTAATCGCCGGATTCGCCATCACCCAGGCCACTGCCAAAGTAGCGGGATGGACACCGCATTCCGCCGCGTGCGCGCTGAAATCCGCAGCGGTATTATAGTAATCTGCGACGCCATAGCGTTTGATGTAACTCTGGTTCTCGATCAGGCGTCCGGAAGCCGGCCTGGTATCGGGACTGTACTTGCCTGTTAAAAGCCCGCCGCCCAAGGGGCTGTATGGTATGACGCCTATCCGCTCTTCACGCGCCAGGGGCAAGATCTCTACTTCGGCCTGTCGTTTGACCAGGTTGTACATGGGCTGGAGACATTCAATACGCGCCAGGCCTTCGTATTTGGCGATGCCTTGGGCCTTCATCACCTGCCAGGCCGACCAGTTGCTCACGGCCGGATACAGGATCTTCCCCTGCCGCACCAGATCATCCAAAGCGCGCAGCGTTTCCGCAATCGGCGTATCGGCGTCGTAGTGATGCAGGAAGTAGACATCAATCCGGTCGGTCTTCAGCCGTCGCAAGCTGTCTTCAACGGCGATCTGGATATGCCGGCGGGAAGCCCCGCTCTGGTTAAGATCCGGTCCGGTTCCCGAAACGACCTTGGTCGTCAGGACAATCTCGTCTCGGCAATCGGCGATCAAATCGCCCAGGATTTCCTCCGAACGACCGCCGGCATAGACATTGGCGCAGTCGAAGAAATTGATGCCGACTTCACGGCAGCGGTTGAACATGCGCGCCGATTCGGCTTCATCCGCGATATCGCCAAATGACATTGTGCCAAAACACAGCGACGAAACCTTAACGCCAGTACGCCCAAGAACACGGTACTCCATCATTTCCAGTCCCCTCGGTTCTTCGCAATCATCGCAAAAGTGTACAGCAAAATCTACCGGCGCGGCAAGCGGCGAATCAGCGCCTGGGTCGCTTTTTGGGGGGCGACGAGATCAATCGTCAGCGGCGAGCTGTCCTTGCGCGACCAATTCCACCCGGCCGCCGACACGGATGTCTATACCTGTGGCGCTCCTTTGCGCCTCCAGATAAAGCAGCGACGGACGCCCGATCTGGTAGCCTTGCTCGGCGCGCAGTTTGACCCGGTCGCCGCCCCAATATCCATATTGGACGCTGTATGCGGCGATGCAGCCGCCGGCGCTGCCTGTGGCCGGATCTTCGGGCGCGCCGTATACATCGTCCAGCACGCGGACATGGATGTCATTCTCGCCAGCGAGCGCCTCGGCACAGAAAATGGCCGGCGCTATGGCATCGTGCGGGCCCAGCAAGGCGCGCAAACGATCGAGATTCACTTGTGAACGCTTGACCGCGTCCAGGGATGCCATCGGCACAAGCACAAAGGGCAGACCGGTTGACACCTCCTGAATGGGAAAGCGGTCGTCGATATCCTCTTCTTCAACGTTGAGAATGCGCGCCAAGTCGGTCGGCTCAAAGCGCTGGCCGAAGGACGGTTGATTCTGTCGCATCCAGATGACGCCGTCGTCGGCAAAGGAAACCGGGATCTGTCCCGCAGCCAGGTTAAGGTTCAGGCGCTCTACTTCCGTCCCGATAAGTTCCCGCCGGATAACGAATGCGGTGCCAAGGACCGGGTGCCCGGCAAAGGGCACTTCGACCTCCGGCATGAATATTCTGACATTGTATCCACCGTTTTCGGGCCTGTTTGATGTGACGAAAGTGATTTCTGAAAAGTTAATTTCCTTCGCCAACTGCTGCATCAAGACCGTCGGCGGATCGCCCAGATAGACCGCCAATTGGTTGCCGGTGTATTTTCTTCCGATGGTGAAGACGTCAACGATGAAAAAGTCAATTCTCGACATGTTGTCCCGCTCCGTTTTTAGGCGAGCCGCAGTGCGGCGGCGAAAAGGTCTGCCGAACTCATGCAAACATTAAGCCCGCTTGTCGCATCAGCGCCGCAGTTTACGTCAACGGCTTATCCTTCCAGCGCTCCGGCGGCGCCGGATCATATCCTTTCAGCAGACGACCGTAGTGCTGTGGACGACGTTGATGCAGCAGTGGAAAGAGCGCCAGGTATTGCTCGCGCAGATCCGCTTTTAATATAGCATGGATCACTTCGTCGCCGTCGCGGCTGGCCCTCGCCAATACTTTCCCTAGCGGATCGCAGATAAAACTGCTTCCGTAAAAGGTCACGGCATTCTCGCGCCCGACGCGATTGCAGGCGGCGACAAAGACGCCGTTGGCGACGGCATGACCGCGCATGACAGTTTGCCAGGCATCGGCGGAATCGAAGTCGCTCGCGGTTGGTTCTGATCCGATGGCTGTCGGATAGGTGATCAGCTCAGCGCCTTCCAGGGCATAGATGCGCGCCAATTCCGGAAACCACTGGTCGTAGCAAGTGGGCGCCGCCAGCTTGACCTTGTCCAGTTTATGCACCGGAAACTTGTCCGCTCCTCCAAAATAATCCGTTTCGTGGTAACCCTCGCCGGAGGGTATGTGCATCTTGCGGGTATAATGCGCCAGTTTTCCATCGGACTTGTGCACCGTAGCCGTATCCCAGAAGCGCCCAGCTTCGTCTCGCTCAAACAGGCTGCCGATGACTGTGACGCCGCGCTCGCGCGCAAGTTCGCCGAAGAACTGCTCGGAGGCGCCGCCCTCCAGCGGCTCCGCCCAGCGAAAGCCCCCGCCATCGCGCAGGCCGGGGAAATAGGGCAGGATGGAAAACTCCGGCAAACAAATCAAATCCGCTCCAGTCTCCGCAGCCTCCGCTACCAAGTCTCGATACAGCGCTCTGGTCGTCTCTTGCTCACCGGTCCAGTGACCCTGGACGAGCGCGATATGAATGTCTTTCATGCCTTCCCCCTCATTGGCCGGCAATGATCTCGCTGGCGGCGCGCTGACCAGTGAAGTAGGCGCCGTGCACCATCGCCGTCAGGTGGTGCGGCGCGCTCGCCTCCCCGGCCCAGTAAAGTGGCGGCGTGGGCACGGCCAGCTTCTCGCGGGCGTTGTAGTGCCCGGGCAAGCAAACGCTGTACCCTCCGCGGGCAAATTCGTCTTCGGGCCAATTGATCCAGCGCGCTTTGAGATATTGCAGATCCGGTTGGCCGATCTCCCGGCGCAAGGTATCCAGACCCTTTTGAAGCGCCGCCTCCTCGCCCAAGGCCAGCATTTCGCGGGCATAATCGCCGGTGAAGAATGCGGTCCAAACGATATCTCCATTTACTCGTCCCAGCGATGGCGACCACCACATGGGCGGATTGTCCTTGGCATAGATGGCGCCAATCGAGCGATCGAGGATCGGCCCATCAAACTGGTAGACCATCTTCATGACAGGACCCATCTGCAAACCATTCAGAGCTTGCCGCTTCGATCGAGGCAGAGCGGGATTGAACAGGACCGCGTCCGCTTTCAATACGCCCACCGGCAAGGTTAGGACCGCGGCATCAGCCGCGAAGGTCTCGCCCTCAATGGTGGTGACGGAGACCGCCTCCCTCCAGTTGATCCTGTCTACAACCTTGTTCAGATGGATATCCAAGCCTTCGGCCAGTTTCTGGTAATATGAATCGTAGCCATCCAGTATACGATAGTCGCTGTAGTCGTCTTCGCCGTCGCTGTCTTTGAAAAGATGAGCATGCGCTTTGGCGTTGAGATAGCGCATGCTGTCGCCTTCGGCGTTGGCGAAGGAGCGCTGTACGTAGTGCAATTGCTGATCCGAAAAACCGATCCGTTTCAGATACGTCGCCAGATCTTCGTCGTTGTCCGGCTCGGGCACGTCACCAAGGTCCCATGCGCGCGTCGCGTCCAGTTCAGGAGACATCCGCCGCGCCTGCCCCATCGTCATCCAAGCGCCGTCTTCCGTGCGGATCATCGAATCCGCGGTCTTGTTCCAATGCCAGGTGGCGAGGCCCAGCTTGCGCACCCATTCCCAGGTATTCACCTCTGCCGATCGCCCATGTATCAACTCGGCGCCGAATTCCACCGGGATATCGGCGAAATCGCGGCTGGTCCAAACCCGGCCGCCGATGCGATCGCGGCCTTCCAATACGACCACTTCGATTCCCGCCTTATTAAGATGATAGGCGGCGGACAATCCCGCGATGCCCGCGCCAATGACGATCACTCTCATTTGACCCCGGCTCCAGCCCGGCAATCGGGATTCTCCCAAACGATCAGTACGCCCGCATCGCCCGCCGCCGGCTCGTCGAGATAGTCCGTGACCACATAGTCGACGCGAAAACCGCGATTCATTTGCATGGTCACCGTTGGATCGCTGAGTTGGCGCGCCATGACCTTTTCGCCGTAAGTGACCACATCCATCTCGTCAGCGTATCGGGCATAGCCCATCAGCATACCTACCGCGTACCATCCAGACAAGTTCAGCGATCGCGCCAGTTGAAAGCGCGCCTGATAGAGCTTGGTCCCAATGCCGCGACCCTGATATGGCGGACGTACAGCCATCTCGACGCCATAGAGCCAGCGCCCGGCCGGTTCATGGGCGCTTATTTCCAGATCGCCAATAGCCGACATCCAGTCCAGCGCCTTTTCGCTGGGCGGGCGCGATGTGCGCATGGTCGCGGCCATGCCGACGACTTCCCCCCCAGCGCCTGTAGCTGCAAACTGCCCGGCCGGAAATCGCCCGATCTGCGCTCGCACATGCGCCGGCGTCATGCAATCGTCACAAGCTTCGTCCGGTCCGACGCCAAACGCCTCGCGTACGGTTTCACTGACGCCGACAGCGTGTTTTGGCAAGGTATTGTGGATTCGCAGGTTGCTTACGGGGTTGTTCGCCATGCAGCCAACCTTAGCGCAAAGCCTGAAGATAAGCTAGAATGAGGCAGACTCGTGGCTCGCGGTCGTGCCTTGATGGAATAAAAATCCTAGACAGCTTTCGCACACAAGTAGTACCAAATAAGTTATGAGAATGCGAAAATGCTTTTCTTCAACCAACCCCGGCCCTGTGCCCCCCTCGGTCCCCCCGCTAAGCGGGGGGCGGAAGCCCCGAAGCATCAGAGGCGCGTAGGTCGCGTAGACACTGACCGCCGACACAGCCCTTCGGAGGGGGAGCGCACTCGGCAGGACCAGGATTACATCCAGAACTTTCGCTACCAATGAAATTTTTTCGTATTATCTCATTGGTATTACTTAGAAACAGAATAATCGAAGCGCTTTTCATAAAGCAGATCCCATGACAAGCTGGCTGGCGCGGAAACGAGAGAGCGGATTCCTGCTGGCAATTCCCACGATTGCCTGGTTGCTGATCCTCTTTGTCCTGCCTCTTGTTATCGTCTTGATTGTCAGCTTTTTGTCTCGCGGGCGTGGCGGCGTTGCCATCATGCCCTTCACCATTGAGCATTATCAGCGCAGTTTCGGCATTTTCTCCATCATACTTTGGCGATCGATCGGCTTGGCAGCTTTAACCACCCTTGTTTGCCTGGTGATCGGCTATCCACTGGCCTTTTTCATCAGCACGCGCCGCCACCGTCTCTTTCAGCAAGTCACGCTCTTTCTCGTCATCTTGCCTTTTTGGACGAATTTCTTGATCCGGACTTACGCCTGGCGCATTCTGCTCGGCGATGAAGGCACGATTAACGGTTTCTTGCTGAGCCTGGGATTGATTGAAGAGCCGATGAAGATGCTGAATACGCAGTTTGCCGTCGTGGTGGGACTGGTATACGGCTTCTTGCCCTTCATGGTGCTGCCAATATACGCCTCGGTCGAGCGCTTCAACTTTCGCTATGTAGATGCCGCACATGACCTCGGCGCAAATGACTTGCGCACCTTCCTTCGCGTTGTCTTGCCCCTGACATTGCCGGGCGTGCTGGCCGGCTGCGCGCTGGTCTTCATTCCGTCGGTGGGCGCCTTTGTCACGCCCGACTTGCTGGGCGGCACCAAAGGACTGATGATCGGCAATCTGATCAATAATCAGTTCGGCGGTTCCGGCAATATGCCATTGGGGTCGGCGCTGTCAATCGTCATGATGGCGGTGGTGATGCTGTCGCTGCTTGTCTACCTGCTCGCCAATCGTCGGGATCGAGGCGCATAGCTGTGTTGAGCGCAGATCAGCAACTGATCAATGAACATGCCATGAGCCGGAACCGAATGGTGCGCCGCCTGGGCATTGTCGGGCTGTGGCTGAACCCGGTGTTTTCATATTTTTTCTTGTGGGCGCCGATCCTGGTTCTGGTGCTCTTCTCCTTCAATCAGAGCCGGTCCGTGGCTTCGTTCAGCGGCTTCACCTTGAAATGGTACGGCAATATCCTGAACAACATGATGGGCGCGGAATCGGCTTTTTCCACCGAATTGATGCTGAACGCCTTTCGCAACAGTCTCTTCGTCGGCACGGTCGCCACTGCCATATCAACCGTGCTGGGGACGATGATCGCGTTGAGCATGGCGCGCGGCAAGTATAAAGGGAAAAGGCTCCTGGACGCCCTGCTCTTCTTCCCGGTCGTCATCCCAGAGATCACGCAAGCCATCTCTTTGGCTATTTTTTTCAAGGTCGTATTCGACTGGTTTGCGCTGATCAGCGGCGAGCGTATCTTTCCCGGCTTCCATACCATTATCGCCGCTCATGTGACCTTCAACATATCCTACGTCGCGATCGTGGTTCGGGCGCGCCTGGCCGACATGAACCCGCAGTTGGAGGAAGCCGCCAACGACCTGGGCGCCAACCCCTGGCAGACCTTTTGGCGCGTGACCTTCCCGTTGATATTGCCGGGCGTGATTTCGGGCGCCTTGCTAGCCTTCACGCTGTCGCTCGATGACTTTGTCATCACTTTTTTCACCTCTGGCGTCGGCACGACGACGCTGCCGGTCTTCGTTTATGGCCTGCTCAAGCTAACGGTAACGCCGGAAGTCAACGCGATATCGACAATCATGATGGTCTTGAGTACGCTATTTATAGGCATATCGCTTACAATACAGGGGCGGGCTGTGCCCCGCGCCTGATCGGCATTTCACTGGCAATGCCGGGGCGCGGCGCGCCCCGAAACATAATGTATATCGTCAAGAGGTATTGAAGGAGACACTCATGAAGAAAATTGGATTCTTGCTCGCTGTACTGCTGCTTGCGCTGCCGATGGTCACCGCCGACAGCCATGAATACGAAGCCTGGACCTGCCCCGAGGGCTATGAAGGGCAGACGCTCAGCATTTTCAATTGGTCGACATATATCGCTGAAGATACCGTGCCCAACTTCGAAGACGCTTGCGGCGTCACCGTGAATTACGACATCTACGAGAGCAACGAAGCCATGCTCGCCCGCATCCGCCAGGGCAATCCGGGTTACGACCTGATCGTGCCCAGCGGCGGCACCGTCCAGCGCATGGCGGAAGAAGGCTTGCTTATCCCGCTCAGCAAGGACATGATACCCAACATCGCCAACCTGATTCCCGACTTGCTCAACGCCCCTTATGACCCGGACAACACCTATTCGCTGCCTTATCAGTGGGGCACGGTCGGCGTCGGTTATAGCACCGAGGTCTTCCCCGATGGCATCACGTCTTGGGATCAAGTGTGGGCGCACGACGGCAGCGTCGCCTGGCTGGACGACCGCCAGACGATGTTCGGCATCGCGCACCTCTTCCTGGGCACAGACCCCAACACCACCGACGGCGATGAAATCGTCGCCGCCCGCGACTACTTGCTCGAGCGCGGTGGCAATGTTGTCGCCGTCGCCGCCGATGACGGCCAAGTCCTGCTGGAGCGCGGCGAAGTTGATATCGCCATCGAATACAATGGCGACATATTGCAAATATCTTGGGATTGTGAATGCGATGACTATGCGTACGCCATCCCAGACGAAGGCAGCAATGTGTGGATCGACAATCTGGCCATCCCAGTCGACGCGCCCAACCCTGAATTGGCGAATGTATTCATTGACTACATTCTCGACGCCAAAGTCGGGGCGGATTTGACCAATTACATTTGGTACGCCTCGCCCAATCAGGCTTCTATTGAATCGGGCTTCATCGACGAGGAAATTCTCAACGATCCCGCCATCTTCCCAACGCCGGAACAAGTGGCGAATCTCTTCGCTATCATTGATGTCGGCGCGGAAGCGGAGGAGCTCATCAACAACGCCTGGGACGAGATGCTGATCTTCCTGGGTCAATAAGCGTCGGAAGGCGCAGGGCGGGGGGACCAGAGACGGGTTCCCCTGCCTGCAAGGCTTTTCCGGTACTGGGTCATGCTGACGCGCTTTTTCTACCCCATCCCCCGGCCAAGCATCAGGTAAGGGGAGCTAAAGCTGGCGGATTTCGTAATAATTTGTTGATTTTCGCAAGGATCGGCCCCTTTTTTGTATTGTTTCAGTTCTGATCCTGTTATCTATACGTATGATTTGCAGTAGCGGACAAGCCTTACAGAGGCCTCGCATGTCGACATACGATGTAGAATTGATGGACATCGTCAAAGAGTTTGAGTCCGGCGGCGCGATCGTGCGCGCGGTTGACCATGTTAGCGTGCAGATCGCCGACGGCGAGTTCTTCGCTTTGCTGGGCCCCAGCGGTTGCGGCAAAACCACCACTCTGCGCCTGATAGCCGGATTCGAGCAGCCGACGGCTGGGCATATCCTGATCCGCGGCCGCGCCATGGAAGGCATCCCGGCTTACCATCGTCCAGTGAACACCGTTTTTCAGGACTACGCGCTCTTCCCGCATCTGACGGTGGAACAGAACATCATGTTTGGCTTGCAAATGGAAGGCGTGAGCAAAAAGGAGGCGCGGAAGCGCGCCGGGGAAGCGCTGGAGATGGTGCGTTTGCCAGGGGTTGGCAAGCGCAAGCCGCATCAGCTATCGGGCGGTCAGCAGCAGCGGGTGGCGCTGGCTCGCGCCCTGGTCAAGCAACCGGCGGTCCTGCTGCTGGATGAACCGCTGGGCGCGCTTGATCTGAAGCTGCGCAAGAATATGCAGTATGAACTCAAGGCATTACAACGAGATGTCGGCATCACCTTCATTTATGTGACCCACGATCAGGAAGAAGCCATCACCATGGCCGATCGCATCGCTGTTATGAACGAGGGGGTACTGCTGCAAGTGGGCAGGCCCGAAGAGATTTACGAACGCCCGGGCACTCACTTCGTGGCGGATTTCATCGGCGAGACGAATTTCATCCCAGCCACTCTTCTCGACCGCGATTCCGGGGGCCACGGCACGGTTCAACTGCCGACAGGCGATGTCATTTCCGCGCTATTATCCGATGCCCTGGAAGCGGCAAGCGGCGCGGTGACCTTGGCTCTGCGGCCCGAACGAATCGGCATATCAGGGCAACTAATACCCGACGATTCCGAGGGCAGCGACATAACCACCCTCGATGCCATTTTAGTTGAAAGCCAGTACATCGGCACGGATACCCGCTACACCGTGCGAATCGCCGAGGATACGGATCTGGTCGCGCGTATGCAAAACGTAGACGGGGGTGACAAGGCTGCTCTGGAAATCGGACAAGCCGTGAAAATCAGCTGGCGCCGCTCCAGCACAACCGTGCTCGACCGCTAAACTTGGCCCTTCGCAATCCCGCAGATAGCAAGCCATCCCACTTGATGTTAATATCGTAGTGAGGAGATTTGTCCTTTGGTAATCTGGTGATGATCGAATTAGCCCGCGTTAAATCTCGTGATTGCTCTTGCGACAGCTGTGTCTGCCAGAAGCCGGTGGATGCCAAGACCGGCTTCGAGGTGTCCGATGAGTTTGAGCGCTTCAATCAAAAATACGATATGTTCAACCGAGCAGTCTGGGACGATACGGTTCGCTCGGAACGCTCGCAAAAGTTCTTCGAATCTTATTTCACCGATTTGGCGGAATTCCGCAAGGTAGAGGGTTTTCAGCACCGTGACTACGCCCTGCGCAACGCAGCCTGGTATATCGCGGATTTCACAGCGGACCTGTTGGAGACCTCCGGGGACCGCAAGGAGGGCTTCCTCGATACCTACACCATGTTTCGCGAGGGGGCCACGCGAAAAATCGAGGGCAGCGTCGAGGAAAACACGGCCGAACTCAAGCGGGCAGGCAAGTTCCTGGGCGCGGATGCCATCGGCGTCTGCGACTATGACGAACGCTGGGTCTACACACATAATTACAGCCGCCAGAAACTGACCGACAAAGCCATGGACTTGCCGGAAGGCTTGTCAAGCGTGGTGGTGATCGTCAACGAGATGCACCATCAGACCATCAAGACCGTGCCATCCGCCTTGAGCGGCGCCGCCACCGGGCAGGGATACAGCCGCGATATCATCGCCGTGCTGTCGATCACACAATACATTCGCAATCTTGGCTACCGGGCCGTTGCCAGTCTCAACGACACGGCACTGTCTATCCCGCTGGCGGTTCAGGCGGGACTGGGACAATACGGTCGTCATGGTCTGCTCATCACGCCGGAATTCGGCCCGCGGGTACGAATAGCCAAGATTTTCACGGATCTGCCGCTGAATGCCGACGAACCAATCGACTTCGGCGTGACCGAAACCTGCAATACTTGTCGGCGCTGCAGCGTCGCCTGCCCGGTCAAGGCGATCCCATTCGACGAGCCCGCCTTCATAAACGACAACATGTCACACATAAAGGGCGTCAGGAAGTGGACGATCGACGCCAAGAAATGCTTCAAGTTTTGGGCCAATCAAGGTACGGATTGTTCGATTTGCATCCGCGTCTGCCCATACAACAAGGATTTCAGCAAAGCCTTCAACCGTCTCTTGCGCTGGATGCTGAGCAATCGCTGGCGTCGGCTGGCGCTCTGGCTCGACAACAAGCTCAAATACGGCCAGCGGCGCACTGCCGGCTGGTGGTGGCGCCAGCCGAGCGCATAAGGCAAAATGCTGAGCCCCAAGTGATGAACAAGATGATTGCCAACACCGAAACGATTCTCCATTACCGGATGCGCGATGCTTATTTTCGCGGGAATCTGCCCGCGCTTTTACGCGCATTTTACGGACTGGCCCGGACATATTGGGCGAGTGGTTTCGCTGAGGCCGCGGCGGAAAATCTGGCTTTCATTTTGCTGCAAGATAATCTGCCTCTCGATCTGCAGGATTCGGCGGAAGCGCTTTTAGCGGAAATTGAAAGCCGAATCTGTCCGCGGGTAATCCTCGATGCGCGAACATTCGTGGCAGAGATGGACCTGCAAAGCATGGTGGAATATCTGCTCGAGGACAACGTGAACTGACGCGCTGCCCACGGTCAAACCGGGCACATCATGTCGCTTGACCTGCATTTGCTCCCTCTGCTAACCTGATTCAACGTCGAGTGTACATATTAGGGCCTTCACATTGAAACAGATCCTATCCTGGTTGCAGCAGCGTCCCTTGCGCTGGGCGGCGGCAATTGTCTGGTCGATCTGGATCACGATCTTGCTGATACAGCCGGAAGCCGATCCCATCATCAATCTGGGCCTGCCAACAGGACCGCAGACTTTCCTGCGCGAACTGTTTTTCACCTGCATGCATTTGCTGGCGTTCGCGATTACTTGCGCGCTCTGGCAGTGGGCTTTGTCCGCCTCAATGCAGATTCACGCCAGTATCGCGCTCGCCTGTATCATCGCAATCGTCCTGGGCGGGTGCACCGAGTACCTGCAAACGTTGTCCCCGGATCGTTATCCTTCCTGGACGGATCTGATCGCCAATTGCTATGGATCGCTACTGGCGGCCTGGTTCATCTGGCGGCGAAGTGCTGATCATCGGCAAGACAAGGACGAGCAAGCGCAATCGCCTTGAAGGCCGCGCTTGCCTTCGGCCTGATTGAGCGAAGCTGGCATCCCGTGATAAGATGGAGATGTGAAGCATTTGGGGGGAACTGTGCCATGAAGAAGATGCTATTGCTCTTCCTGTTGGCGCTTGTCGCCACGGGCAGCCACATCGCCAAGTCGCAATCATCCAATCCCGACATCTACACCTACCAGAATGGCGATCTCTGGAAATATAGCCTGCACGCAAATACGGCTATGCCACTCACCGGATCAGGCTATAATGGCGGACCGGTCCTTTCGCCCGATGGGCGCTCGATCGCGTTCCTGGAAGCAGCGCCTTCATTTGTGGCGGACTTCAACGCGGGCATCGCCAGCCAGACAGCCGGCACGCCGCCCGCAGATATTTGGATCCTGGATGTTGCTGGCCAGAACCTCAGAAAAATTGCCGACCAGAGCCGCGCCAGCAGCGCCGGCTATCTGCGTTCGATACCGGCCTGGTCGCCCGACAGCAGCAAACTGGCATGGCTGCAAATTGATCCTCTAGTCCAAACCCTGGAGGGGGCGTCCCTGCAGGTCTACAGCCTCGACACGGGCGCGACCGCCAGCCTCGCCGGCGACGTCAATCTCGGTTACCAGGAAAGCGACATCACTGTCCCCGGCCTGCGCTGGGGCACGGGAGGCATCGCTCGCCTGTTTTTCGCCTACCTGTACGGCAACCAAAGTCCATTCACACTCCTGGAAGTATTCAATCCGACCGATGGAAGTCGAAGGCAGTTCAACCTGGAATTGACACCGGACGCAGCCGCCCTGGCCATTGATTTCATGTGGGCGGATCACTTGGGACAAGACGTTATATTGCTAAGGTTACAGGACTATTGGGAAGTACTGAATCCGCTGGATGGATCGCGTTCTCGCCTGACCGACGCCCCCCGTCTGAAAAACCGCTTCCTCACAGGCGCACCGGAGTTGATTCCGACGGCTGTTTCGAACGAGCGCGGCGAATGGGAATTCCATTGGCGGGCAGTGACCGGAGGCCAGCTCTACGACACCGGCTTCATCAGCAGAGACGTCGACGTCAATCGTCAGCCCGCGCTTTCAGGCGACGGCGTGCACATGGTTTGGCATAACGGAGAAAGGGTGAGCACCTGGCACTTGGGTATGGTGACGGAGGCCAGAGCCTTAGCCAGCGATGCGGTTGCATACAATGCCTTCCCGATACCAGGGCCTGTTAGCCTGGTGTGGGCGCCGATGGAGTGGATCACCACAGGAGCCGTCGCAGCGATACAAGCCGCGCCGGCATCCGAAGCCAAGCCGGGCATCTGCGCGCTGGCCCCGCAACTGAGTCCGGGCCAGCAAGCGGTCGTCAGCCCGGGTTTGGCAAACAGAGTCCGCAGAGCAGCCAGCCTCAATGCCGAGGTAGTCGGCAGGATACAAGCCGGCGAGGTCGTCACTGTCATTCAGGGTCCGGTCTGCGCAGGCGGATACTACTGGTATTCGGTCCAAGGCGCGGGCTTTTCCGGCTGGACGGTCGAAGGCATCGACGGCGACTACTGGCTGCTCTACCACATCGACTGTTCCAACAGCCCGCCAATTCGTCTGGGCAAGGGTATGATCGCTGTGGTTTCGGCGGGAGAAGCGAACAATATCCGCGATGGAGCCGGTACCCAGGGCACCGCCATCCTGGGCAGGATGCCCGCCGGGACAAATTTCCTCATCAGCGGTTATCCGGAATGCGACGCCGAAGGCAGGCGCTGGTATCCCGTCCAGTACAATCAGGTTGACGGATGGACAGCCGCGGGAGTAGGCGCCGAATACTGGATCGAGCCGGCACCAAGCCAAGCGACTGGTTAGGCCCTTCCTTTAGAAATGTGCCGGCCGCGGCTTATTCCGGCTGGAAATCTGGATTTTCCCAGACGATAAGCGTCGCCCAGTTATCCGAAGCGGTGTCTTCAATGTAATCTTCCAGCAATCCGCGAACGGTAAAGCCCCGGCCCAACTGGAACGATAGCGTACTGTCATGCAATTCGCCCGCCACCACGCGATCAACGTATTGCTGCACCGTGATATGATCCTTGTAAACTGCGAAGCCGGGGATGAGGCCGCCGGCGACGATGCCCTTGCGATTGAGCCTTTGCACGACCGCTTTGCGCGCCGCGTACAAGCTGGAGCCAATCCCGCGCTTGCGAAAATCTGGATGAACGCTGATATCGCCGCCGTAATACCACTCTCCCCGGGGGTCATGATGGCTGTAGCTGCCGCCAGCGATAATCTCCTGGAAACTGTGCTGGGCATGGTCGAAGTCGAAATCAATCAGGAATCCCGAACCCAAGCCCACCACGCGGTCGCCGGCCAGCGCCACAAAATTGCCTTCGGGAAAGAGGCGGCAGTGCTTGAGAAAATGCGCTTCGGACATCAACTCGTCAGCCGCGAGCGTGGGAAAGCAATCTCGTTGGAGTTGTTCCAGCGCTTTGGCATATTTTGGCTTGATTGTGTCGATCCTGATCGGGTCGTCCGGCATCAGATCATACCATCACTATTCGTCGAGCTACGAACATGGGCTAGTTTAGACTTGTATCTGCGCTATCGTCAACGCTTTTAGCCTCCGTCAGGCAGGGCAATCGCACCAAATTTATTTCAGCACCGAGAGCACCGAGTTTAGGATCGT
>WTGF01000048.1 GCA_011525385.1 Chloroflexota bacterium | reverse complement strand
CACGACCTCACCGACCCGAACGGTGCGCGCTACCGGGCTGCGCCACGCCCCGACATCTGGGGTCACAGTGTAGCCAAAGCGAGTTTTGCTGACAAGGTGAAAAATGCCTGACGACAAGCTGCGGACCTTAACCGATAAATCACGCCAACGCCTGCGAATGCCCTTGGATCGTATCGGCCTTTGGCTGGCGCGCTCCGGTGTACATCCCGACTCGATCACGGTGCTGGGACTGCTGCTTGTTGGCCTGGCGGCGGTCTATATCGGGACGGGCGATTTCCTCAGCGGCGGTGTCCTGCTCCTGCTTAGCTTGCCTCTGGACGCTCTTGACGGCGCTGTCGCGCGCGCTGCTCAACGCCAGGGATCTTTTGGTATGGTGCTGGATTCGACGCTGGATCGCTATGCTGACGGTTTTATTTTTGCCGCTTTCGGTTATCATTTTGCGCGGCATGGCCGGCTCGAAATGTTGCTGTTGGCGTTGTTTGCGCTTATTGGCAGCTATCTGGTCAGTTATGTGCGCGCTCGCGCAGACGACAGCAAAGTCGCTGTCAGCGTCACAGTCGGCTGGTTTTCTCGTTTGGAGCGCGTGGCTGTCATCCTGGTCATGACCTTGGCTGCCGGCATCTTGCAAAGTGCTCAGCCGCTTGAAATTGGTCTGGTCATCCTTGCGGTCGGCGCCAATCTGACCGCGTTGCAGCGATTACGGTATGTGTATAGCGCTTTGAAGAACAGAGGCGAGTGACGATGGAATTTGAACAAACCTACATTGTTGTCGGCAACCTGCAGATACGCTATTACGGCATTATCATCGTTGCCGCGCTTTTGCTTGGCGCCGCCGTCGCGTCCATGCTGGCCAAGCGGGGCGGACGCGATCCTGACCATATTTGGGGCGGACTGACCTGGGCAATTATCCCGGGCATTATCGGCGCCCGCCTGTGGTTCATTCTCTTCCCGCCTATTTCTTTGACCGCCGGCTGCGGCATCGAAGGAGAAGTTTGCCAGAACACGGCCTGGTTCCTGGACAATTTTTTCGATAGCGCAAACGGCGCAATCGCCATTTGGAGCGGGGGATTGAGCATATTCGGCGCGGTAATAGGGGGCGTATTCGGCGCCTACCTTTATTTGAGCCGCTGGCACAACCGGTTCATAAACCTGTTCATCACCGTATTGACGCCGGTTTTGTGGTTGAGCCAAGCGCTGACCTGGCTGGCGGAATCGCTGATGGCGCGCCTGACCGACAAGGATGTTTCCTCATTTCGATACCAGCGGCCGACAAGTAATTTCCCGGATGAGGGGATGCGCCTGTCGCCCTGGATGGATGTCGCCGGAGTCGCGATACCGGTCGGCCAAGCCGTTGGTCGATTTGCCAACTATGTGAACCAGGAACTGTATGGCGCGCCGACTACGCTGCCTTGGGGCATTCAAATCCCGCGGGACGCGCGTGTGGCGCCTTACGAAAGCTTGATTGACTATCCTTCAGATACATTGTTCCATCCACTTTGGGCATACGAAGCGATATGGAGCCTCATCGCCTTTTATGTCCTCTGGCGGATTTATCACCAGTATCGCGGGCGCCTGTTGAGCGGAGATATCCTGCTGCTGTATATCGCCCAGTATTCATTCGGGCGCTTCCTGTTGGAATTCCTGCGCGTGGAGATCGCCACTATTGGCGCCTCCGGTATCAACAGCTCGCAGACTATTACATTAATCGCATTCCTGGCCTCGGTCGCGCTGCTATTATACCGTCACCGCGGCGGCAAGTACAGCGACGCCAAAGGGGCGGACGTGGCGGCGGAACAAGCCGAGCAACTGCCGCAGTCCAGCGCATAAAGGACTGCGCATTGGCTCAGGCCAGGATGAGATGAAAGCCCGCAATCATTTGCGGCGTTCTGGCAAAACTTGACATTTGCTGAAAGGGGTTTCCGGAATTGCCTACGTCGCTGGCCCGCGGGCGAGACCTGTCAAGGGTTCGGTAGAGTGTTTCGATTATTTCTGAACTATGGTATCGTCAATACTGACGGATAGACGGTCAGGGTGTTTGCACCATCTGCCAAAAGGGACTGGGTCCGATTTAAAGGCAAGTGTATGGCGCGCGTAATCATTCTGGGAAGCGCCGGCGCAGTCAACAGCGCGGAGCATGACTATACGCATTTTCTCTTAATTGGCGAGCAAGACAGCCCGGTCTTGGTAGACGCCGGGTCCAATCCCCTGGACAAGATCAAGGACCTGGGGATCAACGATGACGATTTGCAAGACATCATTCTGACGCATTTTCATTCCGATCACGTCGCCGGGGTGCCCAATATGTTGATGCATATGTGGCAGATGGGCCGCAAAGCGCCCATGCGTTTTTACGGCATTCCTCACTGCATCAACCGCATTGAAGAGACGATGGATATGTACGGTTGGGAGTACTGGCCCAATTTCTTTCCGGTATCCTTTTCTCGCATCAGCTTGCACGACAACACCTTGTTATTTGAAAACAAGGACTTTGCAATCCACTCTTTCCCCGTTGTTCACTTCATACCGACGATCGGTATGCGCATAACCAATAAACACAATGGCAAAGTTCTCGCCTATAGCTGCGACACCGAACCATGTCCCAATGCCCTCAAGATCGGCAAAGACGCGGACATATTCATCCACGAAGCGGGGGGACCGCCTCCGGGTCATAGCACCGCGCGCATGGCGGGCGAAGCCGCGGCGACAGCCGGCGCCAAAGAACTGCGCTTGATTCACTACCAGGTCTGGAACCAGGACCCCGAACCGCTCGTCCAGCAAGCCGCCGAGGTCTTCGACGGTCCCGTCCATCTGTGTCGGGACTTCGACGAATTCGAGTTTTAGCGGAAGGGACGGGCTGCTGTGGTCAATTGTTTTGTGAATCACAATTATCCAGAAGTAGGCGCGCCCAAGCAATTGAAAACTTTGCCATAAGAAAGAAATCGCCGAAATAATCAAAACGTTGTAAGGCTTGTGCGGTACTTAACTTGTGGTGATCTAAATGGGCGCAAATACGCGTCCGACAGCGAGAAAATAACACCATTGCACGACCCAAACTACAACATACAGACGAGCTGTGTAGGGGCGACTCTGTGAGTCGCCCGCGTTCCGACTAGGAACGGTTGGATAACCGCATTGAAATGTACAGCTGGAACTCTTTTCGCCAGTAGCGGACAAGCCTTGTAAGGCTTTTTCGGTAGTGCAAATTGTACCTAATGTAAACCAGAACAATACCGAAACGATTCAAGATAGATGGTCAATTCTTGCGCAAGATAACAGAATACAACGATTTACGGAATCGTTAGCCCCCCTTCCCCCAATGCATTGGGATACTTCCCCCGTGAGGCGGGGGACCGAGGGGGCGCTGGGCC
>WTGF01000061.1 GCA_011525385.1 Chloroflexota bacterium | reverse complement strand
TTTGCATAACAGTATAGATACAGTATATATACTGTATCTATACTGTTATGCAAAAACAGGGCAAGATTAGGTCGGCGGCATAGGCGGGAGGCGAAAATGGATCAGAAGATGGATCAGAAAACGGACCAATTCATGCGCGCGGCAATAGAAGAGGCAAAGCGGGGTCTGGCCGAAGGCGGCATCCCGATCGGCTCGGTCCTGGCGCTCGACGGCGCGATTGTCGGCCGCGGTCACAACCGGCGGGTGCAAAGCGGCAGCCCCGTGCTTCACGCGGAAATGGATTGCCTGGAAAACGCCGGACGCCTCAGCGCGCGTGATTATCAACGGGCGACCTTGTATACCACCTTGTCGCCCTGCGATATGTGCAGCGGCGCTATCTTGCTCTACAAGATCCCGACGGTTGTCATCGGCGAAAACCGCAGTTTTCAAGGTCCCGAGGATTACCTGATCGCTCGCGGCGTACATTTGATTCAGCTTGATGACGAAGAATGCTACCGGCTGATGCAAGATTTCATTCGCGACAATCCCGCGCTTTGGAACGAGGACATCGGCGTTTAGCCACAGAAAGCGCGACGTTTTGCCAACGAGGGGGTGCATTTCAATATTTTGGCAGATGTCCACAGGACAATCGCTTCAAAATGGTATCTAGTGGAACGATGGAAATACAAACTGAGAATTCACCGCAGAGGCACAGAAGCAGGACCAACAAAGTCATGCAACGCCAAAATAATAGTCGGCGGTAGGGGCGACATATCATGTCGCCCGAAACCACAAGGCGAGGGGGCAGTGGGCGACCAGATTGGTCGCCCCTACAAGGCTCGCTTTTTTGCACGACTTACTTGTATTTACTGAGAAATGCCTTATTTACTTTGTGTCCTTTGTGTCTTTGTGGTTGGTCATGCTTTCGACCGGGCAAAATCGCTTGACTTGCCAATAATCTGGAATGCACCCCGAACGAGGCGCCAAGTTGACGCTGCGGGCTACTCCTTGTTATACTGCTAGCTAAACAAATTGGGGCCTGGTCGCACGGCAAATCGCCCGAGCGGGAACTGAGGCAGGCACGCAGCGCCGGCCAGTCGATTGTTCAGTCGCCTCATGCCTACTTAAGATTCTTTGTCTTGCAAAATGCTTGGTCAATAACATGTCACGACCCATCCTCGAAATGCGAGGAATTACCAAGACCTTCCCCGGCGTCGTCGCGCTTGACAACGTTGATTTGGATGTCGCGCGGGGCGAAGTCCACGCTGTTGTTGGCGAAAACGGCGCCGGCAAGTCCACCTTGATGAAGATCCTGTCCGGCGCCTATCAGCGCGACGCCGGATCCATATACTTGAACGGCCGGCCGGCTGATATCAGCGCGCCCGTCGATGCCATTCGACAAGGCATCGGCATCGTCTATCAGGACCTGCCCTTGGTACCCGCGCTCACCGTGCTTGCCAACATCTATTTGGGACGGGAAGAGACGACTCCCCTGGGCAGGATTGACCGCGCCAGCCATCTGGCCAGATTTGAGCGGCTTTGTGACAGCTTCGGCATCTACCTGCCGCCAGACAGTCGCATCCGCGACTTGAGCGTCGCCGAACGACAGTTGGTCGAGATCCTGAAGGTCCTCGATCGCGATGCCCAGGTCATCGTCATGGACGAGCCAACAGCGACCCTGGACCAGAATGCCAAACAAGCGCTCTTCCAAACGGTGCGTCAATTGCAGGCGGCGGGCAAGTCCTTTATTTTCATCACCCATTTTATTGACGAGATATTCGAGATCGCCGACCGGGTGACCGTATTGAAGGATGGCAGCCGCGTCGACACCCTCGAGATTGACAAAACAAGTCCGCAAGAAGTAGTGGCGATGATGATTGGGCATTCGCCAAGAGAGATGTTCCCCGAAAAGACCGGCCCGGCAAGCGGCGCGCCCATCCTGCAGTTGCGAGAGATCAGCGTCGGCGCCCGCATTCGCGACTTCTCGATGTCAATCCATCCGGGCGAGATCCTGGGCCTGACCGGCCTTGTCGGCAGCGGTTGCAGCGATATCGGCAATCTCATCATCGGCAACCTGGACTATGATCGCGGCGCCGTCCTGCTCGATGGCGCGCCGACGCGCATCTCGTCGCCTTACGAAGCGATCAAGCGCGGTATCTGTCTGCTGCCGAGCGACCGCAAGGGAAGCGGCTTGCTACTGGACTTCGAACTGGCGAAGAACGTAAGTCTGTCATCCATCGAAAAAATCTCGCCGCGGCAGGTGATTCAGTTCAAGCGCGAGCGCCAGATCGCCGCCGACTTCATCGAGAAACTGCGCATTGTCACGCCTTCCGCCCGACAGCGCGTGCGCAATCTGAGCGGCGGCAATCAACAGAAAGTGGTATTGGCGCGCATGCTGCGCACCGACGCCCGCATCTTGATCCTCGATGAACCGACGCAGGGTATTGATGTGCGCGCCAAGGAAGAGATCTTCCTCTTGATGCGGCAATTGGCCGATCAGGGCAAAGCCATCCTGTTCATCTCGTCGGAATTCAAAGAGATCGCCGGCGTCGCCGATCGCGGCATCGTCCTGCGCAATGGCGCTATTACCGCCGCGCTGGATCGAGACGACATCAGCGAGGCGCGCCTGGTGGCTGCGGCCACTATGCTCTAATCGGGAGCGCTTATGACGATGAAGCGACAACAAGAGGCGCAAACCCGACTTTCGGCCTTGGTCAAAGCGCTCTCCTTGCAAAACATGGCCATCGTCTACGTCTTCATCATCTTGTGCATCGTCCTGGCATTGTCTTCCGAAGCCTTTTTGCGTCCGCGCAATATCATCAACATCATCCGCCAGGCCTCGGTTGTCGGCGTGCTGGCGATTGGCATGACCTTTCTCTTGTCGACCGCTCAATTCGATCTGGCCGTGGGCGCGCAAGCGGGCTTCACCGGGGTGGTCATTCTCTTGCTGATCCCGGTCATCGGCTTCATTCCCGCCCTGCTCTCCTCGCTTGGCATCGCCGTCCTCATCGGTTTGATCACCGGCGCTATCATCACCAAGATCGGCGTCAACTCTCTGGTGACAACCTTGGGAACATTGTCCATCATCAAGGGCTTGCTGCTGGTGCTGACCGACGGCCGCATCCTGCGCGGCGCGACGCCGGAATTGCGCTGGTTCGGCAGTGGCGAAATCTTGTCCATTCCCTTTCCCGTTATCGCTTTCCTGGGTTTGGGCATCCTGGGTGAATTCGTTTTGAACTATACCCGCTACGGGCGCTATTTGCTGGCAATCGGCGGCAATCGAGAAGCCAGCAAACTGGCCGGCTTGCGCGTCGACGAGATTATCATCAGCGCCTTCGTTCTCAGTTCGATTTGCGCCACGATTGGCGGCATCATCCTGCTGGGCCGCATCTATTCGGCATCGCCGCTGGGCGGCGTGGGTACGGAGTTCATCGCGATCACGGCGGCTGTGCTGGGCGGCACCAGCATCTTCGGCGGAGAGGGCAGCGTTTGGAAGACGGTGGTCGCCGTCCTGCTGCTGCAAGTGCTCGGCAACGGCTTCAATCTCTTGAATATCGGCGCGAATTATCAGGAGTTGATACAGGGTTTTATCATGATCGGCGCCGTCGCGCTCTATACTTATCAGCGCCGTCGACAGTAGCCGCAGTGCCCGCGCTAGAACACAAGCCTTTTGCTTGCTGGAGCAGCGCGCCTTGAATCAACAGCGGAGAAAGGAGACCCTATCGGACAAGCGCAAACACGGTTGAAAATCTGTTCGATTGAGTAGACTTTTTTGGGAGAAGAATCATGAAATTGCGTAAAATCATGCTAGCCTGCGCGTTATTGCTGTTTGTGCCTTTGCTTATATTGCCGGGCGCTGCTTTTGCGGATGACGAGGACGACGCGGAAATGGAGATGGAAGACGTTGATCTGTCCTTCCTCTTTGAACTGGGCGAGAACGGCATGCCCATCATGTCGCCCTATGAGACCACCGACAGCTATCTGATCGGCGTATCGCAGATCGGCAACAACTTCCCCTTCGTCGTCGCCATGGTGGAAGGTTCCGATCAAGCGGCGGAAGACATGGGCTTCGAGCAAATCCTGACCGATGCCCAATTTGATGTACAGAAGCAGATCACACAACTGGAAGACATCATTGCCCTGGAGCCCGACGGCATTGTGCTGGTCGCCCTGGACGCCGAAGCTGTCATTCCACAGTTGGAAGCAGCCGTGGCCGCCGATATCGCCGTGCTGACCTGTTGGAATGATCTTGGCGGACCGCCCCGCGCCAATTATGAAGGCAGCGTTAGTTTGATCGGCGTTGACGAAGTCCAAACCGGGCGCGACGTCGCGCAATTCGTGCTTGAGTTGCTGCCCGATGGCGGGCAAGTCGCCATTGTTGAAGGCGCCGCCGGTTTCCAGGCTTCTATCGAACGCTCCGAGGGATTTGTCGAGGCGCTGGAAGCGAATGCCGACATCGAAATCGTGGCTTCGCAACCGGGCAACTGGACGCGTGAAGATGCCCTGGCCGTCACCGAAAACTTCATCCAGGCCTATCCGGATATCGACTTGATCTATGCCCATGACGACAACATGGCGATGGGCGTGGTTTCGGCCCTGCGCGATGCCGACATGCTGGCCGATGTACGCGTGATCGGCATTGGCGGCAGCGTTGAAGGCCTGGAATCAATCGCCAACGGCGAACTCTATGGCAGTGTCTTCGATTCGCCGCGGGCGGCCGCCTACGTTTGCTCGAAAGCCCTGATCGCTCACCTCGAAGGCGCCGAGATCCCCAGCGATATCTTCCTGCCGCGTCCGATCGTGACGATAGAAAACGTAGCAGACTTCGAAGGCGAATGGTAGCAAGCGCGCCGTTCCCGGAGGATAGCTGGCCTTGGCGCCGGCTATCCTCTGTCCGACGGGAAAGCGCCGTTCCCTAGCGGAGGGAGAGTAGATCATGCCCAATTGCGGTCCCTTTCGCCGGATGGTCATTCTGGGCGACAGCAACGCCTATGGCATGTGCGCGCACGAGCCGCGCAACGAATGGAATCAAGTACTCGCCTACTGGCTGCGGCACTTCCAGGACGCGCCCCTGCAAGTCTTCAATCGCGGCTTGCCGGCGGAAGTGATTTCTCCGCGCTGCCCGGGCTATGCCGATTCGGCCAAACCCAGCCTGATGGAGCGCTACCAGCGGCACTGCATCGACCTGGATCCGGATCTGGTCGTGGTAGCGCAAAGCTTGAACGATATGCGCGCCGGCATGCCGCTGCAAGAATATCTGGCCGATCTGGGCGCGATCGTAGCCGACATTCAGGCGCAGACCGCTGCCCTCGTCGTCTTGCCCGGCGTCTATCATCAGATCCACGGTCGGGGCGTGAATGACCCGGCGCTTTACCCGACCTGGTCGCGCTGGAATGACCTGGAAGCCCATGCCTACAACCACGCGATCGGCTTGCTCGCGGCGCAACTGGGCGCCTTGTATGTCGATACGCGCGCGGTCTTCGCCGGCGCGGACTGGACCTTGCATTCGGATTGCTGTCATCTCAACGACCTGGGACAGGTCTTGATGGGCAATGCCCTCTTCCAGGTCATCGCCACCCATTGCGCCGGCATCGCGGACAAAACCATGCGTATCATTGAGGAAGAAGCGGTATCAATCCTCAATACCGGCGGCGCCGACACGGACGAGGAAATACAAGCGCTCTGGAGCGAGGCTTTGGATCGATTCACGATTGAATTTGATGACGAATTGAAGAAGTGACGGGATGAAGCTCATGAACCACGGTCCCTTCCGCAGAATGGTAATCCTGGGAGACAGCATCTCCTACGGCATGTGCGCGTCCGAACCCGAGAACGAGTGGAACCAGGTGGCGGCCAACTTGCTGCGCAAATTCCAGGACGAGCGCTTGACCGTATTCAATCGCGGTCTGCCGGCCGGCGTGATCTCGCCGCGCTGCCCCGGCTATGGTGAATCGGCCAAGCCCAGCTTGCTGGAGCGCTATCAACAGCATTGCATCGACCTGCAACCGGACCTGGTGCTGATCGCCGAAGGGGTCAACGATATGCGCTCGGGCATGCCGCTGGGGGAATACATCGAAGACCTGGAAACCATCGTCAGCGACATTCAAGAGCAAACCGGCGCGCTGCTGGTCTTGCTGGGCGTTTATCATCAGACTTACGGCGTGGGCGCCAACGACCCGGAGGTCTACCCCACCTGGACCCGCTGGAGCTACGAGATATCCCGAGCCTACAACGTGGCTATAAGCAAACTTGCCCAGAAGCATGGCGCGATCTTCGCCGATGCCGAGCAAATCATGGGCGGCGCTGACTGGTTGCTACATGTCGATGCCTGCCATCTTAACGACCTGGGGCATGTCCTGATCGGAAACGGCATCTTCCAGGCGATTGCGACGCGCTGCAAATCGGTCGCGGACAAAACCTTCCGCGTCATTGAGGAAAAGGATGTGTCAATCCTGAATACCGGCGGCACGGATACCGACGACGATATTCAGCAACTGTGGGCGACGGCGCTAAGCCGCTTCACCGAACATCTTGATGACTAAGGTTGGCGCTCAAGCGTATAAGGCCTTGGCTTCTTGAAACAGCCGTTTCAACTCGGCGAGAACTTGCCGCCCGTCGCCGCCCTCCATCAGGTACTGGCGGATGGGCGCGCCGCCATGATCCTGGAAGTGCAGATAACCGGGAAATCTCGGCCGCAGGTAGGCCCGGTCCAGCGCGGGCAAGGTATTGCGGAAGTAGTTGCTGCTGCGGCGATTGACTTCGTCGTCGGTCCAGGCGGCCCGATGCCCGGGCTGGCCGCCGTTCTCGAAGAATAATGTTCTCTGGATGATCGGGCTGGCGCTGAACATGGCGTATTCGCGGGCGACCTCGGGCGACTTGCAGCCCGTGGAAACCGACAGTCCTGTGCCGCCCAGCGTACTTTGACAGCGCCCTTGACCGTCGATGTCGACCATGTCATCAAAAATCAGCACATTGTCCGAGTAGCCGGGCCGCGAATAATTGGAGTAACCATAGGCAAAGGGACAGTATACGTAATCTTCGCGCCGCGAAAGCGCTTCGTATACGGCAATCGGGTTCCAAGCGAAGATTTCGCGCGGGCACAGGCTGGCGAGTTCTCGCAATTGCTCCAGGGCGCTTAAGCTCATCTCATCGGATACCGCCCACTCATCGTCGACAAAGGGCGCTTCGCCCTGGGTGGCGCAGAGCATGTAGAAGTTCATCAGGGTGTCGATTTCAATGCCCGGCATAATGACCCGACCCTGCCGCGCCAGCGCCAGCAGATCGCTCCAGGAGTCCGGCTTTTGCAGATCATATCGCGCCAGCAAATCCGGCCTATAGGAAGCCACAGGCGTGGCGGCGTCAATCGCCAGGGCGCATTGATTGCCGTTGAAGATATAGCTGGCGTGCGAATGCCCGACCGAGTTGGCTGCCTGATCCGCCAGATAATCGGCCGGAATAATCTCCTGTAGCGGGACCAAGACTTGACTGTGAGCCGCGTAACCCGCCCAGGGATGATCGATGACCAGCAAGTCATAATCCTCGGCCAGGCCTTGAATCGGCGCGTCGGCGAATTCCTGCAATGAGCGCTTCTCCCAGACGATTTCCACCTCCGGGCGCATCTCGCAGAAGCGCTGCGCGGTCGCAACCACCGATACAAAGCCGCGTGAATGATTCCAGGTGATACCGCGTAACAGGGCCTTCGCCGTCATTGCTTCGCCTCCAGTCGCTCCCGAATTCCTGTATCGGCCGCCACTACGCGTGGCGGTCAATTTTGCTTGCAAAAGTCAGTTTTATATGCAAAATATAGTGAGCGGGTTGCTCTTTGTCAACCGGCGCGCGGTTTGGGAGTGGTGAATATCGTGAGCATCGCTTTTTCTAACCCCTCCCCCAGCCCCTCCCCAAAGCATTGGAGAGGGGAGTTTATCTTCGAATTTATGAGGGCAGACAAGTATTTCATTTCCTCGAAATTCACCGCTCCTGCGGTTTTCGTCCTCAAAGCAAAAGACGGGAAGTGCTGATGATCAAGACCACGTATTTCGAAGACTACCTGATCGGGGAAAGCCGCGAGACCTTTGGCAGAACGATCACTGAAGCCGATATCGTGCTGCATGCCGGTCAAACCGGGGATTTTTTCCCGCACCATATGGACGCCGAGTGGGTTAAGACCCAGGTATTCAAGGAGCGCGTGGCGCATGGCACCTTGATCCTGTGCGTCGCCATTGGCATGACGGCCAATGAAATCAATCCCGTCGCCTTCTCCTACGGATACGACCGCGTCCGTTTCATCCGGCCCGTGTTCATCGGCGATACCATCACGGTCAAGGCGACCATCAGCGAAAAGCGCGATTATCCCAAGCGTCCCGATCACGGTTATGTGGTCGAGCAGGTCGAGGTCTTTAATCAACATGACAAGATCGTGCTCGCTTGCCAGCACTTGTATCTGGTCCAACGCAAGGAAGGCGCGGAAAGCGCTTGACCCGGCAAGAAAAGCAAAATGCAGACAGACAGAAATCACTCCCAATCAGCAATGAATGAGCAAAAAGCGGCTCCCAATTACAGCGTCCCGGCCCTGGAAAAAGGCTTGGCTGTTCTGGAATTGCTGGCCGAAGCATCCGAGCCGCTTTCGCTATCCCAGATTTCGGAAAAGACCAAGAACAGCACCAGCCAACTCTTCCGCACTATGACCTGCCTGGCGGAAAGCGGCTTTGTCATCAAGGACGATGTCTCGGGCAAATACATGCTGACGCTGAAGCTCTTTGAATTGGCGAATCGACATTCGCCGCTGGAACATCTGCTGCAAGTGGCCAATTTGCCCATGCAAGAACTGGCCTGGACGATCCGCGAGTCCTGTCATATCAGTATTATGCAGCAGCGGCAACTCCTGGTCGTCGGGCAGGTGGAAAGCCCGGAGAAGGTGCAGATCATCGTCTCGGTAGGCGCGACCTTTCCGCTGGCGCGGACGGTTTCGGGGCGCTTATTGCTCGCGTCCCTGCCCGACAGCAGCATCGAAATGACACTTGAACAGGATCCCGACTACTGCGGTATGAGCGGTGGAGAACGCCAGCTATTTTGGCAGCGCATCGCTGATATCCGCCGCAGCGGCATTTCAACCGCCGTGGACGAATCCTTCATCGGCATGAAAGATACCGCCGTCTTGGTAGGCAACCCGGAAGTTGGGGTGACGGCAGCGGTTGCCGTCACGCAATTGACGGCGACCCGTCAAAGCAGCGAACCGCACAAAGTGGCCGCGGCGTTGCGCCATTGCGCGCGTCAGATCAACGAACGCGCCGGCTTGAGTTATCGGTTGCAAAAGCCAACCGTGATGGCAAACGCAGTCTGATCCAGACCAACAAAGGGAATATGCTATGCCTCCATTCAGCGTTCGACAAAGAGCGATCTTGCCGGAAAAACCGCCCCCGATCGTGAGCATCGGCTTGGGCGGTATCGTGCACGACGCGCATTATCCGGCTTATCGCATCGCGGGTTTCGAGGTGGCCGGCGGCTTCGATATCAACGCCGAGCGCGCCGCTATGATGAAGGAGAAGTTCTCCCTCCCGCGCATCTACGAATCACTCGCCCAGGCGATCGCAATGGCCCCGGAAAATGCTGTCTTTGATGTCGCGGTTCCGGGCAGCGCGATCAGTGAAATTTTGCGCGAAATCCCAGCAGGACGCGCCGTTCTCATTCAAAAACCCATGGGTGAAGACCTGGCGCAGGCGCGGGAGATCCTCGAGCTCTGCCGCGAAAGAAACCTGGTGGCAGCCATCAATTTTCAATTGCGCTTCGCGCCCTTTATCATCGCCGCGCGCGACATAATAGCGCAGGGTCTGATTGGCGAACTCTGCGATCTGGAATTCCGTGTGCAGTGCAATACGCCCTGGCACTTGTGGGGCTTCCTCTTTCCCCTGCCTCGCGTCGAAATCCTCTATCACAGCATCCATTATGTCGATCTGGTGCGGTCCTTCTGTGGCACGCCGAGATCGGTTTATGCCAAGACGATGAGCCACCCATCGGCGCCGGAGTTGAAAGGCGGCGTCCGTTCGATGATCATCATGGATTATGGAGAGAACCCGCGCGTCAACGTGATGACGAATCACAGCCACGCCTACGGGCCGGAAAAGCAGCAATCCTATGTCAAGTTCGAAGGGAGCAAGGGAGCCATCCAGATCCGCGCCGGATTGAATATGAATTACCCGGACGGCGTGCCCGACCGCTTCGAATACGTTTTGCCGGATGGCGAAACGCGGCCCGAGTGGCAGACGCTGGATATCGAGGGGTCCTGGTTCCCGGAAGCCTTCATCGGCACCATGGCCAGCTTGATGCGCTATGCCAATGGCGAGACCGATGTTTTGCCAACATCGGTTGAGGACGCCATCGAAACGATGGCGACCGTGGAAGCGGCGTATTCATCCAGCGCGGGAGGCGGGACTGCTTTGCCTTCATGGTGACGGGGCGGGAGGCAGCAACTAGCACGTATCGAAGGGCGGCTTGAAATACGGAGGGACCGCCTCCCCTCCAGCCACTGCCTAAGTGTTAGACTACAGCCCTAGATTGTAAAAGCCGTTGGCGGTGCCGCCGAGCAAGGCATCCTTTTCCGCGTCGGACAAGTCGGCGATGGCCTCATTGGTTTCGTCCCAGACCTTGGCGTAATCCCCAGCCAGCACAGCCACGGGCCAATCACTGCCGAACATGAGCCGATCAACGCCGAATTGTTCGATCGCGAAGTCGATAAGCGGTTTGATATCCTCGTAGGTCCAGTTCTCAAAATCGGCCGTGACCGTATTCAAGCCGGACAACTTGGCAAAGACATTCGGGCTTTCGGCTGCGGCGGTCATCTGTTCGCGCCAGACCGCGCGGTCGGCTTCGTCCAGCGGCGGCTTCGCCAGATGATCGATGACCATCCTCAGCTCGGGCACACGCTCGACCAAGGTCGGCACATGCTTGAGATGATTGGGGAATACCGCCACCACATCGTAGGTCAAGCCGCGGTCCGCCAGCAACTGCAAGCCTTCGATCACCTGTTTCTGGGTGACCCAGTCGGGATTGCTCTCCTCGTGGATCAAATGGCGCATGCCCTTGAAATAGGGGTTCCGCGCATATTCATCCAGCTTTCTGTCGGTTTCCACGGGATCATGCAGCGGTACCCAACCGACCACGCCAGCCACCCAATCCTCTTCCGCCGCGATCGCCAACATCGAGTCGGTATCGGCGTAAGAATCCATCGCTTGAACGATGACTGTCTTGTCGACGCCGGATGCCGCTAATTGAGGCGCCAATTCCGCGGCATCGAAATTGCGGTAGATTGGTCCATAAGCGGGCACCAGCCAGGGGTACGCCACTTCGTCAAGGTTCCAAAAATGCTGGTGGGTATCTACTCTGAGCATGCTTGCCTCCCCGCTGGCTTGCGCCCGCCGCGGCGGACCGCGAATTTCGATTTGACAGATCCGGTTTTGCTGACTATATTTTACATACAAAAAGTGTTTTTGCAAGCAAAACAAGATTCACAGCGCGTTACGGGGAGAACAGAGCCATTATGCGACCTCTGGAAGGTTTATTGGTACTCGATTTCAGCATATTTCTGTCCGGTCCTTCGGCGGCGCTGCGCCTGGCCGATTTGGGCGCGCGCGTGATCAAAGTGGAGCGGCCCGACGGCGGCGACTTATGCCGGCAGCTTTATATTTCCGAGCTTGAGCTGGACGGCGAAAGCACCCTCTTTCATTCGATCAACCGCAACAAAGAAAGCTTTGCCGCCAACCTGAAAGACCCGGCAGATTTGGCGAGAGTGCATGAGCTAATCGCCAGAGCCGATGTGCTGGTTCAGAATTTTCGGCCGGGCGTGATGGCGCGCCTCGGGCTGGATTACGACGCCGTTCGCGCGATCAACCCGCGCCTTGTTTACGGTGAGATCACCGGCTACGGCAACGAAGGGGTCTGGGTGTACAAGCCCGGGCAAGACCTGCTGTTGCAATCGATATCGGGCCTGGTCTGGCTGAACGGAGATGCCGATCGGCCGCCGACTCCCTTTGGCTTGGCGGTGGTTGACCTGTTCGCGGGCGCGCATTTGGTCCAGGGGATCCTGGCTTGCCTGGTACGGCGCGGCGTGACTGGCGAAGGCGGTCTGGTGCAAGTCAGCCTGCTGGAATCGATTCTCGACTTCCAATTCGAAGTGTTGACCACGCACCTCAACGACGGCGGCAAGCTGCCGCGGCGGAGCACGATCAATAACGCCCATGCTTACCTGGCGGCGCCTTACGGCATTTATGAGACGGCGGACGGTTATCTGGCGCTGGCGATGGGTTCGATCCCGGTATTGGGAGAATTGCTGGATTGCCCACCGCTATTGGCTTACCCCGACTCGTCTACCTGGTTCACCCAGCGCGACGAAATCAAGGCGATTTTGGTCGAGCATCTGCGCGGAGGATCGACCTCGTACTGGCTGGGCATTCTGGAGCCGCAAGATATCTGGTGCGCCGATGTGCTGACCTGGGACCGGCTTCTGCAGCACGAGGGTTTCAAAGTGATCGACATGGTCCAGGAAGTCGCGCGCAGCGAATCCGTCAAGCTGGACACACTGCGCTGTCCCATCCGCATTGACGGCGAGATTTTGAAGAATCCCAAAGGCGCGCCGCGCATCGGCGAAGATACCGGACGTATCATGGCGGAATTTGAGATCAACGGCCATTCGACTTAATCGCTGCGCTCGGAAGAGCGGGCGGGTCGCGTAGACACAGACCGTCATGCGACAAAAACTGAGAGCGCGGCTGGCCCTTTTCGCCGGTTACGCGCCAAGCGGCTGAGGAGGGACCTATGCCGGAAAACACGCCAGTTGAAATGCACAAAGACCTGCCCTTGTTCAATACCGAAACCTGGATGTACGAGGACTTCGAGATTGGCGCCAAGATCAAGTCGATACGGCGCACGCTTTCCGAAGGCGAGTGCATGATCTTTAACGCCATCGTGCTCGATATGCACCCCTATGTTGCCGATGAGATATTCGCGCGGGACGAGGGCATCTTCGACAAGCGGCTAGTCGCCGGTTCGATGGTTTTCAGCATCGGCCTGGGCTTGATGGCGCATAACAACATTCACACTTTCAGCTACGGCTATGACAAGCTGCGCTTCATCAAGCCGGTTTTCATCGGCGATACTATCTATACCGTGCGCACGCAACTGAGCAAGGAACCGAAATACCCGGAGATGGGTCTGGTCAAAGTCAGTTACGAGATTTACAAAAACGAAGGCGTATTGGCTTTGTATTGCGAGCACCTGCAGACGGTGAAATATCGCCATCCGGAGAATTTCAACGCCAACGGCGGCGGCGTATAGGATTCCCGCGGACGAACCGCATTGACTTTAGCAATATGGAGCGCATTTACGGACTCAGTTAGCAGTGACATATAGGAGCGGCAACATGCAACGGTTTGGACAAGTGATCGGCATCAAGAAAGAGCATCTGAAAGAATATACGGAACTGCACGCCAATACCTGGCCCGGCGTACTCAAGAAGATTGAAGAATGCAACATCCGCAACTATTCGATTTACCACTATGGCGATCTGCTTTTTGCCTACATGGAATATCATGGCGACGACTTTGAAGCCGATATGGCGAAAATGGCGGCCGATGAGATGACGCAGAAGTGGTGGGATATCTGCATGCCCATGCAGGAACCCGTAGCCGACCGCGCCGAGGGCGAATGGTGGAAGACGCTTGACGAGGTCTTTCACACGGATTGACGCTTCCACCCCAAGCCCCTCCCCGAGAACTGACTGAGGAGGAGACAGGTTTGAAGCAACACAGTCCCGCAACGGCGGGTCAGCGAATCGCTGACCCCTACAAAATTCATCTATGGCGAGAATTGTAGGGGCGACCTATCAGGTCGCCCGAAAATCACTGCAATACACACAGATATTATGGTGATATCACGCCTAATGTAAACCTGTCCGTTGCTCAGCCTCATTGTGAGGGCGCGTAGACACAGCTCACCGACATTGGCCTGCGGGATGAAGGCGGTTAGCAGCCAGACAAACCCGGGCTGTGCCCTCAATGAATCGCGATGGTCGCGTTGTCGATGAAATCCCAATCCCATTCGATGCCCGTGCCCGCGCCCTGTGGCGGATGCGCGTAACCTTCGGCGTCTATCTGAATCGGGTTCTTGACGCCCAGCCTCATCAGCGTGCTGGGGATCAGCGCTTCGAAGAACTCACAATTGGCGATGGCGCAGCAGCAGTGCAAGTTGACGATATCCAGGGCGGGATAGACAGCCGTATGCACTTCGCAGCGGATGCCAAAGGATTCGGCCAGATGCGCAGTTTTCATCAAGGCCGTGACCCCGCCCTTCCACGAGACGTCGCTGCGCACAATGTCAACCACGCCGCTGGCGATGCATTCCGCCGTTGAATAGTGCGAACCGACCAGCACCTCGGTGCCGGCGATGGGAATATCCAGGTCGCGCGCCAGGCGTCTCAAACCATGAAAGTCGACATCATAGAGCGGTTCCTCGAACCAGTGATAGTTCAGCTTCTCTAATTCCCGTCCCATGCGCAAAGCCTCATCATAATAGAGATGCGCTGTGACCGGATCCGCCATCAACTTGAAATGCGGATCGTCGCCGACTTGCTCGCGGCACAAGCGGTAGGCCTCCAGCGCCTCGTCATACGCGCCCGGCGGATGCAGCTTGTAGCCGTGAAAGCCCTGCTGCTTGAATTCGGCCACTTGATCGGCATAGTCCTCCGGCGCATCCAGGAAGAGCGAGCTAACATAGGTCGGCACTTTTTCGCGATAGTGGCCCAGCACTTTGTAAAGCGGCAGATCGGCGATTTTGCCGGCGATATCCCAAAGCGCGATGTCAAAGGGTCCGTAAGAATATATCGGCGGGAAGTGCCAGAAGCGGTCGTAGCGCCGGAAGTCGTGCCAGTGTTTTTCGCGCGCCAGCGCATCTTTGCCCAGGAAAAAAGGCTTGAGTGAGTCGGCGGCAAATGTCCCGGCCATCTCGGCGCCCATGCCGGCGAAGCCCATGCTGATGCCGTCAATGCCCGCCTCCGTCGACAGTTTGACCATTATGAATTGCAGGTCGGAGCTTTGCACATCGCGCATCTCGCCCTCGGCCATGACGGATTCTTGGTGTTTGCAGACGCGAATTTCGATATCGGTGATTTTCATGTCTCACTCCTGTAATTGACGACTCAACCCTTGACCGCGCCAAATGTCAATCCGCTGACCAGGTTGCGCTGTACCAGGATGACAAAGATGACCGCGGGCACCATCATGATCACGCTCATGGCGGCCATGCCGCGCCAATCGACCGTGAACTGCTCGGTGAAGGCGAACAAGCCGGGCGGGAAGGTTTTGGCGGCGTTGTTGCGCGCCAGGACGCTGACGATCTGAAATTCGTTCCAGGCAGCCAGAAAAGCGAAGATGGCGGCCGTCGCCAAGCCGGGCAGCGAGAGCGGCAGTTCAATGCGCCAGAAAGCCGACCAGTGGCCGCAGCCGTCGATATAGGCTGATTCAGTCAACTCCTGCGGGATCTGGCGGAAAAAACCATCCATCAGCCAGGCAGTGAAAGGGATATTAACGGCGACATAAACAAATGCCAGGCCAAAAACATTGTTTGTCAGTCCGGCGCGGTTGAAGAGCAAAAAGAGCGGCAAACTCAAAGCGACGCCGGGCACGGCGCGCGATAGCATGATGCCGAGGAAGAGCGCCGTATGAAAGCGAAAGCGGAAGCGCGCGAATGCATAACCGGCCAGCGTGCCCAGCGATACCGCGACAATCGTGCTGGTGCCGGCGGCTAAAAGCGAATTGCGCAAGTAAGCTTCGACGGCGACGCGCTGCTGCACTTCGGGGTTCAAGCCGAACATATTGGCATAGGCTTCCAGGGTCAGCCGCTGCGGTATCCACACCGGCGGGAAAGTATTGATTTCGATATTGGGGCGGAAAGCCGTCATGATGATCCAGAAGGCGGGCAAAGCCAGGAAGAGCAGAATCAACCAGGCCGCGGCATTCCAGATGATATCGTTGCGGCGGCGATTGGGACCCACGCTGCGCGTGATCATCGCACGATCCTCGCCCGGACCAGTTGCCGGAAGAAATACAGGGTGAAGAGCACCGACAGGAAAACGGTGATCCAGGACATAGCGCTGCCCAAGCCGAACTTGGTATCCTCGATGGCCAGGCGCGTGATATAGGTCCAGAGCATTTCGGTACGTCGAGCGGGACCGCCGTCGGTCATGATGCGCACGATATCGAAGGCGCGGGCAATATCCAGCGACATGATCGTCAAGGCGATGTAGGAAAAGGGCGCCAGCAACGGGAATGTGATGAAGCGGAATTTTTGCCAGCCCGAGGCGCCATCAACTTCCGCCGCTTCGAAGGTCTCGGCGGGCAGGGACAAGGTGCCAGCCAGCAATATAATCGTCAAGACCGGGATATTCATCCAGACCGAGGCCAGAATAATCGTGATCATGCCCAGCGGCACATCCACCAGCCAGGCGATCTGGCCCTGGACCTGGATCAAGCCCAGGCTGATCAAGAAGTTGTTGACCAAACCTACGTTGGCATTGAAAAACCAGCGAAATTGCATGCCGACCAGGATGGGCGCGAACATCATCGGCACCATCAGCAGCGTGCGCAGCAGGCTCTGCCCGACCGTAACCCGCGCCAGCAACTGCGACAGTGCCAGGGAGATGACATAGCTCAAATTGACCGACACCGCCAGGAAGATGATCGTGTTCCACAGCGAGCGCCAGAAAATATCGTCATTGAGCAGCTTCTGATAATTCCGCAGCGCCTTTGCCAATTGGAAGTTCAAGCTGTTGGGGCGCAGCAGTTCATAAGGCGTGAAGCTGACATATAAGGAATATATCAAGGGAAATGCGACTACCAGAAGGATCACCAGAACAGAGGGCAGGATAAGCAGAAAGGGGAAAGGACCGGCGTCGATTCGGTTGAAAAGATCCGCCTGCTTGGGGGCGTCGTCGTCGCTTGTCGATTTGGATTTTGCAAGCATCTAGTTATCGGAGGCGCTATGAAATACCGCAATGGCACAGATTATAGCGGCAGTTCAGGCGCTGGCGCTAGCAAACAAGAAAACCTGCAGTGATGAAGACGCTTCATCACTGCAGATCAGGGGTATAGCCCTAGTCGTAATAACCGGCGGATTCCATCAGTTCACGCGTGGCTTCCGCGGCGGCATCCAACCCGGCCTGCGCGTCGACATCGCCCAGGATGATGGCTTGCAGTTCCGGGTAGAAGAGATTGGAGAAGGGAATCCATTCTGCGATCAGCGGCGGCGTCTTGAAGTCCTGGCCGACCTGAATACGCGCCAGTTCCAGCCGTTCGCGATCGAGCGGATTCTCGGCATCGGCAGCATCGGCGATGATGCGATCCCAAACATCGTCGCGTACCGGCAAGAAGCCCAACTGCGCTTCTTCGTAGGCGACGCGTTCGGAGGTCAGGAAGCGGATCAACTCGGCGCCGGCGGCCGGATTAGGCGCTGTCGCCGGGATCGAGAAGGCATGCGCGCCCGCCCATCCGGAAGGCCGCACGGCATCGCCGCCAACGGACAAGCCAGTGAAACCACGCGCCAAGCCGAAGTTGCCCGCGACCGCGCAAGATTCCGGATTCTGGAAGTAGCTGTACCAGCCGTACCATTCCAGCTTGATGGCGACATCGTTGTTGCAGAAGTTCTGCGCCACGCCATCCCAGAGCAGCGAGGTGGTGTCGGCCGGGATGATGCCGTCCTGGTACCAGCCCGCGATCAATTCGGCAACGGCGACGCCGATGTCGTCATTGAAAGTCGGCTCATAATTCTCGTCGAAGAGCGATCCGCCGCTGGCGAAGTGCATCTCGTAGAAGCGGCCTGTCAATGCCTCTTCCTTGCCTGCCAGGGTGTAGCCAAAGGTGCTGTGACCGTTCTCGACAAAGAATCGCGCTTGCTGGTCGATCTGTTCCAGCGTCGAGGGAACAACCAGTTCCTCGCCGGTGGCCTCCATGTAAGCGGCAGCGATCGCCTCGTCGGAGTAGAGATCAGCGCGATAGTGAATCGGGCTGATATCAGCATGGCGCGGCATCAAATACAGGTTGCCGTCGATGGTAGCCGAATCGAGGATGGCCGGGCTGAAAGCCGCCAGTTCTTCCTCGCTGAAGTAGTCTTGCAGCGGATGCAGGAAGGGCGTGTATTGGGCGACGAAGCTGGTATGGTCCCAGGCGACATCGTAATCGGCGGCGCCGGTCGCGAAGTCGACCTTGAGCTTCTGATCAATGGCGAAACCGTCGAGCAAGGCGATGATCTCCACCGTCGCGCCCGTGGCTTCTTCAAAGATCGAGATCGACTCGTACATCACTTCGTAAAGACCGCCTCCGATAGCGGCCATCTTGATATGCACGCCGGACAAATCCATGTCCAGCCCGGCATATTGGGCTTCGTCTTGCGCTACTGCCGTCACTGCCATTAGTGCGACGAGCGCGAATACGAGAACGATCAGAATGAGTTTGCGAACCATGTTCTGTTTTCTCCTATCCTGTACTGAATCTTGTGTAAAAGCTGCTCGAATTGCTTGATCTGGAATTGACGATGTCCCGCTCCCTTCTTCTCGGTAAAATGTCCACTAATGAATCACATGCTTGAACTTGAAAAATGGCAGGACAACGAAACTTCCGTGGCGGCCACGGCCAATGCAGGCGCGTAGCAGAGCGAACAAGCGTACCTTATTTTACCTGCAAAATATGTTTTTGCAAGCAAAACGCCTTTAGGAGCAGGGCAATCGCATCAAAATATTTTAACCACCGAGGACACCGAGAACACCGAGATTTAACCGCGAGCCTGTCAAAATGGAGGCGATGCAGGGCGACATACCATGTCGCCCGAAAGCGCAAAGCCCTGTAGCATCGGGCGACCAGATTGGTCGCCCCTACGTTTCGTTAGATTTATGCGACATTCGACGGTTATTGATTTTGAAGCGATTGCCCTGCAGCTTAGGAGGATTTGATGTCCATCGTCATCAGCGAGATCCAAAGTCATGATCTGCGCTTCGCGCTGGAAGGGGGCGCCGGCGCCGACAGCGTGCATTCCAATCCGCAGTATTCATACGCCGTGACGCAACTCCAGACGAATGGCGACCTGTCCGGCATTGGTTTGGCCTTTACCCTGGGCGGTGGAAACGATCTGGTCTGCCGCGCCATCGACGATCTGGCGGGTGTCCTGGTCGGCCGCGAAATTGAAGCGCTGATGGCCGAATTTGGGAGCGTCTACGCGCTCATACTGGAACATCCGCAGTATCGCTGGCTGGGTCCCCACAAGGGCGTTGTGCATCTGGCGCTGTCGTCGATCGTCAACGCCTGCTTCGACCTGTGGGCGAAGGCGCGAGGCCTGCCCCTGTGGCGGCTGCTGCTGGATCTGAGCCCGGAACAATTGCTGGCGACGCTGCACCTGCGCTACATTGACGACGTGCTGAGCGCGGAAGACGCCCTGGCCATGCTGCGAAACGAGCATCGGCTGCGGGATCAGCGCATGGCCATTCTTGACGAAGGCTATCCCGGCTACGATACATCGATTGGCTGGATCCAATACTCCGATGACACGGTCAAAGAGAATCTGGTCAAATCGATGGACCAGGGTTTCGGCTCGGTCAAGCTCAAGGTGGGCTCGGATGATGCGGCGCGCGATATCCGCCGCGCCTTTCTGGTACGTGAAACGGTCGGCGACGAGGCCCGCGTCATGCTTGATGTCAATCAACAGTGGACCTTGCCGCAAGCGGTCGACATGTGCCAGAAGCTACGCGCGATGAATCCCTACTGGATTGAAGAACCCACCCACCCCGACGATGTGCTGGCTCATCAGACGTTGGCTCGCGCCATCGCGCCGCTGAAGCTGGCAATCGGCGAGCACCTGCCCAACCAGATCATGTTCAAGAACTATCTCCAGGCCGATGCCGCGGGCTTCTTGCAGCCGGATTGCGCCCGGCTGGGCGGCGTCAGCGAATTCATCACGGTGAGTTTAATGGCGCGCAAGTACGGAATACCGGTCGTGCCGCATGTCGGCGACATGGGGCAGATCCACCAGCACTTGGCGCTCTTCAATCATATCGCCTTGGGTCACGAGGCGATCTTCCTGGAATACATCCCGCATTTGCGAGGGCATTTCACAGATCCAGCGCGCGTGGAAGGCGGCGTCTATGCGACGCCGCAGGAGCCGGGCAGCAGTTCCGATCTGCGGGCGCTTGACTGAGCGTAAATCAGGGCCAGCTCGCCTGTCGTCACGTCATCGCGTCAGGCGGTCAATCAAGAAATCCTCGAAGCCTTTGACATCAACGTCGAGGGCGACCCGGGCGTTTTCCGGCCAATCGGCATCCGGCGAGCGCATGAAGGTCACGCCCGCCGCAAAGCGGCCACCCGTTTCCACGTCGACGTGAAGGGGGGACAAGGTGACCAGCGCCGGCTGGATTAGGGCTGTCGCCGCCAAGGGATCGTGCATATGGGTCCAGCCACGCTCCGCGAAATATGAATAGAGGTCAATCTGGTCGGCCACCGCCTGATGGAAGGGAGTGCCGGCCTGGCGTATCCGCGCCGAGCCCGCGCTTGTGATCCGCACTTGCGTAGTGACGTCCAGCGGGATCAAGGTGATGGGCGCGCCGGAGCTGAAGACGATATGCGCGGCTTCCGGATCGCTGACGATGTTGTACTCGCCGTAATCGGCGTAGACATCGGCCGAGCGCTGGAAAGCGCCGCCCATGATGGTCAGCCCGGCCAGGTTTTGCGCCAGGCGCGGCTCTTGACGAAAAGCCAGGGCGGCGTTGGTCAAGGGTCCGATGCAAAGCAGATGAATTTGCCCGGGGTTTTCCATCACGCTGCGGATGATGAAATTGGCGGCGAACTCCGATGCCGGTTGCAGAGCCTCATCCTCCGTTTCCAGGAAGCGGCGTCCTTCGTGCGCGCCCGAATAGATAGGACGGTCGCCGAGCAGGGGCGCGGCCGCGCCCATCGTCACCGGCACATCGCCGCGTCCGCGCATGCGCAAGAGCTTCAGCACCATGCGCGCTCTCATCAGCACATCGCCGTAGACGCAGGTCACGCCCGCAAGCTCGATCTCGGGCGAGTTGAGCACGAGCGCCAAGGCGACTAAGTCGTCCACATCGGTGCCGATATCGGTATCAAATATGATTTTCACTGTTTTCCTCACAGTTGTCAGCGTACATGGCCAAGCGAAGCGCGCGCAAAGTTGCTTGCGGCGTCAGCCCTTTAACCCGGAGCCCAGGATACCGCCGACATAATAGCGCTGGAAGGGCAAGATCAAGAGGACCGGAACCAGCATCGCCAATGTGGAACTGGCGAACATCTGCTCCCACAAGTTGACCTGCTGTTCAATGCCGATGATGGACACCGCGACCTGCACCACCCGCAATTCCGGATCCGGCGCCACCAGCAGCGGCCAAAAGAAGTTGTTCCATTGGCCCAGGAACAAGATCACCCCGGCGCTGATCAAAGCGGGCTTGGAGATGGGCAAGATGATGCGTGTAAAGACCTGTAGCCAAGTCGCGCCATCAACCCGAGGCGCGTCGATCAGGTCTTGCGGGATCTCGGCGAAGAATTGGCGGAAGAGAAAGATGATGATGCCGTTCGCCAAGCCCGGCACGATCAGGCCCTGCCAGGTGCTCAGCCAGCCCAAATCCCGCACCAGCACGAAAGAGGGGATGATGGTCAGGTCGCCGGGGATCATAAAGCTGAAGATGACCAGCGCGAACAGGAAATTCTTGGCGCGGAACTTCAAGCGCGCGAAGGCGAAGCCAGACATGGCCCCCACCGCGATCCCAAGAATGACCGTCACCGCGCCCAGGAAAAAGGTGTTCAACAGCGCCCGTCCGAAGTCTTTCTCGAAGATAGCCTGGTAGCCGTCCAGGGTGAAATCGGCCGGGAAAAACGCCCGCCAGGAAAAAGGCAAAACGTTCTTCCACACGGTCTCGCGCGTGGTAAAGGACGAGGCGACGATCCAGGATATCGGCAAAATGATAGCAATTGCGATCGCGAACAACAGGGCATAGAGCAAGATGTATCGGCGCGCTTTGCGCAAGCGGGTCGTATGATCTCTGTTCACATTGCACCGCTCGAATGAATCTGTCTGCGGCTTCGCCTGTTCATTCCTTTGCGCATTGGACGCTCCTGATAGCGGCTAATGCCGCGGACGCAGCACGATAAATTCCACAGCGACGAAGGCTACAACGACGATTAGCAAGACCGAAATGATGGCCGACGCAATACCGATATCGCCATACACCAGGCCGCGTCGATAGGCTTCGTACATGACTAAATGGGTGGAAAGCTGCGGTCCGCCGCGTGTGATCAGATAAATGGGCGCGAACAAGGTGAAGTTCACCACTGTATCGGAGACCAGCACAAAGGCGATGATACGGCGCAGCAGCGGCAGCTTGATCGATATGAAGGTTCGCAGGCTGCCTGCGCCATCGACGTGCGCCGATTCCAGGACATCTTTCGAGATGCCTTGCAGCCCAGCCAGGAAAAACAAACTCCAATAGGGCACGCCTATCCAGCTGATGATGCCGATGATCGACCAGAGCGCTTGATCGGCACTCTGCAAGAAGGGCTGGCGCGGCAGACCCAGGGTGCGAATGATGCCGTTGATCAAGCCGTAATTGGGGTCCAGCGCCAAGCCCCAGGCGATGGCCGTGACATTCATCGATATGGCGACCGGCACCAAATAGATGGCCCGGAACACGGCGATACCGGGTACGCGCTGGTTGATCAATTCCGCCAGCAAGAGCGCCAGGCCGACTTGCAGCGGATTCACCACCAGGCTGAATACCATAGTCGTCTTGAAGGAGCCCCAAACCACCGGGTCCTCAAAGACCGCGATGAAGTTATTCAGCCCGACGAACTTGCGAGCGCCCGCCAGGCTCAAAGAATTGGTATAAAGCGCTTCTTCAAAGCCGAGGACAATGGGGATATAGCGGAAGACGATCAACAGGATAATGGCGGGCGCCAAAAAGAAAGCCGGCGTCCACCGTTCCAGGCGCAGCTTGTTCAGCACGGTTATGCTCCGAGCGGCAAGCCGGGGAATAGACAGCCCGGCTTGCCTCTTATCGGGAAGATAAAGCTATTCCCGATATTTGTCCATTTCGCGCTCAATGCGGCCCGCCGCCTGGCCCAGCGTTTCGGCGACATTCGCGCCGTTACGGATGTCCTCAAAGGCGTCAGAGAGGATCTCCTCGTATTCGAGATAGCCCACGGTCAGCGGCCTTGGCGTAACGTAAGGCGCTTCGCCCGCCGCCACAACAAAGGCCAGGTTGGGGAATTCGGCATTGGCGGGATCTTCGGCGAATTCGGCCAGCATCTCTTCGTGAGCCGGCCATACGCCCCAGACATCAAACCAGATGCGTCCGGCTTCGGGTGAACTGGCGAAGGCGACGAAGGCCGCGGCTTCCTCGGTATGTTCGCTGTTGGGGTTGACACCCAGATGCCAGCTATCGCCCGGCACGGTGACTTCGCCGCCGTCCCAGTAAGGATGCGGCGCAACGCCCCAGTCAAAGTCAAGCGGATTATTGATGAATTGGTTGATCATCCAGCCGCCGTCGACGTAGATGCCCAACTGGCTATTGCGGAACAACTCGCCGGAACTGATGCCGCCCTGCGGCGAGACATTCAAGGTGTTGTGCAGGTCGGAGAACCAGGTGAATGCCTTGACCCAGTCTTCGGAATCGATGATGCCCTCCACGGTCAAGCCGTCGTCGCCCAGCACCGCCGTGGGCAAGCTCTCGGGGATGGGCTGCAACTGATAGATACGGTTGTACTGGCCAAACTGCAAGCCCCAGACATCGTTGACGCCATCGGCGTCGGCGTCGCTGGCCAGCGCTTGCGCGGCCTCGGTCACCTGTTCCCAGGTCCAGCGCTCATCGGGCGCGGGCGGCGTGATGCCAGCCGCTTCCATCAGAGCCGCGTTGTAATACATGACCTGGGCGGAATTCCAGATCGGCGGCGCCAGCAACTGCCCGTTGTACATGCTCGAGGTATGCAGGGCGTCCACCCAGCCGTCGATCTGCTCGGCCGGGATGGCATCGTCCAGCGGCAGCAACCAGCCGCGGAAGCCGTAAGAGGCCACCACAGGCGCATCCACGCTGACGATATCCGGCTCGGAACTGCCGGATCCCAAGCGAATCTGATTCTGCTGGAAGACCTCGCGGAAGGATACTTTATCCACGCGAACGGTGATGTGCGGATTGTATTCGGTGAACCTGGCGGCGACTTCTTCCGCGCCCGGCAAATCGGTGATCCAGCTGAGTTCCACCGCGTCCTGGCCAGTGGCCGCAGTAGCCGCCAGCAGCAAGATCAAGAGCGAGAGTCCAAACAGCCTGAGAGGTTTACGAACAAACATTGTTTTTCCTTTCGAAACTAAGACTAGCGATATAGATTCCAGATGTTCGGCGTTGCACCCCCTATGCTATTTCATCATTAGGCATAGTATAACAACGACGAAGCAGCTCCTGCCAAAACGCAGGTAATGGGTAGTGTATCCTTTTCGGTTGAAACAGGAAATTTTAACCACCGAGGACACCG
>WTGF01000112.1 GCA_011525385.1 Chloroflexota bacterium | reverse complement strand
TCCTCAATCTATATCGGCTCATTTGAATTTCAACCGAAATCGATACACTACCAAACAGATGACGTGTCGCAATCTACGTGAAGCGTGTTATACTTGTCGTGAGATCGAAATCGTGGAATAGGAAAAGACCATGCCAAATTTGGGTCCAACCGAACTTTTCATCGTATTGATTATTGTTGTGCTTCTATTCGGCGTCGGCCGCGTTTCCCGCATTGGCGGCGAGCTTGGCTCGGCAGTGGCGAACTTCCGCAAGGGATTGCAGGAAGGGGCTAAGGCGAAACCGGAAGATAGCAATCCGATTGAAGAGAAGGCTTAGTTCGTCTGGTCCGCTTTGCCAGCATTTGCCTGCAAAGCGCGGTTTATCATTTCCTCGCTGCGGAGCAGGGGCTTGTGCGCGATGCCCTGCGGCAGCGTCAGATTATGTTCCAGCAGGGCGCGATTGTAGCGTTTTGTCGCTTCCGAGAATCGGCTTTTGAAGTGTTGCCAGTCTTGTTCAGCTATTAATTCCAACTTGTCTTGTCCTGTCTCTCGCGCAGTGCGCTTGTCCGCTTGGTAAGTCGCGGCTTTATGCAGCAATTGTCTACGTAGCGCGCTCTCTGTTCGGTCAAGCGATTCGTGCTGCGCGATCCAATCGGGAATCACATTGTGGTCGTCCAAGATCTTGTGCGCCGCGCGCAACTCTGGCGGTGTTTGGCTGTTATTGTCGAGGCGCAGCGGCTTACCCGCGCCCGGCAAACCGGAGATATCACCGTTGCCGATGGCTTCTTGAAGCAAGTGATCGACGACTTTTTCCCATTTTTGCATGTGCGTTCCCCGGGCGATTACGGTCAATGCAAAGCTTCAGGATAATGATTAGTTGGAGGCATCAATTGGGATCTGCAAGGTCTTGCGTACCTGGCCATCGCGGTCGGCGAGCGTGAATTGCTCTCCCGGTTGCCAAACTGCCTTGTCGCTGCCCCAAAACAGGGCGCCTTCGGTACTGGCGCCGCTGCGTGTATAGATGGCTATCACCGCGTCCGTGAATAGCAAGAGACCGGGGAAGGTATAGGTATTGCCGTGGGCATCATTCAGTGTCCAGCCGCTGATATTGATCTCGCCGCCGGTGTTGCGGAGTCGTATACCCTCTGCCGTAATATCGCCGATTCCCTCCACCGACGCGATTTCGATCGCGACTTGGGAAGGCGTGCTCGTCCCATTTGCGGCCGCCTCGCTATTGGCGGTGGATGTCGTGCCGCCAGTTTCGATAATTTGTCCTTCGACATTGCAGCCTGGAAGCGGGACAATCAGTCTGTCGCCAATCTGCAAATTAGTGGCGGACTCGAGAGTGAGATTATTTACTTCGAGCAGAAGATAGGGGTTGGCGCCCCAGCGCTCGGCAATGCCGAAGGGCGTATCCCCGCCCTGAACGGTGTAAAACTTGCAATTGTCCGACAAAAATTCGCCGCCGGCTTCAACCGTCGGTGTGCTTATGGCGGCGTCCACTGCGCCAAGCCGCGCAGCATCCACTGTGGCAACTGATTCGGGTCCAGCGCCGGCAATATCCGCAGGTAGGTCCACTTGACCGGAACTGCTGGCAGCGGGCTGGGCAGTTGCCGCCTGGGCCGGCGCGGGAGTGGCTGTGATGATGATCTCAACAGTGATGATTTCGGGAACGGTTTCGGCCTCCGCATTGTCGCCAAAGAGTCTCAAAGCGATGTAAGTGCCGCTGACCGCGGTCACGAATGTTAATGCGAGGAAAATGATCGGCGGAAGAAAGTTTAACCGTCGTTTACTACGTTGCTTCTGAATCATGAGCAATTCCAACTCGATAAATCGGAGCAGCCAATCGGCGCGCCACAGGCGAAAAGGTCCTAGGAATGTCGCTTTTCCAACCCCTCCACCGGCCTATTCCCCCCTCAGTCCCCCCGCTCATCGGGGGGCGGAAACCCAAAAGCATTGTGGAGGGGAGTTGAGTCGCCAAGCAATGCAATTATTTTGCAAGACTAACTTGATACTATTGAGAAGGACAATTGTTGACGTCCGCAATGGAGCGATGTCGTTTGCTGTAACTTACCAATATGATACTAGCACAGGGCACTGAGGCTGGCAACGAGGCGACGCAAGTTATTGTACTCATGACGAGGATGTTCAGTTACAATCGCCTTGGCAGGAATTGGTAGCGAAAGTCGATTCCGGGAATGAAGGTCTTGCTCACAAGCGCGGAGGCGGTCCCGTTTGCCAAGGTCGGCGGGCTTGCCGATGTCGTTGGCTCATTGCCGATCGCGCTGCGCAAGCTGGGGATAGACGCGCGTGTCATGATCCCGGGCTATGGTTTCATCAATCATCTCGAATACGCAATTGAACCGCTGATCTCTTTCGACTTCCCGCATCGCCTTGGGACAAACGAGGTCAGGGTGTATAGTTGCTTGCATGACGGCACGCCCTATTATCTTTTGCAGTCGCCACCATATTTTGGACTTGAAGGCGAGATTTATTCCCAGTGGAATTGGGATATGGAGCGCTTCATCTATCTCAACCAAGTCTTGATGGCCACGGTTTGGCGGCTGAAGGAAGAAATCGGCTGGTTCCCGGATTTGCTTCATGTGAATGACTGGCACACCAGCTTGCTGCCTTTTCTTGTTCACTCGAACGGTGGCGTTTCGGAATGGGCATCGTTGGCGACAGTGCTCTCGATTCACAACATCGCTTACCAAGGCAATCACGCGGGGGGCTTCTTGTTTCAGGCGGGCATCGACGGTCGCGAGCAGGCGGACTTGGTCTATTCTGATTTGACGGACAATTTGTTGGGAATAGGCATCGCATACAGCCAAATGATATCGACGGTTAGCCCGCGCTATGCCGAGGAAATCAAGTATCCTTATGCCGGCTACGAATTGGCGCCGCTGATCGGCAAAAGGGAGGCCAGTCTGCGCGGGATCTTGAATGGACTGGATACGGAGGTTTGGAACCCGGCAACTGATCCCTGTTTGTTCCAGAATTTCGACGTTGGCGATTTCGAACGGAAGCGCCCGCCCAATAAAGGGCATTTGCAGTCATTTGCCAGATTGCCGGTAGCGCCCGATGTGCCGCTGATAGGCATTGTCAGCCGGCTGGCGGCGCAGAAGGGCTTTGATCTGGCTCTTCCGGCGCTGCGTCAGTTGCTTGGTGAGCGCAATGTGCAATTGGTCGTCCTGGGCACGGGCGAAAGCGAACTTGAATACGCGTTCTGGCAATTGGATCAAGATTTCCCGGACCAAGCCACGGCATTCCTGCAGTTTGACAGCGCCTTGGCGCAGCAGATTTATGCTGGTTGCGACTTGTTCTTGATGCCCAGCCACTTTGAGCCCTGCGGCATGGGTCAAATGATGGCGATGCGATATGGCGCGTTGCCGCTGGTGCGCGAAACTGGCGGTTTGGCCGATACGGTCGAGAACTACGATAATGGGGATGCGGCAACGGGTACGGGCTTCGTCTTCCATTGGCAAGAGATTTCGGCGCTGCGGGGCACGCTGGATTGGGCGATTGATGTTTATCATCAGCGCCCGGCAGCCTGGCGTCGTATGCAGAAGCGCGGCATGCGCATGGATTTCAGTTGGGAAAAAAGCGCCGGCGAATATATCGAGCTTTATGAACTGGCGCGAGGCAAGGTTGAGGCGGGGAGGAGTGGGTTGTGAAGATAAAGGCAATCATACTTGCAGGCGGCAAGGGCACCAGATTGGGTGTATTGACTATCAAGCGGGCCAAGCCGGCCGTTCCCTTTGGCGGCAAGTATCGCATCATCGACTTCGCGCTGAGCAACTGCGTTAATTCCAACGTCTTTGATGTGCTGGTTTTGACGCAATATCGCCCGCACAGTCTCAACGACCACATTGGCAAAGGGCGCCCATGGGATCTGGATCGTTCCTTCACTGGCGGGGTACGTTTGCTGCAGCCTTATCAAGGCAGCTATGACACGGATTGGTATGCGGGCACGGCGGACGCAGTCGCGCAGAACCTCAACTTTGTGCGACAAGGTCGTCCCGAATACGTGTTGATCTTGTCCGGAGATCACATTTACGAAATGGATTATGACATGCTGGTGCAATATCATCGCGACAAAGGCGCTGACGCGACCGTTTGCACCATCCGCGTGCCATTGGACGAAGCGAGCCGATTTGGCATTGTTGATACCGACGCAGAATACCGGGTCACAGAGTTTATCGAGAAACCAGTTCAGCCACCCGGCAATTTAGCTAATATGGGGGTGTATGTTTTCGAATACGGCGTTCTGGAGCGCGCGCTGCAGGAGGACCAGGAAGATCCCGCCTCTTCCCATGATTTTGGACACGACATATTGCCTAAAATGGTCGCGGCGGACATGAATGTTTGCGCGTATCCTTACGGCGGATACTGGATTGATGTTGGTACGGTTGACGCCTATTGGGAAGCGCATATGGACCTGCTGTCAAGCCCGCCGTCGTTGAATTTGAACGATCGTACCTGGGTGATCCATACCCGCAGCGAAGAGCGCCCGCCGGTGCGCATCGGTCCGGACACGCAGATCATCGACAGCATGATCACGGACGGCTCGGTGATCGGCGCCGGAGCGGTCATCGAGCGTTCCATTTTGTCACCGGGCGTGTTTATCGGTCCGGGGGCGGTCGTGCGGGAGTCCGTCGTCCTGAACGATGCCTATGTCGAGACCGGGGCGGTGATTGAACGCGCGCTGATTGACAAGATTGCCGTCATTGGCAAGGAGGCAAAAGTCGGATCCTGGCAGGATATTGGCGATCTAAAGATAACCAGTATCGGCAAAAACGCGCGGATCCCGCCGCAGTTCACCATTGGCGCGGGATCAATCGTTGGCGCCGACTGTACGCATGCCAGTTTTTCGCGTTTCGATGATATGACAATACCGCCCGGCACCGAGGTGGATTTCTTGATTCGGTCGCGTCGGAACTAGCGGTTTGATGCATTTTTGCTATGACAAATGAAAGGTATGAACACATGGGCAAGGTTAAGGTTGGCGTACAATTGCACCCTCAACGTGTCAGTTACGACGCGTACGCGGAAGGTATCCGAGAGATTGAGGCGCTGGGAGTCGACTCAATCTGGAACTGGGATCACTTTTTCCCTTTGTATGGCGAGGGCAATGAAAACCATTTCGAAGCCTGGACGCTGCTTACGGCAATCGCCATGATGACGCAGCGGGTCGAAATTGGCACGCTGGTGAATTGCAATAGCTATCGAAATCCGGCCTTGCTGACGCAGATGGCCAATACGCTGGATCATATCAGCAAGGGGCGTTTGATTCTGGGCATTGGGGCGGGCTGGTTCGAGAAGGACTATGAGGAATTCGGTTATGAATTTGGCACTGCTGGCAGTCGGCTGCGCGACTTGGAGGGGGCGCTACCCGTCATCAAGACGCGGATGGGCAAGGAGATCCCGGCGCCGGTGCGCAACCCTATTCCCATCATGATTGGCGGAGGCGGGGAAAAAGTAACGCTGAAGATCACTGCGCGCTTCGCCGATCTTTGGAATGGCTTCGGTCCGCCGGAGACCTGGGCGCACAAGAGCGGCGTGCTGGACAAGTGGTGCGAAGTTGTGGGGCGGGACCCGGCGGAGATCGAGCGCACGGTATCAATAAGCCGCGAGCAGGACGTGCCGGAGAACCTGGATGCCTACCATGCTGCCGGCGCCACGCACTTCATTTTGCCAATGGGCGTTCCCGCGGACTACGCCAAAATCGAATCGCTGGTTTCTTGGCGCAATACGGTGAATGGATGAGGAAGATCAACAGGTTTCCTACTGGAAACCTGTTGAAGCGAATTCAAGTGCAAACGACGCAATTGTCGCTGCCATGGGGATTGGGCAGGTATTGATCGGCCTCCCAATCGTTATGCCACTCGACTCCATTGACCAGATAACGAAACTGGAATTCGCTGTCCGGATCGAGTTCCAGGACGATTTTGAAGCGTCCGTCCTTGAGCGCTTTCATTGGCGTTGCAGTTTCGTCCCAATCGTTGAAGTCGCCCACCAGACAGACTTCGCTTGCGTTGAGCGCTGCCGCGGTATAAAACGTCACCTGGACCAGATTCTTGCTCTTGAGGAAACGTTTTTTGAGCATAAGGCTTATACCTCGACTACTGAATTATCTCCGCTAAAGGGATTGGGGACATAGCGATCGGCTGCCCAGTCGTTATCCCATTCGCATTCGTTGATAAGGTAACGGAATTGATAGCGCTTGTTTGGCGGCAGCTCGACAGTCGCCTTGAAGCGCCCGTCTTTGAGCGCTGTCATCGGCGTCGCGGATTCGCTCCAGTCGTTGAATTCGCCAACGAGGGCAACTGATTCGGCAGTGAGTTCTGGCGCCGTGTAGAAGGTTACTTTGCAGATGTCCTTGCTTTTCAAGTATTTCTTTTTCAGCATCTAGCTTCTCCAATCGATGCGCAATGGTCACAGCCGCCCGGCGCGTAACTGGCGAATCGTCTTGCCGCGCTCACAGAAAATAACAAGCCTTCCAGACACATGAGCGACGCGGTTTTTTAGAACCGTGTGGCATGGTGACATTTCCATCATATCATAATGAAACTTCTCATCAAAGTAATATGGAGCGCCACAACAGAAGATTAGTAATTTCTTTGTACGGAATTGCTAAGGCCATAGGCGCGTAAAGCGACAACAAGGCGGTCGACGCCGGCTCGCCGAGAGCAAATAGGAACAGTTTCAGGACATGGCCATCGGCTCTATTTTCCAGGTGTAATCGTCATAGATTGACGGTAGAATGAACGCTTCCGACGCTTGACTCATCCGTCGACAAAATTGGAGCAAAGCAATGGTACAACCTGTAGCGCGCGTCAAAGTCGCGCCCAAATTGCCTCGGCAGTTGGGGCGCCTGCACGAATTAACCTACAACCTGCGCTGGGCATGGGATCACGAAGCGATTTCCTTGTTTCGGCGGCTTGACCCCGAGCTGTGGGAAGAAACACAGCACAATCCGGAATGGATGCTGGGGCGGATGAGCCAGGAGCGGCTTAACGCGCTGGTTGATGACACATCGTTCATGGCGCACTACGCGCGTGTATGCCGCTCCTACGACGAATACATGCGCTCGGGGGATACCTGGTTCGCGAACAAGTTTGGCGACCTGCCGCGCCAGCCGGTCATCGCCTATTTCTCCATGGAATTTGGATTGACGGAGTGCTTGCAGAATTACTCGGGAGGTTTGGGCGTCTTGAGCGGCGATCATCTCAAGAGCGCGAGCGACCTGGATGTCCCGCTGGTCGGCGTGGGCATTTTGTACCAGGAAGGCTATTTCCAGCAGTATCTCAATGCCGACGGCTGGCAGCAGGAGTCGTATCCGATCAACGACTATGTCAACTTGCCGGTCACATTGCAGACAGGACCGGACGGCAGGACAATCAAGATATCCGTACCCTTGCCGGGTCGTGAATTGTGGGCGCAAATCTGGAAGGTACAAGTGGGACGCGTTTCGCTATACCTGCTTGATACCAATATCGACAAGAATGCCCTTGAAGAAGACCGGAACTTGACCGACCGCCTGTACGGCGGCGATCGCCGCACGCGGATCCGACAGGAGATTCTGATGGGAATCGGCGGCGTGCGCGCTCTGCGGGCGCTTGGCATCGAGGCCGATATTTATCACATGAACGAAGGTCACTCGGCGTTCTTGCTACTGGAACGCATCCGCAGCTATATGCACGACCATCAACTGAGTTTCGAACAGGCAAAGGCGCTGACTGCGGCAAGCAGTGTCTTCACCATACACACGCCCGTTCCGGCCGGTCTGGAGCGTTTCGATTTCGATTTGATCGACGAGCATTTCACGGATTTGATGCATCAGCTGGGGCTTAGTCGCGATCAGTTCTTCGATCTGGGACGCGAAAACATGGGCGACTACGAGTTATTTTCCATGTCGGTGATGGCGCTGAACCTGTCGTCGGGCTCGAACGGCGTTGCGCAGTTGCACGGCGAAGTCTCGCGCAACATGTGGAAGTGGGTTTACCCAGACGTGCCCGTTCACGAAGTGCCAATTCGAGCTATCACAAACGGCGTTCATGTGCAGACATGGGTCAGCCAGGAGATGGCGCAGCTTTTCGATCGTTACCTGGATCCCGCCTGGCGCGCGGAAGAATCGCGGCCGGAAATCTGGGAAGGCGTGTCAAGCATTCCCGACGCCGAACTGTGGCGGACGCATGTGCGCCGACGCGAAAGACTAGTGGCCTTCGCCCGCGATCGCTTGCGGGAGCAATTGCAGCGACGCGGCGTCTCGCAGACAGCGATTGAAGAGGCGGATGAAGTGCTGAATCCAGACGCCCTGACGATCGGCTTCGCGCGCCGCTTCGCCACTTACAAGCGCGCAACATTGATCTTCCGCGACTTGGGACGCCTGCGGAAATTGCTCACCGATCCCGAGCGGCCGGTGCAATTCATCTTCGCTGGCAAAGCGCACCCGCATGATAACGAAGGCAAAGAATTCATCCGCACCATCGTCAACGTCGCGCGCGATCCCGATTTCCGCGATTCGATTGTCTTCCTGGAGAATTACGATTTGAATGTAGGGCGCTACATGGTGCAAGGCGTCGACATCTGGCTGAACAATCCTCGCCGTCCCAAAGAAGCCAGCGGCACCAGCGGCATGAAAGTGATCTACAATGCGGGACTGAACTGCAGCGTACTTGACGGCTGGTGGGACGAGGCTTACCGACGCGATATTGGCTGGTCAATCGGTCACGGCGAAGAGTACGCCGATCACGATTGGGCCGATCAAGACTATATCGAGAGCCAGGCGCTTTACAATCTGCTGGAGCAAGACATCGTGCCGCTGTTTTACCGGCAGGCGCGCGACGGGCTGCCGCGCGACTGGATTCGTCGTGTCAAGCGCAGTATGCGGCGTCTGGCGCCGGTCTTTAACACGCACCGCATGGTGCAGCAATACACCGAAGAGTTCTATATACCTCGCTATCTAGTCAGTCAAGACATGAGCGCATGCGGCTTCGCGGGCACGCTTCAGTTCGCGGACTGGAAGGCAAAGCTCGACCGGGTCTGGTCCGATGTCGCGGTATTGGAAGTGGATATCGATAGCAGCGACGTCGAAATTGGCAGCAATGCAGAAGTGCGCGCCAGCGTACGTCTTGGCGATTTGAAACCTTGCGACGTTCGCGTGCAACTCTATTACGGTATGCTGGATACGATTGGCAATATTCGAGAGGGTCAGTCGGTCGATATGGCGATCGTTTCCGAGAATGGAGATAACGTCTACACCTTCCTTACCGAACACACATATGATACGACGGGCAACGTCGGATTTTCTGTGAGAATTTTGCCATACCACGACCATTTGCATAGTTTGTTCATGTCGCAGAAAATCGTTTGGGCGCAACAATCTTAGCGCGAGGTGGATCTCAAGTTTCCGGACGACTGATTACCGGCAGCGTGTTGCCGCTTTTCTAACCCCTCCCCCAGCCTGTCCCCCCTCAGTCTCCCCGCTCATCGGGGGGCGGAAACCCCAAAGCATTGTGGAGGGGAGTTGAGTCGCCACGTCATGCAATTATTTACATAACTAACTCGGTATTACTTCTGTGTTCTCGGTGGTAAAGAACAAATCTGGCACGATTGCATTGAACGAGAGCCAGGGCAATCGCATCAAATTTATTTCACCACCGAGAGCACCGAGTTTAGGATCGTTTGTCGACTTTCCCTCTAATTCCGTCACCTGAATACAGCAAAATCGCCAGCGAAACTTCATCTTTTCTAATAGACCGCGATGCGCGGAAGCCGTGCAGGTGTATTGTTTTCTATGAGCGCGGTAACCCAAATTCGCCGCTTACGCACCCAGCGACTGTGGCAATTCCCTAAAACGCGACCATATAGTCGCCACCCGCGCCCCAATCTGCGCTACCCTACATAAAACGCGCCTTAACAACCGAATAACCCCGGCTGCAGGACGGACGCCAGATTGCCAAACTGCCGAAAAAACGTTTTCCCCGGCAATTGCCGCGGCGGCAACCTTAGACTTCCGGAGCTTGACTTCTGGGACTGTGCGGGGAAATCTTGGAAGCGCCTCGCGCCTACACGAAACCCGCTGATGTCAAGATCCCCGAAGACGGGCAACCTGCGCACTAAGAATAGGTGTTCCCGGTGGTTAATAGTCAGTCCAATTTCCTACCATGTCAGTCGCCTCATTTTGATGCAATTGCCCTGAACGAGAGCCAGGCCACATTGACCCATCTCTGTGACTCGGCTAGAATAGCGACATTCGGGAGCTATCAGGTTAAACTTTGAACATGCGATATCAGATCTGGACCCTTGGTTGTCAAATGAACGTTGCAGATTCTCAGCTGTTGGCGTCGGAGTTGGAAAAGCTGGGGCATCGTTCGACAGAGCGAGGCGAAGAGGCCGATATCATGGTGGTCAATACTTGCGTCGTGCGGCAGAGCGCCGAGGACAAGGGACTGGGTCGCCTGGGCTTGTTGAGCAAGATAAAGGAGAGCCATCCAGACAAGGTAATTGGCGTTATGGGCTGCATGGTCGGCGTGCGCGATCCGCTGTGGATGCGGCAGCGTCTGCCCTATGTCGATGTCTTCATGCCGCCCTCCGACCCGTCTCCGATGGTCAGTTTCCTTGAAGAGCGCATGGATGAAGCGGAAGTCCTGCAACTCGAGGCGCGGGCGCGCCAGAACCGGGACGCCTTGCAAGATGGTCAACTCATTTTACCGCAGCATGAACGCGGGCAATTGGTCACGGCGCATGTGCCAATCGTATACGGGTGTTCGCATGCTTGCAGTTTCTGCATCATTCCCTTTCGACGTGGCGTTGAACGCAGTCGCAGCGTCGGCGAGATCGCCGCCCATGTTCGAAGTTTGGCGGCGCAGGGCGTCAAAGAGGTCACGCTCTTGGGCCAGATTGTGGACCGATACGGCAAGGACATTGCGGATGGACCGGATCTGGCGGACCTGCTGCGGATCACCCACGAGATTGCCGAAGAGGCTGGCATTGAGAGGATTCGCTTCTTGACCAGCCACCCCAATTGGATGACCGACAAGCTGCTGCATACAGTGGCGGAGTTGCCTCGGGTAATGCCGCATATTGAAGTGCCTGTTCAAGCCGGTGATGACGCAGTGCTGGCGCGGATGCGACGCGGATATACGGCCGAGCAATATCGCAGGCTGGTAAGCAAGATTCGCAAGATCATTCCAGATGTGGCTATCCACACCGACATCATTGTCGGCTTCCCGGGCGAAACGCGGGCGCAGTTCATGCGGACATACAAGCTCTTGGAAGAGCTAAAACTCGACAAGGCGCATCTGGCGCGTTACAGCCCGCGACCGCAAACGGTGAGCGCGCGTCGCATGGAAGACGATGTCTCGGAGGTGGAAAAGCGCGAGCGCCACAAGATGCTGGAGGATTTGCAGGCGCAGGTTGTCGCGGAGATCAATTCGCAGTACCTGGGTCAGATGGTCGAGGTCTTGGTTGAGGACAATTACAAGGGTAGATGGCGCGCCCGCAGTCCTCAAAACAAACTGGTATTCTTCGAGGCGGAAGGCGACTGGAAAGGCAAACTGGCGCAGGTGGAGGTGACCTGGACCGGACCCTGGAGCATGCAAGCGCGGCTGCCCCGGGAAGAACAGTCGCCGGCGCCAGCGCATGATCCGCTAGTTGTCCTCGCCAGTTGATTTCGCACGTGTGCCGCGGGAGTTTAATGGCCAGCGTCCGAGTCAGTATCCTGGCATGTTCCATTTTAGTTCTTTCAGCTTGTAACCTGCGCAGCAGGTCGGCTGTGCCCGATGGCGGCGCGGCGACCAATACGCCAGACGGACCGCCAATAGTCATCATAAATTCGCCGAGCGACGGCGATGAATTTGTGGTTGGCGAGGAAATCCTGGTATCGGTGGAGGCCTCCGACAGCATTGGCGTCAATCGGGTTCAGCTTTTTGTAGACAATCAGATCGTGCGTACCGTTTCATCGGAGTCGCTGCAGGGCGATTTGTCAATGCAGGCTATTCTAAATTACGTGCCGCAGGCGGCCGATTTGGGCAGCATTGCATTGCGGGTGCTGGCTTACCGAGATACGGTGGTTGGCGCGGCTGATGAAATCAGCGTGGTCGTGCGTCAATCGCCGGCCGATATCGTTGCGACGCCCGCGAATTCCTCCAATCTGCCCTTCATTCCCGACGACGATATTTGCCGCGCGCTAGTTAACGTTGGCTTGAATTTCCGCACAGGGCCAAGCACAGGCTATGCGATTATCACTGTCCTGGATAGTGGCACGCTGACGCCGATAACCGGGCGGAATAGCGCCAATACGTGGTGGCAGTTAGATGTTAACGGGCGGAGCGGATGGGTCAGCGCTGACTTCACGACTGAATACGGCGATTGCGCCGAGCTCCCGATTATTGCCGAGCCTTAGGCGGGGCAATCGCAGCACTCGAAAAATCTATGTTCAAAAAGAACATATTAACCACCGAGAACACCGAGGGGCGCATAGGTCGCGTAGACACTGACCGCCGACACTGACCGGCAGTACAGAAGTAGGTGCAAGTATGTAATGCAGATTTTGCCAAGGCAACGATCTGTAAGTCCCGTCCGGTACTCGGACCAATTGCCGCCTTTTACCCCCATCCCCCGGCCCCTTCCCCCAATGCATTGGAGGAAGGGGAGCTAACTATTCCGTATACTGCTTTATTCTGTTGTCTTGCTCAAGGAGTAACCAACTATTTTGTATCGTCGCGGTATTGTTCTGGTTTACATTAGGTACAATTTGCACTACCGGACAAGCCCTGTGGGTGCGACCAGATTGGTCGCCCCTACAAGACTCGCTTTTTTGCAGGACTTACTTGGATTCACTGAGGAGTTTTGTCCTGTAAAAACAAAACTCGGTGTTCTCGGCGCCCTCGGTGGCGAAGAAAAAACTTGAAGCGATTGCTTTGAACCTTAGGCTGATTCAATGGTCAGCTATAACGAATGTGATAAAATCAATACGATAATTGGGAATGCGCCGATGGCCAACTTAAGTTGCGGATTCGCCTTGACGCAATCCAGGAATCGCTCATTGTTTTGTTACTTCCTCATTCTTACGATAGTGCCCCGGGGTGAGCCATGACCATCGCGGTCAAGCGCATCTTACTGGTTACCCGCGATGTGCAGTTTGCCATCAACGTCAAACGCGCATTGGAGTCCTTGGGCGAGTATGCTGTAACGCCGGTCACAGAAGCGCGCAACGCTATCGAGCAATTGCGTCGCAAACCGCATCACCTGGTGCTGCTGGATATTGAGAACCTTGCTATTGCGCCAGCAGTGATGATTGACTTGATCCGCGCGCGACAAGGCGAAATCGCTATTGTCTTGGCGCCCGACAACCCGACCGCGCATGAGCTGGCGCAGGCATATCGCGTCCAAGGCGTTGTCGATATTCCAGTGTCCTCAAGATTTTTGATTCCTGTTCTGGAAGGATCGCTGAGAGACGTATACGAGGCCTTGCCACAGACCGCAAGACAGCCCCCAATTGAAATGCAAGAAGACACTGTCAATATCGAATCCTTGGTCGAAGGTTTGCTGGTTGATCAGGTGATGCCGTCATATACCTTGCAAAAGCTACAAGCATCATACCGACTGCTGCACCCAACGGGCGACGACGTTAAGACGGATCCTGCACGCGATGGGGTTGAACTGGCGATTGAGTCGGAGGACGACGGCGATACGATACGTTATAGGCACTTGCGCAGCGAAGAGCAGGTCGGCTCCAGGACTGGCAAGCAGGACGAGGATACGCCAATCTCCAGCACGGGCGAGCAGACCACGGTGCGCGATCTGGGCCGGGCGCTGTCGAATCCGGCGCTCGGAGCATCGGAATTCGCAACGACCGTTCCAGATGCGCAGCACAGTGATACGGGGAACTTGGGACGGATATTGCGCGATGTTGCGAGCGAAAACACGACCATAGAGAACTTGTCTGGCGCCGGGCGTTACGAAGATTACGGGAGACGCTCATCTAATGACCCTGGTCGCGAAGCGCAAATAGGTTACGGCCGCGACGTCCCGCGGAGACCCGACATTTCGCAAGAGAATCTACCGGCGATTGATGCGCCCCCAATCCTTGGCCAGACGACATTGCCGGCAGTTTCACATAGTGCCGGCGAGATGGCCACAACGGCTGCCGCAAGTTCCGCAGCCGCATCGCGCGGGGCTGAAGCAAGCGGTTCTATGCCTGGGCCATTGTACGGCAGAGTCGAAGATCCTTACATCCGGCAAGTGGCAATTGTCATGACGCAGACGATGACCGAACTGACCGCGGAAGCCACCTTGCTGACACGCGACAATGCTATTGTGGCGTATTCCGGCGCGCTGCAACCGGATGATCTGAAAGCCTTGCGGCATGCGATTAACGACGATTGGACGGCGGAACAGAACAAGTCGCGGTTGCGATTTCTTACCTTGCCCAATAGCAGCAGGCACTTCATGCTATATTCCAAGGGTACGCTGGATGATTTGACCCTGTCTTTGGTTTTTGCCGGTAGCCAATCCTTGAGCGCGATCAACAGACAAGGCGACCGCATGTTGCAAGCCATGGCGCAAGTACCTGTGGCGGATGTAAAGACAGAGGCAGAGGACTCGGACATCAAACCGATGCTCTCGGTAGCGAATGTCCCGGACAGTGCGGCGAGATCGACGCAGGCGCTTACCTTTGTCTGGCTTGTCGCCGATCCCGCGACCCCGCTCAGCCAGAATGTGGCCAAACAATTAGTCTTTTGGCTGGAGGTGCAACTCAATAATCTGGGATGGACAGTACGCCGAATCGACGTGCATCAGGACTTCGTATACCTGATTGCGGACATCCCGGAAGGCGCCGCGCCGGATAAAATAGCGAAGGACTTGATGGCGCGGTCGGAGCGCATCGCCCGTTTGGAAGATCAGAGTTTGCCGCAGGAGCTTTGGGCGGACGCATACCTGGTACTACAGCCCGGGCGGGATCTTGACATGCGCGAGCTACAGGGCTTTTTGAGTTTCGTCCGCGCTGATGCCTGACTGTCGCAAAGGACGCGGATTGGTTATACTTGCCCCAATCTCATGAAAACAATTGATTGAAGGAATACCATGGAAGCGCGCCCGGTCCTCTATCTTATTGATGGTCATGCGCTGGCCTATCGCAGCTACTTCGCGCTCAAGTCAGGTGGTTTCACAACCTCAAAAGGCGAAAGCACCAATGCAATATACGGCTTCACGCGCACCTTGCTTGAAGTTTACGAACATCACCAACCCAAGTACATCGCGGTGACGTTTGATCGCGGGTTGAGCGGGCGCGAAGAGTTCTACAGCGAATACAAAGCCACGCGCGAAAAGATGCCCGACGATCTCAAGAGCCAGATTGATCGCATTGAAGACATCGTTGACGCGTTCAACATCCCGCGGCTGATCATGGATAACATGGAAGCCGACGATATCCTGGGCACGATCAGCAAACAGGCTGCCGAGCAGGGCCTCGATGTTCATATCGCCACCGGTGATCGCGATATATTGCAACTCTTGTCCCCGCATGTGCGGGTTCAATTGCCACAGCGCAGCGGCGGTGATGAAGTGTTGGACGAAGCAGCCTTTCGCGAGCGCTTTAAGCTGGAAGCGAGCCAACTGGTCGATCTCAAGGCTTTGGAGGGCGACACTTCGGACAATATCCCCGGCGTGGCTGGCGTAGGGAAAAAGACCGCGACCGACCTGTTACAGCAGTATGGTGACCTGGAGACGATCTACGAGCATCTGGATGAGTTGAAAACCCGTGTCCGCAACCGCCTGGTCGAGGGGCGCGAAATGGCGTTCCTGAGCCAGCGCTTGGCGACGATCATGCGCGACCTGCCCATCAAGCTGGATTTGGAAGCTTGCATCGGGCAAGATTTTGCCCTGAAACCGGTTGACGATATCTTTGCCGAGCTTGAGTTCAGGACATTGAGAGATCGGCTGCGCCGGGTCTATACAGACCTGCATGGCGACGAAGTCGAAACAGGCATCGTCAACGCGCATGAGGTTATCGAAACGGTCATCGTCCGTGATGAACGGGGCTTGGCTGAACTGGTTGTTCAACTTCAGGCCGCGGATGTCATTGCCTTTGATACCGAGACGACAGGCATTGATCAGATGTCGGCGGAGCTTGTCGGGATATCGCTGGCAGTCGATAGCGACCGAGGGTACTACATTCCGGTAGGCCATACGCGGGCAAATGGGCAGGGGCAGACTGATATGTTTGCCGAGCCGGTCGGCGATCAGTTGCCTTTGGATGTTGTAATCGATGCGATCCGTGATCCACTGGAAGACCCGACAATCGCCAAAAGCGCTCATAACGCCGTCTACGATGTCATGATCTTGGGGCGTTATGGGATAAATGTGCGGCCGATCAGCTTCGATACCATGTTGGCGGAATGGGTCTGCAACCCGATCAGCAAATTCCTAGGTCTCAAGGCGCTCGTCTCGCAAAAGCTGGACATCCAGATGACGGAAATTGTCGAGTTACTCGGCACTGGAAAAGCACAGACGACGATGGATTCGGTCGATATTGAGGCGGCGGCGCCTTATGCAGCCGCGGACGCTGCCATGACCTGGCGCCTGATTGAACCCTTGCAAGGCGAATTGAAGGGGGAGGGCTTGGATCCGCTCTATTCCTCGCTGGAGTTGCCATTGATTCCGATCATCGGCGGCATGCAAGCCAAGGGCGTCACGCTGGATGTAGAGTTCTTGAAGGATATGAGCGAGCGCCTGCAAGGACGCATTGCCGAGCTGGAAGCGGAAATCTTTGATCAGGGCGGGATTGGCAAGTTCAATATCAATAGTCCCAAGCAGTTGAATAACGTGTTCTTCGACGTGCTTGAACTGCCCGTTGACGGGCTGAAGAAGACGAAATTGGGATATTCGACTGATGCCACAACGCTGGACGCCCTGCGCGACAAACACCCGATTGTCAATATGATCGTGGACTTCCGCGAACTGTCGAAGCTCAAGAGCACCTATGTCGATGCCTTGCCGGAGCTAGTCAATGAGCGTACCGGGCGATTGCATACGAGTTACAATCAGACTGGTTCGGCGACTGGGCGGTTCAGCAGCAGCAACCCGAATTTGCAGAATATACCGATACGCACCGAGGTCGGGCGCGAGGTAAGGCGAGCCTTTGTCGCGCCGCCTGGATATGTTCTGCTGGCGGTGGACTACAGCCAGATTGAATTGCGGGTGATGGCGCATATCAGCGAAGATGCGACGCTGATTGACGCTTTCCATCGCGGTTTGGATATCCATCAAGCGACAGCTGCAACGGTCAACGGCATTGCGCCTGAGGATGTCACCTACGAGCAGCGCAGTTTCGCCAAGCGCGTCAATTTCGGCTTGATGTACGGCATGGGCGCGTTTCGACTGGCGCGAGACAGCGACCTGAGCTTGGCGGAAGCGGAAGCTTTCATCAAGACCTACTTCGAGCGCATGCCGGGTGTGGAGAAATATATCAAGGAGACCAAAGCCTTCGTCTGGGAAAACGGTTTTACGAAAACGCTCTACGGCAGGCGGCGCATCTATCCGGCGATCAGATCCAATGGCAACCGCCGCAGTACGGCCGCGGAGGAGCGCGCCGCTATCAATATGCCTATTCAAGGCACGGCGGCGGATATCCTTAAACAGTCGATGATCAACTTGCAGGGCCGTCTGGCCAAAGAGAAATACGACGCGGCGATGATCTTGCAAGTCCATGATGAATTGGTCCTTGAAGTCAAGGAAGATGAGCTCTTAAATGTCACATCGCTGGTTGTAGAGACGATGGAATCGGCTTTTCCCGATGGCAAGCAGCTCCGTGTGCCCTTGAGAGCAAACGCCAGCTACGGGCGCAACTGGCGCGACATGGAAGAGATGGATCAGGTCCGCTGACGGTAGTTTCTCGGGATTGGAGAAGGAGGCGGAACCAGCGTCCTCGATTGTCAAGGCTAGGACTCTTGCTTTGACGATCCGTGTTTCTCTGTCATGCGAAATGGGATGTTGCCCGCGGCTGGTCATATGATATACTGCGCCTTCTAGGTCTGATGCCGATAGTGGACCAGGGTGATGAAACACTTCCTCGATTTGGCAAGTTGCTCAACGGAAGAACTGGATAATCTGCTTGAGACGGCCTTGCTGCTCAAGAGCGAATGGCGGAACGGCGGCAATCAGCCGGTCTTGAGAGACAAGACCCTGGGCATGATCTTTCAGAAACCGTCGTTGCGCACGCGCGTTTCCTTTGAAATGGCTATGAAACACCTGGGTGGGAGCGCGATAATGCTTGGTCCGCAAGAGATTGGACTGGGCAAGCGCGAAAGCGTGCCCGATGTCGCGCGCGTTCTGTCAAGCTATGTCGACGGCATCATGGCGCGCGTCTTTGATCATTCGCATGTGGTGGAATTGGCTGAGTTCTCGCGCGTGCCGGTGATCAATGGGCTAAGCGACAGCTATCATCCCTGCCAGGCCCTGGCGGATATCATGACCATCCGCGAAGTTTTTGGCCGGCTTGCCGGCTTGCGTCTCGCGTTTGTGGGCGACGGAAACAACGTTGCGGCGTCGGTTGCGCTGGTTTGCGCGCATTTCGGCGTGACGTTCAGCATCGCGACCCCGGAAGGCTACGAGATGAAGTCGTCGATACGCGAGCAAGCCTACGAACTTGCCGAGGGTAACGGAAGCACCCTGGAGATGCATACGCGACCGCAGCAAGCCGTCGCCGACGCCGATGTCATTTATACCGACACCTGGGTCAGCATGGGGCAGGAAGCAGAAGCGCAGGAGCGCATAGGCGAATTTGCAGGCTTCCAAGTTAACCGGGATTTACTGCGATTTGCCAAGGACGACACAATTGTGATGCATTGTTTGCCGGCGCATCGCGGCGAGGAAATCACCGATGACGTGATGGACGGTCCGCAATCGAAAGTCTTTGAGCAAGCCGAGAATCGGATGCACGCGCAAAAAGCTGTCCTGACGCAATTGCTGGCATAAGCCTACGGATTGCCAACGATCGCTGTCGCTGGCCACGGTCGCACATCTTCTCACTGTACAATTTGCAATCGACGACGCCTGTCAACAGCCCGCGTTTGAGCCGCAAGGAATTAGGTGCGGATTATTAAGCGCAACTGTGTAACGGGTGTTAAAATTCCATAACGTAAACCGGTATCAAGTGTTAGTAAATGTACGCGAAACAGGCGCGTCGCGACCGCTGCGCGCTTATCATGCAGAGCCGCTCGACGCGGGACCGGCGAATCGTACACAAGAATGTCGCGCTCCCGCAAAATAATAAGCCTTCTCGTCGCATGAGCGACGCGGTTTACATAATCTGGTGGTAACTGAACCTTGGAACAGATAGCAGTCGTATTACAAAACCTGGCGCCGTCGGACATCGTAGATATCGCCATCGTCACATTGCTGTTTTACAGTATCAGTTTTCTGTTTCGCGGGACGCAAGCGGTCACGCTTTTTCGCGGCATCGCACTCATCGTCATTGGGCTGATCGCGCTGGCAACCGTATTCAATTTACAGGCGCTGAGCTGGCTGCTCGTCAACAGCTTGGCGGCGCTGGTGATCGCGATTCCGGTTATCTTCCAGCCCGAAATCCGACGTGTCCTGGAGCGCCTGGGACGGGGCTCGATCTTTGGCAGTCGACAAGCGCCTGAGGAAATAAGGGTCTCGGTAATCAAAGAAATTTGCGCCGCGGCCGAGAAGCTGTCGGAGCGCCGGCACGGCGCGCTCGTCGTCTTGCAACGCAACAGCGGCCTGGCCGAGTATATACGCACCGGCGTACAGTTGGATAGCACTGTAACTGCCGATCTGCTGGTGACGCTGTTTTGGCCGCGCACCGAGTTGCACGATGGCGCTGTGATTATCGACAATGCGGGAAGGATTGCGTCGGCATCCAGTGTTTTGCCGATCACGGCAAGCCGCAACTTGCCCAACCCGAACCTGGGGACGCGTCACCGCGCGGCGGTCGGCATCAGCGAAGTGGGCGACGCCTTGTGCGTGATCGTATCGGAAGAGACGGGCAAGGTCGGCGTGACGAACGGCGGTCGGCTCATCCTCGACCTCGATATACAGCGTTTGCATCTGGTGCTAAGCGCCTACTACGGTCCAGCGGATGAGACCTCGGTTTCGATCCTGGGCCGCGTACGGGAAAGCCTGCACGATTTGTCGCTTCGTATGCAGATTCGGCGCAGGCAACAGGCTAACCCATGATCCAACGATTGAGAGAGTCTGACCTGGCCGGCAATGCGCTTTGGCTGGTCATTTCGGTGATCCTGGCGACCGGTGTCTGGTATATCGCCGTCACGTCGGCCGATCCCATAGATACCCGCCGCTTTAGCGGCATTCCAATACAGTTTGTTCCCAGCGATACCACGGTCATGACCAACAATCCGTCGCGCTTTGTAACGGTGGAAATCCAGGGTTCGCAGTCCGCGGTGACATCGCGACGTTCTGAGGACATTGTCGTGCGTGCCGATCTAACCGATTTGGGCGCTGGCACGCATACCGTGCCATTGGAGGTCAAGGTTGCCTGGCCCGAATCCATAAGTATCCGGAGACAAGAGGAGACCCAGCCATCCCAGATTACGGTTGAGTTGGAACCGATAGAAACGATCTCCAGACCGCTGAACATCGTCGTTGTTGAACCGCCTCCGCTGGGCTTCAGAAATGACGATCCAGAGACAGAAATCCTTGAGATGTCTGTCAGCGGGGCAGCCAGCATTGTCTCGGAGATCGTTGAGATACGCGGTGATTTGGATTTGTCCTCTCATCGCAGCCCCATCGCGTTGGATGTGCGTCCCTATGCTGTGAATGCGGAGGGCGATCGCGTCAGCGGCATTAAACTGGAAGCGCAAACCGTGACGATTGTCGTCAACATCACCAGACGCGACGATGTGCGGCAAATCGCCGTCCGGCCAAATGTTCGCGTCGATACCTTGCCGGCAGGCTATACTTTGGCCAGCGTGAGCCCGGACCCCAGATCTCTGTTCGTGGGCGGTCCGCTGGCGCAACTGACGAACATTGCTGACACCTTGTTCACAGTTCCCATCAGTCTTGAAGATCGTCAGGCGGATTTTGAACTGTCGGTCCCGGTACAATTGCCCAGCGATGATCTCTTTGTCATGGACGGGGAGAACAGCATCACCGTCACCATCGAAATTCTCCCGATCGTCACCACCCGCCAGATCGACAATATCGCGGTGAACGTCATTGGTCTCGACGAGAACTATGACGTCGTCATCGTTCCGCAAAACGTTTCCGCGTACGTCAATGGACCGGTGTCGCTGGTTGATGTGCTGATGTCTGACGACATTCAGGTAGTCGTCGATTTGAACGGCCTAGAACCCGGTGTTTACGACCTTCCGCCGGTAGTTGGCATCAGCCAGAGCGAACTGACTGAGGCGAACGTTTCATTGTTGCCCGCGGTGCTGAACGTGGAAATCGTCTCTGTGGAGGCGGCGGAATCGTCTGAAACGGTTATGGCAACGGCGACCGCGCCTAGCGGGGCTTGATCGTCGTTCAGGATATCCCTACCGATCTTTGTCCGCAGCCACTACAATTCACACTTCCTGACAATATTAGGCATCACGTCGCTATGGCAAGCAAACCGATAGTTGCGCTTGTTGGCCGACCCAACGTCGGAAAGAGCACCTTGTTCAACCGCCTGGTGGGTGAACGCATGGCGGTCACTCACGAGATACCCGGCACCACGCGCGACCGCCTGCATGGCGAATCATTTTGGAATGGCATCACGTTTCAAGTGATTGATACGGGCGGGATCGAAGTTTATCAGCCCTCGGGCTCGCGCGATGAATCGCCTTTGGCGGAAGGCAGCGCGGCTTTCGTCGAGGAGATCATCGAACAAGCGATGATCGCCATCGCTGGGGCAGACCTCATCATCATGGTCGTCGACGCGCAATTTGGGGTGACGGCCGCTGACGAAGCCATTGCGGAAACCCTGCGACGGTCGGACAGACCTATCCTCGTCGCCGCAAACAAGATTGATGACCAGAGGCGCGCGCAGGATGCCTATGACTTTTATAGTTTGGGTTTGTCCGTGGTGGTGGGCATCAGCGCAATTCACGGATATGGCGTGGGCGACTTGCTCGATGAGGTCGCGCTCCAGTTGCGCGCTCGCTCGCCCGGCGATGAGGAGGAAGACGCTGAGGACGAACAGCTCAAGATCGCGGTTGTCGGGCGTCCAAATGCGGGCAAGAGCACGCTGGTCAACAAGTTGATCGGCGAGGATCGCGTGATCGTCAGCGAGGTCGCCGGCACGACGCGCGACGCGATTGACACGGATATCACCTGGTATGGCGAAACGATAACCTTGATTGATACTGCCGGGATTCGCCGCCGGGGACGCGTTCAAGCTGGCGTGGAGAAATTCAGCGTTATCCGAGCGATGAAGGCGATTGGCCGAGCGGACCTGGCATTGCTGGTCATTGACGCGAGTCTTGGGGTGACGGAACAGGACGAACACATCGCCGGTTATATTATTGAGGAGTATAAGAGTCTGGTCATTGTCGTGAACAAATGGGACGCTGTCGACAAGGATGCTTACACCATGAACGCCTTCATCGACAATATACGCGATCGACTTCATTTTGTAAGCTATGCGCCGATAATCTTTATCAGCGCACTGGAAGGTCGACGCGTGCATCAAGTGCTGGAGGTTGCCAATCGCGTCTGGGAGGCCCGCTTCCTCAGGATCCCGACCGCCGATGTGAACCGCTTATTGCGCGATGCGATTGACAAGCACCCTCCACACGGCAAAGGTACCAAGCGGCTCAAGTTCTTCTACGCGTCGCAAGTGCGTACCGATCCACCGCTGTTTCTTTTTCATGTCAATGATCCGTCGCAGGTTCATTTTACTTATAAGAGGTACTTGGAGAACCAGTTTCGTCAAGCTTACGAATTCGAAGGCACGCCGCTTCGTATGAGCTTTCGCGCCCGTAGCGAGCGCAGTTCTTTTGCGGCTGCGGAGGCGCGAAAGGACAATGCGCTGGATTTAATAGATTAAGCAGATTTAATACAGCGCAGAAGGAGCTGGCACTTTGTATTGCGGTGGCTCAACGAGGAACATATAATCGGATTGAGAAGGAAAACTTGTCGACGTTCACGTCTACGATGAGGCCAGCGTCGCCTAAGCGAAAAGATGATGCTTAGAAGTCATACCGGGCAGTTGCCACGACCGCCGCTTCAGTTGCCGGGCTTGTTCCGGGAGATTGTCAGTACCGTGGTATTCGTCGTGGCCGTTACGGTGCTCTTTGATTTGGCGATTCCCAGGTCACTGGTGGATGGACACAGTATGGAGCCGACGTTTTACGGGGATGATCGTTTGGTTGTCAGTCGGATCCATTATCTCCTCGGCTCGCCGGAGCGTGGGGATATTCTGGTCTTTAATTCCTTGATTCCCAGTGAATCGGAACGAGGAATCATGCTTATCAAGCGTGTGGTTGGCTTGCCGGGTGAGATCGTTGAGATGCGCGATAAGCAGGTATACATTGATGGCAATGCGCTGGAGGAACCATATATAAAGGAACTCTGTCGACACCGCTGTAGCGACAAGACTTGGGTTCTAGGTCAGGATGAATACTTCATGATGGGCGACAATCGAAACAACAGCCGGGACTCTCGAGTATTTGGCGCTGTGCCTCTCGGCAAAATCGTCGGTCAAGTTGTGTTGCGCTATTGGCCACTGGCATCTATGGGAATGATACCGAATTAGAGATAGGCAATGATGGATTCAAAGATTAAGGGTTATGCTTGTCCGCGATGCACTGTAGGACGTTGCTCCCCGCGCACGATGATTTTTTCCGAAGTGCATCAGGGGCAGTTGCTGGCGATACCCAATGTGCTCGCACACGTGTGCGATGTCTGTAATTTCGTGGAATTTGCGCAGGAGACGCTGGAAGCCCTTTGGCAAGAACTGTATGGCGAGCAAACAGGCGATGCAACAGTCGAAGATATGCCAGCGGTTTCACAGCAGAAGCGAAGTTCTCCATACGGCGAATAAGCAGGATCGTCGTACTTGCTGATCCCTCGGAAATCCAATCAGCATAGGGTGGAACAGATGAATAGCGGCGAAGAAAACTTGCGGGATCTAGTTTGCCGCGTCGGTCGACTGATGGTCCAGAAGGGCTTTGTCGACGGCGCCGGCGGCAACATCAGCGCGCGGCTTGACCACGATCGCGTCTTGCTAAGCCCCAGTGGTTTGTCGCTCGGTTACCTGGCGCCGAAACAGTTGCTCATCGTCAATCTGGATGGCGAAAGGATAGACGAAGCGACTGATGCCAATGCGGGGTTGCGGCCTACCTCGGAGAGTCCCATGCATCTCGAATGCTATCGTCAACGGGACGATGTTCAAGGCGTTGTCCATGCGCATCCGCCAACCGCGATCGCGCTGACCTTGGTCGGCTACGATTTTCAGCAGTGCATCATTCCCGAGGCGGTTGTTTTGCTCGGTTTGATGCCGACTGCGCCTTACTCAACGCCGTCAAGCGTCGAGAATCGCGATGCTGTCAGCGAACTAATCCGCGAACATGACGCGATCATGCTCTCGAATCACGGTTCGCTGACAGTGGCAAAGTCGCTATGGGAGGCCTATTTGATGCTGGAATGCCTCGAACATTGCGCCACGATCACCCACAAGGCGCTTCAGATCAGCGATACGCTGCGGCCGATTCCGCCAGATCAGATTAGAAAACTGCTTGGATATCGTGAACAATTCGGCTTGATGCGGCCGGGAGATAAAGATCGTTTTAGCAAGTTCCTCAAAGGTTAGGGCACCCGGAGCGGGCAATAGTTCGCAGCAAACCGACCTTGACTTTTGCTGATCCGACCTGTAGTTTATTATGTTGGGATTGGCCCCTTCGTCTAGCGGCCTAGGATGCCACCCTTTCAAGGTGGAGACACGGGTTCGAGTCCCGTAGGGGCTACA
>WTGF01000012.1 GCA_011525385.1 Chloroflexota bacterium | reverse complement strand
TCTCCAATGCTTTGGGGAGGGGCCGGGGGTGGGGTAGAAATCCGTGCCTCTGTGGTGAATCTAAAACCCAGCAATACCGCGCCCTCCAGCCCGGCCACCCCCTCAAAATCTGGGGAAATACGGGGACGCAGCGGGGGCTTCCAGAGGGACTTCTGGGGGCTTTGCGGGGGACTTCCCATCCACCATATTCAAGGCGCTCTACGACGATCGGCTGTGGTAAGATGACCAAAATCAAACACGCGCGAGCGCCCTAAAGATGAACCGCGACACAGTCGATGTACTGATCGTTGGCGCCGGCATCTCCGGCATTGCCGCCGCCTACTATTTGAAGACACGCTGCCCGCAGCTTGACTGGACCATCGTCGAAGGGCGGGACGCCATCGGCGGCACCTGGGACTTTTTTCGCTATCCCGGCGTCCGTTCCGATTCCGACATGTTCACGCTCGGCTATCGCTTCCGCCCCTGGCGCGGCGAGGATGCCATCGCCGACGGCGCCGCGATCCTGGATTACCTCAAGGACACCGCGCGTGAATTCGGCATTGACCGGCGCATCCGCTTCGGTCAGCGCGTGAGCCGCGTCGCCTGGTCATCGGAGCAAGCGCTCTGGACGGTCGATATCGAGCGCGGCGGCGACAAGGCGCAGATCCGCTGCAACTTCCTCTTCATGTGCACAGGGTACTATCGCTACGACGGTGGCTATACGCCGAGCTGGCCGGGCCTGGCCGACTTTGCCGGCAGGATCGTCCATCCGCAAGATTGGAGCGGGCGCGGACAGGGCGTCGACCGCGACGATCCCGATTACGACGGCAAGCGCGTCATCGTCATCGGCAGCGGCGCAACGGCGGTCACCATCGCGCCGGCCCTGGCGCGGAAGGCGAAGCACGTGACCATGCTCCAGCGCTCGCCCAGCTATGTCGTCAGTATGCCCGCCCGCGACAACCAGGTCAATCGCCTGCGCGGCCGCCTGCCGGACCGCCTGCTGAGCTGGCTGGCGCGCTGGAAAATGATCCTGTTTACCATGTACTATTATCGCAAGGCGCGGGTCCACCCCGGCCAGACGCGGGAGATGATTCTGGCTGCCGTCCGCGAGCTCCTGGGACCGGCTTATGACGTGGAGCGGCACTTTGGTCCCGCCTACAAGCCCTGGGATCAGCGCCTTTGCGTCGCGGCGGACGCCGACCTGTTCGCTTCCATCAAGGACGGCAAAGTGTCCATGGTCACCGACCATATCGAGCGCTTCGTCGAAGCGGGCCTGCAATTGCGCTCGGGCCAGATCCTGACCGCCGATATCATCGTCACCGCCACCGGCATGCGCATGAGCATCATGGACGGCGTGGAAATCTTCGTCGACGGACAAGCTGTGCAGCTGGGCGATACCCTGAGCTACAAAGGTATGATGTATAGCAATATCCCCAACCTGGCCTCGGCTTTCGGCTATACCAACGCCTCCTGGACGCTCAAATGCGAGTTGATCTGCGAGTACGTTTGCCGCTTGCTCAATTACATGGATCGGCGCGGATACGGGCAATGCCTCCCGCGCCTCGATACGGAGTCGCCCGCCGCCCAGCCCATGATCGACTTCACATCCAGTTATGTGCGGCGCGCGCGTGACGAATTGCCCAAGCAGGGGGACCGGCCGCCCTGGAAGGTCTACCAGAATTATGTCAAGGACCTGCTGATGATGCGCTACGGCAAGATAGACGACGGCGTGATGGAGTTCAGGAAGCTGAGGCGGTAGCCGCGCAGATGGCGAATGCCAGCGACTCCGCGCTCACAAGCGCAGCTCCCAACCGCCCTCCTTCACCGCCGCGCGGAAGACGGCCTCATCCAGCGCCAGCCCGAAGCCCGGCGCATCGGGAATGAGGACATGGCCCTCTTCCACGCGGTAAGCCGAGGCGTCTATGCCGGGCGTGCTCGTCTCGTCCCACTCGACGAAGGTGAAGCCCGCCACCGCCGGCGCCAGATGACCGGAGACATAATTGCCCAGATGCCGGCCGTAGTGATGCGGCGCGGCGCGGACGCTCCAGTCATCGAGTTGGGCGCCGGTGTCCAGCCAGTGGCTGAAGCCGTGGCTGAAGATATCGTACTGGATGACATCGACGAAGCCTTCGCGGGCCCAATCCATCAGCGCTGTCGCCGCCCAGCCCTCGCCGTCGGCGATCAGCACGGACAAGCCCTCGCTTGCCATCCAACGGTGCAACTCCTCGTATAGCTCCGGATCTTCCTGGAAGGCTTCCTCGAGCCAGAAGAGCTTGCAATCCGCCGTTTCCGCCAGTACGCGCTTGGCGATGTTCAGGTTGTAACCGTTGTTGGCGTCGATCATGATCCCCGCCTCGGGTCCCACGGCAGCGCGCACCGCTTTGATGACGGCGATATCGCGCGCTGTGCCCGCCTCCAGCGGCATGTGCCGGGCGCCGCGCCCGACCTTGATCTTGAAGGAACGGTGGTTCTTCTCGTAGCCTTCCCGCGCGTGTTCGGCGATGAGCGCGGCCCCCGCTTCGTGCGAATCCAGGCCCAGGTCGTTCATGTAGAGCGAGGTATCGTAACAGGGGACGCGTAGACACTGTCCCGCCGGCACGCGCAGCGGCTCAATGATAGGCGCGTCCCCCGGCGCGGCCAGGGCATAGGCCGGCGCCCCCCGCAGCACACCCGCCAAGTCCCAGAGCGGAAAATCAAAGGCGCGGGCGGCACTGGCAATGCGGCCGTCATCGGTCAAGAGATGGCTGATGTCCCGGCCCAGGAGTTGCCGCGCTTCTTCGCGGCCCGCAAAGCAGAGCCCAAAGCCGGAAGCGCCGTCCGCCGTGGTCAAGCGCATGACCTGAAGATGGACGTCGATGCCATGAATGTTCAAACGCGAATTGTTGCCGGCTTCTCGCGGTCGCTGCCCTATCAAGGGCGCGGACTCGATGCGAGCGATTTTCGCCTTTTCCATGATTTGACCTCCTGGGTGTCGCTAGGCTTCGCCGAACATGACGCCGGTGGGGATGACATCGGTGGCTTCGCCGCGCTGGATCGCCTCCGCCGTAGCGAGGATGCTGGCGAAGTCGTGGCGCGGCTGGAAAGCGAGGGCTGTCTTTATCTTGGTCAAGTCCAGTTCAAAGTAGTTTTTGAAGGGCAGGCGCGCTTCAACGTAGGGCAGGTTGCAGCGCTCGGCCAGCATCGGCACGATTTCGCCCCAGTCGAATATGGCGGCCCCGGCCAGATTGAAGGCTTCGCCGACGGCTTCGTCAGATTCCAGCGCCAGCGCCAGGCCATCGGCGATGTCGCGGACGTCGCCGAAGTGCTGGCGGTAGGGCACGCCATCCGGATTGAGGCTCAACAACAGTTTCTCTTCACCGTCCCAGATCGCGAGCAGGGACTCGATCATTTCCAGAACGTCAGGATCGCTCTTGTCGCGTATGTCCTTCACCTCGTAGGACTCGCTATTGCTGTAGGTGGCATATGCCGAGCTATAGAGAAAATGCCGCGGCAGGCCGGCATGGTTGAGGAATTCGCTCGGTTCGATCACGGTGGAGAAGCGCATGGCGCAGGTGGGAAGGCCGTATTGATAGTGATAGACCAGCGCCAGTTCTTCACCGAGCCACTTGGTCATCAGATAAGCCATATTGGGGTATTTGCCGACCATGTCTTCGGTAATCGGCCGCTCGAAGTAACGCCCGTTGACGCGCGCGTCCCAATAGACGCCTTCGGTGCTGGCATAAACGAAGCGATGCAGATTCGGGCAGAGTTCGCGGATGCTTTCGAGGATGTTGAGTGTACCCATGGCGTTGATATCGAGATATTGCCGATTATCAAAGGGTCCCTGAAAGGCGGCTGCCAGATGATAGACGGCGTCGACGCCGGCCACGGCATTGTCCACATCCGCGGGAACGCGCAGGTCGCCGAAGACCGTTTCCACGCCGTCATAGGCATCCAGTTTTTTGGCGCGGCTGGCATCGGCGGGGTAGACAAAGCTGCGCACAGTATGTCCGGCAGCGAGCAAGCGAGTAACCAGATTGGCGCCGATGCGCCCGGTGCCGCCCGTGACCAGTATTTTCATTTGTCTTCTCCTCTCACCGATGAGCTGATCGCGGGGATTCTACCCAGAATTGCCGCCAACTCCAAACAGTCGCTCAATAGTCAATCTGCATGAGGATATCCTGCGGGTGATCGCCGAAGTGTCGCCCGAATATATTCAGTCCGCCTTTGTTTTCGGCGTCATCGGCGATGCCTATGCGCAAGGCAATGAAGGGGCGCCTGGCCAGATCCAAGTCACCTATTTTGATGTCCGACGACGCGCGGCCGTCAATTGAAGAGCCGGCGCCGTCGACGCGCCAGACCTTAAGCTGGCCGTACTGGCTGTTCCAGTCGGGCCACCAGGCTGGGGTGAGGTTGCCGCGCTTGTCGCTGAAGTCGGAGGGGCATGTCCAGGTACCGATTCGCAAGCCATTAACCTCCAGGAAGATATCTGAGGGCCAATCGAGGGCGGAGGGCGCGGCTTCCGAGCAGATTTCCATGCTGATCTGCAAGCTTTTGGGATCTTCGCGGCCATGGGCGTGATTGGGAAAGCGATACTCGAGATAACCGTGCGTCAACCAGACAATCTGCGCCGCCATCCGTTCCGGGGCATAAAACATGACCGGGCTGTCGTAGGCGCCGATGACCGAATCGAGCCCGGCCATGCCGCAGGGCGCCAGGACAACCTGATCGACAAAGGCGCCAACCGGCATGTGAATCTCGAGGTGGTCAGCCTCGGTCTGCTGCCTTGTATCAGGCAGATTGAAAATCACCAAGTCATAGAGCCGCGTATAGATGCGCTGCTGGCCGCGTTTGCCCGGCGCGGTTTGCGAACTCAGCAGACCGGCGTCTTCCAGGCTGGTCAGATGCAGCGAGGCCGTGGCCAGAGGCATGCCTAGCGCGCGCGCGATCTCGGACAAGCTGGCTACTTTGGTGGTCAGGAACTCCAATATGCGCAAGCGCGGCGACGAGGCGAGGGCTTTGGCCACGGCCACCTGTGATTCCTGCGATTCTCTGTCATTTGCGACGACCAGCGTTCGCGTCTGATTTCTGGTATTTCGGTCAAATGCTTCCATGGTTTGACCCCGGGCTATCGCGTCAACATGAACAGGCGACGCAATGAAGACAATACAAACGTAATATTGACTACAGAGGCACAGAAGTAGGTGCAATTAAGTCATGCAAGAAAACCTGAACACAGAGCAGGCAGAGTACGCAGAGAAAAAGCAACGGAGGACAATATTTTGCGGGCGTTTCGGCGAAACGCCCCTACAATTCATTGCTCTATCGAGAATTTGCATGACTTTGTTGGTCTTACTGAGAAAGCTTTGGCAGATGTTTCTATGTTTCGGGCGAGCCAAGGCTCGCCCCTACGGCCCGCTTTTATTTTGGAGTTGCATGACTCTGTTAGTCCCATAGAAGCAACTGCAAGTAAGAATTGAAACGATAATCACCACAGCCGCTCGGCGGCAGCGGATTTGGGCTACCGCGCTCACACAAAATAATAAACCGGTTCGGCTACCGCAAATCGCGGTTTATTAAAAAAGGGGCACAGAACGCACAGTGAAGCCTTGGTAGAAGTTTCCATATTGCCTGCGGCCCGGCAGCGCGGTGGCAAACCATGATTCGCTGCGATTGCCCGGCCGTTGGCGCCCGGTGCTTTGCATGAAATCATGGAGTTAAGTTCGATAATACTTCATGTTTATCCGAAATATAAGGCTAAAACCTGTCAATTCTCTATGATTTACTTGACATTAATGCCAGGTTGGATAAGATACTTTCGGAAATTCACAAAATATATTCGGTCAATGATTCAAGTCATGATCAGCCAGGGCATTTTTCTTCCGTCTTTTGAGCGAGCGACCGGGCCTGGCGCGCAAACAAGGGATCAAGCGGCCGAGACAGGTGGAATAGCATAATGTCGGGCGTTGGCGTCGAGCGGATCGTTGATTTCCTCTTCGGCTTATTAGAGGTTTTCCAACCGATTGTCGAGCCTTATCGCCGTTTTCACGAAAAACTGCCTCCAAAAGCGCAACAGACCGTCACCGCTTTTCTCTTCATTCTTCCTTTTGGCATCTTATACGCCATCTTCACCATCTTGCCGATTTTCCAGACCTTTTATATCTCCCTGCACAAGTGGGAGATCATGGGCACCAATATCCGTTACATCGGGCTGAAGAATTTCGAGCGCTTGCTGACGAGAGACACGCAGTTCCACCAGGCTTTCGAGCAGACGATCCTCTTTGTCGCGCTCACTATTCCGATCATCTTTGTCGGTCTTTTCTTCGCTTTGATGCTCAACCGGCCGGTCAAGGGCATCGGCATCTTCCGCACGATTTTCTATCTGCCGAACATCATCGCGGTGACGGTCATCGGTTTGATTTGGAGTCGCGTTTTCGCTTCATCGGGTCGCGGTTTGATCAATGCTTTCCTGGAGAATTTCAATGCGGGTCCGATACCCTTTTTGGATCAAGGGGATCTGGCGACGCTGGTGGTATCCTTCACCACGCTCTGGTGGACGGTCGGATTCAGCATGCTGATATTTCTGGCGGGCTTGCAGGATATCTCGCAGGCGCTCTATGACGCGGCCAAGGTCGATGGCGCGAACCGGTGGCAGCAATTCCGCCATATCACGATTCCCGGTTTGCGCCGGCCTTTCGCCTTCTTGTGCATTCTTCAGGTCATCGCGTCATTCCAGATCTTCGGTCAAGTCGATGTCATGACCGGCGGCGGACCGGCCGGCAATACCCGCACAATTGTCTACAACATTTTTGAGACCTCTTTTCTGTATTTTCAAGTGGGTTACGGGACAGCCATGGCTGTGATCATGTTCGCGGTTTTGCTGGTCATTTCACTTTTGCAACTGGCGCTATTTCGCGATCAGGGTATAGGGAACTAGCGATGACGGTTGTTGGGGCGGACCTGAAACGCAAACGCCAGCTAATTGAACGCCGGCGGGCGAGCCTATATGTTCTGGCGGTGGGCTTGTTCGCATTGGTGTGGATGTTGCCTGTGGTTTGGACCGTGGTCACGTCATTCCGGCCCGAGGCAGCATTGCAGCGCAATCTGGCGAGCCTGATACCTTATCCCTTCACGACCGAGAATTGGACGTTCATCCTCAAGAGCAGCCAACTGTGGAAATGGTTGGGCAACAGCGCGTTCGTCTCTACGACGCACACGCTGGCGCAGTTGACGGTGTGTTCGCTGGCGGCATATGCCTTTGCGCGGCTGGATTTCTATTTCAAGCGTCCGCTTTATGTTCTGGTTTTGATGGGCTTGATGGTGCCCTTTGAGGCGACATTCTTGCCGGTCTATCTCTTATTCTCCAATTTGAAGCTGCACAATACGCTGATTGCTCTGATTTTGCCCGGCATCGCTTCGTCATTTGCCGTCTTCCTGTTGACGCAGTTTTTCCGCGGCATTCCGCTGGAATTGGAGGAGGCGGCGATGATGGATGGCGCCGGGCGCTTGCGCATCTTCCTCATTATCATTATTCCGCTTTCGACACCGGTCATCACTGCCTTGGCGATCTTCACTTTCCTGGGCAACTGGAACAGCTATTTGTGGCCCATCATCTCGGCCACGAGCAGCGATGTCTACACCATTGTCATTGGTTTGCGCAAATTAAATCAAGCTTGGGGAGATGTCAATTTTTATGGGCGCGACATGGCGGCGGCGATCTTCACGGCCTTGCCCATCATCATCTTCTTCTTCGTTTTCCAGCGCCGCATCATTAGCGGCATCGCCATCAACAGCGGCATCAAGTAGAGAGGAACGCCTATCGACCTATGCTTATCTCAATTTCGTTTACGATTCAAAGAGCTATCCCGAAAGGATGCAAATCATGTACAGAATGAAAGCTTTACTGGTCGCAGCTATGCTGCTCGTGCTGGTCGCCGCGCCAGTTGCCGCCCAAGATGCGGTCGAGGTCAACTTTATGCGCTTCTTTGGCGAATGCGCCGATGAATTCGGCGAAACCACCGACTTGTCGGAGGCTTATGGCGAGTGCGGCATCATTCAGACGCTGGCAAACAACTTCAACGCGATCCAGAACGAGATTTACGTCAATACAATTGTAGTGGACTGGCCAGGCGTCACGGAGTTGAACGCCAACCTGGCCGCGGGCACACCGCCGGACATTATGGTGCTGCACGGCCGGCGCATTCCCAACTACGCCTCGCGCGGTTTGTTGACGCCGCTGGGCGATGTTTTGGCAGGCGCCGGCATCGACGCCGATGACTTGACCGACAGCGCCCGCGGATTCGTGGAATACAATGGCGAACTGTATGGCATCCCCTTGGATCTACACGGGCACCTGTGGCACATCAATGTCGGCCTGTGGGCGGAAGCGGGCCTGGTGAACGAAGATGGCAGTCCCGATATCCCCTACGGCATGGACGAATTCATGTCGCATGCCGAGCAGTTCAAGGAAGCCACCGGGCTACCCTTCCTCGGCATGTGGACCAACGGGCTGAGCCGCAACTGGATGGCGCTGGTCTATCAGCAAGAGGGCGGCACCGTTGAAGACGACGAAGGTTTGCCCAACGTCAACAACGAAGCCGGCTTGAACGCGCTGAACTTCTTGATTATGCTGCGCGACGAAGGGCATATCACCGACAATGTCGACTATCCGGCGTCGGAAGAAATCTTCCTGAATGGCGAGAATGGCGGCCACATCAACGGCACCTGGGTGGTCAACTTCTACGACAATCAGGTGGCCGATCCGGAAGGGGCGCTGAAGAATTACTACGTGCATAACTTCCCGACGATCTACGACCAGCCGGCGGCCTGGGCGGGCAGTCACGCCTGGATTATCCCGCAAGGCGACGACCCCGACCCCGCGACTCTCGAAGCGACATTGACCTTCCTCGATTACCTGAATGACAACAACATCGAATGGGCGCGCACGGGTCACTCCGCGGTCAACACCTCGGTCGTCGAGAGCGATGTATACAACGAGTATCCGCACCGTCAGGAATACGCCGAGTTCGTTCCGAGCGCTGTCATTCCGCCGCGCGAAAACTGGAGCACCGCCTTTGAATCCATAATGGACGAAGAATTGTCCGCCGCATTCATCGGCGAGAAGAGTCCCGAGCAAGCGCTGAGCGACGCGCAGACGCGTCTGGAAGACTTCGCGCTGTTTGAGTAGGTGGATTGGGGGATTCACCACAGCCGCTCGGCGGCAGCGAAATTGGGCTACCGCGCCCACACAAAATAATAAACCCGCTCGGCTACCGCAGATCGTGGTTTATCAAAAAAGAGGCGCGGAGGTCACAGAAGTTTATGTTTCGGGCGACCTGACAGGGCGCGTAGACACAGCCCGCCGGTCGCCCCTACAGATTCCGCTGTGATTGTAGACGGTGTGTTTCGGGTGACCTGATCGGGCGCGTAGACACAGCCCGCCGGTCGCCCCAACAAGGCTGCACGCTACTCCATTGCGTGTTTTTTCTACCCCATCCCCCGGCCCCTTCCCCAATGCATTGGGGAAGGGGAGCTAAGGTTGGGCGGCCGCGCTGGCGAACATGGGCACGGCACTTTAATCATCAGAAATCGCTAGGTGATGCGAGGTCGAAACCAGCTTCTCCCGCAGCTATGGGGTTGCATAGGTCGCGTGGACACTGAGCGTCAGGGTTTGAGTGGGGTAAACCGAAGGCGGAAGCGAGTTAAACAGAAGCTGAGAAGCCTTTTTCATTGTTTTGGAACGATATTTGCGTGATCTTTCACCATATGCACTTACGGGACAGTAGGGTAAACAGCATTGAATAGGAGATTGCTATGACCGATGTGCCGCGGGGCGAATACCCGCGTCCGCAATTTGTCCGCGAGGACTGGTTATGTTTGAATGGCGAATGGCAGTTCGAGATCGACCCAGGCGACAGCGGCATTCACCGCGGCTTGCTGGAACGGGAACTGAAGGACAGGATCACGGTGCCATTTTGCCCGGAATCGCAGCTTTCCGGCATTGAGAACCATGACTACTACAACGCCGTCTGGTATCGGCGGTCGGCGATGATACCGGCAGAGTGGACGGGAAAGCGCGTTTTGCTCCATTTTCAAGCGGTCGATTACGACAGCACGGTCTGGGTGAATGGGGTCGAGGTCGGTCGGCATCGCGGCGGGTTTACGCCTTTCAGTTGCGACTTGAGCGGGGTCGCCGCGCCCGGCGACGAGATTATCATTGTGCTGCGCGCCCGCGATGAGGGCCGGAAGCCGCAGCCGCGCGGCAAGCAGGCGCGCGAGTATGGGCCGGAGGGCGCTATCTATGTGCGAACCACCGGCATCTGGCAGACGGTCTGGCTGGAGCCGGCGCCGGAGATTTCGCTGCGGCGTCCGCGCATTACGCCGGATTTGGCGAATCAGCGTTTTCGCCTGGAGCAGCCGATCAGCGGCAACGCCAAGGGCTTGCGGCTACGCGCGACCTTGAGCGACGGGGAGGGCGAGGTTGTGCGGGCGGAAACATCGGCGGAAGTTGATTTGTCGCCGCGGCTCGATCTGCCGATTCCCGATGATCGGCTCCAGCTGTGGGCGGTCGGCGAGCCGCATCTGTACGATCTGGAGATCGCGCTGATTGACGCTGATGGCAACGCGATTGACAAAGCGACGAGCTACGCCGGCATGCGCGGCATTTCGATCCAGGGCAAGGCGATCAAGATCAACAACAAGACCGTCTTCCAGCGCCTGGTGCTGGACCAGGGTTATTACCCGGACGGGATCATGACCGCGCCGAGCGATGCCGCGCTGATCGAAGATATCGAACTGAGTATGGCTGCCGGTTTTAACGGCGCGCGCCTGCACCAGAAAGTCTTCGAAGAGCGCTTTCTTTATCATGCCGACCGGTTGGGTTATATCGTTTGGGGTGAATTCGGCGATTGGGGCTGCAGCGGGAACGGTCCGTTGGATGGCGAGCATCAGAAGCCCGGTCCCGATTACATCACGCAATGGCTGGAATGCCTGGAACGGGATTATTCCCATCCCAGCATCGTCGGCTGGTGCCCGCTGAACGAGACCTGGCAAACGCTGACCGACCGCATCACGATGCTGGATGACGTGACGCGCGGCATGTACCTGGCGACCAAGGCGATGGACGGCACGCGTCCGGTTCTTGACACATCGGGATACTCGCATCGCGTGCCCGAAGCCGATGTTTACGACAGCCACGACTACACACAGGATCCCGATACGTTTCGCGAGCGGCACGCCGGGACGGCGGATGGCAAGCCTTACCTCAACAGCGCGGATAGCTGGGGATTGCCGGCGCGCATGGTCGGCAACATACACTGGTCGATTCCTTACGGCGATCAGCCTTATTTTGTCAGCGAATTCGGGGGCATCTGGTGGAACCCCGATGTCAAAGAGGGCGAGGACTCCTGGGGCTATGGCGAGCGTCCGCGCGATCTGGAAGAATTCTACGATCGCTTCGAGAAGCTGTGCGCCATCCTGCTCGATGATGTCAGCATGTTCGGCTATTGCTATACGCAATTGACCGATATCTATCAAGAACAGAACGGCATCTACAAATTCGATCGGGGGCAGAAATTCAACCTGGAGCGCATCCGCGCCGCGCAGATCAAGGCGGCCGCGATTGAGTTGGCGGAGGAATGAGCGCGGTCAGCGCTATTCGATTAACAGGCGGGCCCGCTCAAGCTCGGCCGGGGTATTCAAATTGGTGAAGGAACGACCGTCCGGGTCGTAGGGCGCGTAGTCGGCCTCGTCGAGGTAAGTGACGCGCATCTGATTATAGAAGCGGATGATCTTGAGCCGGTTGTCATCGAGTTGCGCGCGTATGGGCGCCAGGCAAGTTTTCCTGTAGATGGCGTGCAGAGCCTGGGGATAGCCGTCGACGCGCGGCACGACGATATCGGTTTCCTCGTCCAGTTGCGCGATCATGAAGCGCAGCAGGTCGGTCTTGATGAAGGGCATGTCACAGGCCAGGACCAGGGCCGCGGGATTGGCGGCCCGGGCCAGCGCGGTATAGATGCCGCCCAGCGAGCCCTTGTCGGGCAGAATATCCTCGTAGATTTCCAGCCCCAGATGCCGGTATTGATCGGGGTTGTTGGCGATCAATATAGTCTCGGACCCGGCCAGATCGGCGCCCGCGGCGATGACGCGTTCGATGAGGGTTTGTCCGCCGAGTTCGAGGAAGGCTTTGTCGCGGCCCATGCGGCTGCTCTGGCCGCCGGCGATGATGGCGAGGGAGACCGGCACCTGGGTTGAGTTCATCGCAGGTAGCGCTATCTGCCGCGCTCACGAATCCTTTGCATAGATGAGCCTCGCGCTCGCAAGAACTTCGTCACGAATGTACTTGCTCAGCCCATTCGGCGTACACAGGTCCACACGACGGCCGACAATATCGCTCAAGTCCATCAGGTGTCCGCCCATGCCAAATAGGCCGACACGCGCGTCAGGCAGATATTCTATCAGCAAGTCAATATCGCTCTCCGGCGTCAATTCATTGCGTACGGCAGAGCCAAACACAGACAGACGCCGTATTGGCTGCGTAGCGCAGTATTCGCGGATCGCATCCAGTGGTAAGTCGAGTTTTATGGCTTCGTTCATTATCGCATATTCTCACTGGGCTGATTCTACTATGTTTCGGCATCAAGAATGCGCCGAATTTCAGCAATGAGCGGCGGAATATCCACTACTACCGTATCCCAGACTACTTGCAGCACAACTTTTCGATAATTGTGTATAAGTCTGTTACGCATCCCGATAATTGTCGCCCATGGTATCTGTGGATTTGCCTGCCGGCATTCAACAGTTACTTTACTGGCGGCTTCCCCTAGAGTGGTCAGCGCATACAGCAAGGCTAACTGCAACCGTCGGTCGCGCTCGAAGGAATTGCGTGTTTCGCCGTCTGTCTGCTCCTGCGCTTCCAAAGCCCATTCCATCATATCCTGCAAGTGAAAAGGATCGTTTTCAGGGCTTCGTTTCATAAATCAGCCTCGCGCTATCGAGGACCTGCTGGCGAAAAGAATCGTGCAACTCTCCCTGCATACGCAAATCGACTTTCCGTCCCAGCAATTCACCAAGGTCTAATTCATGCCCGGCCAGTGTCAAGAGGGTCACCGTGGCGTTGGGACGATATTCGACTAGCAAGTCGATATCGCTCTCCGGGGTCAGATCGTTTCGTAGGGCAGAGCCGAAGACAGACAGTCGTCGTATCGGCTGGGTAGCGCAGTATTCGCGGATTTCTTCCAGCGGCAGGTCTAGCGTGATTGCGTGGCTCATGACCCAAATTCCTCGTCCATCAGCTTCATTAAATCGGCAATGAGCGGCGGTATGTTTTCTGTTGACGCAATCCATAGCACATTAAGGTCGACTTCAGAATAGCCATGTACCAGATGATGGCGCATACCAATGATTTTCGCCCAAGGTATTCCAGGATAGCGCGCCTTGCGCTTATGAGAGACATGATAGGCTGCTTCGCCAACCACAAGCACAAGATAGCGTAAAGCTAACTGAAGCAGCTCATTGTCATCAAACGATTGGCGAGAGCGTCCATCAACCAGGTCGCGGATTTTCTGCGCCGCTTCCAGCATATCGTGGACGCGAACGTGGTCTTTGTCACGACCCTCTTGCATAAAGCAGCCTGGCGTTATCAACAACTTCCTGCCGAAAGAGTCGACTCAATTCGTTCGGGGTGCGCAAATCAACCTCGCCGCCTATGAGTTCGCTCAAATCTATTTCCTGCTGCGCCAACTCAAAATATCCGATTCGCGCGTCAGGCAAATACTCCACCAGCAGATCAATGTCGCTCTCGGGCGTCAGTTCGTCGCGAAGTGCCGAGCCGAACAGCGACAGCCGCGCAATCGGCTGGCTGGCGCAATACTCGCGGATTTTGTCTTCGGGCAGGATGGTTTTGATCGTCTCGCTCATGCAAGGGTTCCTCCTAAGTACATCATAGCATTTCCCTGCACGCAAAGGAAGCAACCTATGCGGGTGGTCTTGGCTCAATGCACATAGCGCGTTGGATCCTTGATCGCGCCCTGGCCTTCGAGAACGGTGGTGGCGCGGTCGACTTTTTCCAGTTTGACCGCCGCCATCTTGAAATCGGGGATCTTGGCGCGCGGATCGACTTTTTCCAGCGTCAGCAGGTTGGCGGCCGCTTCGACGAAGTGGAAGGGCAAGAAGACCGTGCCCGTCGGCGAGCGGCCGGTCACCATGACTTGACACTCGACGGTCCCGCGGCGCGATGTGATGCGCAGCCAATCGCCGGAAACGACTTGCAAGCCGCCGGCGTCGGCCGGGTGCATCTCGATGATCGGTACGGGGAAAGCCTCTTCCAGGCGGGAACTGCGAGTCATTGTGCCGCCATGCCAGTGGAATAGCACGCGCCCGGTCGTGAGATGATAGGGATATTCCTTATCAGGCAATTCGCTTTCGGTGCCGTATTCCAGTTCCCAGAATTTGCCTTTGCCGCGGGGAAAATCGTCCTCGAACAAGTAGGGCGTACCGGGATGATCCGCGGCCGGGCAGGGCCAGTGCACACCGCCTTCTCGCTCCAGGCGGTCGTATGTGACACCGAAGAAATCGGGCGTGACCCGGCGCATCTCTTCCCAGATTTCTTCGGGACGCGCATAATCGAAGCCGGCGCTGACCGCGACGCCGAGCCGCGCTTCCATGCGCTTGGCAAGGGCGCATACGATCTGCCAGTCGGGCAGGGACTCGCCCACTGCCGGCAGGGCTTGTCGTACGCGCTGGATGCGGCGGTCGCTATTGGTGAAGGTGCCCTCTTTTTCAGCGAAGCTGGCTGAGGGCAAGACCACGTCCGCCATCTCGCCGGTTTCGTTCATGAAGATGTCGATGCAGACCAGCAGGTCCAGTTCTTCCAGGGCATGCTGGGCATGGGATAAATTCGGCTCACTCATCATGGGATTTTCGCCCATGACGATCATGGCCTTGATCTGCCCCATGAGCGCGCCATCGACCATTTCGGTGACGGTCAAGCCCGGCTGGTCGTTTAGGTTGGTGCGCCATTCGCTTTCGAATTTCCGCTTGATGGCCGGATCGGCGACTGATTGATAGGCCGTGTAGACATTGGGCAGTCCGCCGCTATCGGAGCAGCCTTGCACGTTGTTCTGCCCGCGCAAGGGGTTGAGCCCGGTGCCGGGTTTGCCGGCGTGACCGCACATCAGCGCCAGATTGGTCAAGGAGAGCGCGTTGTCGGTGCCATGGGTACTCTGGCTGATGCCCATGCCCCAGTAGAAAGCGGCGCGTTCGGCAGTCGCGTACATGCGCGCGGCCCGCCGGATATCTTCGGCCGGTACGCCGCTGATGGCTTCCGACCACTCCGGACTGCAATGTTCCAGGGATTCGATATAGTCTTCAAAGCCTTCGGTACGCGCCTCGATGAATTCGGGGTTGAAGAGGTTTTCGCTGACGATGACATGCGCCATGGCCTGGAAGACCGCCACATCCGTGCCCGGCTTTTGCCGCAGCCACAGGGTCGCGAAATCTGTCAATTCGATCTGGCGCGGATCAATCACGATCAGCTTGGCGCCGTTGGCACGCACCGCTTTTTTCAGGAACAAGCTGATGACCGGATGCGTTTCGGTGGTATTGCTGCCGGTGACGATGAAGGTATCGAGGTTTTCCATTTCGGCGATGCTGTTGCTCATGGCGCTGGAGCCGATCGCCAATTGCAAGCCGGTCACGCTGCCGGCATGGCAGAGGCGGGCGCAGTGATCGACATTGTTGGTCTTCATCACCGCCCGCACCCACTTCTGGAAGACGTAGTTGTCCTCGTTGGTGGCTTTGGCGCAGGCGTAGGTGGCGACGCTGTCGCCGCCATGCTCACGGACTATCCCCGACAAGCGCTCGCTGACATAATCCAGCGCCTCGTCCCAGTTGGCCTCGCGGAAAGACCCACGCGCCCCGTCGCGGATCAGCGGCCGTTTGAGTCGTCGCGGATGGGTGGCGAAATCCAGGCCAAAGCGTCCTTTGACGCAGAGGTTGCCGTAATTGGGCGCGCTGTCAAATGGGGCTTCGACGCGGTAGATCTGCTCATCTTTGATATGGAGATTCATCTGACAGCCGACGCCGCAGTATGGGCAGGTGGTGCGGACGGTGGAATCGGGTTGTAAGACGGTCATAGGAGCGCCTCGCTGCAATCCTCTTTAGTTTCATTATATACAGCGGATATGTCTTTGCCAATAAAGGTGATTGTCCAACATCATTCGCTTGCGAGCGCGCGAAACGGCCAGATCTTGCCTGGAAATTCTCATATGCATTGGTGTCCGCTCATGCCACGCTCTGCTGTCCTTAATCTTCGCCGCTTAACATGATAGCTATCGAAAGATTAGTGATGGGGATGACTAGCATGTTTCCGACACAGTACCGGCAGACAGCGGCCATCATCGCCATGCTGCTGACAGTGGCGCTCAGCGCTGGCCTCGCCTCTGCCCACGATACCGGGCAGCCACATTCCCACAATTCAGTGGATGACGCTAACGCGAACAGTCTCGCAGACGCTGGATCTCTCGCGCCGATCGACGAATCCGACGCGCTCGTCTTTGAGAGTGTGTGGGACAACCACTCGCCGGTGGCTATCGTTGTGATATCAACGGACGGTAAGTTGTACACCCTGCAATGGCTGTTGCAGCACCTGTGCAGCGTCTTTTCCGCCCCTGAAAGCGCCGCGCGGCGCGCATATACTCACTCGCACGAGCACTCTCATTCGCACTCGCATATGCATTCGCATGAGCATACGCATGGATTCAGCATAACGTCCGCGCGTCAGGACGAAACAGGTCAAACGGTCTCGTCAACTCAAATTGACTGAGCTCGCGCACGCCAGCGACAAGCAATAGACAAGACAGACAATAGAGGGCAGCGCGCTCTCTATTGTCTTGTCGCGCGCCAATCCGCTCGTGTTTGGTGGAATTCCGCCGATTTGTCGCTAAAATACCCTCACATCTCTCTCCAGCGACCAAAGGATCTGCCTGATGAGCTATCTCGCCCACGAACCCCTGCCTGAAACGATGCCGGCTATCGTCTGTTACGGACCGGAAGACTACCGGCTGGAAGAGTGGCATGTGCCGCGGCCGGCGGCCGGCGAGGTCGTGATCAAGGTACAGTCGGTGGGCATTTGCGCCAGCGATCTCAAGTGCTATCAAGGTGCGCCGCTCTTCTGGGGGGACGACAGCCGGGAAGGCTATTGCCAGCCGCCCGTCATCCCCGGGCATGAATTTGTGGGCGAGGTGGTGGCGCTGGGCGAGGGCGCCGGTGAAAAATATGGCTTGGCATTGGGCGATAGCGCCGTTTCCGAGCAGATCGTGCCCTGCTGGAGTTGCCGCTTCTGCACGCGCGGGCAGTATTGGATGTGCCAGGACAAACACGATGTCTACGGCTTCCGTCAAGCTACCATCGGCGCCATGGCTGAGTACATGTTGTTCCCGGTCGGGGCCCTGAATTACAAAGTGCCGGAATCGCTGCCGGCGCATCATGCCGCCTTCATCGAGCCGCTCGGTTGTTCGATCCATGCGGTTGAGCGCGGCGAAATCGAACTGGATGATGTGGTCGTGATCGCCGGTTGCGGTCCCTTGGGCTTGGGCATGGTTGCTGCCGCGCGGCTCAAGAATCCGCGCTTGCTGATCGCCGTCGACCTGAACGACGACCGTCTGGAAATCGCAGAGCTTTGCGGCGCCGATATGAGCTTGAACCCGGGCAAGATAGACGCGGTCGACGAGGTGCTGAAGCTGACGGAGGGCTATGGCTGCGATGTCTATATCGAAGCCACCGGCTATCCGGCCGCTGTGGAGCAAGGCTTAAATATGATCCGCAAGCTGGGCACTTTCGTGGAATTCAGCGTCATGCGCGAGCCGGTCACAGCAGATTGGACCATCATTGGCGATACTAAAGAACTGAATATCCATGGATCGCACCTGAGCCCGTATACTTATCCCATCGCTATTGACATGCTGGTCAAGGGCCTGCTGCCCATGGACCGCATCATGACGCACCAGTTGCCGCTCAGCAGCTTTCAGGCCGGTATGGATATGGTCGCGACGGGCAGGGAATCGGTCAAGGTCACGCTGAGTCCGTAGCCAGCTTGCCAATTGAAATTATGTTGGGCTTGAGCGATTCCGGAGAAAAGTTGCATCAGTACAAAATCAATGCGATAGTTCAATCGTCACTAGCCGGTGCGCGGGCGACTCACAGAGTCGCCCCTACATAGCTCGTTCGTTTGCTGTGATTTGGGTCGCCAAAGGGCGTTGTTATCCTGCTGTCGGACACGTTCTTACGTCGATTTGGATCACCGGAATCGATTAGAGAACAAGGCTCGCAGGGGCGACTAGGCAGGTCGCGTAGACTCTGACCGCCGGTTGCCGGCGCGTATGGCCAGGAGCAGATGTATGAAGCAATCAGTCAGGGGAAAAGTCGCCATCATCACCGGCGCCAGTTCCGGCATTGGCGAGGCGACGGCTCGCGCCCTGGCGCGGCAGGGCTGCAAGCTTGCGCTGGCCGCGCGCTCCTATGAGAAACTGGAAGCGCTGGCGGCTGAGCTTCCAGTTGAGTGCCTGGCCGTAAGCGCGGACATGAGCCAGCCAGCCGATATTTCGAACATGGTCGAGCGGACACTCGATCAATTCGGCCGCGTCGATATCATGCTGGCCAACGCGGGGGTCTGGATTCAGGGGCAATTCGCCGATGGCGATCTCGATGACTTCTCAGCTTTGCTCAAGATCAATGTCGATGCTGTCTTGCGCTGCGCCTATGCCGTCATTCCGGGCATGAAAGCGCGCGGGGGTGGCGATATCATCGTGACCAGTTCCGTTTCGGGGCATCATGATCTGCACGGAGAGCCGGTCTACAGCGCCAGTAAAAACGCCGTGCAGACCATCGTACATACGCTGCGCCGACAGTTGGCGCCCGCGGGCATCCGCGTCATGTCGCTGGCGCCGGGCCCAGTAGCCAATCCCATGCAAGGTTTGCGCGACCCGGAAGATATCCGGCGCGTGACCGAGGTAGATCGTGATTATCTAAGTTCCGATGATTGCGCGGAGGCTATATTATTCATGCTAAGTCGGCCGCCGCATGTCACCGTCCGCGACCTGGTCATGCTGCCGCAAATCGACCGTGTGTAGGGAAAAGGCGCGCAAATCATGTATCGTTCACAAGCAGATGTAGGACCACGAAAGTGATGAGAAACTTGGAAACGCCGAATTTCTACCCCATCCCCGGCCCTGTTCCCCCCTCAGTCCCCCCGCTCAACGGGGGGCAGAATTCCGAATCATCAGGGAAGGGTGACTCGAAGTTGAAGTTGGAATGTCCCGCGGAATTCGCACGACTAACTTGGTTCTACTGAGGATTGAAAATGGGAAATTCGCTATCAGGGAAAGTCGTCATCATCACCGGCGCCAGTTCCGGCATCGGGGAAGCGGCCGCGCGGCTGCTATCTCAACAGGGTTGCAAGCTCGCGCTGGCAGCGCGTTCCGTCGACAAGCTGGATGCGTTGGCCGCCGAGCTAGGGACTGACTGCCTGGTCGTGCGCGCCGATATGACCGCGCCGGGAGATATCACAGCCATGGTCGAGCGGACCCTGGACCGATTCGGCCGTATCGACATCATGCTGGCCAATGCCGGCGTCCTCATCACCGGAGAATTCGCCGATGGCGATCCCGACGCCTTCTGGGAATTGTTCACTATCAACGTTGATGCGGTTCTGCGCTGCGCTCATGCCGTCATCCCGCAGATGAAGAAGCAAGGGAGCGGCGATATCATCGTCACCAGTTCCGTCGCCGGTCATCATGATATTCACAGTCAACCGATTTATAGCGCGAGCAAAAACGCGGTTCAGACTTTTGTACATACCGTGCGCCGACAATTGGCGCCGGATGGCATCCGCGTGATGTCACTGGCGCCGGGCGCCATCGCCAATCCCATGTTGAACTACCACGATGCCGAAGAGATCCGACGCGCCTCGGAGGACGACCAGGTCTATCTGACCTCGGAAGATTGCGCTGAAGCCTTGTTCTTTATGCTTTCGCGCCCGCCGCATGTCACCATACGCGACCTGGTTATTCTTCCCCGGCACGCGGGGGTCTGATCTGGGATGCCGCTGCTTGGCAAGTGCTTGAAGACAAAGGATTTCATATGAGCAAAACGCTTAAGGGCAAAGTAGTCATCATAACCGGCGCCAGTTCCGGCATTGGCGAGGCTTGCGCGCGCGCTCTCGCCCAAGCGGGCTGCAGGCTGGCGCTGGCCGCGCGTTCCGTCGACAAGCTGGAGGCGCTTGCGGCCGATCTGCCGACCGAATGCCTGGTCGTGCGCGCCGATATGACCGCGCCCGCCGATATCAGCCACATGGTCGAGCGGACGCTGGATCAATTCGGCACGGTGGATGTCATGTTCGCCAATGCCGGCATCTATATCCCGGGCGAATTCGCCGATGGCGATCCCGAGTCATTTTCGGAGTTGTTGACCATCAACGTTGACGCCGTATTGCGTTGCGCCCACGCCGTTATCCCGGGCATGAAAGCGGGTGGCGGCGGCGATATTGTCGTCACCAGCTCCATTTCCGGCTTTATTGACGTGCATTGGGAGCCGATCTACAGCGCGAGCAAACACGCGGTGCAAACCTTCGTGCATACTGTGCGGCGACAAGTGGCCGGCGACGGCATCCGTGTGATGTCACTGGCGCCCGGCGCGGTGGCCAATGCGCTTTGGGGCTTCCATGACGCCGGTGAGATCAAGCGCGTTGCGGAGGGCGAGCGGAGCTATTTGACTTCGGAAGATTGCGCCGATGCGCTGGTCTTTATGTTAACGAGGCCGGCGCACGTCACGATCCGCGATCTGGTGATCTTGCCGCAGAATCAGGTGAATGTTTGAGGGGACAATTTTCTGCAATAAAGATCTGTCCTTACATTCTTTCCTTTTTTAGGTACAGGCGGCAGATAGCCAGAGGCGATACACGGAACTTAGTACCATGATTTCGCAGTCCAACACTTCCCGGTTTTGCCTCACGACAGTCAAAGTCGATAGCAATCGCGCCCCGCAAGACTTCCTGCACGAAGTCAGCCAGGTGAAAAGTTTCATAGGCTTCGGCATAGAGCAAGCGGACCGTTCGCACTTTCCTCTCGCCTTTAACCAATATCAGACGTCGCAACTTGCTTCCAGCCGCGGCAATGAGTTCATCGTAAGACCAGTAAGGCGCTGTTCCCTTGCGCTTTCTGGGGCTGACTGTTAGCCGTCGAGTACTGTCATCCGCCTTCACTCTGAACAATTGTGATTCGCCCCTAACCGTATGACGAAAACTAAGTCGCCCCCTGCCGTCGAGCCAGCCGTATTCGCGAACCATTTTTCGCATGGCGTTTGTCGGACCATTGGCTTCTTTGTGGAAGAGCGTAATGAGACTTGTTCGGTCGCTGAACCACTTCATCTCCCAGCCAAGGGCGTCCGGGATATCCATTGAACCTGCTTTAAGCCCGAGTAAGTCCTCCAGAAACATGCCCGGCGCCCCGCTGCCTTGATAACGAGACCCTTCCGGCATGTGGTATGGGCCGTGATCAATGGCAGCGCGGATTCGATTGAAGAGTTGGTCTCTGTTGCGTGGGGGCTCTTTCGGGAATTCAGTCATAGGAGCATCTTGTCGATGTCCTTGATCCGTTGCCGAGCGAGTTCACAGTAAGCGTGGCTATTGTCGATGCCGATCCAATTTCGCCCAGCTAGTTTGGCCGCGATAGCGGTTGTCCCCGAACCTATGAAAGGATCGAGTACGACATTTGCCGTAGTCGACTCTACACATTTTTCCGCGAGAGCCAAGGGGAATGGCGCGGGATGGGGATTATTCATCTCTTGCTGAATGCGCCAGACGTCGCCTTGCGCATTAGCTTTTGGCGCCAGCCTGAATTCCGGCTTGGCAATCAGATAAATCACTTCGTATGTTGGCAAGAAATATCCAGGATTGAAGTTAATGCCGCCATTTCGCTGCCAGATGATAATCTGGCGTACCGGAAAACCCTCTACGATATCCGCTCGATCTTGCAGCAAACCGCCTTGCACGCGCCATTTGTGGTTGTAAAAGATGGCGCCGTCTTCGCTTAGAATTCGCATCATCGCTTGAAGACAGTTCCTTTGCCAGTCGACATAGGCTTCATGGGGCATGGCATCATCGTGACCGGCATAACCTTTGATGAGTTCGGCTTGGGGCCACTTGCCCCCGCTACCATTCTTGAGACCGTTTCCCGTGCTATTTTTGATATTGTAAGGCGGGCTGGTTACGATGAGGTCAACAGACTCCGCGGGCATTTGATCCATCAGTTCAATGCAATCACCTTGATGCACTTTGCCCAACCAAAACGCCGGGCTTCGTTCAGAGCTGTCAGCGATGGAATCTTTGAAATTCATTGCGAATTCTCCTAAACTTTAGTTTAATACAATCCCCTTGACATAGCTAGTTTTTTTAGCAGACAGGCGCTGGCAAAATGGCTGAATCGCTAACAGGCAAAGTGGTCATCGTCACCGGGGCAAGCTCGGGCATCGGCGCGGCAAGCGCGCGCCTGTTTTCCGAACATGGCTGTCGGCTGGTGATCGCCGCGCGGTCGGTCGACAAGCTGGAGCAGCTCGTCACAGAAATCGATGGCGAGGCGCTGGCGATTCGCGCGGACATGACGATCCCGTCGGATATCGCGCAGATGGTCGAGCGTACGCTGGAGCGCTTTGGTCGGATCGATGTGCTTTTCGCCAACGCAGGCGTTTTCATCATGGGGGACTACGCCGGCGGCGATCCGGAGGCCTATACGAATTTGCTCAAGGTGAACGTCGATGGCGTCATGCGTTGCATGCATGCTGTCATCCCGGCCATGAAAGCGCAGGGCGCGGGCGATATCCTGGTGACAAGCTCGATCGCCGGTCACGAGGAACTGCACCTGGGGCCGGTCTACGGCGCTTCCAAACACGCGATCCAAACCATCGTGCATACCACCCGGCGTCAACTGGCTGCGGATGGCATCCGTGTCATGTCCCTGGGTCCGGGCCGGGTCGCCAACGAATTGTGGGGGCTGAGCGATCCCGACGAGATCGAGCGCTTGACGCGGGTTGAGCGTGATTACCTGAAAGTGGAAGATGTCGCGGAGGCTGCGGTTTTCATGCTGACACGTCCGCGGCATGTGACGATACGCGACATCGTGATGCTGCCGCAGAAGCAGGATGTGTGAGCGTAGGGGCCTGGCTCTACGAACAGTTCTCGTGGGTCAACTGGATGCAATCGGCGGATGCCAACCAGCCGCAACCCACAACTGTCTGGATGCAAGGATATCACGCCGGTTCAATCGCAATCGTTCTACAGTTGCGCGACCAGTTGCAGTTAATCCGACGACTAATGTGGCATCATTACTCCAGTTGAAGTGATCGGACCAACTTTGCGTTCTTGGATTGAACAGAGCCGATTCTTTGTCTGTCGCGGGATCTATTCCTGTTTGAAAGTTGTATTTGAACGTATTGCAGCCGACGCAAGCCAGACAAAGGTTATCGAGCGTCGTCGCACCGCCGGCCGACTCGGGCAGGATATGGTCGATTTCCATTGATACCACCACGATCTGCTGTGTTTGGCAGTATTCGCAGCGTTTTCGCGCTCGTTTTACAACTTGCTGTCGTATTCAGTAGGGGATAAATGCCATGCGCTACACTCCGAGTTCCAGGTATGCCTCAATGTCATGTCCACGCTGCTTCATCAATACCAGCGCTTTTGTCCGCAACAGCATTTGACGATCAACCACAGCCACAAGGTGTTCCAATTCCTGTCTTTCCTGCTCCGTTATTCTCCCCTCTTTGCCAAGCGCCGTCAGGGTTCGCAGTCGAGAATCTTGCGTCCATGATAACCGGCGGTGAACGACCTCCCATAACTGCGCATCACTGAAATCGACTAGCGAGTTGGGAGAGACTTCCACATCCGAAGCGGAACCGAATAGTATTGATAGCCCATCCAGCAATACGGATTCGACCGAGCGATTGCCACAGCGCGCGATGTCGCTCGCTTGCTCGAAAACATCTTCAGGTATCTCCAATTCAATTGTCGACCGGTTCATCTTCCTCAACCTCACGACCTGTTTACTTCATTGTAACCCATTTCCATACGGGAATATCAGCCGCATCGCTTTTCCGGAAACACTGAAAAGACGATTTACATACCGGGCGCCAGAAGAACTTTCGAGACATCGCCCGGCGCATCAATCAAGCGCTCAAACCACTTGCCGCCCTCGGCCAGCGGCGCTTCGACGATCCAGGGATCCAGACGGATCGCGCCCTGGCCCAGCAGTTCCAGCGCGGCAGCGAAGTTGGCGGTGGTGTAGGCGAAGGAGCCGAGGGCGCGGATCTCGCGGCGGATCATATTCGCCACCGGCATGACGCTGCTCTCCTCGTGCAAGCCGCTGAGGACCAGCGCGCCCGTTGGCCGCGTCGCCGAGACGCACTGCTCGCGCGTCAAGGCGCTGCCCACCGCATCCACCGAGACCGCCACGCCGTCGCCGCCCGTCGCGTCCAAGACAGTACCCACCGTATCTGTCTCTTTGGGCTGGATGGCGATGCCGCCCAGGTCCGCGCCCATGGCCAGGCGCGCCCCATCGATTTCGGCGATGAAGACGCGCGCGGCGCCGCGCAGCTTGAGCATCTGCAAGGAGAGCAAGCCGATCGGTCCCGCGCCGATGATCAGACAATCCGAGCCGGTTACGTCGCCAGCCAGTTCGGCGATGCGAACGGCACAGCCTACTGGCTCGGTCAGCGATCCGATGCGGCTGTCCATGCCCTCCGGCAAGGTCAAGGCAAGTTTTGCCGGCAGGCTGATATACTCCGCGAAGGCGCCGGGGCGATGCGCGCCCAAGAGCCGACGATTGCCGCAGAGCTGGGTGAAACCGGCGATGCATTGCCGGCACTCACCGCAGTACCAGAGCGGATTGACCGTCACCAGATCCCCCACTTTCAGATCCGGGCGCAAGGTCGCTACCATCGGACCGGTCGCCACAATCTCGCCGGCGAATTCGTGCCCCATGATCAGGGGCGGCACGCGCAGCGCATTGTGGCCCAGGTAACCGCTCAATTCTGATCCGCAGATGCCGACGTAATCCACCTTCACCAGGATTTCATCCGCCGGCGCTTCCGGTCGTTTTTCTTCGCGCATTGACATCGTTCGCGCCGCTTCCCAAATGAGTGCTTTCATGGCTGTCCATCCTCTTATTCAATCGCTGGTTGCTTAACTGGGTAGTGTATCAAAGTTAGTTGAAATTAAAGAACAACAACCACCTGACAAGCGGTAGGGAGCAATCCGATAGATCGCCCGACGAGTAGAAACTGAATGAGTATCGGGCGACTCACCACTGCGCCTCGTATTCTGCCGGCGTCAGGTAGCCTAAGGCACTGTGAACCCG